>NZ_JBQVMV010000003.1:0-293696 GCF_052435475.1 Aliihoeflea sp.
TACCACTTCACCTCGCCCGCCAGGCGCTCCAACATCGCATTGTGGCCGACCCTGGCCGATATCCACCCATCGCCAAAACCAAGCTGACCGCTCATCAAACCGCCTCCAAACCAAGACGACTGAATCACAAACAACCAATTTTGCAACGATCCCCCTTGTGGGGAGGGAGACGTGAGCGTCGCGCCCTCTCTTCAATCCAGGTGCAGCGTTGTCGAACAATCGCTACGCTGACGGCCTCCCTCCCCCCTTGTGGGAAGGGATATAGAGTGGGGGTCTCATGACCACCGCATGCGGTGGTCATGAACTTCAAACAAAACCTCACGCCCTTACTGCTCCAGCAGCAACCGTCCGTTCTCCACCCCAAACCTGCGCAGCCCGTTGAGAAAACTCATCCCGATCAGCGTCCCCGACAACGCCTCGTCGTCAAGCACCATGGCCTGGACGTCGCGCACGACGATGCCGCCGATTTCCAGCCGGGACAGCGTGGCGGCCGCGGCATGGATGGTGCCGTTGGCGGTGTTGACCGGGTGCTTGAAATCAGCGGTCGAGACGCTCACGCCGATCCGCCGCGCAGTTGTCGTGTTGATTGCGACGACGCTGGCGCCGGTGTCGATCATGGCTTCGACGGTGCGGCCGTTCAGGCGGAAGTCGCCGATGAAGTGACCACGGCCGTCGGGTTCGAGGCGTACGCGGCGTCCGGTCGCGGTCGCCGGCGGGTGCGCCAGCATAGAGATCGTCGGCGGTGCGTCCGCTTCACCGCGCCCGAGCCCGGCTTGCGCCAGTCCCGGCAACAGGTCCGGATTGGCGTCGTGGATGGCGGGGACGGCGATCGCGGCCGCGACGACAGCCGCTCCGACGAGCATGAGATTGCGAAGCATGGGCCACTCCGGCACGGAACTGGCCCAAACTACCGCGCAGGAACCTCCCGCGCGCTTAACGCCGCGCGCTACATGGGCGAAGCGTTAAGCGGCGGTTAAGAGCCTACTTCGTGCCGTACATGCGGTCGCCCGCATCGCCGAGGCCCGGCACGATATAGCCCTTCTCGTTCAGCTTCTCGTCGATCGAGGCGGTGACGACCGGCACGTCGGGATGGGCCTTGGTGAAGCGGTCGATGCCCTCGGGCGCGGCGAGAAGGCACAGGAAGCGCAGGTTGGTCGCGCCGCGTTCCTTGAGCTTGTCGACGGCCATGATCGCGGAATTGGCGGTGGCGAGCATCGGATCGACGACGATGACGAGCCGGTCGGCCAGATCGCTCGGGGCCTTGAAGAAATACTCGACCGCCTGCAGCGTCTCGTGGTCGCGATAGAGCCCGACATGCGCGACGCGGGCGGCGGGCACGAGGTCGAGCATGCCGTCGAGAAGGCCGTTTCCGGCGCGCAGGACCGAGGCGAAGACCAGCTTCTTGCCTTCCAGCGTCGGGGCCGTCATCGGCTGCATCGGCGTCTCGATCTCGCGCGTCGTCAGCTCGAGTTCGCGCGTCACCTCGTAGCAGAGAAGCAGCGAAATCTCGCGCAGGAGCCGCCGGAAGCTGGCGGTCGACGTCGCCTTGTCGCGCATGATGGTGAGCTTGTGCTGGACAAGCGGGTGGTCGACGACGGTCACGCCCTGCATGGTCTGTCTCTCCGGATAGCGTTCAAGCGGCTGATGCGAGGACGCATAACGCCTGGCGCGCGGGAGTCAAACCCTGATCTGGCGTCAGTGCGTGCCGGCGCGCTTCGAGGTGCGCTCGTAAAGCTCGCGCACGATGCGGCTGGCGGTCGTCTCGAAGGCAAAGGGCAGGACCGCGTGGATCAGCGCCGCGCCGGCCGCCATGCTGAGCCGCGAGGCGAACCAGGCGGCAAAGGCCATGTGGCCGAAATAGGTCTCGCCGACATTGGCCGGATGGTCGGTGAAGATGCGTGCGATGCGCGTGGTCATGTCTGATTCCCCGATTTGTGATGCACAGGATCGCACGGCAAGCGGCCTCGAATGTCCCAAAGATTCCTTGTGAAGGGTCGTATATTGGGACATCATCCCAATATGGCTTATCAAATCGATGAAATAGACCGGCGTATCGTCGCCGCCCTTCAGAGCGACGCATCGCTGTCGATCGACCAGTTGTCGGAAGAGGTCCATCTGTCGCGCAACGCCTGCTGGCGACGGGTGAAGCTGATGGAGGAGGAGGGTATCATCACCGGCCGCGTCGCGCTGGTCGATGCCGAGCGGCTCGGCTACGGGCTTTCAGTCTTCATCCTCGTGCGCACCACCCATCACGAGCCGGGCTGGCTCGACCGGTTTCGCAGCGCCGTCCAGTCGATCCCGGAAATCCAGGGCGTCTACCGCATGTCGGGCGATCTCGACTATGTGCTGCGCGCCCGCGTGCCGGACGTGAAGGCCTATGACCGGCTCTATCAGCGACTGATCGCCAAGGTGCCGCTGTCGGACGTTTCGGCCTCCTTCGTCATGGAAGAGATCAAGGAGACGATGATGCTGCCGCCGATTGTCCGATAGGGCTGGTGACACGTCCCTCGTTCGGGCGCATCATCGCTGGCCGGAGGGATTTGCGATGATCGTTCGACAGCTCGACCGGGAGAAATGTCTCGACATCGTCGCGAAGAACCGGCTTGGCCGGCTCGCCTGCGTCAGCGCCGGGTTGCCCTATGTCGTCCCGATCCACTATGCGCGGTCCGATGATCATCTCTATGCCTTCTCGATGCCGGGCCGGAAGATCGAGGCAATGCGGGCCGATGCCGGGGTCGCCATCCTCGTCGAGGAGATCGAAACGCCGCAGCACTGGCGCACGGTGATAGTGCGCGGCCGGTTCGAGGAACTGCCCGACCGGATCGGCTTCAAGCGCCTGCGCGATCAGGCGTGGCAGTTGCTCAGCCGTCATGCAGCGTGGTGGGAGCCGGGTGCGTACAAGCCCGTCGCGCCGGCGCTCGCCTTCAAGTCCGAACAGGTCTTCTTCCGCATTTCCATCGACGAGATATCGGGTAGGGAATCGATCGACGACGATTGACGCGCCGCGCGCGACGGGGAATAGAGGCCGCCATGACCAGCGCCACCTCCCCCACCATCGGTTTCCAGCGTCTTCCCCACGGCGAAGGGCTCGATCTTCCCTCCTATGCGAGCGAGGAGGCGGCGGGCATGGATGTCCGCGCCGCCGTTCCGGCCGATCGCGAAATGCTCGTCCTGCCCGGGCGGCGCGTTCTGGTTCCGACAGGCTTCGTCATGGAAATCCCGGCCGGATACGAGGTGCAGGTGCGCCCGCGCTCCGGGCTGGCGCTGAAGCACGGCATCACCTGCCTCAACACGCCCGGCACCATCGACAGCGACTACCGCGGCGAGGTGAAGGTGCTGCTGGTCAATCTGGGCGACGAGGAGTTTGCGGTGACGCGCGGAATGCGCATCGCGCAACTCGTCGTGGCGCCGGTCGTGCGCCCGCGCCTGGAAGAGCGCTCGCATCTCGGTGAGACGGCGCGCGCGACGGGCGGCTTCGGCTCGACCGGGACCTGAAACAATTCGTGTCGGCACCGGCAAGATCATGGTGAACAAAAGCTGATGCTCCACGTTTGGATGCAGCGCCCGTTCGGGACGCGCATTCAAGTTAAGGAGACGCACCATGCCGGCTATCGGTCAATCGAAGATCATGATCCTCGCCACCGACGGTTTCGAGCAGTCGGAACTGGAGGTTCCGCTGCAGAAATTGAAAGAGGCCGGCGCGAAAGTCGAAATCGTCTCGCTCGAAGCGGGCGAGATTACCGGCTGGGACAAGGACGACTGGGGCAAGGCCGTCCCGGTCGACAAGGTGCTCGCCGACGCCTCCGCTTCGGATTATGACGCGCTCGTCCTGCCGGGCGGCCAGATCAACCCCGACCTGCTGCGGGTCGAGGAAAAGGCGGTCTCGTTCGTCAAGGCGTTCGACAAGACCGGCAAGCCGCTCGCGGCCATCTGCCACGCGCCCTGGCTCCTGATCGAGGCCGGGCTCGTCGAGGGCCGCAAGGCGACGTCCTACAAGTCGATCAAGACCGACATGATCAACGCCGGAGCGCGGTGGGAGGATTCCACCACCGTTCGCGACGGCAATTTGATCACGGCACGAAATCCCGGAGATCTGGACGCCTTCTGCGCCGCCATCATCGAGGCGGTGGAAGGTGGTTCGGCACAGCGTTCGGCTGCCGAGTAGCGGATCAGTCTCGCGGCCGGGCAAGCGGCGCTGGCGCCTTCGTGGCTGCCGCGCCGCTTCTTTTTTGCGGGCTTCTCGTTGGTCGCGCCTTGTGTCATAAGGCGCCGTTTCCAGCGGATTTCGGCTCATGACACTCGCAGGCTTCGTCGCCTACAGCGCCGCCCTCGCCATTGCCGCGGCCATTCCCGGTCCCGGCATCATCGCGCTCGTTGCGCGCGCGCTGGGCTCCGGCGTCCGCTCCACCGTGCCGATGGCGATGGGTCTGGCGGTTGGCGACATCGTCTATCTGGCGGCGGCCGTCATGGGCCTCGCCTTCGTCGCCCAGACGTTCGGCACGGCCTTTCTCGTCGTCAAATATGCCGGCATCGCCTACCTGCTCTATCTCGCCTTCAAGCTTTGGAATGCCGGTCTTTCGGCGGAGCGCGTTGAGGCCAGGCGAGCGGAGGGCTTTGCGGCTTCCTTCCTGAGCGGGCTCGTGGTCACGCTCGGCAATCCCAAGGTGATGGTGTTCTATCTGGCGCTGCTGCCCACCATCCTCGATTTGCGGACGGTCTCCGCCGGCGATTTCCTGGTGCTCGCCGGTCTGACCTTCGCGATCCTGATGGTGGTGCTTTTGCCCTATGTGGCGCTTGCTGCGCGGGCTCGGGGCCTGTTGTCGACGCCGCATGCACTCAGGCGGCTGAACCGCACCGCTGCGGCCATCATGGTCGGCGCGGCGGCTGCGATCGCCACACGCACCTGATCATCAATCAGCGCATGACCGCACTGCCGCCACGGCGCGCGCAGGCCGGGCCGGGGCCACGCATGTAATGGCGCTCGGGCCGATAGGTCGGCAGCAGAAACTCGCGCAGCGCGCGGGGAAGATTGTTGAGGCGAGCCCAGATACGCATGACCCAAAATCCCTGACCAGTCGGTTGTCCCTTCCGAATGGCTCCAAAATAGCGAAATCAGATGAATTTCCGATGAATCGAAAATTAATTCATGCGGCATTTCTGCCCTCAAGAATGGCGGAAATGCGCGGGTTTGGTGGCGCATTTGCGCCACAATTCGGCTTCGGCTTGAGTGTTGCGTAAATGCCACGGTTTCAGAAGGCCTGAAACATTCGATCACGATCGGCATCGTTTCGGAACATGCCCCTGAAACCGGCGTTGGATCAGCATCAGGCACGGGCAATCCCGCCACCAATCGAGACGAGGAAGGACCGACGAATGGGTCTCTTTTCGAAAGACATCAAGACGATGGACGATCTCTTCGTCCATACCTTGCGCGACATCTACTATGCCGAAAAGCAGATCGTGAAAAATCTGCCCAAGATGATCGAGAAGGCGACGAGCCCCGAGCTGCGCAGGGGCTTCGAAACGCATCTGCGCGAGACGGAAGGCCACGTTTCGCGGCTCGAGCGCGTGTTCGAGCTTCACGGCGTCGAGGCGAAGGGCGTAAACTGCCCCGCGATCGACGGCATCCTCAAGGAAGCCGACGAGATCGCCGGCGAGGTCGAGGACAAGCAGGTGCTGGATGCCGCGCTCGTCGCTGCCGCACAGGCCGTCGAGCACTATGAGATGACGCGCTACGGAACGCTGATCGCCTGGGCGAACAAGCTTGGGCGCAGCGATTGCGCAGCGATCCTCCAACAGACGCTCGATGAGGAAAAGGCCACCGACAAGAAGCTGACCGAACTCGCCGAACGCGGCGGCGTCAATCTGGCGGCTGCCGAATAGGTCAAATCTCAGGCAGCAACGTCATTCGCCGCGCCGGTATCCCGCGCAGGGTGCTTGGGCCGTTGCGGTGCTGCCGGGGTGACGGGCATTTCGTCCATCACCCGCCTGACGGCAGATCAACCCTTCTCCCTCGCCCCGGGCGGTCAGCGGGATAGCGGGGAGCGGAATTTGGTGGCCCGGCTTCGCGGCGAAGCCGGGCCACACTTGCCTTGATGGCGGCAGGTTTCATATGAAGCGCGATGGCCATCGAGATCGAACGCAAGTTTTTGCTCGCTTCGGACACCTGGCGCCGCCACGCGGTCTCCGTCCAGGCGTTGCGTCAGGGATATGTCTGCAGCGCCCCTGATCGGTCGGTTCGTGTGCGCATATCTGGCCTGGATGCGTGGCTGACGCTCAAATTCGGCCCTGCGGGACCGGCGCGCGAAGAGTTCGAGTACGCGATCCCGCTCGCCGACGCCGAGGCGATCCTCGCTCATGCGGCCGACACGATCGACAAGCAGCGCCATATCGTGCCGTGGCAGGGCCTCACCTTCGAGATCGACGAGTTTCACGGCCGGCTGGCGGGACTGGTGATCGCCGAACTGGAGACCGAGCGCGTCCATGACGGGCCGCTTCCTGACTGGATCGGACGAGAGGTCACCGACGACCCGCGCTACTACAATGCCGTTCTCGTGCGCGACGGCTTGCCGGAAGGTCGGCAATGACGCGCCGCCGGATCGACCCGCAGCGGCCGCTCGCCGAGGAAGCGCGGCGTCTCCTGCAAAATGACCTGGCCGCGATCGCCGCGGGACTTGCCCATGCGCGCGAGCACCGCGACGAAGGCCTTCACGACGCACGCAAGGCGATCAAGAAGGCACGCGCGCTGCTCAAGCTCCTTCGCACTGCCGACGAGCCGTTCTACGCCGTTGAAAATGCGCGCCTGCGCGACCTCTCCCGCTCATTCGCCGACGCTCGCAATGCAGCGTCTCTGGTCGAGGCGGTCGAGCGGCTCCGGGCCGCGTATCCCGATCACGCGAAGGCGCTCATCGCCCTGAAGGCGCGGCTCGAAATGCGGCGCGACGCGCATGTCATCGATGGCGATGTGCTTGGTGGGCGCATCGAAGAGGGGCTCGAACGCGTCGAGCAAATGCGTCTCGACATGGATCGCTGGCAATTGCCGGCCGAACCCGACGCGGCTGCGGCCGTTCTCGCTGCGGGCGTGAAGGCCAATTTGCGACGGGCGCAGCGGGCGCTGAAAAGAGCCGAGGCGCAGACGCAGGACGAGGATTTTCACGACCTGCGAAAAGCCGTGAAGGCCCATTGGACGCAGCTTGGGCTCCTGCGCGAGCTGTGGCCGCAACGGGTAAAGAAAAAGCGGGCGCGTCTTGAGGAACTCGGCGAGAGACTGGGCGAGCACAACGACCTCGCTGCACTCGTCCTGCTTTTTCGTTCACGGGAACTTGATCTGACCACGTCTCGCTTGAAGCGCCTTCGCAGAATTTCGGCAAAGACCAAGGCAGTTCTCGCACATTCGACCACCAAATCGGCTCGGCGTCTGGTCGGATCGCCTCCAAAACACCTCGAATCGGCATTTGTCGAACGACTTCAAGCTGATGGCGAGCTTGCCGCAGCGGCTGACAGCGCTCCTTTTGGGCGCCCCATGTGAGAAATGCTCTTGCCTCGACTCCAGCTTTGTCACTAAAAGACCGCGGGGATTCAGGGGTCTTCAAGAAGGCATCAGCCCTTTGCCAGACTTCCATGCCGATTAACGGACCGTTCAATGACGTTACGTTAGTCTAGCGAAAGGCGAGACTTAGGGTCCGCCCGCTGACCGCGCTTTGCGTGGGAGGTGGCATTTGGGGGTCACGTACGAATGCAGCTTTCGGAAATGCCCGAGCCGCTTGCGGCCGATATTGGCGCAAACGTGCTCGCACGGCTGCGCCAGATGCATTTGGAAGCGCTCCCCAGAAACTATGAAGTCGTCTACGAGGCTCTGAGCGGCGCCAATCCGGCACTGGTGGAAGCGATTGCCGCAATCGGCCAGACACCGGGTCAGGACGCTTTCGACCGCATGGCCGAGCGGTGCCTTGGCCGCGGGCGCGGCGACAGGATCATCGAGACGGCGCATGCCTCGATGAGCCTCAAGCTCGACGAAATCCTGCTGCTGCTCCGGAGCGAACGGTCGTCGCGCGAGAAATACGGCGAGATCCTCGACGTGACGTCGCAGGGCCTGCGCGCGCGCAGCACGGTTTCCCAGGACTTTCTGCAGAAGGTCGCCAACGTCATGTCGAGCGCGACCGATACGGCGCTCGACAGTACACGCCGGGTCGCCTCCACGATGCAGGACAAGTCGAGCGAACTGGAGGCGGTGAAGGCCGAACTCGAGGAATACAAGAAGCTGTCCGAGACCGACGCGCTGACCGGGCTGGCCAATCGCCGCGCCTTCGACCGCGCGATGGAAGGGATTTATGTCGACCGCCGCGAGGCGATGTTCGGCGCGCTCGTCCTGGCCGACATCGACCGGTTCAAGCCGGTCAACGACAAGCACGGTCACCCGATCGGCGACCGCATCCTGCAGATCGTCGCCTCGGTCTTCAAGGCCTCCATGTCGACCAACGTGACGGCCGCACGCACCGGCGGCGAGGAATTCGGCGTCATCGTAACCGGCATGAGCGAAAAGGCGGTCATGGACCTGGCCGAGGAAATCCGCGCAACGGTCGAGCAGACTCCCTTCGTCAACGCCAAGACGGGAACCGACTACGGGCCGATCACCGTCTCCTTCGGCGTCTGCATGGCCTCCGAAGCCAAGGGGCCGGACGAACTCTACCGCAAGGCCGATCGGGCGCTCTACGCCTCGAAGAATGGCGGTCGCAACCGCGTCACGACCCATTCCGACCTGAAGGACGGCAAGTTCACCAAGGGCTGGAAGCTCTACAGCTCGAACTGATCAGACGGACGCCTCTTCCAGCGGCTCGATCGGGACCAGCGGCGCGGGCACGGATGTCGTCTTTTCCGCCGACTTGCAGATATCGGCGATCAGGCAGGCCGGACAGTCCGGCTTTCGTGCCTTGCACACATAGCGTCCGTGCAGGATCAGCCAGTGATGGGCGTGGCGCATGTATTCGTCCGGAATGATGCGGACGAGAATGTCTTCCACTTCGTCGGGCGTCTTGCCCGGCGCAAGCCCGATCCGGTTTCCGATCCGCAATATGTGCGTGTCGACCGCCATGGTCGGCTGGCCGAACGCCATGTTGAGCACGACATTTGCCGTCTTGCGCCCGACGCCCGGCAGCTTCACCAGTTCGTCGCGGTCGCCCGGCACCTCCCCGCCATGCTCGCGGATCAGCGCCTCCGAGAGCGCGATGACGTTCTTCGCCTTGTTGCGCCACAGCCCTATCGTCTTGATATGTTCGCCGACCTTCGCCTCACCGAGCGCCAGCATCTTTTGCGGCGTTTCCGCGATGGCGAAAAGCGCCCGCGTCGCCTTGTTGACGCCGGCATCCGTCGCCTGCGCCGAAAGCACGACCGCGACCAGCAGCGTGAACGCATTGACGTGCTCCAGTTCGCCCTGCGGCTCGGGCCGCTGGACATGGAAGCGGCGGAAAATCTCGGAGATCTCCGCCCGCGTGTAGCGCGTGCGCCGGGCAGGCGTCTTCGCCTTGCGTTTCGCAGCGTCGCGCAGATTTGAACGGGCGGCCGCCGGAACGGCGTTTTTCGTCTTGGGCTTTTCCATGCGGCTTCTATAGATTTGAGGGATGGCCGACACAAATGCCGAAGACGCGCCGATCTTCAAGGCGCTTTTGACGCCGCACCGCTCGCTCGGGCGCACGGGCTTCTTCGTCCTGATGGGCCTGCTCGTCGCCATCTGGATCGGCATGGGCGGGATGTTTCTGTCGATGGGCGCCTGGCCGGTCTTCGGTTTCTTCGGCCTCGACGTCCTGCTGATCTATCTCGCTTTCCGCGCCAGCTACCGCTCCGGCCGTGCCCGCGAGGAGGTCGCCGTCTCGCGCACCCGCCTCGACATCCGCAAGGTCGCGCCGTCCGGCCGCGCGGAAGCGCACGCGTTCAACCCGTTCTGGACCAAATTCCGCATCGCCCGCCACGACGAGATCGGGATCACCGACATGACGGTGGAAGGCGAAGGCCGGCGCGTGGCCATCGGCGCGTTCCTCAACCCCGACGACCGCGAGAGCTTTGCGGCGGCATTCGGCCAGGCGCTGGCGACGGCGAAGATGCGGTAGAGCTGCGAGACGTTGCGATAAATACAAAAACTTGTATATTGTGCGTGCATGACTCCACGCGCGAGAACCGTCACATTCATTGGAAGCGCGCTCGACGATTTGAGAGCGTTTCCGTCGACAGTACGGCGCGATGCAGGCTACCAATTGGACAGGGTGCAGCAGGGTCTTGACCCCATCGACTGGAAGCTGATGACGACGATCGGCCGAGGCGTAGGCGAGATTCGTCTCAGGGATGAAGCCGGTGCGTTCCGGATCGTCTACGTCGCAAAGCTTCAGGGTTCCGTTTTCGTCCTGCATTGTTTCCAGAAGAAGTCACAAGCTACCGACAAGCCGGACATCGATCTTGCAACGAAGCGGTATCGAGACCTCCTGAAGGAGATTGAGCGATGACGAAGGAAAGCTTCACAAGCGTTTGGGACGCGATCGAGGACACGCCGGTCGAGGCCGAGAACATGAAGCTGCGCTCGGCGCTGATGATGTCCCTCGAGCAGCATATCCGAGCGGAAGGTTGGACGCAGGCCGAGGCTGGACAACGCCTGGGTGTCACGCAGCCGCGCATTTCCGATCTGCTCCGCGGCAAGGTTGGCCTGTTCGGACTGGACACGCTCGTCAACATGGCGGTGGCCGCGGGCCTGCACGTCGAATTGAGGATCGAGAAGGCAGCCTGAGCGACCGTCAAGAATCGGGTGGCGGCGACCCTTCCGGCGCGCGATATTCGCGGCATCAGGAGATCATCGCCATGAATGCCCACAGCGCCGTGCTTCAAAAGGACATCACGCCGGAAGGCTCCGACTACGATACCGTCCGGCGCGTCATCGAGAAGATCAGCCTCGATTTCCGCGACCAGCCCTCGCTCCATGAATTGGCGGCCGAGGTCGGCGAGACGCCGATGGGGCTGCAGAAGCTCTTCACCCGCTGGGCCGGCCTGTCGCCCAAGGCCTTCCTGCAGGCCGTCACGCTCAATCACGCCCGCCGCCTGCTCGACGAGGGCCTGCCGCTGCTCGAAGCCTCGATGGAGGTCGGAATGTCTGGTCCCGGCCGCCTGCACGATCTCTTCGTCACCCATGAGGCGATGTCGCCGGGCGACTACAAGACGCGCGGCGCGGGCCTGACGATCCGCTACGGCTGGCACCTCTCGCCCTTCGGCGTGGCGCTGGTCATGGTCACAGATCGCGGCCTTGCCGGTCTTTCGTTCAACGATGCCGGCGGCGA
Organism: Aliihoeflea sp.; assembly: GCF_052435475.1. Lineage (NCBI taxonomy): Bacteria > Pseudomonadati > Pseudomonadota > Alphaproteobacteria > Hyphomicrobiales > Phyllobacteriaceae > Aliihoeflea > Aliihoeflea sp. The sequence goes on from NZ_JBQVMV010000003.1 coordinate 11,316, forward strand.
GCGCGAGGCGTTCGCCGACATGTCGAGCCGCTGGCCGAACGCAGCCTATGTCGAGGACATGAGCGCGACCGCGCCCTATGCCGCCCGCATCTTCGATCCGGCCCGCTGGCGCGAGGAGGAGCCGCTGCGCGTCGTCCTCATCGGCACCGATTTTCAGGTTCGCGTCTGGCAGGCACTGTTGAAAATCCCGATGCACAAGGCGAAGACCTATTCAGCCATCGCCGGCGAGATAGGTGCGCCGAAGGCGAGCCGCGCGGTGGGTGCGGCGATCGGTGCCAATCCGGTCTCCTTCGTGGTGCCGTGTCACCGCGCGCTCGGCAAGTCCGGTGCGCTGACGGGCTATCACTGGGGCCTGACGCGCAAGCGCGCGATCCTCGGCTGGGAGGCCGGGCAGGTGTCGACCTAGCATCGGACCGAAAAGTGGCCCCCGATTTTCGGCAGTTCCGATGCGCGCCAAGAATGACGATTTTGCTGCCCCTTGCAGCGAAAATCGACTAGAGGCGTTTCGCGAAGGGACATTGCGGAGGCCTCAAATTCCATGATCACGGTGATCGGCTCGATCAATCTCGACCTCGTTGCCAATGTCGGCCTCTTGCCACGCCCCGGCGAGACGGTTCCCGGCGACGGCTTCAAGACTTCGCCCGGCGGCAAGGGCGCCAATCAGGCGCTGGCCGTCAAGCGCGCCGGCGGCGAGGTCCGCATGGTCGGCGCGGTCGGGCAGGATGCCTTTGCCGACGAGGCGCTGGCGTGCCTGCGCGAGGGGCTGGTCGACCTGTCGGGCGTACGCGAATCCCATTCCACCACCGGCACGGCGACGATCCTCGTCGCCAAGGATGGGGAGAACATGATCGCGGTGGTGCCCGGTGCCAATGGCTCGCTTGTTCCCGGCGACATCAAGAACGTGCATCTGGAAAAGGGCGATTGGCTGCTCCTCCAGCACGAAATCCCGATGCGCACCGTCAAGGCTGCGCTGGAGGAGGCCAAGCGCGTCGGCGCGACCTCGATCCTCAACACGGCGCCATTCCGGCCCGAGGCGGCCGAGTTCCTGCAAATCGCCGACTACGTCGTCGCCAACGAGACCGAATTCGACGCCTATGCCGAACTCAGGGGCATTGGTGCCTCCGACCGCCGCGCGGCGATGCGCGAAATGGCCGACAAGACCGGCACGACCATCGTCGTCACGCTTGGCGCAGCCGGCGTCATGGCAGCCGTCCAGGGCGGCATGCTGGAAGCGCAGGGACTGAAGATCGAGCCGGTCGACACGGTGGGCGCAGGCGACACCTTCTGCGGTTACCTCGCCGCTTCGCTTGCCGAGGGCATGAAGTTGGAGGATGCGCTGCGCCGTGCTGCCGTCGCCGGTTCGCTTGCCTGCCTGAAACCCGGCGCCCAATCCGCGATCCCGCAGGCGAAGGATGTCCAGGAGGCGATGGGCTAGCGCTCGGGGCCGGGCTTTGTTAGAAGCCCGACAACGAACCGGATTCCTGACATGGCCGAGAAAATCGAAGAGGCGGTAGCGCGCCGCCGTACGTTTGCCATCATCGCGCACCCTGACGCGGGCAAGACGACGCTGACCGAAAAGCTCCTGCTTTTCGGTGGTGCGATTCAGCTCGCCGGTGAGGTCAAGGCGAAGAAGGACAAGATCCAGACCCGCTCGGACTGGATGAAGATCGAGCGTGAGCGCGGCATTTCGGTCGTCACTTCGGTGATGACGTTCGAATATGGCGACCACGTCTTCAACCTTCTCGACACGCCCGGCCATGAAGACTTCGCCGACGACACCTATCGCACTTTGTCCGCGGTCGACAGCGCCGTCATGGTCATCGACGCGGCCAAGGGCATCGAGCCGCGGACCTTGAAGCTTTTCGAAGTTTGCCGCCTGCGCGACATTCCAATCGTCACCTTCGTCAACAAGATGGACCGCGAGGCGCGCGATACGTTCGAGATTCTCGACGAGATCGAGGAAAAGCTGGCGCTCGACACTGCGCCGATCACCTGGCCGATCGGCAAGGGCAAGAACTTCGCCGGGACCTATCACCTTGCCGACAACGCCGTGCGTCATGGCGATGCCGATATGGAATGGTCGAAGGTCAATGGCCCCGATTCCAACCGCGTCGCCGGCAAGCTGCCGGAAAACGAGCGCGAGGCGTTCATCGAGGAACTAGACCTTGCCCGCGAGGCGTGCCGGCCGTTCGACGAAAACGCGTTCCGGGAAGGGCACCTCACACCGGTCTTCTTCGGCTCGGCGCTGCGCAACTTCGGCGTGCGCGACCTGATCGAGGCGCTCGGTGACTGGGCGCCTCCGCCGCGCGCGCAAGAGGCGGATTCCCGTCGTGTCGATGCGACCGAGCCGAAGATGACCTCGTTCGTCTTCAAGATCCAGGCGAACATGGACCCGAACCACCGCGATCGCATCGCGTTCGTTCGTGTGTGCTCGGGCACGCTGGAGCGAGGCATGAAGGCCAAGCTCGTGCGTACCGGCAAGCAGATGAGCCTCTCGGCCCCGCAATTCTTCTTTGCCAAGAGCCGTATCACCGCCGACGAGGCCTTCGCCGGCGACGTGGTCGGCATCCCCAACCACGGCACGCTGCGCATCGGCGACACGCTGACCGAGGGCGAGGAAATCCTCTTCCGCGGCGTCCCGAACTTCGCGCCCGAAATCCTGCGCCGCGTTCGCCTCGGCGATCCGATGAAGGCCAAGAAGCTGAAAGAGGCCCTCCAGCAGATGGCCGAAGAGGGTGTCGTGCAACTCTTCCTGCCGGAGGACGGCTCGCCCGCCATCGTCGGCGTGGTCGGCGCACTGCAGCTCGACGTCCTCAAGGAGCGCCTGTCGGCCGAATATTCGCTGCCCGTCGATTTCGAGATCGCCCGCTTTTCGGTCTGCCGCTGGATTGCGGCGGAGAAGGCGGAGCTGCAAAGGTTTATTGACGCGCATAAGGGCGACATCGCCCGCGATCTCGACGGAGACCCCGTCTTCCTCGCGCAACACGCCTTCGGCCTCAACTACGAGGCGGACCGCTGGAAGCAGGTCACGTTCGCGGCGATCAAGGACTATCAGGTTCGCGACGCGGCCTGATCGGCCGCCTGGAAATGATTTTCCAACTCTCAGCCGGTTTAGCGCGCCTCGTCGCGCCAAGCCGCTTTCGCGCAGCCGGATTTTGCTCGCTTGGCTCCGCCGTTGCGCTAGGATGTCGCCAACGCCATATGGCTTTTGAACGACAATCCGCGAAGGGAGAGACGACCATGAGCTTGCGCATCAACCAGACCGCGCCCGACTTCACCGCAGACACCACCAAGGGCCAGATCAACTTCCACGAGTGGATCGGCGACGGCTGGGCCGTCCTCTTCTCGCACCCGAAGAACTTCACGCCGGTCTGCACGACCGAACTCGGCACCATGGCCGGCATTGCGCCGGAGTTCGACAAGCGCGGCGTCAAGATCATCGGCATCTCGGTCGATCCTGTCGCCGACCACGGCAAGTGGAAGGAAGACATCAAGATCGCGACCGGCCATTCGGTCGACTATCCGCTGATCGGCGACAAGGATCTGAAGGTCGCCAAGCTCTACGACATGCTGCCGGACGATGCCGGCTCGTCGTCCGAAGGCCGCACGCCCGCCGACAACGCGACCGTCCGCTCGGTCTACGTCATCGGCCCGGACAAGAAGATCAAGCTGATCCTCACCTACCCGATGACGACCGGCCGCAACTTCGACGAGATCCTGCGCGCGATCGACTCCATGCAGTTGACCGCCAAGCACCAGGTCGCGACGCCGGCCAACTGGAAGCAGGGCGAAGACGTCATCATCACCGCCGCCGTCTCCAACGAAGACGCTAAGGCCCGCTTCGGCGACTACGAGACCGTGCTGCCCTATCTGCGCAAGACGAAGCAGCCCGGTGCCTGAGCCACATCCTTGAGTATTTGAAAGGCCGGCAGCGATGCCGGCCTTTTTTGTCGCCGCACGTCAATAATAAACCAATTGGTTGACAATGGCGGTGATGCGCGATACTAAACCATATGGTTCAATCTCAGCCCGCCCATCTCGACGCCGTCTTCCACGCTTTGTCCGATGCGACGCGGCGCGCGATGGTGGAGCGCCTTGTCTCGGGGCCGCAAAGCGTCGGTGATCTTGCCGCGCCCTTCGACATGTCGCTTGCCGGCGCGTCGAAGCACATCCGCGTGCTCGAAGGTGCAGGGCTCGTCATGCGCGAAGTTCGCGGCCGGACCCATCGCTGTAGCCTCGATGCCGCCCGCCTGCGCGACGCGCAGGACTGGCTCGCCCGCTACGAGAAGTTCTGGAATGCGCGGCTTGATGCGCTGGAAGCGCTGCTGGCTGCCGATGCCGACAAAGGATCGACCGATGACTGACACCAGAAACCTGACGATCACCCGCACGTTCGACGCCGCGCCGGAACGCGTATTCGACGCCTGGCTAGATCCGCAAATGGCACGGCTATGGCTCTTCACCGTTCCCGGCGGCGAAATCGTGGTGGCCGAGAACGAGCCACGCGTCGGTGGAGCCTTCGCCTTCGTCGACAGGCGCACCGATGGCGATATCCGCCATGTCGGCGAATATCTCGAGATCGACCGGCCGCGGCGACTGGTATTCACCTTCGCCGTCCCGCAGTTTTCGCCGAGTTTCGACCGCGTGACCGTCGACATCGCGCGTCTCGACAGAGGCTGCGAACTCACCTTGATCCATGAGATGGACGCGGCGCTCTACGACGAATGGGGCGAAGCTTCGATCGGAGGCTGGACGACGATGCTGGGCGCGCTCGCCGCGCAGCTTCGCCGGCGGCCGGACGAGGGCAACGGCATGATCGTCGCCCCGAACACGGTCCGCATCGAGCGCATCCTGCCCGGGCCGGCCGAGCGCATCTGGGATTTTCTGACCGACTCGACGAAGCGCCGCCAATGGCTCGCGGAAGGCATGATGGAGCCGCACAAGGGCGGCCGTGTCGATCACATCTTCCGCAATGGCGAGCTGTCGCACGAGCCGACGCCGGCAGGCTTCGGCGATTCGGACGGACCGAGGGTCCGCGTCGGTACGGTGACGGAATTCGAGCCGCATTCGCGACTTTCCTATTTGTGGCCGGGCGGTGACGAGCAGACCAGCGAGGTGACGTTCGAGCTTTTCCCGCAAGGCGATGCGGTCAAGCTGATCCTCACCCATCGCCGGCTGGCGGCCCCCGGCGAGATGGTGCTCGTCGCGTCCGGCTGGGACGCGCATCTGGGCGTTCTGATCGACGTGCTGTCGAGCGATGTGCCGCGCGGCTTCTGGTCGACCTTCCAGGCGTTGGAGACGGTCTATCGCCAGAAATTCGGTGTGAAGGAGCAATCGTCATGACCCATTTTTCCACGACCGTGTCCGTCGATAAATCGCCGCTGGAGGCGTTCCGCGCGATCGTCGATCCGAGATCCTGGTGGGGTGCTGATATCGAGGGACACGCCGATGTCCTTGGGCAGGATTGGACCTACCGCTACAAGGACCTACATGTCAGCCGGCAACGGACGGCCGAACTCGTTCCTGGCCGGCGGATCGTCTGGGAGATCGTCGAGGCCCGGATGAGCTTCCTGCGCGACGTCTCGGAGTGGAAGGGCACGAAACTGGCGTTCGATCTGACACCGCAGGGCGAGGGCACCGAAATCCGCTTCGCCCATGTCGGCCTCGTTCCCGACGTCGAATGCTTCGACATCTGCACCGATGCCTGGACCGGCCTCATCCATGGCAGCCTGAGGGATCGCATCGAGACGGGCATCGGCCACCCGGACAACATCGAGCAAGCTTCCCGCTTGAGTGAAGGAGCGCCATCGTGATCCGCATCAACGTATCCGCGATCCCCGTCAACGATCAGGCAAAGGCCGAGCGCTTCTATGTCGACATGCTCGGCTTCGTGAAAAAGCGCGACATCCCGTTCGATGGCGGACGCTGGCTCACGGTTGAAAATCCGGACGGGTCGGGTGTGGAGTTGTTGCTCGAGCCGGCGGGCTTCGATTTCGCCAGGACCTACCAGAAGGCGTTTACGACAACGGCATTCCGGTGACGTCCTTCGGCTCGGACGATATCGACGCGGACTACGACAGGCTGACGGCGCTGGGCGTCGTTTTCCGTGGCTCGCCTGCGGAGGAAGAAGGCAGCGGCGTGCGCATCGCCTTGCTGGAGGACGGCTGCGGCAATCTCGTCATGCTGACGCAGGAAGCCTGATCCGCGACGGCAAAAACAAAAGGCCGGGATCGCTCCCGGCCTTTTCTCATTCCTGGACGCTGTCAGGCGGCCGTCTTGCGGCTCCGCCAGCTATCGACATAGCTCTCGCGCGCATCGCGCGAGTAGGGCACGGCCGAAACGCGCACGCGGATTTCGATCTGCTTCGACGGCTCGACCGTGGTCTTGCCCGAGCCGCCATCCGGCTCGCCCCAAACGAGGGTCAGAACGTCGCCTTCCTTGATGTCGGCGTCGACTGTGCCGAGCGAGAGCATGCGTCGCTCGTTGTAGCTGTAGCCGGCAAACATCGACAGGCCGACCATCTTGCCATCCTTCATGATGCGGTCGTAGCTCGACGAGGCATAGTTCGAGAGCGGCAAATCCATGAACTTGGCGTTGTCGCCTTCCTGGAACATGGTCGCGAAGGCGGCGATCACGTCGTCCGGGTTCCACTCGAAGGTGACCTTCCGGCGATGCGGACCGTCGGCCATCTTCTCCAGCGCCTCACGGCCGATGAAGTCGTGGTCGAACTTGACGTAGATGCCGTAGCCGAGATCCCACGGGGTCAGGTAATAGTCCTCGATGTCGTCGGAAATGTAAGAGCCGCCGATGGCGCCGGTCGCCTCGTAGCTCTTGTCCGACAGCCACTCGCGATAGCCCTTCATGCTCTCGCCTGTGTAGATCGCCGGCAGCGGCGAGGGAATCCAGCCCGATTCGAGCGTGTTGGTCGCATAGGCGCGGCTGCCGACTGCGACAAGCCCATGCTCCTCGCCGGCCGCGATGATGGCGTCGCGGATGACGTCGTAATCCTCATAGGGGCCGTAGAGTTCGAGGCCGGGCACGCCCGCCATGCCGTGCCGCAGAGCGCGCACCTTTTTGCCCGCGACGTTGATCCAGTCCATGTTGAAGAACTTGATCTCCGGCACAGGGGCGCCGTTGAGCTTTTCGAGGATCGCCGGCGCATTCGGGCCCTGGACCTGGAAACGGTAGTGACGGCGCAGCACCGGCTTGCCCTGCGGGCGCGAGGGCGAGCGCGGGTCTTCGGTCAGCTTGACGTCATAGTCGCCGGTCTCGGCGTGATACTGCACCCAGCTCACCGTCGGCGCGCGGCCGACGAGGTTGAACTCTGTCTCGCTCTCGCGGAACATGATCACGTCGCCGATGACGTAGCCTTCCGGCGTCACCGGGACGAAATGCTTCGCCTTGCCCGGTGTGAAATTCTTGAACGAGTTGATCGCCAGATAGGAGAGGAGCTTTTCGGCGTCCGGTCCCTCGACCTTCAGTTCGGCCATGTGGTGCGACTGGTCGAACAACACCGCGCTTTCGCGCCAGGCGCGCTGCTCGTCGCGCCAGTTGGTGAATTCGGGCGCGACGACCGGATAGACATAGGCGCCGATCTTGGAATTGCGCAGCATGTCGACCGTGCTGCCGGCAGACTTCAGCTTCTGTTCGAGATTGCTCATGGATTTCCTCCCGGGAATGATGATGCGACGCGTCGTCGGCAGGCTTGGAAGGCCGGCAACGCGCGTCGTTGGATACAGAATGGCGCGGAAATGACCGAAGTCAAGCTGACATGGCCGCAATCAATGAATTTCTGTATACAGAGATCAGGTTGCGATCAGCGACAGTCCGGGCACGCGGCCGATCAGGTTCGGCGCCTCGCCGACCACGAAGTCGAGATTCTTGCGGGCGAGCCGTGCATGTTCGCGGCCGAGCGCCTCTGCCCGCGCACCCTCGCGCATCGCGATCGCCTCGACGATGTCGCGGTGCTGGCGCTGGGCATGGCTGAGCGAGCGGCGAAAGGCGAGCACGTCCGCCTGGTTTTCGAGGAAGGCGCTGGGCGAGGCGAAGGGCAGGTGCATCGCCCGCTCGACCTCGCGCCGCATGGTCTCGCTGCCCGCAAGCCCTGCGAGCATGGCGTGAAACTCGGTGTTGAGCTCGACATACTGGTCGAAGAGCATGTCCTCCGGCCGTTCGCGAAAGCAGGTGTCGAGCTCGTCGACGAGGTCGCGGATCGCTTTCAGCCGCTCGGGCGCGACGCCGCGCTCGGCCGCCAACCGCGCCGCCGTTCCCTCAAGCACACCGCGCAGCTCGATCGCGTCGATCACGTCGGCGAGCGTGAAGGCGCGAACGGTGTAGCCGCCCGAGGGCAGCGGCTCCAGCAATCCTTCCTGCTCCAGCCGCGCGAGGGCGGCGCGCAGCGGCGTGCGCGAGATTTCGAGTTGTTCGGAGAGGCCGATTTCGGAAAGACGTTGGCCGGGCTGGACCGAACCGCCGAGCACGAGCTGGCGGACTCCGAGGAGCGCTTTCAATGCCTGGCTGTCGCGCCGCTTTTCCATCCCGATCAGTCGCGCAGCCGCTCGGCGACGAGGCTGGCGAGCTTTGCCGCGACTTCGTCCTTGGTCATTTCGGGCCAGGCATCGGTGCCAGCGCGCGAGACGATGGTGACGCGATTGTTCGCCCCGCCCATGATGCCGCCCGCCGACGTCGCGCCCGCGGCCGAGACGTCGTTGGCGACGATGAAGTCCGCGCCCTTGCGATCGAGCTTGGCTGCCGCGTGGTCGAGCAGCTTCTCGGTCTCGGCGGCAAAGCCGATGACGAGCTTGGGCCGCTCGGCATGGTGGCCGATCGCCGCGAGGATGTCGGGGTTCTCGGTCATGGAAAGGCTCGGAGCACCCGCGCCGGTCACTTTCTTGATCTTCTCGCCATTCTCGGCCTCCGGGCGCCAGTCGGCGACGGCGGCGACGAAGATCGCGGCATCGGCCGGCAGCGCGGCGTCGACCGCCGCCTTCATCTGCCGTGCCGTCTCGACATGCACCGTCGTCACGTTGGCCGGATCAGGGATAGAGACGGGACCGGAGACGAGCCGCACATCCGCGCCGAGCCTTGCCAGCGCCGCGGCGATCGCGTGGCCCTGCTTGCCCGACGAGCGGTTGGCGATATAGCGCACCGGGTCTATCGGCTCTTGCGTCGGGCCCGACGTGACGATGACGCGCTTGCCGGCAAGCGGCTTTTCCACGTCGCCCAAGAGCGCCTCGACCGCCGCAACGATCTCCAGCGGCTCGGCCATCCGGCCTTCGCCCGCCTCGTTGCTCTCCGCCATCTCGCCCCGCGCAGGCCCGACGAAGCGGATACCGTCGGCCTCCAGCGTCGCCCGGCTGCGGCGCGTCGCAGCATGGCGCCACATCGCCGGGTTCATCGCCGGCGCGACCAGCACCGGCTTGTTCGTCGCCAGAAGCACGGTCGAGGCGAGATCGTCCGCCAGCCCATGCGCCATCTTCGCCATCAGGTCGGCGGTGGCAGGCGCGACGACGATCAGATCGGCCTCGCGCGACAACCGGATATGGCCGACATCGTGCTCGGCCTGCCGGTCGAAGAGTTCGGTGAAAACGTGATCAGCCGACAGCGCACCGACCGCAAGCGGCGTCACGAACTCCTGCGCCCCCTTCGTCATCACGCACCGAACCTTCGCCCCGCGCTCGCGCAACCGGCGGATCAGGTCCAGCGACTTGTACGCCGCGATCCCGCCGGAAATGATCAGGAGAATGCGCGTATTCGAAAGGGTCATGCTGCGCTCGTCATCGCGCCGGCTTCAGCGCCGGCTCGATGTCGGTATGGACGAAATCGTCGCCCTTGAACAGAAGCGGCATGTTCCGCGACTTCGCCAGCGCGTAGGAGAAGCAGTCGCCGAAACTGAGCTTGGCCCGATGGCCGGAGCCGCGGCTGAACCGGAGCCGGCAGTCAAGCGCGACGTCGAGTTCGGCCGGTCCAAAGGGAACCAGTGTGATCAGCGTGTCGGCGACCAGATCGCGGAGGAACGGCATTCCCAAATTAGGTGCGATTCCCGCGAGCACGAAGGCGCATTCGAGATAAGTCGGTGTCGCCATGATCTTACCCGGCGTATTGGCGAGTGCGGCGGCGAACTCGGCGGCCTCCGGCTCCCTCCTCGCAATCGCAATGATCGCGGACGAATCGATGACCATCAGATCAAATCGTCGTAGACGCCGCAGAGGGTGTCGCTCAGTTCCTTTTGCGAGTAGTGCTCGAACCGGCGGTCTTTTGGCGGGTCGCTTTCAAGCGCGGCGGCGCGTCGCATGATTTCGCTGGCATCGATGCGGGTGGTACGCCCCTCAGGCCCTCTCGCCTTGTCGAGCACGAGTTGGCGCAGGGAGTCCTCCAGAGAACGTCCGTCCTCCGCTGCCATGACGCGAAGGGTCTGCTTCACATCGTCCGGGACATTCCTGATGGTCATTGTGGCCATGACAGTCTCCTTGACTGCAATGTAGGCAATGCTGTCATTGCAGTCAAATTGGGGTTCCGTCAGGTCGCCTGGACCGCGATCCACACCAACGTTGCGGCGATCACCCAAAGCGCGATCCGCCCGGAGCGCGTATGCCGCGCTTCCGCCTTGCCGATCTTCGCCGCTGTTTCGTCGTCGAAGCGCAGCCCGTTTTCGGCCATGGCGTCGACCTCGCGCGACAGGCGCTCGGTGCGTGCGGCGATGTCGGGCGCCTGGCGGGCGAGAGCGGCGAGCGCGAAGGCGGCATCGCGGGCGTCTTCCGCAAAGCCGCGCGGACCGAGATTGGCGCGTATCCAGTCGCCGACGACAGGCTCGGCCGTCTTCCACATGTTGAACGCCGGGTCGAGCGAGCGGGCGACGCCCTCGACGACGACCATGGTCTTTTGCAGGAGAAGCAGTTCGGAGCGCGTCTCCATGTCGAAGAGTTCGGTCACCTCGAAAAGCAGCGTCAAAAGCCGCGCCATCGAGATCGTCTCGGCCGGCTGGCCGTGGATCGGCTCGCCGATCGCGCGGATCGCCTGCGCGAAGGCACGCACGTCATGGGTGCGCGGCACGTAGCCGGCCTCGAAATGCACCTCGGCGACGCGCACATAGTCGCGCGTGATGAAGCCGTAGAGGATTTCGGCGAGGAACCGGCGCTCCTTCTTGCCGAGCCGCCCGGCTATGCCGAGATCGACCGCGACAATGGTGCCGTCGGGCTCGACGAAGAGGTTGCCCGGGTGCATGTCGGCATGGAAGAAGCCGTCGCGCAGCGTGTGGCGCAGGAAGGACTGGATCAGGTTCGCGGCGATGCGCTTGAAGTCGTGGCCGGCGGCCTGCATCGCCTCGACATCCGACATCTTGATGCCGTCGATCCACTCCATCGTGATGACATCGCGGCCCGTTCGCTCCCAGTCGACCCAGGGCACGCGAAACCCGGGATCGGCGGCCGTGTTCTCGCCGAGTTCGGAAAGCGCGGCCGCCTCCAGCCGCAGGTCCATCTCGATCCGCGTCGTCTGGGCGAGCGTCTTGGCCACTTCCACCGGCTTCAGCCGGCGCGCGGAAGGAATGAACCGCTCTTGCATGTGTGCGGCAAGAAAGAAGCCTTCGAGGTCATTGGCGAACCGTCGCCGCACGCCCGGCCGGATCACCTTGACCGCGACTTTTTCCACGCGTCCCTGCCGATCGATCGTGCCGGGATGGACCTGCGCGATCGAGGCGGCGGCGATCGGCTCTTCGAGGGTGAGGAACAGCTCGTCCACCGGCCGGCCAAGCGATTCCTCGATCTCCGCGCGAGAAAGCGCGGTCGGGAAGGTCGACATCTGGTCTTGAAGGCGGGCGAGCTGGTCGGCGACGTCCGTGCCGACGACATCGGGTCGCGTCGCGAGAAACTGGCCGAGCTTGACGTAGGACGGGCCGAGCCGGTCGACCGCCTTCGACATGCGGTCGGCGGCGTCATGGCCGCGCGAGCGCCGCCGCGCGAGCTTGCGCGCGAACTGCCACGCAACGCGCGGCGCGCCGATGAGCTGATCGCCGGGAAGCGCGGCGATCACGCCCTCGCGCGCGAGAATCCAGCCGGCATGGGCCAGGCGAAAATAGGCTGCAGGCGTGGTCATCGAGCGGCCGGCCTCACAGCTTCCAACCCGAATGGAGCGCGGCGATGCCGCCCGAATAGTTGCGCCACGTCACCCGGTCGAAGCCGGCTTCGCGGATCATCGCGCCGAAATTCGCCTGATTGGGGAATTTGCGGATGGATTCGACCAGATAGCGATAGGGCTCGCCATCGCCCGCGACGATTTTGCCGATCTGCGGGATCGCGTTGAACGACCACGCCTCGTAGACCTTGTCGAGGACGGGCATCTCGACGTCGGAGAATTCGAGGCAGAGGAAGCGACCGCCGGGCTTGAGCACGCGATAGGCTTCCGACAGCGCCCTGTCGATACGCGGCACGTTGCGGATGCCGAACGCGATCGTATAGGCGTCGAACGTCGCGTTCTCGAACGGCAGTTCTTCGGCATTTGCCTCGACGAAATTGACATGCGTGTCGAGCTGGCGCTTCACCGCGCGATCCTGCCCCACGGCGAGCATCGAGCCATTGATGTCGAGCACGGTCGCCTGCGCATTGCGGTCGGACGCCTCGACGATGCGGAACGCGATGTCGCCGGTGCCGCCAGCAACGTCCAGCACGCTCCAGCCGGGGCGGGGCGGCGGGTTCAGCCACGTCACCATCGCGTTCTTCCACACCCGGTGCAGGCCCGCCGACATCAAATCGTTCATGACGTCGTAACGTTCGGCGACCTTGTGGAACACGTCGTTGACGAGCGGCTGCTTCTCGCCTTCGCCCACCTGCCGGAAGCCGTAGGAAGTTTCCATCCCGCCTTGGGCGGTGGTGCGTGCGTCCGACATCAATTCACCTGTTTCGTCCTGAAGATCGCGGCGACCATAGCCGATCGACCATCGGGGCGCTATCTTCCCGCCCGCGATGAAGAGCCGCGCCGAACAACGAAGTTAGAAAGTCCGTAATGGTTCTCAAGGCAGAATTGCATTGTCATATCGAGGGCGCGGCCGCGCCCGAACTGGTCGAAGCGCAAGCCCGCAAATACGGCAAGGACGTTTCCCATTTCATCAAGGACGGCTCGTTCGTCTGGCACGATTTCACCAGCTTCCTGAAAGCCTATGACGAGGCCGCCGATCTCTTCCGCTCGGAAGAAGACTACGCCCGCCTCGCCGAGCATTACCTCACCTCCATCGCCCGCGACGGCGCGATCTATTCCGAGGTCTTCACCTCGCCCGACCATGCCGAGGCGGCGGGCCTGTCGCCCAAGGCTTATACCGACGCGCTCGGCGAAGGCATGGCACGCGCCAAGGCCAAGACCGGCATCGAGGGCCGCATGATCGTCACCGGGGTGCGCCATGTCGGCGTCGAATCGATCGAGAAGGCCGCGCGCTTCGCCGCCAAGTGCGGCCACCCGCTGGTCACCGGCTTCGGCGTCGCCGGCGACGAACGCATGGGCACGATGGAGGATTATGTCCGCGCCTTTGAGATCGCCCGCGAGGCCGGCCTCGGCATCACCGTCCATGCCGGCGAGTTCGGCGGGCCGCAAAGCGTCCGCGACGCGCTGGACCACATCCGTCCCTCGCGCATCGGCCACGGCGTCCGCGCCATCGAGGATGCCGACCTCGTCAAGCGCATCGTCGACGAAGGCGTGGTGTTGGAGGTGTGCCCCGCATCCAATATCGAGCTCAAGGTCTACCCGTCCTTCGCCGAGCATCCCTTCTCGAAACTGCGCGCCGCCGGCTGTAAGGTGACGCTCAATTCCGACGATCCACCCTATTTCTGGACCTCGCTCAAGCGCGAATACGAAATCGGCCGCGACGAGTTCGGCCTGTCGGACAAGGAACTGACCGCCCTAACCCGCACGGCTATCGAGGCGGCTTTTTGTGATCGCAAGACGAAGACGGCGCTGCTGGCGAAGGTGGATGCCAGGCGCTGATCCGGTCGGGTCATTGCCAAGACGCCCCCACCGCCTCGCAGTCGCTCGGCACCTCCCCCGCTTCGCAGGGGAGGACCCACCGTTGCGGACGTCCGCGACCCTGTTACAACCCCGCGAAACGGGGGGGGGGGGCCCCCCGGGGCGGCCGGCCCGCCCCTTTCCCCCCCCCCCCCCACGCGGGGGAGGGGGACCGCCGAAGGCGGTGGAGGGGGCGCTCGCCCCGACCGCTTACCCCCGCTCTTGCCCATAAGTCTTCGGCGCGTCATCGAGCACCTTCAGCACCCCCGCCGCGCTTTCCAGATGCGCCCTGCGCTTCTCCCCATCCATCTGCGCCCAGTTTCGATAGACCTGCGCCAACCTGTGATTGCCAGCCAGCTTCTTCGCGTTCCTGTCCATGAAATCCCAGTAAAGCGGGTTGAACGGGCACGCGTCCGGCCCTGTCTTCTTCTTCACGTCATAGCGGCACGACCCGCAATAATCCGACATCCGGTCGATATAGGCGCCGCTGGCGGCATAGGGCTTGGTGCCGAGGATACCGCCATCGGCGAACTGGCTCATGCCGATGACGTTCGGCAGTTCTACCCATTCATAGGCATCGGCATAGACCTCCAGATACCATTCATGCACCTGCCGCGGATCGATGCCGGCGAGAAGCGCGAACGTGCCCGTCACCATCAGCCGCTGGATGTGGTGCGCATAGGCATGGTCGCGCGTCTCCTCGACCACGTGCCGCACGCAATTCATGTCGGTCTCGCCCGTCCAGTAGAAATCGGGCAGGGCGCGCGTCGCGCCGAAGAAGTTCATCTCGCCATAGGCCGGCATCTTCAGCCAGTAGACGCCGCGCACATATTCCCGCCAGCCGATGATCTGCCGGATGAAGCCCTCGGCGGCATTGAGCGGCACGTCGCCCGCCCGCCATGCAGCATCGACGCGGCGGCACAGGTCGAGCGGATCGATCAGGCCGACATTGATGTAGGGCGAGAGCAGCGAGTGGTAGAGGAAAGGCTGCCCGGCCAGCATCGCGTCCTGATAGTCGCCGAACGCAGAAAGCGCGTCGCCTAGAAACACGTCGCGCGCCGCCTCCGCCTGCTTGCGCGTGACCGCCCAGCCGAACTTCTCCAGCGTGCCGAAATGGTCTGCGAAGCGGTTCTCGACCAGCGCGATGACCTCCTTCGTGACCTCGTCGGGCCGAAAGCGCTTCGGCTGCGGCATGAAGAGATCGTCGGCGGCCGGCTTGCGGTTTTCCGAATCGTAATTCCATTTGCCACTCGCAGGCTCGTCGCCCTCCATCAGGAACCCGGTTTTCCGGCGCATCTCGCGGTAGAAATATTCCATGGTGAGCTGCTTGCGACCGGCCGCCCATTCGGCGAAGTCGTCATGGCTGGCGAGAAAGCGCGTGTCGGGACGGATTTCGACCGGGCAGCCAACGGCCGCTTCCCAGCCGCGCATCATCTCCATCACCCGCCATTCGCCAGGCTCGGTGACGATCACGCATTCCGGCTGATGCCGCTCCACCGCGCCCTTGAGTTCGCCGCTGAAGCTGCCCGAATTGCCGCGGTCGCCAAGCTTCACATAGTCGACGACAAACCCGGCCTGCCGTATTTCCTCGGCAAAGTGGCGCATGGCGGAGAGGATGAAGGCGATCTTCTGCTTGTGGTGGCGCACATAGGTCGTCTCGTCCGCGACCTCGCACATCAGCACGACGTCCTGCGCCGGATCGGCATCCGCCAAACTCGACATCGCCGGCGAGAGCTGGTCGCCGAGAATGAAGATCAGATGCCGCGCCTTGCGTCGGTCGAGGGTCATGCGTGTCTCCAGACAGGTTAGACAACGCATACGACAGGAACCCACGAACGGTTGCCGCCCGTCAAAATGCCGCAGCGCGACAAGGCGCCCCTGCGACAGCCCGCGCCTTTGACGCCCCGTCCGCTTGGCCTATGTTCCTCTCAGGCAACCGACAAGGACCACGTCATGGACCCGCTCATCCTCTCCAGGATTCAGTTCGCGGCGAACATTTCGTTTCACATCCTGTTCCCGACGATCACGATCGCGCTCGGCTGGGTCCTTCTCTTCTTCAAGCTGCGCTTCGACCGCACCGGCGACCATGCCTGGATGAAGGCCTATTTCTTCTGGGTGAAGGTGTTCGCGCTGTCTTTCGCGCTCGGCGTCGTCTCCGGCGTCACGATGAGCTTCCAGTTCGGCACCAACTGGCCGGGCTACATGGAAACAGTCGGCAACATCGCCGGCCCGCTTCTCGCCTACGAGGTCCTGACCGCCTTCTTCCTCGAGGCCGTCTTCCTCGGCATCATGCTCTTCGGCTTCCGCCGCGTGTCGAACCGCGTCCACACGCTTGCAACCTTTCTCGTCGCCTTCGGCACCACCATGTCGGCCTTCTGGATATTGGCGCTGAATTCATGGATGCAGACGCCAGCCGGCTTCGAGATGCGCGACGGCGTGGCGCACGCGACGGACTGGTTCGCCATCGTCTTCAACCCGTCCTTCCCCTATCGCCTGACCCACATGCTGATCGCGTCCGGCCTGACGGTCGCCTTCCTCATCGCCGGCCTCTCGGCACTGCGCTACATCCGCGGGGACCGTTCCGCATCGATGCACAAGGCGCTGAAGACTGGCATCTATATGGGTGCGATCCTGATCCCGGTGCAGATCTTCGTCGGCGACATGCACGGCCTCAACACGCTCGAGCACCAGCCGCAGAAGGTCGCCGCGATGGAGGCCAATTGGGAGACGCGCCCCAACGTGCCGCTCGTCCTGTTCGCCTGGCCCGACGAGGAGGCGCGCGAGAACCGTTTCGAAATTGCCATACCCAACATGGCGAGCGTCATCCTGAAGCACTCGCCCGACGGCGTCGTGCCCGGCCTCAACGACTATGAGGGCGAACACCCGCCGGTCGCGCCCGTCTTCTGGGGCTTCCGCATCATGGTCGGCACCGGCATGGCGATGCTGGCGCTCTCATGGGCGGGTGCGTTCTTCCTTTATCGGCGCGGCGCGCTTCCCGTCCCGCTCGCCTATGGCTTTGCCGGCATGGCATTCTCGGGCTGGGTCGCCACGCTCGCCGGCTGGTACACCACCGAGATCGGCCGCCAGCCCTGGCTCGTCGCCGGCGTCCTCAAAACCGCCGACGCCGTCGCCCCCGTCCCCGGCGCCCATGTCGCCCTGACGCTGGCGATCTACGTCGTTCTCTACCTCGTCCTGATGGTCGTCTATCTCGGCGTCCTGACGCATCTGGCGCTGAAAGCCGGCAAGGAAGGCGACGACGAGCCCGATCCGGCGGTGGAGGATGAGCCATTGTCGCAGCCTGTGGCGGGGGAATAGGTCATGACGTTGAAGGGTTTCGCTTTGTCACGCCCCCCTCTGCCCTGCCGGGCATCTCCCCCGCAGGGGGGGAGATCACGCGGATTCTATGACGAGACTGATCTCCCCCCTCGCGGGGGAGATGCCCGGCAGGGCAGAGGGGGACGCCGTCGAGCACCAAACTCCTCCGCATTTCCCCGCATGGAGGTTGCCAAATGACCATCGACTGGCAAATCGCCATGCCCCTGATCTTCGCCGGCCTGATGGGGCTGTCGATCCTGATCTATGTCGTGCTCGACGGGTTCGACCTCGGTATCGGCATCCTGTTCTCCGTCGCGACCGACGAGGAGCGCGACACGATGATCAACTCGATCGGCCCGTTCTGGGACGCGAACGAAACTTGGCTCGTCCTGGCTGTCGGCCTTCTGCTCGTCGCCTTCCCGGTCGCGCACGGCATCATCCTGACCTCGCTTTACCTGCCCGTTTTCGTGCTGCTGCTCGGCCTCATCATCCGCGGCGTCGCGTTCGATTTCCGCGCAAAGGTGCCGCTCCACCGCAAGCATCGCTGGAACTTCCTGTTTTTCGCCGGCTCGCTGACGGCCTCGCTGGCGCAGGGCTATATGCTCGGCGTCTATGTGCTGGGGCTGGAGCGCGGCGCGGCGACGTTCGGCTTCGGCGCGCTGGTGGCGCTGTGCCTCGCCGCCTCCTACGCCGCGATGGGCGCGGCCTGGTTGATCTACAAGACCGAGGGCGAGTTGCAGCGCAAGGCGGTGCGATTCCTGCGGTCAGCCCTCGTTTTCACGGCGGTCGGCATGGTGGCGATCTCGCTGGCGACACCCTTCGCCAGCCCGCGCATCTTCGAAAAATGGTTCACCTGGCCGGAGATTTTCTACGTCGCCCCGTTGCCGGTCATCACCGGCGCCATGTTCCTTTGGCTCTGGTTCCTGACCTTCAAGCTGCCGCACAAGGATGATCGCCATTCGATCACGCCGTTCCTCGTGCTCGCCGGCATTTTCGCGCTGGGCTTTGCCGGTCTCGCCTACTCGTTCTATCCCTATGTGGTGCCGGACCAGATGACGATCTGGGAGGCGGCGTCGGCGCCGGAAAGCCTCGCCATCATCCTGGTCGGAACCTGTTTCGTGCTGCCCGTCATCATCGGCTATTCCTTCTATGCCTACCGCATATTCGGTGGTAAGGCGACGGACCTGACTTACGACTGACAGGCTGATCCACCCATGAACGCGCAGGCTCCGGCCCCCAGAATCCGCCGCCTGCCGGCCGCCCTCGCGCTCTTCGCGGTCGGGCTTACCGGCATCGCCGCGCTCTATCTGGCGCTGCCGGCCGTCACCGACCTGCCGCGCTGGGCCTATGTCGTCAACCCGACGTTGATGCTCGCCATCTTCGTCATCGCCGGCGTCTTCATCGCCCCGGCCTGCGGCTTTCGCTCACGCATCGCCGAACGCGCGTCTGGCCATGCCGTCCCGCTTCTGCCGCCACGCGCGGCGCTCTTCGCCGTCATGGGCATCGCGGCCGGAATCGCCGTTGGCCTTGCCGATCACGCCACCCGCACGCTCTGGCAGGACCCGCACGGTCTGACCCCGGCATTGACCGACAATTGGCGCATCGCAAGCCTCACCGTCGGCATCTTCTATGGCGGCGTGGTCGAGGAGATCACCGTTCGCTGGGGCGTCATGAGTCTCGCCGTCCTCCTCGTCTGGAAAGCATTCGGCCGTAACGCCCCGCGGCCCTCCGCGAACCAGGTCTGGATCGGCATCGCAATCGCCGCGATCCTGTTCGCGCTCGGCCATCTGCCGGCCCTCGCCTCGAGCGGCGCGGACCTCACGCAGGCACTCGTGTTTCGCACGCTTTTCTGGAACGCCACGCTCGGCCTTCTCTTTGGCGCGCTCTTCGCCCGCTACGATCTCGAGGCCGCGATGATTGCGCATGCAGGCTTTCATGTCGGCCTGTTGCCGGCGTCCCCGCTCGCGTCTCTCCTTTAGCAAGTTCGGAACTATCGCGCTTTTGCCACATTCTGATTGGGGTGGCGCGCGAGCCCTGTTCTCGTGCGCCTGAGCGAAAAGCTTGAACGGGTCCCCGGACCCGGGGGACAAGAAAAAGTATGGCCGAAAAAGTAGCGACCGGGAGGCTGGGGCCGTTTCCCCATGTTTCGATCCCGGTATTTTCCATTTCCGCACTTCTCATCGTCGGCTTCATCATCTTCGGAGCCATCTTTCCCGAAACCGCCGGCGTGGTGTTTCTCGGCGCCCAGACGGGCATAGCCGACAATTTCGGCTGGTTCCTGATCGTCGTCACCAATCTGGCCGTCCTGCTCAGTCTCTATCTCGCCCTCGGCCCCTACGGTTCGATCCGCCTTGGGGCACAGACGGAAAGGGCCCAGTATGGCCTCTTTTCATGGGTCGCGATGATGTTCTCTGCCGGTATCGGCATCGGCCTCATCTATTGGGGCGTCGCCGAACCGCTGACCCATTTCTACGAGTCACCGCTCCAGGAGCCTGAAAGCGTCGCCGCCGCCGAGCAGGCGATGGTGCTGACCTTCCTGCACTGGGGCTTTCACGGCTGGGCGATCTACTGCGTCGTCGGCTGCGCGCTGGCCTATTTCCACTACCGCAAGGGCCTGCCGCTCTCCATCCGTTCGGCGCTCTATCCGATCATCGGCGAGCGGATCTACGGTCCGTGGGGACACGCGGTCGACATCCTGGCCGTCTTCGGCACCATGTTCGGCGTCGTCACGTCGCTCGGCCTCGGCGTCATGCAGATCAATTCCGGCTTGGGCACGCTTTTCGGCATCGCCGACAGCGTCTTCATCCAGATCGGCCTGATCGCCTTCATCACGCTTCTCGCGACGGTTTCGGTCATGCTGGGCCTCGACGGCGGCATCAAACGCCTGTCGAATTTCAACGTCCAGCTTTCCTTCGTGCTTCTCGCCTTCATGGTGATCGCCGGGCCGACACTCTACATCTTCGACTCGTTCGTCGAGAACATGGGCAACTACATCAACGAGTTCGTCTATTTCTCCTTCTGGTCGGAAGCCTATTCGGGCACCAACTGGCAGGTCGACTGGACGATCTTCTACTGGGCGTGGTGGATTTCCTGGTCGCCGTTCGTCGGCATCTTCATCGCGCGCATCTCGCGTGGCCGCACTGTGCGCGAATTCACGCTTGGCGTGCTCTTCGTTCCGGCGACGATCATGTTCTTCTGGTTCACCGCCTTCGGCGGCGTGGCGATCCAGATGGAACTCGGCGGAAATCCGGGACTGATCGACGTCACACGCGAGGCCTATGGCAACGCCATCTTCCGCCTCGTCGAATTCTATCCGCTGACCGAGATCGTCACCGGTCTGCTGATCGTCATGATCGTGATGTGGTTTGTCACCTCCTCCGACAGCGCCAGCTTCGTCATTGACATGCTGACGGCCGGCGGCGAGGCCGATCCGCCCAAGGTGCAGCGCATCTTCTGGGCCGTCAGCGAAGGCGCAATCGCGGCCGTGCTCTTGCTTGCCGGCGGGCTGTCTGCATTGCAGGCGGCGGCGGTCGTGGCGGGCTTTCCCTTCGCCTTCGTCATCCTCGTGATGATGTACGGGCTCGTGCGCGGCCTCTCGCGCGACCATCTCGTGCTCTACCGTTACGAGCAGTGGTACGCCACCGAGAAGGAGGCCGAGGCCAATCTGCCGAAGGCCTATGCCGGCGAGGACGCTCTTTCGGGTCCGCCGAAGATCGCCGCCGGCAACTGACGACGCAAAAAAGGCGGGCCGCAGGGCCCGCCTTTTTCCTTGGCGCGGAAGTGCCGAGGCTTACGACGCGTTGCGCGCCGTCTCCAGCCAGCCGTCGACCAGATCGCGGTTCTCTTCGATCCATGCCGCGGCCTGCGCCTCGACGTCGTCGTCGCCGTCATTCATGGCAGCGTTCTGCGCGAAGATGTCATCGAGCGGCACGCTGGCCTCGCCCAGCAGCACGCGCACGGCCGGGTTCTCGTCCAGGAACGCCGTGTTGGCCACCGGCACGATGTCGTTGGCCGGGAAGCCGAGCGTGCACGGATCGGCGACGCAGCCCGCAACGCCTTCGCGCGTGGCGGCGTCGGCGAGGTCCGCCATGTCGTCCGGCAGGTTGACTTCCGGCACCTCGATCCACACGACGTCCTCGCCGGGCGATAATTCGTTGACGGTCCAGTTCGGCGTCCAGGTGTAGAACAGGATCGGCTCGCCCGCCTCGTGCGCCGCGATCGCATCGGCCATCGAGGCCGAATAGCCGGCCTTGATCGTGTTCACGTGGTCGCGCAGCTCATAGGCGTCCATATGGTGCTCGATCATGATCTCGCAGCCCCAGCCGGGCGGGCAGGCGACCATGTCGGCCTTGCCGTCGCCGTCGCGGTCGAAGGCTTCCTTGACCTCGTCGCGTTTGAAGTCTTCCAGCGAGGTGATGCCGAACTCCTCGGCCGCCGCCGCCGAGATCAGGTAGCCTTCGAGCGCGCCGCCCTCGGCCACCGCGCCGACGATCTCGGCCGAGCCCTCGAAGGTCGGCTGGTAGGTGTTGTGCAGCGGGAACCAGCCATTGACCCAAAGGTCGATGTCGCCCTGGGCGACTGCCTGGTAGAAGGGCGGGTTGTCGAGCGTGGTCGGGCCTTCGACTGCATAGCCGAGCTCTTCGATGAGCTGCTTGTAGATCGCCGCGTGGAACCAGCCGGTGTCCCAGGTCGCCTGCGCCATGCGCACGGTCGTGCCTTCGCCCGGCATGTCCTGCGCGGATGCGGCAAGCGGGCTTGCGAAAATGGCGGCGGCCGAAACGGTGCCGACGAGAAGTCTTTTCAGGTTGGATGTCTTCATGGGTGAAGTCTCCTTTTGCATTTCAGGTATGCCTGCGAAGGCAGGACTTTGCGGACCGGTCCGGATCGACCGGCCGTCAGGCTTCCTTCGCCGGCGTCGCGCGGGCGGAGGAAAAGAAATTGGCGAAGGTGGCGCGCAGCGACGTCTTCTTCATGCGCGCCGGCTCGCCGAGCGATTGCGTGATGCGGTCGAGGATGATCGCGAGCAGCACGATGCCGACACCGCCCGCCGTCGCTCCACCCACGTCCAGTCGGCCAAGGCCGGTGAAGACGGCGAGGCCGAGCCCGCCCGCGCCGATCAGCGCAGCGATGACGACCATCGAAAGTGCCAGCATCAGCGTCTGGTTGAGCCCCGCCATGATGGTGCGCAGCGCGAGCGGAAACTGCACGTCCCACAGCATCTGCCAGCGTGTCGAGCCGAAGGATTGCGCCGCCTCGACCAGATCCTCGCGTACGTTGCGGATGCCGAGATTCGTCAGCCGCACGATCGGCGGCAGCGCGAAGATGATGGTGGCGATGATGCCCGGCACCATGCCGACGCCGAACAGCATCACGATCGGCACCAGATAGACGAAGGATGGGATCGTCTGCATGATGTCGAGCACCGGGCGCAGCACGGCCTGGAAACGGTCGCTGCCGGCGGCGAGGATGCCGACCGGAATGCCGATCACCGTACAGAACAGAACCGACGTGATGACCATGGACAGCGTCGTCATCGTCTCGGGCCAAAGCCCGATCATGTCGATGAAGGCGAGCGCGATCAGCGTGAAGATCGCGACGCCCCGGCCCGCCGTGCGCCAGGCGATGAACGCGAGCACGGCGGTGAAGAGCAGCATCGGAACGGCGTTGAGAAAGCCGTCGAGGCCGTTCAGGACCTGCGTGATCGGCCATTGCAACGAGCGGAAGAACGGTCGGAAATTGGGCACGAGCCAGTCGCGAACGAGGCTGTTGACCCAGTCGGCCAGCGGAATGGTGAGTATGTCGGAAGGGCTGAACACAGCGCCTCCTTTCGAAAATGCAAGCGGATGGATTAAGCGGCGACCGGCGTGGCGAGCTTGGCGAAGACGTCCTGCGGGGCGACGACGCCCATCAGCTTGCCCTTGCGGTCGGTGACTGCGATCGGCAGCCCGCTTTCGGCGAGCGGGTAGAGCTCGAAGAGCTGCGTCGTGCGCCCGACCTTGGGAAAGTTGGTCACCAGCGCATCCTGGAGCGCGCCGCCATTCTCGCGCAGCGAGGCGGACAGGTCGCGATAGGCGACGACGCCGAGGATCGCATCGCCCTCGGTGACGTGCAGCGCGTCGCGCCCCAGCGCTTCCATCCGCGCGATGGCCGTCTCGGCCGTGTCGGTGCGGATGTCGAGCGCCTCTGCCGGCGCGGCGACGCTGCCGGCGGTGAAGACGCGCGAGCGGTCGATGTCGGAGGTGAAGGCGGCGACATAGTCGTCCGCCGGCCGGTCGACGATTTCTTCCGCCGTGCCGACCTGCACGAAGCGGCCATCCTTCATGATGGCGATGCGGTCGCCCAGGATCAGCGCCTCGTTGAGATCATGCGTGATGAAGATGATGGTCTTCTTCAGGGAGCGCTGGAGCTCCAGCAGTTCTTCCTGCATGTCGCGGCGGATCAGCGGGTCGAGCGCCGAAAACGGCTCGTCCATCAGAAGGATTTCAGCGTCGGACGCGAGCCCGCGGGCAAGCCCGACGCGCTGCTGCATACCGCCCGAAAGCTCGTCGGGATAGCTGTCGGCATAGGCGCCGAGGCTCACCTGCGCCAGCGCCTCCTCGGCCTTGCGACGCCGCTCGTCCGCACCTATGCCTTTGATCTTCAATCCATAGGAAACGTTGTCGGCGACGGTCATGTGCGGGAACAGCGCGAAATGCTGGAACACCATCGCGATCTTCGAGCGGCGCACGTCGCGCAGCACCTTGGGTGCGCAATTGGCGACGTCGGTTCCGTCGATCAGCATCTGCCCGGAGGTCGGCGCGATCAAACCATTGATCATCCGCACCAGCGTCGACTTGCCGGAACCCGAAAGCCCCATCACGACGAAGATCTGGCCTTCGCCGACCTCGAACGAAGCGTCCTGCACTCCGATCGTGTTGCCCGTCGCCTCGAAAATCTCTTCCTTCGTCTGCCCGTCGCGCAGGAGGCCGAGTGCCTCGTCCGGCTTCTGGCCAAATACCTTGAAGATGGATCTGGCCTCTACCTTGATATTCGTTCGATCCTGCAAAACATCTCTTTCCACCGATCGCGATCGGCACTGGATATGATTAAGACAAAATGCGCCGCGCCCGCGATCTCGAAAAGATCACGGCTCAACGAAAACGTCTCTGCGGCTTGTTTGGCCGGAACCTAACCGCCGCTGGACGGCCTGACAACCCATGCGGCACGAAATATATCGCATTGATACTTTATGGTGCGCCGAAACCTCTCGTCTGCACCATGCCCTACGCCGCCCGTCGCGCCGCGAAGCGGCCATCGGCCAGGGCGGTCACGCGCCCATAGCGGGCTAGATTGATGAGGGCCTGCATCACGCGCGGCTCGATCTTCCTGCCGCCGCCCTTGAATGCGCGGGCGATCGTGGTCGCGTCCATCGGGCCTGCATGCGCAGCCAGCACCGCCTCGACGGCCAATGGCTGCTCGTGGCGGTCCTTCGGCCAGGCGGGCTTGCCCGCATCGATGGCGACGACCGTCTCTCCGAGGTCCAGTTCACCTGTTTTGGTCTTGGCGCCTTTGGCGAACCGCGGAATCTGGTAGTCCGGCCGCAGCCAGCGCACATGGCCCTCCGCCTCCTCCCGCGCCCGCTCGGCATTCAGCGCCACCAGCCGCTCCAGGATTTGCTCGTCGGAAAGGTCCGCCGGCCAGCCATAAGCCTCGGCCGCCAGCCGGTCGATCGTCTCGTGCAGTTCCTTCAGGATCAGCACCAGCCCGCGCGCCTTCACATCCTCGTCCTTGTCGGTAAGGGCAGATCCTCCCCCGTTTACGGGGGAGGGGGACCGCGAAGCGGTGGAGGGAGCGCCTGCCCTAAGCTTTTCGAGGACGTTGTAGAGCCCGGTCAGCGTCAGGTCGGAATGGTCGGCGAGCACACGCTTGCGCAGCGCGGCGAGTTCCTCGCCGGTGGCGCGGAGTTGCTGGCGGTTGTCGTCCGATATCTCTGGAAAAGGGAAGGGGTCGAAGCAAAACGCCTTTGTGTATCGGGGTCGATCTTCAAGCATGCCGCCGGCCTTGGAGGCCCAACTTCCGTGAATTCGGCTGGACAGGATGGCCAGCGTGGCAGCGTCCGCATCGGCGATCACGACAATCATGTTGTCGGCCAGCACGGAGGCGTCGAGAAACTGGAAGACACGGTGCTTGGTGGTCTCGACCGTTCCGATGTAGCGAGAAATCCCCTCAAGTGCCGGCCGCAGATCCTTCCGCGGTTCTCCAAAAACCCACCAACTATCCTTGTAGCTTTGTCGGGCATTCCACTCGCGACCGAGTTTCCGACCCTCTTTGTCTACACGGGGCTGGCCGTTAGCATCGAGGTCGTATCTCACGCGCTCTGAAAGATGTTGGTAGACAGCCGGAAATTTTTGACGCGCTTCCGCCGCCGATAATCCGAAAAGATCGATGACCATCACATCACGTGAGCGCGCGGTGAGGTCACGGCCGTTGCGATATTCTCGGATATGGGTCTCAAGGCCCTCAATGCGCCCAAAACCCAGGTGTTGCGCTTCGGACCGGGTAACGATGAACCCAGCCCCATGTAGCTTCACGCCGGGCGATGACAGCCCTGCATTGGCCAGCAGTTCCGTTGCCTTCGTGACGTCTACCCCGATCGAAAGATCGGAATTGATGGCGCCGGAACGCCCGGCATACTCGATCCTGGGTTCGTCGCTGCCCAAGCCGTCCTCCCGCGTCGTCTCCAGCAGCAAGCCTTCGCGCTTGCCCGCCTCGCCCACGGTTATCGCGATCCGCACCGCGGCGCTGTCCTTTGTGGCCTTGGTCCACGGATGGTCGGGAATGGCATAGATCAGGCTGACCGGCTTCTTCGCCGTCAGATGCCGTTCCATCACCCGGCGCTGGAAAATCTGGCTGATCGAATTGGTCGTAACGAGCCCGAAGCGCTTGAGCGGCGTCTTCTTCGCCGTCAGCAGTTCGGCCGCCCGGTCCCACCAATACATGACG
Organism: Aliihoeflea sp.; assembly: GCF_052435475.1. Taxonomy (NCBI): domain Bacteria; kingdom Pseudomonadati; phylum Pseudomonadota; class Alphaproteobacteria; order Hyphomicrobiales; family Phyllobacteriaceae; genus Aliihoeflea; species Aliihoeflea sp. The sequence goes on from NZ_JBQVMV010000003.1 coordinate 37,602, forward strand.
AAGTCGGCGCTTTCGTTCATGTGGTCGTGCACCTTCCACAAGGCCTCCGCATAATTGGACCCAAGCCGTGCCCGCAAATCCTTGCCGCCGATGAACGGGGGATTGCCGACGATGAACTCCGCCTCCGGCCAGTCGGGCCGTCGCGGGTGGGCAAAAGTTCGATCGCGCGTCGGCGGCCTGCTCGCGCATTGATCCTGAACGCCCGGGTCGTCGGTAGCCAGAACGGCATCGTATCCGTCTTTGCGCCCGAAATTGATGTTCTCGAAGGCCTTGAGGATCGGCTCGCCCGGATGGCCGGTATGGGTCTTGTAGTGCTGTTGCAAATAGCCGATCCACACGACGAGTTCGGCAATGGCCGCCGCGCGTGGATTGAGCTCCAGCCCGAGAAATTGATGTGGGCTGACCGTCTCCGCCTCGAGCCCCAGCATTTCGTTGGCGCCCAGATCGGCGAGCGTCTCCAGCACCTCGCCCTCGAGCTTCTTCATCAGTTCGAGGCCGACATAGAGAAAGTTGCCCGTTCCGCATGCCGGATCGAGCACGCGCGTCGTGCAGAGCTGATGGTGGTACGCGCGGACGAGCGCGATCGCGCGGCGGTCGTCGCCTTCCTCTTTCGCAGCTTCGGCTTTTGTCATTGCCCGACGCCAGTCGTCGCGAAGAGGCTCCATCACCGTTACGGAGACGAGTTGTTCGACATAGGCGCGCGGGGTGTAGTGCGCGCCCAGCTTGCGTCTTTCTTGGGGGTCGAGCGCCTGTTCGAGGAGCGTCCCGAAAATCGCGGGATCGACCTTGGTCCATTCGTGCCGGGCGGCCGCGACGAGTTCGCCGATCTCCTCCCGCTCCAAGGGCAGCGCGCGTGCGTCGCGATAGAGATTCCCGTTGAAGTGGCGCAGATGAGTGCGAAAATACGAGAAGAATCGCATCTCCTCGCGCGGCTGATCAATTTTCGACCACAACTCCTCGAGCAGCGGCACCAAGGATCGGGGAGATTTGGCGCTGTCTTCCAGAAGCCGCGTAAACTCGCCCTTGGGCAGAAGGTCCACATCCTCGGCGAACATGCAGAAGATGCATCGCATGACGAAGATCGCGACGTCTTCCGGTGGATAGTGGCGCTCCAGCGAGCGTGTCACGGCCGCGAGCCGCTCGGCAATATGCCGGGTGACCTGAAGCGATTGCCGCGTCGGATCGAGGCTGAGCGGATCGTTCCAGATGCGGGCGAACATCTGGCGGATTTCGGGCCGGCGCAAATCTTCGAGATAGACCCGGAACCCCTTGCGGCCGCCGAATTGCTCGTAGGACCGGCCGTTGCCGCTGAAATCAGCAAAGATCTCGAACGCGTGGCCGACATCGCAGGTGATCAGAAAGGGCGGTGCCGGATGGTCGGCGTCGAGCAGGAAGACGTATTCCTCCGCCTGCTTGCGCGCGCTCGACATCATCGCATCCCAGTTGCGCCCCGATCCGCGCCGACCGAGCCGCTCGGGCGCGATGTCGGGCAGGGCGAGCTGGTCCGGCAACGCATTCTTGGCGCCGGGCAGCCGCGACTGCTTGGCTTCGAGAATGAAGCAGCCCTTCTTGTAGAGATCGATGCGCCGCGTCGACACGACCGGGTCGCTCGCCCGCCGCTTCACTCCGCGCTCGAACGCGTAATTGTTGAGCGCGTGTTCCGCACAGGCCGGGTCGGGGCGGGACACGCCGATGGCGTCGCAGAACTCGGACAGGTACATCTGGTAGTTGGCGCGCGCTCGGCGCCGCCATCGCGGTCCGTCCAGCGTGAGATGAAAGTCTCGACCTCCAAGCGCCCCTCCCGAACGAGGGCGCACGAAATCACCGCGCAAAGGGATGCCCCTTTTGCAACGCCGGTTTGCTGCCCGTCCCGTCGAGCGCCCAGTTAAAGTTGCATACCAGAAAAATGCAACCAAAAAGAGCACGGACACCATCCCGAACGTCCCGCCTGCGTCATCCACCGCGCTTGTGAACCCCCCGCCGCCCTGCTAAAGCGCGGCTCATGAAGACGCCCCTTTCCAAGATCCGCAATTTCTCCATCGTCGCCCATATCGATCACGGCAAGTCGACGCTTGCCGACCGGCTGATCCAGATGACCGGATCGCTGGAGGTCCGGGAGATGAAGGAGCAGGTGCTCGACGCGATGGACATCGAGCGCGAGCGCGGCATCACCATCAAGGCCAACACCGTCCGGCTCGAATATGACGCCAAGGACGGCGAGCATTACGTCCTGAACCTGATCGACACGCCCGGCCATGTCGACTTCGCCTACGAGGTCTCGCGCTCCTTGCGCGCCTGCGAAGGCTCGCTCCTCGTCGTCGACGCCTCCCAGGGCGTCGAGGCGCAGACGCTCGCCAACGTCTACCAGGCCATCGACGCCGACCACGAGATCGTGGTCGTCCTCAACAAGATCGACCTTCCCGCCGCCGAGCCCGAGCGCATCAAGGAGCAGGTCGAGGAGGTGATCGGCCTCGACGCGTCCGATGCGGTGATGATCTCGGCCAAGACCGGCATCGGTATCGAGGACGTGCTGGAGGCGATCGTCACGAAACTCCCGCCGCCGAAGGAGGGCGACGAGACCGCGCCCTTGAAGGCCATGCTGGTCGATAGCTGGTACGACGCCTATCTCGGCGTCATCGTCCTGGTGCGCATCATCGACGGCCGGCTGAGGAAGGGCCAGCAGGTCCGCATGATGGGCACCAATGCGCGCTACACGGTCGACCGCGTCGGCGTCATCACGCCCAAGATGGTGATGGTCGATGATCTGGGCCCCGGCGAGCTCGGCTTCATCACCGCCTCGATCAAGGAAGTGGCCGACACCCGCGTCGGCGACACCATCACCGACGACCGCAAGCCGACCGCGACCGCTCTTCCGGGCTTCAAGCCGGCGCAGCCGGTGGTCTTCTGCGGCCTCTTCCCCGTCGACGCCGCCGATTTCGAGGATCTGCGCGCCGCCATGGGCAAGCTGCGCCTCAACGACGCGTCGTTCTCGTTCGAAATGGAAACCAGCGCTGCCCTGGGTTTCGGCTTCCGCTGCGGCTTCCTCGGCCTCCTGCACCTGGAAATTATCCAGGAACGGCTGGAGCGCGAGTTCGACCTCGACCTGATCGCGACCGCCCCGTCGGTCGTCTACAAGCTCGCCATGAATGACGGCTCGGAAATCGAGCTCCACAACCCGGCCGACATGCCGGACGTGATGAAGATCGCCGGCATCGAGGAGCCGTGGATCAAGGCGACGATCCTGACCCCGGACGACTATCTCGGCGCGATCCTGAAGCTGTGCCAGGAACGCCGCGGCGTCCAGGTCGACCTCTCCTATGTGGGCAAGCGCGCCATGGTCACCTACGACCTGCCGCTGATCGTGGTGGTGTTCGATTTCTACGACCGCCTGAAGTCGATCTCCTAGTGCTACGCCTCCAACGACTAACAGTTGACCGACTACCGCGAAGTCGACCTCGTCAAGATGTCGATCCTCGTCAACGACGAACCAGTCGACGCCCTCTCAATGCTGGTCCACCGCGCTGCGGCCGAAAAGCGCGGCCGCGCCATGTGCGAAAAGCTGAAGGATTTGATCCCCAAGCACATGTTCAAGATCCCGATCCAGGCGGCGATCGGCGGCAAGGTGATCGCCCGCGAGCCGTTCTCGGCTCTGCGCAAGGACGTGACGGCCAAATGCTACGGCGGCGACGTGACCCGCAAGCGCAAACTTCTGGAAAAGCAGAAGGAAGGCAAGAAGCGCATGCGCCAGTTCGGCAAGGTGGAGATTCCGCAGGCGGCCTTCATCGAAGCCCTCAAAATGGGCGACAGCTAAAGCGCCTTTCCTCGCCCCCGCTTGCGGGGGAGAGGTGGCTCGGGCGCAGCCCGAGACGGAGAGGGGGGCCTTTCTCGCGAACCTCACAGAGCATGATCTTCCTCCCCCTCGCGGGGGAGATGTCCGGCAGGACAGCGGGTTAAGGATGGCTTATTTAATTCTTACTCAGTTGACTTTCGCGGCCCGGCCCAGGAATTCCGCGCCGGTTCTTGTCCTGAAGCCACGCTGATACTTTGTCTAGGAACGCCCATACATCTTTATCATCGGGGAGGATGTAGGATGGCAATTTTGGATCGCTTCCGAGCGCTGCAAATATCTGGTGCAGCCATTTCTTGTTCCGTTTGACTCGAAGACCGGGAAGCCAATGCTCCACCTCTCCGTGACGCAAAATAAATAAGCCATACTTATCCAACGTATCGAGGAGGTTTTCGACCTTCTCAAGTTCAGTTCCGCTAAGCAAAGATATTCCACCATCCGATTTTGGAGATTTTCCGGTTTCAATTAATGCTTGCCAGGAACTGCCGCGCTGTTGCCGAACGTAGTCAAATGGCTTTGGATACCCACACGCTTCGAGATGTGGTCCAAGATCGGTTGCAGGATTCAGCGCATCGATATCAAGTACCGCCGCGACTGGAATTCCGAGCTTACGGAGGGGACGCACGATGCGATGCACTGAGTCTTTCCCGTTAGCATTCAGAAAGAGAGTGTTGGGTGCGCCACGGTTGGTCGAGTGTTCGATCAGTCGTTCATTTATTTCTTGGTAGAACGCTCTATCCGCATCAGACTCCGCTACCAAAACATTTTCATAAAAGACACCTGCAAGAGCATTGGCAGAGCGGAGAAGGGGATCACGCATCATCAACTGAACGTCATTGTTCTCAAGGACTCGGGCAGTACCGACGCCGTTCTGGAATGTCAGCCGAACTACGTTTATTGCCGCTCCGGACTGGATAGCACCCATCAGAAACTGGGGGCTATGTGTTGACACAAAAACGTGTTTGCCAACGTCGCCTGCAGTTCGCGCAATCTCTTTGCCTAGCTTGAATGCTAAAGCAGGATGCAAAAACGCTTCCGGTTCGTCGATTACAATGACGCGAGGATCACCAGCCCTCAATTCAATTAGAATGCCCGTAAAGGCTTTCACGCCATCGCTCACCTGATCGATGTGCAATGCTTGTTTCATCCAGTTCAGCGTATCATCTTCCACTCGCCGTTCAGGCGGCGGCTCCGAATTACCGTAACGTAAAACAAGCTGGCTGCCTTCCGACATATCGAATCCGAGATACAGACCGAGCGCGTCGTGAAGCATATCGCGTATATTCGCGCGACGGGAATCATCTGTAAAAATGCGTGCAAATGAATTTGATGGGTCTTTTAGGTCGCCGCGGTCTTGTGCGTTGACCAGCTGAATTCTTCCGGGCCCGTCAAGATTTAGCAAAAATTTCCGAGCATAGTATTTAGCGTAATGCGAACGACGATGATCATTTGCGTTCGGTGCTTTCATCGCATCCAAGAAATGCGGAATGTGCACATGGTTCCTGGATGAGCCGTACTTAATGATCGCGGTATCGGCGTTCACATCTTCGCCATGCTTTGGTTCAAGCATCCAATCGGCAAGTGTGGACTTGGCGTCATCGTCGGAGTGTGGCCTAAATCGAAGTTGATCTAGAATAAAATTTGTGCGGTTCTGTCCAATGCTGCAGAAATTCACTATTTCTCTTAAAATCAAACTTTTACCAGAATTATTTGGACCGACGAAAATAGTGCAACTTGGTGATGCCAAATTTAGCGGCGCCTCACCGATGCCTGCGCCAAATTTAAAAATCATTTCCTCGATAATCATCGAATATCCTGTATTTTCAATCAAATGGCTTTAACACTATAACCATCATCTAGAGGTGGTCTACAGAAAGAGCTAGCAGTTCCGGCAATTGAAAGTGGGCGATGGCAGAATCGACAAAGGCAGCTAATCATGCGCGGATGAAGTTCCTCTCCGCCTCGGATGCCAAGAACCATTTCCGCCAGCTCATCGATACGGTGCAGGCCGAGCCCATCCGCATCCAGCGCTACGGCCGCGACGTCGCCATCGTCCTGTCCCCGAAAGAATTCCACCGCATTGCCGAAGCCGCACGCGGTAAGGTCAATCCCGCCGTCGAGCACCTTCACGCCAAAGGCGCCAAGCGCTGGGCAAGCGTCTACGCGGCGCTGGCGAAATAGCGCGACACCCTCCCTTCTCCCCTTGTGGGAGAAGGTGTCGCCGCAGGCGACGGATGAGGGGTGAGACGTTCGCGCCAGGCAACCCCTCATCCAACCTCGCTGCGCTCGGCCACCTTCTCCCACAAGGGGAGAAGGAAACGCGCGCCCACTCCACCAAAAACTTATCCCCCTCCCCAAAACCTCCGCCATACTCCACCGCGTCCCCGTCTTCGGGAACGCCTGTCGCGACGGTGTCATGCGGGCGGGGATCGGCGCCTCCGCCGTTCGGCAAACGTAGCCGGCGGCCGGGGAGGGCCGCGTCGAGGGTCCCCCTCCGGCCACTACGGGCCGGGTGTGCTGGACGAGCACGCAACCTGTCGATGCTTGGCGGCGAAGGCCAAAAAGCGCGGCGGGGCAGCGGGACGGGCGCGGCTTTGGAAAGAACGCCGGATGGGCGGCTGCGGGATCGCAGTCATACCTACAGATGAGCGATGCCGCAGCCGCCCGTCTTCCCGAGCCCTTTCACTTGGCCTCGCGCGCCGCGCGGGCGGAATCACCCATGAGCGGAGGAATGGACATGGCAAGGCGCAAGCGACGCAGGCAAAAACCGCCGCGGAACATACCGCCGCTGCCGGTAATCTACCATCCGCGCCAGCCGCACCAGACCGACGCGCAGTATGCCGTCACCCGGCAGTGGGACGAGGAGCGAGCGCAGATCGATGCGATCCTCCAGGCCAAGTGCCGCCACGCGGCGACCTGGCTCGGCCTGATGGCGAGTTGCAAGTGGTCGGTCTGCCGGCGCGCGCGGCGCTGCGTCGGGCCGCTGCGGCCAACCGATGCGCTCGCCCATATGGGCCGCATCTTCCCGCCCTGCTGCGACACCCCCGAGCGCGGTGAGGAGGTGCGCATGTTGAACCATGTGTCGAACCCCGGCAAATGGCGGAACGAAGTGCCGTGGTGATGAGGAGAAGAGATGAGGATAGGACCGATTTCGATGCGCGCCGCTCGCCACCCCAACTGCGCCACGATCGCAGGGCAGGGCTGGAAGATGCGCATCTGGCTCCTTCCCATCCTCGCCCTTCCCGCCTGCTCGACCTTCGATGCCGGCTCGCCGCCCGTTCCCACGGCTACGGTCGCCCCCGCAGCGCTGGTCGCGCCGGCCACACCCGCCGCGCCTGCCGCGCCGGGAATAAGGCCGCTGACAGAGGACCAGCGCGACATGCTCGACGGGTATCCGCTATCGCTCGGCGGCTCTTTTGTTACGTTCCGTGATGTCATTTGAGGGGAACGCACCTCGCCCTCACGCATTTTTGAAGCCGAGGGACGTCACTGAACGTTTGCGGCGCGGACGCCTTGGAAAAGGGGACCGCGCCACCATCAAAGGAGTACCCACCATGCGTAAGTTCCTTCTTGCGACCGCTGCCATCGCCGCCTTGTCGGTCGGTGCCGCGCACGCCCAGACTTCCAGCGATGATTCGGCCCGCGGCTTCGGCGCGACGGCTGGCGGCACGACGGGTGCCGTTGCCGGTGCCGTCGTCGGCGGCCCGATCGGCGCGATCGTCGGCGGCTTCGCCGGTGCCGTGATCGGCGCGGAAACCGCCGTTCCGGACGAGGTCGTCGGCTATGTCGTAGACAATCCGGTCCCGACCGTCACCTATGAAGGCGAGATCGCAGCCGGCGCCGTGATCCCGGCCGAGGTCGAGGTCGTGCAGGTGCCCGACAGCCCGGAATATGGCTACATCTACGTCAACGGCCGCCCGGTCCTGGTCGAGTATGAGAGCCGCGAGGTCGTCTATTCGCCCGGCTACGTCGTGCCGGAGCGCACCGTGACCTACATCACCGAGAACCCGGCTGATCCGGTCGTCATCGACGCCGAGATTTCGACCGGCGCGATCCTGCCGGCCGACGTCCAGATCATCGAGGTGCCGGAAGATCCGTATTACGGCTACGTCTACACCGAGCAGGGCCCGATCGTGGTCGAGCGCGGCACGCGCGAGGTCATCTGGGTCGAGTAATCGGCCTTTCCTGGCCGAACCGGCCGCGTTAAGGAGATCGTCTTCAACGGGCGATCTCCATGGCCGGATCTGACGACGCGCCGCTCTATCTGGGTTTCGATACGGGCGGCACCTATACCGACGCCGTGCTCTTCAGTGAGGAGCGCGGCGTCGTCGCCAAGGCGAAGGCGCTGACGACGCGGCACGACCTCGCCGTTGGCATCGCCGAGGCCGCCGACCGCGTCATCGCGCTGGCCGGCATCGCGCCAAGAACGATCCGCCTGGTGTCGATGTCCACCACCCTCGCCACCAACGCCCTCGTCGAAGGGCAGGGCGGCAGGGTCGGTCTGGTGATGATCGGCTTCTCCGAAACCGATCTCGACAAGGACGGCCTCAAAACCGCCCTCGGCTCCGACCCGGTAATTTTCGTCCCCGGCGGCCACGACGTCCACGGCAACGAGACAAAGCTCGACCTTGCCGCTCTGGAAAACGCCCTGCCGGAACTGGCCACGAGCGTTTCCGGCTTCGCCGTCTGCGGCTACTTTTCCACCCGCAATCCGAAGCATGAGATACTGGCCCGCGACCTGATCCGGGAGAGTACGGGTCTGCCGGTCACCACATCTCACGAACTCTCATCCAAACTCGGCGGCCCCCGCCGCGCCCTGACGACGCTTCTCAATGCCCGGCTGATCTCGATGATCGACCACCTCATCGCCGCCACCGAAGGTTTCCTCGAAAACCGAGGCATCGACGCCCCTTTGATGGTGGTGCGCGGTGACGGCGCCCTCGTCTCCGCCCGCTTCGCCCGGGAACGGCCGATCGAAACGATCCTGTCGGGACCGGCTGCGAGCATCGTCGGCGCCCGTCATTTGACGAGGCTCGACGATGCCGTCGTCTCCGACATAGGCGGCACAACGACCGACATCGCGATCCTCGACAAGGGCGTCCCGCGGCTCGACCCGGACGGGGCGACTGTGGGCGGGTTTCGGACGATGGTCGAGGCTGTGGCGATGCGGACCTTTGGGCTGGGCGGGGATTCGGAAGTGACGATCGCCGATGGCGGGCTCGATCCGGCGATCCTGCTCGGCCCCCGCCGCCTCGTACCGCTGTCCCTCGCAGCCCTCCAGCACGGCGCGGCCATCGCGGAAACGCTGGAACGCCAGCTCCGCGCCGCCAATCCCGGCCGCATGGATGGTCGTTTTGCGATGCGAACTGGCGTCCCGGATCGGCTGGCAGCCGGGCTCTCGACTGCCGAAGCGCGGCTTTACGAGAAGGTGACGGCGACGCCGTTGCCGCTCGACCAGTTGCTGACCTCGACAGCGCAAGTGGCGACGCTCCAACGCCTCGTTTCGCGCGGCCTCGTTCATCTGTGCGGCTTCACCCCATCCGACGCCGCCCATGTGCTCGGACGGCAGGACAACTGGCACGAACGCGCGGCGCGCCTTGGCGCGGAACTCGTAGCGCGGCGGCGCGACGGGCGCGGGCAGCCGATCGCGGCAGGCGCGGCGGAGATTTCGCAGCGCGTGCTCCACGCTGTCACGCGGCGCTCGGCCGAACTGATGCTGGAGGCGGCTCTCGCCGATGACGGGCTCGACGGCGCGGTGATTGTCGCCGGGCCGCTCGTCCAGCGCGCGCTTGACGGCAAGGCCGGCATCGCAAGGCTCGCCGTCGGTCTGGACCGGCAGGTCATCGGCCTCGGCGCATCGGCCGGCCTGCACTATGCCGGTCTGCCGGCGCTTGTCGGGCAGGGCTGCGTCGTGCCGGAGGATGCCGACGTGGCGAACGCCATCGGTGCGGTGGTGGGCCAGGTGCGCGTCAGCGCCGAGGCGGTTGTCACCCAGCCGGTAGAGGGCATTTTCCGCGTCAGCGCGGGCGAGACGATCTCGGATCACCGCTCGGAGGATGATGCACTTTCGGTCGCGAGCGCGCATCTGCGTGACCTCGCGCGAGAGGCGGCGCGGCGGGCCGGCAGTGACGATGTCGAGATCGACGTCGCGACCGATTTGCGCATCGCGACGATCGAAGGGCAGCGATCCTTCATCGAAGCGAGCCTGCGCGCGGTGGCGACGGGCCGGCCGCGGATCACGCTGCGTTAGAATTTTTCGCAAGGCAGTTTCGCCTTTTGCCGAATTGACCGACCGCCCCGCGCGTGGTGAAAGCGATCAGGGCCTTCAAAGGCCATCGCCATGCGCTTTTGAGGGAGGTTTTCTGCATGAATGACCGCGTTGACGCCAATGGGTTGAAGATCGACCGGGTTCTCTACGACTTCATCGCCAACGAGGCCGTGGCCGGCACGGGCATCGATGCGGAAAACTTCTGGCGGGATTTTGCAGCGATCGTCGCCGATCTCGCGCCGAAGAACCGGGCGCTTCTTGAAAAGCGCGACGCGATCCAGGAGAAGATCGACGCCTGGCACCGCGAGAACGGCGCGCCAACGGATCTGGCGGCCTATGAACGCTTCCTGCGCTCGATCGACTACATCGTTCCCGAAGGCCCCGGCTTTAAGGTATCGACCGAGAACGTCGACGACGAGATCGCGACTATCGCGGGACCGCAGCTCGTCGTCCCGGTCATAAATGCGCGCTATGCGCTGAACGCTGCCAATGCGCGATGGGGCTCGCTCTATGACGCGCTCTACGGCACCGATGCGATCCCCGAAACCGACGGCGCGGAAAAGGGCAGGGGCTACAATCCGAAGCGCGGCGAGAAGGTGATCGCCTGGGCGCGCGACTTCCTTGACGGCGCGGTGCCGCTGGAAGGTGCGAGCTGGACCGATACGCGGTCCTTCGCGGTCGAGGGCGGCAAGCTGGTCGTCAAGACGGCGAACGGGAGCACCGGGCTGAAGAATGGCGCGCAGTTTGCCGGCTATGTCGGCGAGGCGGCTGCCCCGACGCAGTTCCTCATGAAGAACAACGGCATCCATATCGAGGTGCTGATCGACGCGGCATCGGACATCGGTAAATCCGACCCGGCGCATATTTCCGACGTCTGGCTCGAATCCGCGCTGACCACGATCCAGGATTGCGAGGATTCGGTCGCGGCCGTCGACGCCGAGGACAAGGTCGAGGTCTACCGCAACTGGCTCGGCTTGATGAAGGGCGACCTGACCGAGGAAGTGACCAAGGGCGGCAAGAGCTTCACGCGCAAGCTGAACCCCGATTTCGACTACACCGCGCCGGACGGCTCGACCTTCACGGTGCGCTGTCGCTCGCTGATGCTGGTGCGCAATGTCGGCCACCTGATGACCAACCCGGCGATCTTGGATGCGCAAGGCAACGAGGTGCCGGAAGGCATCATGGATGCCGCGATCACCGGCCTGATCGCGCTGCACGACATCGGTCCGAACGGCCGCCGCGCGAATTCGCCGAAGGGCTCCATGTATGTGGTGAAACCAAAGATGCACGGCCCGGAGGAGGTCGCCTTCGCCTCCGAACTCTTCGGCCGCGTCGAGGCGATGCTGGGCATGACGCCGAACACGATGAAGATGGGCATCATGGACGAGGAGCGCCGAACGACGGTGAACCTCAAGGAGTGCATCCGCGCGGCGTCGTCGCGCGTCGTGTTCATCAACACCGGCTTCCTCGACCGCACCGGCGACGAGATGCACACTTCTATGGAAGCCGGCCCGATGATCCGCAAGGGCGACATGAAGCAAGCGGCCTGGATCGGCGCCTACGAGAACTGGAACGTCGATATCGGCCTCGAATGCGGATTGGCCGGCCATGCGCAGATCGGCAAGGGCATGTGGGCGATGCCGGACCTGATGGCCGCGATGCTGGAGCAGAAGATCGGCCATCCGAAGGCCGGCGCCAACACTGCCTGGGTGCCGTCGCCGACGGCCGCGACGCTGCATGCGACGCACTACCACAAGGTCAACGTCGCCAAGGTGCAGGCCGAGCTGAAGGCCCGCGCCCGTGCCAAGCTGGCCGACATCCTGTCGGTCCCGGTCGCGACGCGTCCGAACTGGACGCCGGAGGACATCCAGCGGGAACTCGACAACAACGCGCAGGGCATTCTGGGCTACGTCGTGCGCTGGGTCGACCAGGGCGTCGGCTGCTCCAAGGTGCCGGACATCAACGATGTCGGCCTGATGGAAGACCGCGCGACGCTGCGCATCTCGGCCCAGCACATGGCGAACTGGCTGCATCACGGCGTGTGTTCGCGTGATCAGGTGATGGAGACGATGAAGCGCATGGCGGCCGTGGTGGATCGGCAGAACGAGGGCGATGCGCTCTACCGGCCGATGGCGCCGGATTTCGACAACTCGATCGCGTTCCAGGCGGCGTGTGATCTCGTGCTGAAGGGGCGCGAGCAGCCGAACGGCTATACGGAGCCGGTGCTGCATCGGCGTCGGTTGGAGCTGAAGGCGAAGCGGGACGCGTGATCGGACTTGTCCTGAAATGATCGTGCTCGACGTTGCCCCCCTCTGGCCTGCCGGACATCTCCCCCGCGAGGGGGGAGATCACCCGTTTGAAATGGCAGCCTCAACCTTCGAGTTCGCAAGAAATGGTCTTCGGGCGACGAGACTGATCTCCCCCCTTGCGGGGGAGATGTCCGGCAGGACAGAGGGGGGCAACGTCGAGCGCTATCGACATGAGCTTTCCCCGGATTGCGACCCATGATCATCCTCGCCATCGACACCTCCGCCAATCTCTGCGCCGCCTCGGTCCACGCCGACCATGAACTCGGCCGTTGCGTGCGCGATCTCGGCAAGGGCCATGCCGAGCATCTGATGGCCGTGGTCGATGAGGCGCTGGCGGCGGCGGGGAAGACTTACGCCGATCTCAACAGGCTGGCCGTTTCGGTCGGGCCGGGCTCGTTCACCGGCATCCGCGTCGGCGTTTCCGCCGTGCGGGGGCTGGCGCTGGCGCTGAAAATCCCGGCCATCGGAGTAACGACGCTCGAAGCGCTCGCATTAGAGGCGCGGCAGACCAATGCCGGGCGGAACGTGATGGCTGCGCTCGATGGGGGGCGCGGCGAAATCCATGCTGCGCTCTACGGCCCTGACGGCGAAGAAATCGCAACGCCGGCCGCGATCGACCTGGCAAGGGCTTGCGAAGTTGCGACGCGCGCGAACGCACTCCTCGTCGGCACGGCGGCGGATGCGATCCACACTGCGGCAGGCGGGGCGCTCGACATTGCCGGCCGGCAAGCGACGGCGGACATCGCAGCCTATGCCGTGATCGGTTCGGGCAAGCCCGACACCGGCGCGCGCCCGGCGCCGATTTATCTGCGCTCCGCCGATGCCAAGGTGAACGCAGGCTTCGCCGTCGCGCGAAAGGCGGCGTCATGAAGATGCCCTGGTCGACGCCGCGTGAATTCGCCATCGAGCCGCTGGAGATCGAGGATGCGGCGGCGCTGCCGCGCATTCATGAGGAGGATTTCATCCGGCCGTGGTCGGAGGACGAGTTCGCCGATCTTCTGGCGCAGGGCAACGTGTTCGGTTTCGCCGCGCGCGAGGTCGGCAAGCGGCATCTCGGACCGGTCGGCTTCGTGCTGGTGCGGCAGGCGGCGGACGAGGCGGAAATCCTGACCGTTGCGGTCGCGCGCTCGGCGCGGCGGCTGGGGCTGGGGCGCAGCTTGATGGACGCCGTTCTGCGCGCGCTCCACGCCGAACGCACCGCCTCGCTCTTCCTCGAAGTCGACGAGACGAATGCGCCGGCGATCGCGCTCTACCGGCGGCTCGGCTTCATCCAGGTCGGCAAGCGGCCGGACTATTACAAGCAACCTGGCGGCGGGCGCACCGGCGCGATCGTCATGCGCCGCGACCTGCACTGACCCATGCGCGCCAAGGCGAAGCTTGCCATTGCCCTGATCGGCTTCGCGCTCGGCACGGCGGGTCTCGTGGCGTGGCAGACGGCGATGAAAATGACGCGCATCGGCGATCCGCGAAAGCCGGCGCTGCTCTGGCATCGCATGGTGCTGGCGCTGCTCGGCATCCGCGTCCACGTGACCGGGCCACTCTCGCCGCAACGCCCGCTGCTGATCGCGGCGAACCATGTGTCGTGGACGGACATCATGGTCCTCGGCTCGATCGCGCCGGTCAATTTCATCGCCAAGGCGGAGGTGGCGACATGGCCGGTGCTGGGCCGGCTCTTTCGCTCGCAGAACTCCGTTTTCGTCGAGCGCGAGGCACGCCATCGCTCCGGTCACCAGACGCGCGAGGTGGCGGAAACGTTGAAATCGGGCGATCCGCTGGTGCTGTTCGCCGAAGGTACGACGGCCTGCGGCAACCGGCTCCTGCCGTTCAAGTCGACGCTCTTCGGTGCGGCGGCGCAACTCTCCGACGAGGCGTTCGCGGTGCAGCCGGCGGCACTCTTCTATTCGCGGCTGCACGGCATGGCGATGGGGCGCAGGCACCGTGCGCGCTATGCCTGGATCGGCGACGAGGACCTGGTTCCGCATCTGTTGCGCATCATCGAAAGCGGTCCCGTCGACGTCGAGGTGCATTTCGGCGAGCCGATCAGCTTTGCCGGCGCGAACCGCAAGCAGGTCTCGGCGCGTTCGGAAGCTGCGATCCGCGATCTCGTGACCGACGTCAGGCGCGGCGCGAAGCTGTGATCACGCACGGTCTGTCCTTCGGCGCCAAAAAGCGTTAGAGGCTCGCCGCATGGAACAGACAGATACGATCGCTCAGCGGGAAACAGGTTTGGCGCAGGCTCGCAAGGTCTTCGTCAAGACTTATGGCTGCCAGATGAACGTCTACGACAGTCAGCGCATGTCCGATGCGCTGGCCGCCGATGGCTACCAGCCGACGGAGACGATCGAGGACGCCGATCTGGTGCTGCTCAACACCTGCCATATCCGCGAGAAGGCGGCCGAGAAGGTCTATTCCGAGCTTGGACGCATCCGCGACCTGAAGAACGAACGCGCCGCACAAGGCCGCCAGATGGTCGTCGGCGTGACCGGCTGCGTGGCGCAGGCCGAGGGCGACGAGATTTTGCGCCGTGCGCCGGCAGTCGACCTCGTGGTCGGCCCCCAGACCTATCATCGCCTGCCGGCGGTGGTGAGGAAGGCGCGCGCGGGCGAAAAGGTGGTCGAGACCGAATATGCGCTCGAAGACAAGTTCGAGCATCTGCCGCAGCCGAAGACCGCGGCAGTCCGGTCACGCGGCGTGACGGCTTTTCTGACCGTCCAGGAAGGCTGCGACAAGTTCTGCACCTTCTGCGTGGTGCCCTATACGCGCGGCTCCGAAATCTCGCGGCCCGTCGCGCAGATCGTGGCGGAGGCCGAGCGTTTGGCCGAAAGCGGCGTGCGCGAGATCACGCTGCTCGGCCAGAACGTCAATGCTTGGCATGGCGAGGGCGCAGACGGCAGGGAGTGGGGGCTCGGCGAGCTACTTTTCCGGCTGGCCGAAATTCCGGGGCTCGCCCGGCTGCGCTACACGACCAGCCATCCGCGCGACATGGATGACGCGCTGATCGCGGCGCATCGCGACCTTGAACAGTTGATGCCCTATCTCCATCTGCCCGTTCAGTCGGGCTCGGATCGCATCTTGAGGGCGATGAACCGCAAGCACACGGCCGACGACTATCTGCGGCTGGTCGATCGCATTCGCGGCGTGCGCGGCGATATCGCCATGTCGGGCGATTTCATCGTCGGCTTCCCCGGCGAGACCGACGAGGACTTTGCAGCGACGATGAAGCTGGTGCGCGAGGTGGATTATGCACAGGCTTTCTCGTTCAAATATTCGCCGCGTCCGGGAACACCGGGCGCCGAGATGAAGTTGCACGTCGAGGAGCGCGTGAAGGACGAAAGGCTGCAGGAACTGCAGGCTTTGCTGACAAACCAACTCGAAGCGTTCACGCAGACCCGCGTCGGCATGGTGATGGACATGCTGATCGAGAAGCCGGGACGGCGCGAGGGACAGATCGTTGGACGCTCGCCCTGGCTGCAGCCGGTGATTCTTGATGAAACCGTCGGCCGAATCGGCGACATTGTCCGGGTGAAGGTATTGAGCGCCGGCCGCAACAGCCTGTTTGCCGAGCCGGTTTGAGGTCAGGCACCAATGAGGAGAGCCGATTGAGCGTCGCACCGGAACTGAAGCCCGGCCCCCAGGGGGCGTCGGACATGGCGCATATCGTACTCACCTTCGACAACAACGGACTTGCCTCCGCCCTTTACGGTCAGTTCGACGAGAACCTGGCGCGCATCGAGCAAAAGCTCGGCCTCGACATCCGTTCAAAGGGCAACCAGCTCTCGATCCGCGGCGAGCCGGGCGCGGCCGAACAGGCGCGTCGCGCGCTGGATTATCTCTACGGCCTCCTCCAGAAGGGCCACGACGTCTCGCCGTCGGAGGTTGACGGGGCGATCCGCATCTCGATCGCGGCCGACGACCAGTTGACGCTGCCGACGCTCGAGCGCAAGGGCAAGATGGCGGCGGCGCAGATCGCGACGCGCAAGCGCACCATCTATGCCCGCTCGGTCAACCAGGACGCTTATATGCGCGCGCTGGAACGCTCCGAACTCGTCTTCGGCATCGGGCCCGCCGGCACCGGCAAGACCTATCTCGCCGTCGCCCACGCCGCGATGCTTCTGGAACGCGGCGCCGTGGAGCGCATCATCCTGTCGCGGCCAGCGGTGGAAGCGGGCGAGCGGCTCGGCTTCCTGCCGGGCGATATGAAGGAGAAGGTCGACCCCTATCTGCGCCCGCTCTACGACGCGCTCTACGACATGATGCCGGCCGACAAGGTGGAACGCGCCATCGCCGCCGAAGTGATCGAGATCGCACCGCTCGCCTTCATGCGCGGGCGCACACTGCGCAATGCCGCGATCATCCTCGACGAGGCGCAGAACACGACGCCGATGCAGATGAAGATGTTCCTGACCCGCCTCGGCGAGGGCGGGCGCATGATCGTCACCGGCGATCCGAGCCAGATCGACTTGCCGCCCAACACCAAATCGGGCCTCGTCGAGGCGCTACGCATCCTCACCGACGTTCCGGGCATCGTCACTTGCCGCTTCAACGATGTCGACGTCGTGCGTCATTCGCTCGTCGCCGAAATCGTGCGCGCCTATGACCGTGAGGGTGCGGGCATGCCCGGCCGGGGGCCGCTTCAGGTCTGAAAATGACGATCGAGATCGACATCGCCATGGAGGCCGGCGACTGGCCGGCCGAAGACGAACTGCGCGGCCATGCCGAACGGGCGGCCGACGCCGTCTTCGCCGAGCTCGATATCGCCGATCCGGCCTCCGAACTCAGCCTGCTCTTCACCGACGACGCCTCGATCCGCGTCCTCAACCGGGACTGGCGCGGGAAGGACAAGGCGACCAACGTCCTCTCCTTCCCGGCATTCGAGGTCGCGCCGGGCGATCCGTTGCCGCCGATGCTCGGAGACGTTATTCTGGCCTTCGAGACGGTTTCGGCCGAAGCGGTACTGGAAGCAAAGCCGTTCGCGCACCATCTGACCCACCTGATCGTCCACGGCTTGCTTCATCTTCTGGGCTACGACCACGAAAATGACGCAGACGCGGACGAGATGGAGGGGCTGGAACGCAAGGTGCTCGCGCGTCTTGCCATTCCCGATCCGTATGTCTAACTGGTAGGGCCAACATGGCCTTAGGGACAATGAACGAACAAACGCAGATTGAGGCTTCCCCCGAACGGGCAGAAGCAGGCGGCTCCGACGAAGGTTCGGACGCCCAAAGTAGGACCGCTGGCACTGCCGGCAAGTCCACAACCTTCCTCCACAGGCTCTCGGGGCTGTTCAAGCCCAGGAACGGCTCGTCGATCCGCGAGGATCTGGCCGATGCGCTGGACGAGCACTCGCTGGATTCGGCCGGCTTTTCGCCGGGCGAGCGCGCGATGCTCAAGAACATCCTGCGGCTGCGCGAACTGCGCGTCGAGGACGTCATGATTCCGCGCGCCGACATCCAGTCGGTCGAGATCACCATGACGCTCGGCGACCTGATGGTGACCTTCGAGCGCCTGGGTCACTCGCGCATGCCGGTCTATGGGGAGACGCTCGACGATCCGCGCGGCATGGTTCACATCCGTGACGTCATCGCCCACATCACGCGTACGGCCGGACAGAAGAAGTCGCGCGCGACGAAGAAACCGCTCAACGCCGCGACGCTGGACCTGTCGAATGTCGAGTTGGGAAAGAGCATCGGCGAACTGAGCCTCGTCCGGAAGCTGCTTTTCGTGCCGCCGTCGATGCTCGCCTCCGACCTGATGGCGCGGATGCAGGCCGAACGGTTGCAGATGGCGCTGGTCATCGACGAATATGGGGGCACCGACGGCCTCGTTTCGCTGGAGGACATCGTCGAGATGGTCGTCGGCGACATCGAGGACGAGCATGACGACGACGAGGCGATGATCACCCAAGCGGGCGACGGCGTCTTCATCGTCGACGCCAAGGCCGAAATCGACGACGTCGCCGAAAAGATCGGCGACGCATTCTCGGCCGGCGAGCACGGCGAATATGTCGACACGATCGGTGGCATGATCTTCAACGCACTCGGCCGCGTGCCCGCGCGCGGCGAAGTGGTGCAGGCGATCCCGGGCTTCGAGTTCCACGTGCTCGACGCCGACCCGCGACGGGTCAAACGCGTCCGGATCGTGCAGAGCCGCGGAACGGATCGCCGCCGGCGTCAGGTGCGTCAGGCGACGAATTAAAGGGTGGGGGTCCCCTTTCGACCAAACGAGTCGAAAACGGCGAATGCCATCAGCGATGAAAGCGCAGTTTTCACGTCCGTTTGGAAAGCCTACGCGCCTTTGCTAAAGAGGTGCGGGGTTTGATTCTGGCAGCGGACGGGTGAATGGAGCGCCTTGCGGGCAAGATAATTCTCCTGTCGGGGGCCGGCAGGGCGCTGGTTGGCTTGGCTGCTGGTGCGCTCGCGAGCCTGTCTCAGGCGCCGTTCGATTTTCCGCTTGCTGCTTTCGTCGCTTTTCCGGTTCTCGTCTGGCTGCTTGACGGCGCCGTTGCCGCACCTGAACGGCGCGGCCTGCGCCGGCTCGGACCGTCCCTTCTGGTCGGCTGGCTGTTCGGTTTCGGCTATTTCCTGGTCGGACTTTGGTGGACGGGCAACGCGCTTCTGGTCGAGGCCGATCTCTTCGCCTGGGCTCTGCCGCTGGCCATCATCGGACTGCCGGCACTTCTGGCGTTTTTCTATGCGTTTGCAGCGGCGCTCGCGAAGATCGCCTGGAGCGACGATATCGGGCGCATCGCAGCGCTTGCCGTCGCCTTCGCGCTGGCAGAATGGCTGCGCTCGGTTCTCTTTTCCGGATTTCCCTGGAACGCCGTCGGCTATGCGGCGATGCCTGTGCCGCTCGCCATGCAGTCGATCGCTATCGTCGGCGCGGTCGGCATCAACGTCCTGGCCGTCTTCGTCTTTTCGCTGCCCGCGCTGCTTGCAGGTCGCGTGCATCTGAAGCTGGGTGCGGCGCTCGGCGTCGGGCTGGTCGCAATTCATCTCGGCTATGGCGGGCTTCGTCTTTCGCAGGCAGAGGCGACGGATGGTGCCGAGACGATCGCGATCCGCGTGATCCAGCCGTCGATCCTGCAGAGCCAGAAATGGGACATGGCCGAGCGCGACCGGATATTCCAGGCGCATCTCGACCTGACGACACGGCCGGTGGAGGAAGGTGGCGAGAAGGCGGACATCGTCGTGTGGCCCGAAACGTCGGTGCCGTTCCTCTTCGGGGACAGGCCGGACGCCCTCGCCGCGCTCGGCGCCGCCATCGACGACGACCAGCGCCTGCTCGCCGGCATCGTGCGCGCCGAAGCGCGCGGGGAGGGCGAGACTTCCTATTACAATTCGATCGTCGTCATCGACGGGTCGGGCGAGATCGTCGATGCCTTCGACAAGGTGCGGCTCGTCCCGTTCGGCGAATACCTGCCGTTCCAGGAATTCCTGTCCCGCTTCGGTCTGCGGCAACTGGCGCAGAACATCGGCGGCTTTTCCGCAGGCTCGACACGTCGGCCGCTCGATCTGGGCGGCGGCGTCTCCGGCCTGCCGTTCATCTGCTACGAGGTGATTTTCCCCGGCATCGCGCCTCGCGGCGGCGGCGATGCGAGGCTTCTGATCAACGTCACCAACGATGCCTGGTTCGGCGATACGCCCGGACCCTACCAGCATTTTCGCCAGGCCCAGTTCCGCGCCGTCGAATCGGGCCTGCCGCTCGTTCGGGCCGCCAACAACGGCATCTCGGCGGTGGTCGACGGCTATGGCCGCGTGGTCGACGGACTGGCCGTCGATGCCGTCGGCGTGCTCGACGTGGACGTTCCGCTCGGCGAGGCCGGAGCTTTCCTGCCGTCGTTGCGCCCCGGCCTCGTTGGCTGGAGCCTGCTGATCGCACTTGGCATCGCTGCCACA
The DNA here is from genome assembly GCF_052435475.1 of Aliihoeflea sp. Taxonomy (NCBI): domain Bacteria; kingdom Pseudomonadati; phylum Pseudomonadota; class Alphaproteobacteria; order Hyphomicrobiales; family Phyllobacteriaceae; genus Aliihoeflea; species Aliihoeflea sp. Next base: position 57,921 of record NZ_JBQVMV010000003.1, read on the forward strand.
GCAAACAACCTGCGGTCGCGCCATCGTGTCAATTGACACACATATATTAGCGACTCATAGTCAGGTTACCGCGATCTAGAGTCGGGCGGGCCTTGGGGCGCTCGCACGACACGCGGCCAGAAGCGCAAAGCTCAACGACAATGGCCTGCTCCAATGGGCTAACATCATGATAACCAACAAGAAGAAGCCGAATCCGATCGACATACACGTCGGCAGTCGGGTGCGGTTGCGTCGTAACATGCTCGGCATGAGCCAGGAAAAGCTTGGCGAAATGCTTGGGATCACGTTCCAGCAGATCCAGAAATACGAAAAGGGCACGAACCGTGTCGGTGCCAGTCGCCTGCAGGCGATTTCAACCGTCATGAATGTTCCGGTATCCTATTTCTTCGAGGATGCGCCGGGGCAGGACGAGAACCGCAGCGGGTTTTCGGAGGATGACGGATCGACCTATGTGGTCGACTTCCTGAACAGTTCCGAAGGCCTGCAACTCACCCGCGCCTTCATCAAGATTTCCGATCCGAAAGTTCGGCGCCGGATCATCGATCTGGTCAAGTCGCTCGCATCCGACGACGACGAAACGCCGTAGAGGGAAGAGCCCGGCGGATTTGAGGACTCGGTCGAGCATGTCTTGACCGGGCCTTCTGCGCTTGGCTACACGTCTTTCCGCCTGCCCTTTCGGCAGAGCGCTTTCCAGAGGGGACACCCGATCTTGCGCCAGAACTATATCTTCACCTCCGAATCCGTATCCGAAGGCCATCCCGACAAGGTGTGCGACCGCATCTCCGACGAGATCGTGGACCTGGTCTATCGCGAGGCGGCGAAGAAGAACGGCAGCGGCAAGCCGCAGATGGATGCGTGGAAGGTGCGCGTCGCCTGCGAAACGCTGGCCACCACCAACCGTGTCGTCATCGCCGGCGAGGTCCGCGTTCCCGATACGCTGTTGAAGAAGTCGAAGGACGGTGAATTCGTCAAGGATGCCGCGGGCAACCCGATGGTCAATCCGGCCAAGTTCAAGTCGGTGGCGCGCAAGGCGATCCGTGCGATCGGCTACGAGCAGGACGGCTTCCACTGGAAGACGGCGAAGATCGACGTTCTGCTGCACGGCCAGTCCGCCCACATCGCTCAGGGCGTCGACAATGCATCCGACAAGCAGGGCGAGGAAGGCGCGGGCGACCAGGGCATCATGTTCGGCTATGCCTGCCGCGAGACGCCGGACCTGATGCCGGCGCCGATCTACTATAGTCACAAGATTCTCGAGCTATTGGCCGACGCCCGCAAGAACGGCGACGGCGACGTGGCGCGGCTCGGTCCCGATGCCAAGAGCCAGGTGACCGTGCGCTATGTCGACGGCCAGCCGAAGGAAGCGACGCAGATCGTGCTCTCGACCCAGCACATCGATCCCGAGTGGGACAATAAGAAGGTGCGTAAGGTCGTCGAGCCCTATATCCGCGAGGCGCTGTCCTCGGGCGGCCTGTCGATCGCCGACGACTGCAACTGGTACATCAACCCGACCGGGAAGTTCGTCATCGGCGGACCGGATGGGGATGCCGGCCTGACGGGCCGCAAGATCATCGTCGACACTTATGGCGGCGCGGCTCCGCATGGTGGCGGCGCGTTCTCGGGCAAGGACACGACCAAGGTCGACCGCTCGGCGGCCTATGCCGCCCGCTACCTTGCCAAGAACGTCGTCGCGGCGAAGCTCGCGGACCGCTGCACCATCCAGCTTTCGTACGCCATCGGCGTCGCGCAGCCGCTGTCGGTCTATGTCGACCTGCACGGCACGGGCAAGGTCGCCGAAGAGGTGGTGGAAAAGGCGCTGCGCGAGGTGATGGACCTGTCGCCGTCCGGCATTCGCCGGCACCTGGACCTGAACAAGCCGATCTACGCGCGCACCGCCGCCTATGGCCATTTCGGCCGTAAGGCCGGCCGCGACGGTTCGTTTTCCTGGGAGAAGACGGACCTCGTAAAGGCTCTCAGGCAAGCGGTCGCCGCCTGAAAATGTCGGGACACGTTTGGGGAGAGCGGGCGACCGAAGCCTTTTTCGGCCGCCGGCACGGCAAGACGATGAGCCCGAAGCAGGTGGCGCATATGGCGACCCACCTGCCGCGGCTGAAACTGGATCTGAAGACGCCGGCACCCGCCGATCTGCGCACGCTGTTCGCAGCGCCGGTGGATGAGGTCAGGCTGGAGATCGGCTTCGGCGGCGGCGAGCACTTTCATCACGAGGCGTCGCGTTTTCCTCGAGCCGGCTTCATCGGCGTCGAGCCCTTCGTCAACGGCATGGCGAAGTTCGTGTCGCAGTTCGATGCGGCGCCGCTCGCCAATGTGCGCGTTCATGACGACGACGCCACCGAACTTCTCGACTGGCTGCCGGCGGCATCGCTGTCGGGGATCGATCTTCTCTATCCCGATCCGTGGACGAAGAAGCGGCACTGGAAGCGGCGCTTCGTAAGCCCGGTCAATCTCGACCGTTTCGCGCGCGTCCTGAAGCCGGGCGGGCGGTTCCGCTTCGCCTCCGACATCCCGCATTACGTCAACTGGACGCTGGCGCATTGCCGTGCGCATGACGATTTCGAGTGGCAGGCGGAAGGGCCGGACGACTGGCGCCAGCCCTATGAAGGCTGGCCGGGCACACGCTATGAGGCGAAGGCGATCCGCGAGGGGCGTACCCCTGGCTACCTGACGTTCAGGCGGCGCTGATCAGCGGTGCCGGATGGTGCCGAACTGTTCCGGGTCGAGCCCGAGACGGACGAGATCGCCGGTGCGGGCGGGACGGCCGGCTTCCACCGCGGCCGACACCGCGATCGCGCTGCGGAACACGCCATAGATTTCGGAAAGATTGCGGCGGAATGAACGGGACATCCGGGATTGACCTCGACAGGAATGGTGCATTGCAGCAAATATAGCTGCGCTGCGGCGTTCGCGCCATCGCCGCTTCGGCAGGGCAGCCATGCGGGGATGGGAGAGCGGACGCGGCACTTGATCGGGCGGGCCGGTTGGCGTATAGGAGCGTCAAATTCTTGGTCGGTATGGCAAAGAGTGGGTCCACCCGGTCCCGCTCTTTTTTGTTACCGGCCGCACGATCAGGGTCACCAATTGAGCGAAACCGGCACTTCCAAACCTTCGGGCGACGACCGCATCATCCGCGAGACGGGCATCGATGCGCGCATTGCGCAGATCATCGAACCGGTGATGCGTTCGATGGGCTACCAGCTCGTGCGGGTGCGCCTGTCGGGCCAGAACGGCCTGACGCTGCAGATCATGGCCGAGCGCTTCGACGGCACGATGACGGTCGAGGATTGCGAGGAGGTCAGCCGCGCCGTCTCGCCGGTTCTCGACGTGGAGGACCCGATCGAAAAGGCCTATCATCTGGAAGTGTCCTCGCCGGGCATCGACCGGCCGATGGTGCGCAAGTCCGACTTCGTCCTGGCCAAGGGGCATCTGGCGAAGATCGAGACCAGCCTGATGGTCGCCGGGCGCAAGCGCTTCAAGGGCAAGATCGTCGAGGCGGACGAGGATGGCATCACGCTCGAGAGCGATCAGCTCAGCTATGGCGAGGAGCCTGTCGCGCGCATCCCTTACGACGCGCTCGGTGACGCCAAGCTGATCCTGACAGACGATCTGATCCGCGAGACGCTGAAGCGCGACAAGGCCGCCAAGAAGGCGCGCAAGCTCGACGACGACGTGGAATTCGAAGGCGACGGACCCGACGCCGACAACGACAACTGATTGAGACGGACGCCTGGCGCGCTGCGCAGGCAAAGTGCCCAAGGAGACTTACCATGGCAGTGAGTGCAAACAGGCTCGAGCTTCTGCAGATCGCCGACGCCGTCGCCCGCGAGAAGTCGATCGACAAGCAGATCGTCATCGCCGCAATGGCCGACGCCATCCAGAAGGCGGCGCGCTCGCGCTACGGCCAGGAAACCAACATCCGCGCCGACATCAACCCGACGACCGGCGAGATGAAGCTGCAGCGCCTGCTCGAAGTGGTCGAGACCGTCGAGGAATACGCCCGCGAGATTTCGATCGAGGATGCCCGCCACCGCAATCCGGACGCGCAGGTCGGCGATTTCATCGCGGACCTTCTGCCGCCGATGGATTTCGGCCGTATCGCCGCCCAGTCGGCCAAGCAGGTCATCGTCCAGAAGGTCCGCGAAGCCGAACGCGACCGCCAGTATGACGAATATCGCGACCGCGTCGGCGAGATCGTCAACGGTTCGGTCAAGCGCGTCGAATACGGCAACGTCATCGTCGACCTCGGCCGCGGCGAGGCGATCATCCGCCGCGATGAACTGATCCCGCGCGAGAACTACAAGTATGGCGACCGCGTCCGCGCCTACGTCTACGACGTGCGTCGCGAGCAGCGCGGCCCGCAGATCTTCCTGTCGCGCACCCATCCGCAGTTCATGGCCAAGCTCTTCCAGATGGAAGTGCCGGAAATCTACGACGGCATCATCGAGATCAAGTCGGTCGCCCGTGACCCAGGTTCGCGCGCCAAGATCGCGGTCATCTCGCGGGATTCGTCGATCGATCCGGTCGGCGCCTGCGTCGGTATGCGCGGTTCGCGCGTTCAGGCCGTCGTCGGCGAGCTTCAGGGCGAGAAGATCGACATCATTCCGTGGAGCCAGGACGCCGCCGCGTTCATCGTCAACGCGCTGCAGCCGGCAGAAGTCGCCAAGGTCGTTCTGGACGAGGATGCCGAGCGCATCGAAGTCGTGGTGCCGGACGACCAGCTCTCGCTGGCCATCGGCCGCCGCGGCCAGAACGTGCGCCTTGCCTCGCAGCTCACCGGCTGGGACATCGACATCCTGACCGAGGAAGAGGAATCGCAGCGCCGCCAGAAGGAATTCGTCGAGCGTTCGAACCTGTTCATGGACGCGCTCAACGTGGACGAGATGGTCGGCCAGGTTCTGGCCTCGGAAGGCTTCACGAGCGTCGAGGAAGTCGCCTATGTCGACTCGGACGAGATCGCGTCGATCGACGGTTTCGACGAGGACACGGCGTCCGAGATTCAGGAGCGGGCCCGCGAGCATCTGGAGCGCATCGAATCCGAATATGACGAGAAGCGCCGCACGCTCGGCGTCCTCGACGAATTGCGCGAAATTCCCGGCATGACGACCGCGATGCTGGTCGCGGTCGGCGAGGACGACGTCAAGTCGATCGAAGACTTCGCCGGCTACGCCGTCGACGATCTCGTCGGCTGGAAGGAGCGCAAGGACGGCGAGACGAAGATGTTCGAGGGCGTGCTGTCGCCCTTCGGCGTCACCCGCGCCGATGCCGAGCAGATGGTCGTCGCCGCCCGCCTCAAGGCCGGCTGGATCACCGAGGACGATCTGGCTTCCGAAGAGGAAGCCACTGCCGAGGGCGAGGCCCAGGACGAAACGCAGGGCGCCTGATCGGGTGCCGGATGGACGGAGCGCACTTGAACGCGGCCAGCGAACGCACATGTATAGTGACGAGGCAGGGCGGATCGCCTGACGGCTTGATCCGCTTCGTGGCCGGTCCCGATATGGACGTCGTTCCCGATCTCAAGCGCAATCTGCCCGGTCGCGGCTGCTGGGTGACGGCGGAGCGGACCATCCTGGACAAGGCGGTGGCGAAGAACCTCTTCGCCCGCGCTTTGAAGGAAAAGGTCACCGTATCGTCCGATCTCGGCGATCTCGTCGACCGGCTTCTGGCCCGGCAGGCGCTCGGGTCGATCGGATTGGCGCGCAAAGCCGGGCAACTGGTGCTCGGCGCTGCGAAAGTCGAGGCCGCAGTGCGCAGCGGCAATGCGAAACTCGTCCTTCACGCCATCGAAGCGTCGGAGGACGGCGTGCGCAAGATTACCCAGGCACGGCGTTCCGTGGTGCATCTGGGAGGGCCGGATATCCCTGCCTACAAACTCTTTTCGCAGGCCGAATTGGGTTTGGCATTGGGGGGGGCAAATGTGATACATGCTGCCGTGCTCGGCTTGGATGCCGGCAAAGCGGCGGCAAAGCGCGTGGGTGCGCTTGACCGATATCGGGGCGGAACCCCGGACGAGCGGAATGCGAATGCGGCGGTCGTCGACCACCGAGAGGCCGCAGAGGATACGGAATGAGTGATACGAAATCGGGTGACGACAAGACGTTGAGCGTCAACACCAAGAAGACCTTGACGCTGAAGCGCCCCGGCGTGGAACAGGGAACCGTGCGCCAGAATTTCTCGCACGGCCGCACCAAGTCCGTCGTCGTCGAGACCAAGAAGCGCAAGTTCTCCATGCCGGGCGACAAGCCGGAAGCGCCGGTTGCTGCTGCCGCTCCGGCGGCTGCGCCCGTCGTTGCGCCCAAGCCCAAGCCGGCTGCGCCCGTCCAGGCAGCGCCCGCTCCCGTCATCGAGCCGGTCGTGCGCGCGCCGCAGCCTCAGCCGCAGCGCCCCGCACCCTCCCAGCAGGCTCCGCGTCCCGCACCCCGTCCGGTCGGCAATCGCGGTTCGGGCATGGTCCTGAACTCGCTGTCGAGCGGCGAGATGGATGCCCGCCGTCGTGCGCTTGAAGGTGCCCGCGTGCGCGAGCAGGAAGAGCGCGTGCGCGCCGCCGAGGACGCCAAGCGCCGCGTCGAGGAAGATGCCCGGCGCGCCAAGGAGCGTGAGGAATCCGCCCGCCGCCAGGCCGAGGAGGAAGCCCGGCTCCAGTCCGAGGCGGAATCGCGCCGCCGCGCCGAAGAGGAAGCCCGTCGCCGTGCGCCCGTCACCCCGGCAGTCGCCGAGGAAGAGGAAGCGGATTCGCGCGCCAAGGCACGCCCGGCAACCGCCATCAAGCGTGGTCCGGTCAAGGCTGCCGTCGAGGCGCCGCGCCCGGCCAAGCCCCGCACCGACGACGACCGTCGTCGCGGCAAGCTGACGCTCTCCGTCGCCACGTCGGATGACGGCGATGCGCGCGGTCGCTCGCTTTCGTCGATGCGCCGCCGTCAGGAAAAATTCAAGCGCGCCCAGATGCAGGAGCCGCGCGAGAAGATTTCCCGCGAGGTGATTCTGCCCGAAACGATCACGGTTCAGGAACTTGCACAGCGCATGGCCGAACGTGCCGTGGACGTGGTCAAGTACTTCATGAAGCAGGGCCAGATCATGAAGCCCGGCGACATCATCGATGCCGATACGGCCGAGCTCGTCGCGTCCGAATTCGGGCACACCGTTCGCCGCGTGTCGGAATCCGACGTCGAGACCGGCATGTTCGACATCGCCGACAATGCCGAGGACCTGAAGTCGCGTCCGCCGGTCGTCACCATCATGGGTCACGTCGATCACGGCAAGACCTCGCTGCTCGACGCCATCCGCAAGGCCAATGTCGTCTCGGGCGAGGCCGGCGGCATCACCCAGCACATCGGTGCCTATCAGGTCGAGCAGGACGGTCAGAAGATCACCTTCATCGATACGCCCGGCCACGCAGCCTTCACGGCGATGCGTGCCCGCGGCGCGCAGGCCACCGACATCGCCATCCTCGTGGTTGCGGCCGACGACAGCGTCATGCCGCAGACGATCGAGTCCATCAGCCACGCCAAGGCGGCCGGTGTGCCGATCATCGTGGCGATCAACAAGATCGACAAGCCGCAGGCCGACCCGCAGAAGGTGCGCACGCAGCTCCTTCAGCACGAGGTCTTCGTGGAATCGCTCGGCGGTGAAGTGCTGGACGTCGAGGTTTCGGCGGCCAAGGGCACCAATCTCGACAAGCTTCTCGAGGCGATCCTGCTGCAGGCCGAAATTCTCGACCTGAAGGCCAATCCGGACCGCACCGCCGAGGGCGTCGTCATCGAGGCCAAGCTCGACAAGGGCCGCGGCTCGGTCGCGACCGTGCTCGTCCAGGCGGGTACGCTCAAGATCGGCGACATCATCGTCACCGGCAACGAGTGGGGCCGCGTTCGTGCGCTCGTCAACGACAAGGGCGACCAGATCAAGGAAGCCGGTCCGGCATTGCCGGTCGAGGTCCTGGGTCTCCAGGGCACGCCGCAGGCCGGTGACCGCTTCGCCGTGGTCGAAAACGAGGCCAAGGCGCGCGAGATCGCCGAGTATCGCCAGCGTCTCGCCCGCGAGAAGGCCGTCGCACGCCAGGCTGGGCAGCGTGGTTCGCTGGAGCAGATGATGTCGCAGCTCCAGACCTCGGGACTCAAGGAGTTCCCGCTGGTCATCAAGGGCGACGTGCAGGGCTCGATCGAGGCGATCATCTCCGCGCTCGACAAGCTCGGCACCGACGAAGTGCGCGCGCGCATCGTCCATTCGGGCGCTGGCGCAATCACCGAAAGCGACGTGTCGCTGGCGGAAACGTCCGGCGCGGTCATCCTCGGCTTCAACGTGCGTGCCAACAAGCAGGCGCGTGAGGCTTCCGAGCAGGCCGGCATCGAGACCCGCTACTACAACATCATCTACGACCTCGTGGACGACATCAAAGCCGCCATGTCCGGCCTCCTGTCGCCCGAACGCCGCGAGACCTTCCTCGGCAATGCCGAGATTCTCGAAGTGTTCAACATCACCAAGGTCGGCAAGGTGGCGGGCTGCCGCGTTACGGAAGGCAAGATGGAGCGCGGCGCCGGCGTGCGCCTGGTGCGCGACAACGTCGTCATCCACGAAGGCAAGCTCAAGACGCTCAAGCGCTTCAAGGACGAAGTCTCCGAAGTGCCGGTCGGCCAGGAGTGCGGCATGGCCTTCGAGAACTACGAGGACATTCGTGCCGGCGACGTCATCGAGTGCTTCCGCGTCGAGATGATCACGCGCACGCTCTAGTGCGCGGCACATGAAACGAAGCAGCGGCGGGCCCCCCGCCGTTGCATCCGTTTGAACGAAGTCGCGACGGTTTGACCCCGTTCGCGCGAGATCGAGGTAATCCCATGTCCCGCTTCGCTTCGGACGGCCCGTCCCAGCGCCAGCTTCGCATTGGCGAGCAGGTTCGCCATGCGCTCGCCGACGTCATCCAGCGCGGCGAGGTGCGCGACGACGTGATCGAGGGCACCGTGATCTCGATTTCCGAAGTGCGGATGTCGCCCGACCTCAAGATCGCGACGGCCTTCGTCTCGCCGCTCGGCGCCAAGGACGACCAGGCCGTGATCAAGGCGCTGGCGAAGAACGCGAAGTTCATTCGCGGCCGCGTTTCGGGCGCGCTGCGCCAGATGAAATACATGCCCGAATTCCGGTTCCGGCTCGACACCAGCTACGACAATTTCGCCAAGATCGATGCGCTCCTCCGCTCGCCGGAAGTGGTGCGCGACCTTGACGACGAAGACGAGGACAAGAGCTAGTATGGCGCGGCGCGGAAAGAAGAAGGGGCGTCCGGTTTCCGGCTGGCTGATCCTCGACAAGCCGGTGGGCATGGGCTCCACCGATGCGGTCTCGAAGGTGAAGTGGCTGTTCAACGCCGAAAAGGCCGGCCATGCCGGCACGCTCGACCCGCTCGCTTCCGGCATGCTGCCGATCGCGCTTGGCGAGGCGACCAAGACGGTGCCCTATGTGCAGGACGGCGCCAAGGTCTACCGCTTCACGGTGACCTGGGGCGAGGAGCGGGCGACCGACGACCTCGAGGGCGATGTCACGAAACGCTCCGATGCACGGCCGACCGAGGCCGACATTCGCGCGGTCATGCCGAACTATACCGGTGTCATCATGCAGACGCCGCCGCAATTCTCCGCCATCAAGATCGCCGGTGAGCGCGCCTATGATCTCGCCCGCGAAGGCGAAACGGTCGACATTCCGGCCCGCGAGGTCGAGATCGGCCGGTTCGACCTGATCGAACGCAACGACGACAGCGCGGTGTTCGAGATCGAGTGCGGCAAGGGCACCTATGTGCGCTCGCTCGCCCGCGACATGGGCCGCGACATGGGCTGCTACGGTCACATCTCGACGCTGCGGCGCACCGAGGTCGACCCGTTCACCGCCGATGATCTGGTCACGCTCGCCGAACTGGAAGCGGCCGTGGCCTCGAACGCGCCGGAACTGGCCGAGGGCGAGGCGCCCCGACGGCCGGAAGGCGCGCAACTGAAGGCGCTCGACGACCTGCTCGTCGACACTGGCGCCGCGCTCGACTGCCTGCCGCAGGTGGCGCTGACGGATGATGCCGCCGCGCGCATCCGGCTCGGCAACCCGGTCATCATCCGCGGCCGCGACGCGCCGCTCGAAGCCGACGAAGCCTGCGCGACAGCGCGCGGCAAGCTCGTCGCGATCGGCATGATCGAGGCGGGCATGTTCAAGCCGAAGCGCGTTTTCGTCGGCTGAGCGCGACGCGCCCGGTTTTTCGCCCTAATTGAATTTTAGCAATCGGTGAACGATTCTCCGGAAGGGGAAAACGTTCATCAATTGTTAGCGCCTCGACGTCGACACATGCGCTAACCTGCAGACGAGACGAGCTCGAATCGCTCGCGAGCCGGGGGAATGATTTGAGCGACGGAGCGACCGACAAGCCTGCCGAAAACGTGCGCACTCGCCTCTTCTCGTGGCCGCTGCCGATCGGCGCGTATCTCGGCGCACTCGTCGCGGTCGCGCTCATTCCGACACTTCTGTTCACCGCTGTCCTGCTCGAACGCAACAACCGGGCCCAGCAGGACGTACTGACGACGCTGGCCGAAGCCACGGCCGGATCGATCGTCGAGACGATCGACCGCGAACTCGCCGGCATGACGACGACGCTGCGGGTGCTGTCGACGTCGCGCTCGCTCGACACCGACGATCTCGTTGAATTGTACGACCGGGCCAGAAGCGCGCTTCGCGACACCCGGTCCTACTTCATCCTGCTCGACGAAAATCTCGACCAGCTCATCAATACGCGCGTCGACTTCGGCGCCGATCTCGGCCAGACATCCGACCCGATACCGGCACAGCGTGCGCTCGATACGGGCAATACGGTCATCTCGAACGCATTCTACGGTGAGGTCGCCCAGAAATGGGTCTTCAACGTCATGGTGCCCTGGGATGAAGACGAAAAGCGGCATGTGCTGGTCCTGACCCAAAATGCCGAGGACCTGACGAGCCTCATCGCGGGGCAGAACCTGCGCGGCGGCTGGAACGCCTCGGTCGTCGATGGCAACGGCATCGTCGTTGCGACGACCTTCATGTCGTCCGACATCGGCAAGCCGTTCCTGCTCTGGGAGGAGGGCCGTTCCGACAGCGCCCCCTCGCGCCAGACCCTGGCCGTCGACGGTGCGAACTACGAGACCTTCACGGTCAATTCGCGCTTGAGCGGCTGGAAGGTGGTCGTCTGGTCTCCCACCGAAGTCGTGGCTGCGCCTTTGACGCGCGCCTTGCAGACATTCGCCTTCGGCGGGCTTCTCCTCGCGGCGCTCAGTGCGCTTTTCGCCTGGGTGCTCGCGCGTCAGGTGACGCGCCCGGTGCGCGAATTGGCCGTCGACGCGCGTCGGCTCGGCTCGGGCGATGCAGTGACCGCCAAGCCGTACAAGGTGTCGGAAATCGCGACCGTCTCGTCCGCGCTTGCCGAAGCGTCGCACGACCGGCAGGAGGCGGAAGGTGAAATCCGGTTCCTGATGCGCGAGGTCGCACACCGATCGAAGAACCAGTTGACCGTCGTATCGTCCATCGCCAAGCAGACGGCCCGCCATGCGCCCGATTTCGACGCCTTCCAGGATTCGTTCCAGAAACGCGTACAGGGGCTGGCGCGCTCGACCGATCTCCTGATCGCCGGCGGCGTCGCGGGCGTCGAACTGCGTGAACTGCTCGAGGCGCAGATCGAGCCGTTCCGCCCGGGCGAAGCCTCGCGACTGACGATGACAGGGCCGCATTTTCGCCTGTCCAACCAGGCGGCGCAGACGATCGGGCTCGCGGTCCACGAACTGGCGACCAATGCGTCGAAATACGGTGCCTTTTCGACGAATAGCGGCCGCCTCGCCGTCGAATGGACGATCGGCAGCGAAAATCTGGTGATCGACTGGCGCGAAACCGTGGCGCGGCTGGAGCCGCGTGAGGAGGGACGCGGCTTCGGCACCGAAGTCATCGAGCGGATGTTGGGTGGCACCCTCGATGCGGTGATCGACCGCGAGATCACGCCGGACGGGCTGCATTGTCGCTTCACCATGCCGGTCGAAAAGCTTCTGCCCGACCCCGACGCGATGAAGGCCGAGCGTCGGTTCGGCGGCTGAGGCCCGCTTCGCTGAATTAGCTGGCAATGTCGGCGCATATGGACTATATGCGCGCCATCGCCGCAGCCTTTGCTGCCGCGACCACTGGCCCCCGCTGGACGACATCCCGGCCGTGGGCGACCCCATTCCTCCCAATCGAAAGGAAGCATGAGATGTCGATCACCGCTGAACGCAAGCAGGAACTGCTCGCCGAATACGCGACCACCAAGAACGACACCGGTTCGCCGGAAGTTCAGGTCGCGCTGCTCTCCGAGCGTATCAAGAACCTGACCGAGCACTTCAAGGACCACAAGAAGGACAACCATTCCCGCCGTGGTCTTCTGGCTCTCGTCTCGCAGCGCCGTCAGCTCCTTGACTATCTCAAGGGCAAGGATGAAGGCCGCTACCAGACGCTGATCGAAAAGCTCGGCCTGCGCCGCTAACAGTTTTTCGGCGGGATCGCTTGCGCTCCCGCCGATTTTCGCATTCGGGCACGGTGCCCGACCCGTCCCAGTGGCCATGAAGGCCGGGACGCTCCATGGGATCGGTCATGGGGCAGGATTGCAGGATGCTCGCGCTTTAGGCGCAGACGAGAGCCTCCCGTTGTCTTGCCCGTGGCTCGTCCCGCCAAAGACAGGCCGGGATCGGCAAGGCGAAGGCTTTGCAAGGTTCGGCCATGAAAGGACACTACATGTTCAATCACCATCGCGTGGAAATCGAATGGGCAGGCCGCCCGCTGGTTCTGGAGACGGGCAAGATCGCCCGCCAGGCCGACGGCGCCGTTCTGGCAACCTATGGCGAGACCGTCGTTCTGGCGACCGTCGTCTCCGCCAAGGAGCCGAAGCCCGGCTTCGACTTCTTCCCGCTGACCGTCAACTATCAGGAAAAGACCTACGCGGCCGGCAAGATCCCCGGCGGCTTCTTCAAGCGCGAAGGCCGTCCGAGCGAGAAGGAAACGCTGGTTTCCCGCCTGATCGACCGTCCGATCCGCCCGCTCTTCGCCGACGGCTACAAGAACGACACGCAGGTCGTCGTGACCGTCATGCAGCATGACCTCGAAAACGATCCGGACATCCTGGCGATCGTCGCGACCTCGGCAGCCCTGACGCTTTCGGGCGTGCCCTTCATGGGCCCGATCGGCGGCGCGCGCGTCGGCTTCATCAACGGCGAATACGTGCTCAACCCGCATGTCGACGAGATGCCCGAGTCCAAGCTCGACCTCGTCGTCGCCGGAACGGGCGATGCGGTCCTGATGGTCGAGTCGGAAGCGCAGGAACTCGACGAAGAGACCATGCTCGGCGCCGTCATGTTCGGCCATCGCGGCTTCCAGCCGGTGATCGACGCGATCATCAAGCTGGCCGAAGTCGCCGCCAAGGAGCCGCGCGAGTTCAAGCCGGCCGACTATTCGGCGCTCGAAGGCGAAATGCTGGGCCTCGTCGAAGACGAGCTGCGCACCGCCTACAAGAACACCGACAAGATGAAGCGCTACAGCGCTGTCGACACCGTCAAGGCCAAGGTCAAGGCGCATTTCGCACCAGCCGAGGGCGAAGAGGCCAAGTGGACCTCCGAACAGATCGGCACCGTGTTCAAGTCGCTCCAGGCGAAGATCGTCCGCTGGAACATCCTCGACACCAAGAGCCGCATCGATGGCCGTGACCTCTCGACGGTCCGCCCGATCGTCTCCGAAGTCGGCGTCCTTCCGCGCACGCACGGCTCGGCCGTCTTCACCCGCGGCGAGACGCAGGCGATCGTCGTCGCCACGCTCGGCACCGGCGAAGACGAGCAGTTCGTCGACGCCCTGACCGGCACCTACAAGGAGCGCTTCCTCCTTCACTACAACTTCCCGCCCTACTCGGTCGGCGAAACGGGTCGCATGGGTTCGCCCGGTCGTCGCGAGATCGGTCACGGCAAGCTCGCCTGGCGCGCGATCCGTCCGATGCTTCCGGCCGTCGAGCAGTTCCCCTACACGCTGCGCATCGTCTCCGAGATCACCGAGTCCAACGGCTCGTCCTCGATGGCGACGGTTTGCGGCACGTCGCTCGCGCTGATGGATGCGGGCGTTCCGCTGGCCAAGCCGGTCGCGGGCATCGCGATGGGCCTGATCAAGGAAGACGAGCGCTTCGCGGTTCTCTCCGACATCCTCGGCGACGAGGATCACCTCGGCGACATGGACTTCAAGGTGGCAGGCACCGAAGCCGGCATCACCTCGCTGCAGATGGACATCAAGATCGAGGGCATCACCGAGGAGATCATGAAGATCGCGCTCGGCCAGGCCAAGGACGGTCGCGTTCATATCCTGGGCGAGATGGCCAACGCCATCACCGAGGGCCGCTCGGAGCTCGGCGAATTCGCACCGCGCATCGAAGTGATGAACATCCCGACCGACAAGATCCGCGACGTGATCGGCTCGGGCGGCAAGGTCATCCGCGAGATCGTCGAAAAGACCGGCGCCAAGATCAACATCGAGGACGACGGTACGGTCAAGATCGCTTCGTCGAATGCGAAGGAGATCGAGGCGGCACGCAAGTGGATTCACACCATCGTGGCCGAGCCGGAAGTCGGCGAGATCTACGAGGGCACGGTTGTCAAGGTTGCCGATTTCGGCGCCTTCGTGAACTTCTTCGGCCCGAAGGACGGACTGGTCCACATCAGCCAGCTCGCCGCCGACCGCGTCGCCAAGACCGGCGACGTCGTCAAGGAAGGCCAGAAGGTCTGGGTCAAGCTGCTCGGCTTCGACGAGCGCGGCAAGGTCCGCCTGTCGATGAAGGTCGTCGACCAGGAGACCGGCAAGGAACTCGTCCGCGAGAAGAAGTCGGCCGACGCCGAAGAGGCCGACGCCTGATCCTCGCCGATATCTGAGATGGAACGGGCGCGATCTTCGCGCCCGTTTTTTTGTGAGGTTGCCGTGAACGACGCGACGAAGACGCTGCTGCATCCATTCGAGACCGGGATGCTCGACCTGCCCGAGAGCGGGCGCCTGCTTGCGCTGAACGCCACGGAAGCGCTGGTGCGCGGGCTCAAGGCGGCGAGCGTCGATGCCGTGCAGGATTTCCGCCCCGAGTTCCTGAAGATCGAGCGTACGGGCTGTCGCGTGACGCCAGCTCTGGACGGCGACGGCTATGCGCTGGCGCTGGTCCTGTGCGGCCGGCACCGGCAGATGAACGAGCATCACGTGCTGGAGTCCAGTGCGCGCGTAAAGCCAGGCGGCCTCGTGGTCGTCGCCGGCCTCAAGACCGACGGTGCCGACAGCCTGCGCAAACGGCTGAAGGATCGCTTCGAGATCGAAGGCCAGGCGGCCAAGCACCATGGCAACGTCTTCTGGTTCCGTGCCGATGGCGCGCCGGCCGAAAAGCTCGAAACCATCGTCGTCGACGATCGGTACGAGACGATGCCGGGCATGTTCTCGGCGGATCGGATCGATCCGGGCTCGGCCCTTCTGGTGGAGCATCTGCCGAAGGACCTTTACGGCGCGGTCGCCGATCTCGGCGCCGGGTGGGGATACCTGTCGGTGGAGATCGCCGCGCGCTGCCCGAAGGTGAAGCGGATCGATCTCTACGAGGCGAGCCACGCCGCGGCAAAGGCGGCGGAAGCAAACATGAAGCGGTTGGCGGGTGCCATGGCGAGCACGACGCGCTGGCTCGACGTCGCGGCCGAAGACCCGCGCGAACGCTACGACGCGGTGGTCATGAACCCGCCTTTCCATACAGGGCGCAGCGGCGACCCGGACGTCGGACGGGCAATGATCGCAGGCGCTTGGCGGCTCTTGAAACCGGGTGGCCGGCTTCATCTCGTCGCCAATGTGCACCTGCCTTACGAGGCGACTCTGTCGGATATGTTCGCCGCGACGGGCCTGAGCGTGCGCGAAGCTGGGTTCAAGGTCCTCTGGGCCCGGAAGTAGTCAGCTTACCGCGCGCAGGAACGGCTTCTGCTCGACCGCGGCGACGGACAGCGGTGCCGGCCGGCCGTAATAATAGCCCTGGACGATATGGCAGCCCGCGGCGCGCAGAAGCGTCGCCTGATGCTCGGTCTCGACGCCCTCGGCGATCGTGTGGACGCCGAGCGCGCGCGACAGGCCGACGATGGTCGAGACGACCGCGCCGGTGCTTGCATCCGTCTCCAGCCGCTGGATGAAGGACTGATCGATCTTCAGCTTGTGGAACGAGAAGTCGATCAGATAGCTCAGATTGGAATAGCCGGTGCCGAAATCGTCGACGGCGACCGTCAGCCCCATCGCCGTCAGGTCCTTCAGGATCGCGGCGGCGCGGTCGCGGTCCTGCATCATCGCCGTTTCGGTGATTTCGATTTCCAGGCGGGAGGGATCGATCCCCGTCTCCGCCACGACGGCGGCAACCTGGGCGATGAAGTCGCGCGTCATGAACTGGACCGCCGAGATGTTGACCGCCACGAAGCAATCCTGCGGCAGGCGGCGCGCGTCGAGGCAAGCCTGGCGAAGCGCCCACGCCCCGATCGGCGCGATCATGCCCGTTTCTTCGGCGATCGGGATGAACTCGGCCGGCGGGATCATCCCGCGCGCAGGATGGGTCCAGCGCATCAGGGCCTCGTAGCCCACGATCCGCCCGCTCGAAAGATCGTGCTGCGGCTGATAGTGCAGGGAAAATTCGCCGCGCTCGAACGCGCCGTTGAGTTCGGCCTCGATCCACTGGCGATAATCGGCGACCTCGCCCATTTCGGGATGAAACACCGCCCAGCCGCCGACGCCGGAGACGCGGGCGTGTTGAAGCGCAAGGTTTGACAGGCGCAACAGGCGCGTCGGCTCGAAGCCGTCCTTGGGCAGAGAGACGATGCCGATCGACAGATTGATCGACTGCAGATGCGTGGCCAGCCGGTAGGGCTTGGTCATCAGGTCGAGCAGGCATTCGACGAAGAGGTCGACCCGCTCCGCCTTGCCTTCGTCCTGATAGAGAAGGGCGAATTCTCCGGCGCCGATCCGGCCGATCGCCGTGCCGACCGGCACCACCTGCCGCAGCCGTTCAGCAAAGACGCGGACCAGTTCGTCGCCGTTGGAATAGCCGATCGCATCGTTTATCGACTTGAAGCGATTGATGTCGATGTCGATCAGGAAGACGGGCGCGCCGGTCGATCGCGTGCGGTCCGCCGCCTCGCGAATCTTCGACATCATCGCCTGGCGGCCGGGCAGGCCGGTCAGCTTGTCGTGCTGGGTCTCGTGGTAGACATACTGGACGGATTCATCGACGCCGGCGAAGAAGGAAGCGGCCGAACTTGCCGCCGCGAAGGCGCAGAGCGCCGCCATGCTGAGGCCGACGATCTCGGCCGGGATGCCGCCGACGCCGCCCATGCCGTAGCGGGCGGCGGCCAATCCGATCACGAAACTGCCGAGCGTGCAGGCTGCGATCGTCAGCAGCCGGAAGCCCTTCGTCCGGATCGGATTTCGAGACGTCATGCGGTAACACCCTGTTTCACAGATGTATTACCGCCGACTCCTTAAGATATATTTTGCAACCTTGAACGGGATTTACGCGCCTTCACCAACGATCCTGTCGGTCGACTTCAACTCGTCAAGCTGCGGCATCGAGGTGATGTGGTAGCCCGAATCCACATAGTGGATCTCGCCGGTCACGCCCGAGGACAGGCCGGACAGTAGATAGAGGGCCGAGCCGCCGACCTCGTCGATCGTGACTGTGCGGCGAAGCGGCGAGTTGCGGCTCTGGAACGAGAACATCAGCCGCGCATCCGAAATGCCGGCGCCGGCGAGCGTGCGCACGGGACCTGCGGAGATCGCGTTGACGCGGATGTCGCGCGGTCCGTAATCGTCCGCCAGATACCGCACCGATGCTTCAAGCGCCGCCTTGGCGACGCCCATGACATTGTAGTTCGGCATGACGCGCACAGACCCCGCATAGGTCAGCGTGAGCATCGAGCCGCCGGGATTCATCATCTCGGCGGCCTTGCGGGCGATTTCCGTGAAGGAATAGCACGAGATCACCATCGTGCGGGTGAAGTTGTCCTTCGTCGTGTTGGCGTAGAGGCCCTTCAACTCGTTCTTGTCGGAAAAACCGATGGCGTGGACGACGAAATCGATCGTCCCCCATTCGGCCTTCAGTGCATCGAAAACGCTGTCGATCGAGGCGGAATCCTCGACGTCGCAGGGTAGGACGAGCTTCGCGCCGACCTTTTCGGCGAGCGGCTTCACGCGGCGGCCGAACGCCTCGCCCTGATAGGTGAAGGCGAGTTCGGCGCCGTGCTCGGCGAGTTGCTTGGCGATGCCCCAGGCGATCGAGTGATCGTTCGCGACGCCCATGACGAGGCCGCGCTTGCCCTTCATCAAACCATCCATCGGATCAGCCCTGGTAACGCTGGAAGACCAGCGTCGCATTGGTGCCGCCGAAACCGAACGAGTTGGACAGCGCGATGTCGAACTTGGCGTCGTCGATGCGCTTGCGCACGACGGGCATGCCTTCGAACTCGGGATCGAGGTTCTCGATATGAGCGCTCTCGCCGATGAAGCCGGCCTGCATCATCAGGAGCGAATAGATCGACTCCTGCACGCCGGCAGCGCCGAGCGAGTGGCCTGTCAGCGACTTGGTCGACTGGATGTGCGGGATCTTTTCACCGAAAACCTCGCGAATGGCGCCCATTTCCTTGGAGTCGCCGACCGGCGTCGAGGTGCCGTGGGTGTTGATGTAGTCGACGTCGCCCTTCACGTTGGCGAGCGCCTGGCGCATGCAGCGCACCGCGCCTTCGCCCGAGGGGGCGACCATGTCGTGACCGTCCGACGTCGCGCCGTAGCCGACGACTTCCGCATAGATTTTCGCACCGCGCGCCTTGGCCGTCTCGAGGTCCTCGAGGACGAGGACGCCCGCGCCGCCGGCGATGACGAAGCCGTCGCGGCCTTCATCATAGGCACGGGAGGCGACTTCGGCGCGGTCGTTGTACTTGGACGACATGGCGCCCATGGCGTCGAAGAGGTTCGACATCGTCCAGTCGAGGTCTTCGTGGCCGCCGGCGAAGATGCGGTCCTGCTTGCCGAACTGGATCAGTTCGTAGGCATTGCCGATGCAGTGCGCCGAGGTCGAGCAGGCTGACGAGATGGAGTAGTTGACGCCGTGGATCTTGAACCAGGTGGCGAGCGTTGCGGACGCGGTCGACGACATCGCCTTCGGCACTGCGAACGGTCCGATCCGCTTGGGGCTGCCCTTCTCGCGAGTGATGTCGGCGGCCTCGACGATCTGGCGGGTGGACGGACCGCCCGAGCCCATGATGATGCCGGTGCGCTCGTTGGTGATCTCGGCTTCGCCGAGGCCCGCATCGGCAATCGCCTGTTCCATGGCGACATGGTTCCACGCGCCGCCCTTGGACAGGAAGCGCATGGCGCGACGGTCGACGACCTCGGTGGGGTCGAGATCGGGCTTGCCCCAGACCTGACACTTGAAGCCGTGCTCGGCGAACTCGTCGGAGAAGGAGATGCCCGAGCGCGCGTCGCGCAGCGAGGCCGTCACCTCCTCGGCATTGCTTCCGATCGAGGACACGATCCCCAAACCCGTGATGACGACGCGTCTCATATGGCGCTCCATTTGATGGCGGGCACGAATGTCCGCGATTGTGTCGGGATGCCTTACGCGGCTTCCTGCTTCGACAGGCCGACCTTGAGGTCGGTCGCCTTGTATATCTGTTCGCCATCGGCCTTCAGCCAGCCATCGGCGATGCCGAGGACGAGGCGGCCGCGCATGACGCGCTTGAAGTCGACGCCGTATTCGACCTTCTTCACCGATGGCGTCACCATGCCCTTGAACTTCACTTCGCCGGTCGAAAGGGCCATGCCCTTGCCCTCTTCGCCGAGCCAGCCGAGGAAGAAGCCGGTCAACTGCCACATCGCGTCGAGACCGAGGCAGCCGGGCATGATCGGGTTGCCGGGAAAGTGGCAGGGGAAGAACCAGAGGTCGGGCTTGATGTCGAGTTCGGCGCGCACGAAGCCCTTGTCGAATTCGCCGCCCGTCTCGCTGATCTGCGTGATGCGATCGAACATCAGCATCGGGGGAGCGGGGAGCTGGGCGTTTCCGGGACCGAACAGTTTGCCCTCGGCGCAGGCGAGAAGATCCTCGTAACCGTAGCTCGATTTCTGGTCAGCCATATCGCTCCGTCCCGTTGGCACGGTCGCTTCACGACCGTTTGAGAAAGTCCCTAGCATAGTCGGTTTGCCCGAGGAAACCGCGCTTCGCGCTTAACGCGCCCGTCCGCGCCGGTCAATGCGCCGCTATTGATCGCGGCCGGCTTACCGAATATATCTTCTTGACAACGCTGCCCGGAAAGTTCGGCAGCAACACGGTTTGTATGAACGAGTTTACCGGCGAGAGAATGGCCTCAGGCAGCGAGACCTCCGCAGCACAGATCGAAGCGCGCGTCAGGCGTGCAGGGCTTCGGCCCACGCGCCAGCGCATCGCGCTTGCCGATCTTCTTTTCGCGCAGGGCGATCGTCACCTGTCGGCCGAGGAACTGCACGAGGAGGCGCAGGGCGCCGGCGTCGCCGTTTCGCTGGCGACCGTCTACAACACGCTGCACCAGTTCACCGAGGCGGGATTGCTGCGCATTCTGGCCGTCGAAGGTGCGCGCACCTATTTCGACACGAACACGTCCGACCATCACCACTTCTTCGTCGAAGGCGAGAACCGGGTGATGGATATCGAGCATGGACCGGTGACCGTCACCAACCTGCCCGAACCGCCGGAAGGCATGGAAATCGCGAATGTCGATATCGTCATTCGCCTGCGCCCGAAGCGCGGCTGACCCGATCTGATCCGTCAGTTGGTGTAGGTTTCGCCCGGATAGGCGCCCCAGACCTGCGCCTGCTCGATCCAGCCGCGGTTGCCGGCAAACTCCATCTCGCACCATTCACCATTGCAGGCCCGGATCGACCCGACGACGCCCGGCTCGATATAGGCCCGGATGGCGGCGGCGCGGTTGGCTTCGCCGTAGAGGTTGATCTGGACGTCGTCCTTGCCCTTGTGCCACGGGGCGACGACGGCGGTGCGGCTTCCCGAAAGAAGCGACTGGTTGATCCACCCCTCCGCGCCCTCGGCATCCCGCACACGGCGCCAATTGTCGTATTCCTGGATGATCTCCATCGGCAGGCCCGACTTCAGATACATCCATTCGACGGCGTAATTCGTGCCGGGGCCGACGCGAAGGTTGACGCGGTTGGCGCGCAGGCTGACGAAACGCGGAAGCGGCAGGCCGCTCGGCCCGACTTCCTGGGCGCTGGCCGTCGACGCCGGTGCGAGCCCGCCAAGCCCCAGGCCGCCGAACGCCAGCAGAACCGCGAGGCCCGCCAGGGCAAGGCGGCGCGGGCGCGAGGAAGAGGGGATGTGGTCCTGCATGGTCGAAACGGGCCTTTCTGACATATCATCTCCAGCGCCACCGTAGCGGACGGCGCCACGCCAGGAAATGCGGGTGATTCCGGTTTGAACTATCGGCGTTCTTGGTTAAAGAGGTCTCAACGCGTCAGGATTCGAGGAACCCATGGCAGGCCGCAAGAAGCCCCTGGTCGTCATTACCCGCAAGCTCCCCGATCAGGTCGAAACGCGGATGCGCGAGCTTTTCGACGCGCGCTTGAACGTCGACGACCGGCCGATGGCGCAGCCCCAGCTCGTGGCCGCGATGCGCGAGGCCGACGTGCTGGTGCCCACGGTCACCGACCGGATCGACGCGGCGCTGATCGAGCAGGCCGGACCCAATCTGAAGCTGATCGCCAATTACGGCAACGGCGTCGACAATATCGACGTCGCGAGCGCGGCAAAGAAGGGCATCACCGTCACCAACACGCCGAACGTCCTCAACGAGGACACGGCGGACATGACGATGGCGCTGATGCTTGCCGTGCCACGCCGGCTCGTCGAGGGCGCGGATGTCTTGAGCGAGGATGGCAAATGGCCGGGCTGGTCGCCGACCTGGATGCTCGGGCACCGCATCTGGGGCAAGCGGCTCGGCATCGTCGGCATGGGCCGCATAGGCACTGCCGTCGCGCGCCGCGCCAAGGCGTTCGGACTGTCGATCCACTATCATAACCGCAAGCGCGTCGCGCCGAAGATCGAGGACGAGCTGGAGGCGACCTATTGGGAGAGCCTCGACCAGATGCTGGCCCGAATGGACATCATCTCGGTCAACTGCCCGTCGACGCCGGCGACGTTCCATCTGCTCTCGGCCCGCCGCCTTGCGCTGCTGCAGCCTTCGGCCTATGTCGTGAACACCGCCCGAGGTGACATCATCGACGAGGATGCGCTGATCAGGATGCTGCAGGAGGGGAAGCTGGCTGGCGCCGGGCTCGATGTCTTCGAACACGAGCCGGCTGTGAGCCCGAAGCTGCTGAAACTGGCGGCCAAGGGCCGCGTCGTGATCCTGCCGCATATGGGTTCGGCCACCATCGAGGGCCGCATCGACATGGGCGAGAAGGTGATCATCAACATCCGCACCTATTTCGACGGCCACCGCCCGCCGGACAGGGTGTTGCCGCTCAAGGTTTAGCCGCGCGGTATTTCACGACGTCGAAGCGCGCGCCGAGCGCGTCGTAAAGCAGAAGCCGGCCGACCAGCGGTTCGCCAGCGCCGGTGACGAGCTTGATGACTTCCATCGCCTGCAACGTGCCGATGACGCCTGTCAGCGCGCCGACGACGCCGGCCTGCGCGCAGGACGGAACGAGGCCGGCCGGCGGCGGCTCGGGAAAGAGGTCGCGGTAGGACGGGTTCTGCCGCCCGTCCGGCCCCGCCTCGAAAGGTTTCAGGACGGTCAGCGACCCGTCGAAGCGGCCGACCGCGCCGGTGACGAGCGGAATGTTGGCTGCAGCGCAGGCATCGGCCAGCGCATAACGCGTGTCGAAATTGTCCGATCCATCGACAGCGATGTCGTAGCCTTCGAGGAGGTTGGCGGCATTTTTGGCGGTGATGCGCAGGGCGTGGATCTCGACATTCACGTTCGGATTGAGCCGACCGATCGCCTCGGCGGCGCTTTCCCCCTTGGCCGTGCCGACCGCCTCGGTCGCGTGGATCACCTGGCGTTGAAGGTTGGACAGCGAGACGTGGTCGTCGTCGACGATGCCGAGCGTGCCGATGCCGGCGGCAGCGAGATATTGCAGGACCGGTGCCCCGAGCCCGCCGGCACCGATGACGAGGACGCGCGCCCGCTTCAGCTTCTGCTGTCCCGGGCCGCCGATCTCGGCCAGCACGATGTGACGGGCGTAGCGCTCGAGTTCGTCGTCGGAAAGGACAGGGGGCTGGGTCATGGCTGGATGGTAGCTGCGGGAGGGCCGCTTGTCATCGCGGCGAGACTGTGCCGGTCTTCACATCCAGGAATTGCGCGCGGCCTTCGAGGCTGGAGAACAGCGCCGCATCGGTTCCGGTCAGGAAGGCCTGGCAGTCGAGGTCGATGAGGATCGAGAAGAGCGCGGCGCGACGGCCGGGGTCGAGATGGGCCGCGATCTCGTCGAGGAGCAGGACGGGCGTCGCGCCGGTCATCTCGGCGACGAGGCGGGCCTGCGAGAGCACGATGCCGGTCAAAAGCGCCTTCTGCTCGCCGGTCGAACACAGCGCGGCGGGCATCGCTTTGGGCCGGTGCGTGACGGTCAGGTCCGAGCGGTGCGGACCTTCGAGCGTGCGCCCGGCCGCGCGGTCGCGCGCGCGGTTGTCGGCGAGGCGGGTGATGAAAGCCGTCTCGATGTCGACGGCGGGGGCGGTGCCGACCAACGCCTCGATCACACCGTCTAGGGCGATGTCGGATTTCGGGAACGGGCCGTCATCGGGCAGCTTTTCGACCATGCCGGCGAGGAGGCCGACGAGTTCCATGCGCGCCGATGCGATGGCGGTTCCGGTCTCGGCCATCTGCGTTTCGATGGCGTCGAACCAGCGGTCGTCGCGGCTGCCCTCGGCAAGGAGCCGGTTGCGCCCGCGCATCGCCTTTTCATAGTCGAGCGCGCGCCGGCCATGCTGCGGGTCGATGGCAAGGACCAGCCGGTCGAGAAAACGGCGGCGATCGCCGGCCGGGCCGTTGAAAAGCGCGTCCATCGACGGGACGAGCCAGATTATGCGCAGCCATTCGAGAAGGTCGTCGGCGGATTTTGCCGGCACGCCGTTGATGCGGACGCGGCGCGCGGGCTCGACCATGCCGGGCTGGTCGGAAAGCGTGCCGGTGCCGATCGACGCCTCGCCGAACGGCCCCTCGACCTTTGCATTGATGGCAAAGCCGGCAGTGGCCGAGGCGGTCGCGATCTCCTCATGCGGGGCACGGCGCAGGCCGCGGCCGGGCGTGAGGAATGAGATGGCTTCGAGGAGGTTGGTCTTGCCGGCGCCGTTGTCGCCGGTCAGCACGACGGGGCCGCGCTCGAGCGACAGCGACAACTGGCCGTAGTTCCGGAAGTTCGTAAGCGTTAGCTTACGGATTGCGGTTTGGTCGGCCAAGCTCCGTGTCCGGCGATCAGACGCGCATCGGCATCAGGACGTAGAGCGTATCGGCATCCGATCCGTCCTGGATGAGCGTCGGCGAGCCGGCATCTGCGAGCATGAACTGCGCCTCGCCGCCCGACAATTGCGCGGCGACGTCGAGAAGGTACTTGGCGTTGAAGCCGATCTCGATCGGGTCGGCGGCATAGTCGGCGGCGACTTCTTCCGTCGCGCTGCCCGAATCCGGATTGTTGACGGCGAGCGTCACCATGCCGTCTCCGATCGACAGCTTCACGGCGCGGCCGCGCTCGGACGAGACGGTCGAGACGCGGTCGACGGCCTGCGCGAAACTTTGACGGTCGATCAGCAGCTTCTTGTCGTTGCCGGTTGGGATGACGCGCTGGTAGTCGGGGAAGGTGCCGTCGATCAGCTTCGAGGTCAGCACGATGGAGCCGATCGTGAAGCGGATCTTGGTATCCGACAGCTCGACGGAGACCTGGAGGTCGGGCTGGTCGACAAGCTTTTGCAGCTCCGACACCGTCTTGCGCGGGATGATGATGCCCGGCATGCCCTCGCAGCCCGAGGGCGCTTCTGTCTCGGCGCGTGCCAGGCGGTGGCCGTCGGTCGCGACCGAGCGCAGGCGAAGGCGCCCGTCCGCCTCGATGGCGTGGAGATAGATGCCATTGAGATAGTAGCGCGTCTCCTCGGTCGAGATCGCGAACTGCGTCTTGTCGATCAGCCGCTTCAGCGCCTCTGCGGGCATCTGGAAGCGGTGGGTGAAGGAGCCGGCGGTCAGTTCCGGGAAATCCGACTGCGGCAGGCACTGGAGGCGGAAGGACGAGCGGCCGGAGACGACCGACATGGCATTGCCGCTCTCATCCAGCTTGAGCATGACCTCCGACCCATCCGACAATTTGCGCACGATGTCGTAGAGGAGGTGGGCCGGAACGGTGGTCGCGCCGGCCTGTTCCACGCGGGCAGGCGTCGCCTCGGTCACTTCGAGGTCGAGGTCGGTCGCCTTCAGGGACAGGCTTTCGCCGTCGGCGCCGAGCAGCACGTTCGACAGGATCGGGATCGTGTTGCGCCGCTCGACCACCCGGTGAACATGGTTGAGCGACTTGAGGAGGTTCGACCGTTCGAGGATGACGCGCATGACCGATTATACTCGCGAAGGACTTGATGGCAGGGCTTCCTGGCGGCCGGAACGGCGCCGGAAACGGGTGGGCAGACTGACAGGAAATCCGGCGAAAACGCAAGTCCGGGCCGAAAATGGCGGCCCGGAACCCTGTCAAAAGCGTGGATAGTCTATGCCCGGCGCCGGTCAGGCCTGATCGGAGATCAGCCGCTTCAGAAGTTCGAGCTCCTGCGCCATTTTCGTGTCGCCCTCCGATATTCCCTCGATCTTGCGCACAGCGTGCAGGACCGTCGTGTGATCGCGCCCGCCGAAGCGCCGGCCGATCTCCGGCAGCGAGCGCGGCGTCATGATCTTGGCGAGATACATGGCGATCTGGCGCGGCTTGACGATGGTGCGGGTGCGCCGGTTGGACAGAAGTTCCGTCTTCGACACGTTGTAGTGGCGCGCGACGATGCGCTGGATGTCCTCGATGCGCACGCGCTTGGGCTCGCCCGAGCGGTACATGTGGCCGAGCAGTTCGTCGATCCGGTCGACCGACAGTTGCGGCTCGAAGGATTGGCGGAACAGAAGCTGGTTGAACGCGCCTTCGAGCTCACGGCCCGAGCCGGTCACGGTCTGGGCGACATGTTCCAGAATGCCGTCGGCGATCGCGATCGACGGATCTTCGGCGGAGGCGGAGGCAAGACGCTGCTGCAGCATGGAAAGCCGCATCGAGAAGTCCGGCGTCGCCATTTCGAGCGCGACGCCGCCATTGAGGCGCGAGCGCACGCGCGGCTCGAGCGATTCCAGCTCGGATGGCGGCCGGTCCGCGGCGACGACGACCTGGCGCGCGCTGTCGAGCAGCGTGTTGATGAGATGGCAGAACTCGTGCTGGATCGACTTGCCCTGCAGGAACTGCATGTCGTCGATGATCAGAAGGTCGATGTCACGAAGCTGTTCCTTGAAGGTCAGCGCATTGTTGTCGCGGATCGCGGTGGCGAAGCGCCACATGAAGTATTCGGCCGTGAGGTACACGACGCGCGACTGCGGACGGCGCTGCAGCGCCTCGGCCGCGATCGCCTGAAGAAGGTGCGTCTTGCCGAGGCCGACCGAAGCATGGAGGAACAGCGGGTTGAAACGCACCGCGTTCGACGCGCTCTCGGCGACGGCACGCGCTGCGGCGAAAGCCACGCGGTTCGACGGGCCGTCGACGAAGGATGCGAAGGTGTAGCGGCTGTCGAGCGGCGAGCCGAGAACGGACTGGCGCTGCACGAAGGGCTCGTTGCCGTTCGAGCGGGCAGGCTGTCCGGCCGGGGCGCCCGTTCGGACCGGCATCTGCATGACGGTGGCGCTCGGGAGCGCACGGGCCTTCGTCGCCTGCGCATCTTCGTCTTCCAGGCCCTTGACCGGACGCGTGGCGCTGCGCACCACGATCTCGACCTTGAGCACGGACGGGTCCGACTGCTTCCACAATTCGCCAATCAGGTCGCGATAGTGCCCGTTGATCCACTGGCGCAGGAAGGCGGTCGGCACCGAGAGGCGCACGATGCCACGCGAGGCTTCGGCGACCTGCATCCGGCCGAACCAGCTCGAATAGACATCATTGCCAAGTCGCGCCTTCAACTGTGCGGTCACGCGTTCGAACGTCGCTCCGGCCCCCGCCGTGCTGTCGCCATCCATCTGTTGTTGTCCCTCGATCTTGATCTTCGAAAAGGAGGTGCTTGCCCGCGCACCCGCTTCGACGCCGCTTTGCATGATGAGTGTCCCTGTTGTGCGAGCGGCATGGCGCATCTCCTCGTCGAGACGCCTGCCGCTTCCTCGTTCGTTTCCGCTCGGTCCCGGTCGCTGCCGGGTCCATCGATCCTCGTGCTCGCGCGGCGTGCGATCGTCGCGCGCTTCGTCAGCCCCCCTCAGGGCAATAGTTGTCCGTCCGGCGCGGAGCCGGCGCGGCAGGGCCGTCGGACGCGACGGCGTTTCGATTTGCAATGTCTTGAAAGCGATCAAGCCGATAGCGTGCGCGGAATCGCTTCCACGTTGCCCGACATGCCGGATTTGGCTTAAATCCGCAGGTTTTCCCTGCCCCTCTCAACAGGAGGGACATTACAAAAGCCGGTGGCGGACAGGCAAGACCGGCGTAACGGATTCTTCATTTCTGCGGCCCCGTTCGCGCCCCCTGTCAGCCCTCCGACGTCTGTCGCCGGCGCATAAACCGTTTTGATTCAAAACCTTTTTGCCAGGCGAAGGATTTTGGTTGTGGGCTCCAAAAAATTTTCCGAATCGCAGCTTGACTCACCGACCTCTTCGCGGGGTGAGGCCCTCATTTGAGCGGCTCCAAGACACCCCGTCTAATCTATTGATTTTCAACAGAAAAACATGACGGCCCGATGCCTGTGCATAACGATGGGGAAGGATCGCGAATGCCGCTGATTCTTTCGTCGGCAAGTTGTTGCAATCGATGACATTTGCGTTCCCCAAGGGCAGGGGATGCCGGCGATCGGGCACAAAAAAACCCGGCTCGAGGCCGGGTTTTTCTGAATGCAGATCGCTGTCGGTTCAGGCTTCGAGAGCCTTCACGCGGTTGGCGAGGCGCGAGACCTTGCGCGAGGCGGTGTTCTTGTGGAACACGCCCTTGGATGCGGCGCGCATCAGTTCCGGCTGGGCGGCGCGGAAGGCTTCCTGCGCGGCGGTCTTGTCGCCGGACAGAAGAGCTTCCTCGACCTTGCGCAGGAAGGTGCGAACACGCGAGCGGCGGTTCTTGTTAACAGCCGTGCGGGCAGCGATCTTGCGCGTTGCCTTTTTGGCCGAAGACGTATTGGCCATCGAATGCCTCTCTTCAGTTCTTTTGCGTGGACGCGCCGAACGAGCAGAAGCCGGGCGCAAAAACAATTGGGGCAGCCCGCAAGCTGCCTCAGTCGTGGGGGCTTATAGTCGAACATCCCCCCATGCGTCAACGCCTAACCGGCCTATCGATTGCGGAAATTCGCCGATCGCTTTTCGGAGAAGGCGGCCATGCCCTCCTTCTGGTCGTCGAGCGAGAACATGGCGTGGAAGACGCGGCGTTCGAAACGCAGGCCTTCGCCCAGAAACGTCTCGTAGGACCGATTGACCGCTTCCTTGGTCATCATCACGGCGGGCAGCGAGAATTCGGCGATCTTGGATGCGGCCTTGATGGCCTCCTCGATCAGTTCGCCTGCCGGCACGACGCGGGAAACGAGGCCGGCGCGCTCGGCCTCGGCAGCGTCCATCATCCGGCCGGTGAGGCACATGTCCATTGCCTTGGACTTGCCGACGAAGCGGGTGAGGCGCTGCGAGCCGCCCATGCCGGGCATGACGCCGAGCGTGATCTCGGGCTGGCCGAATTTGGCATTGTCGCCGGCGATGATGAAGTCGCACATCATGGCGAGTTCGCTGCCGCCGCCCAGCGCATAGCCGGAAACGGCCGCGATGATCGGCTTGCGGATACGGGTGAACGCATCCCAGCCGGAAAAGAAGTCCTCCATATACATGTCGATATAGGACTTCGAGTGCATCTCCTTGATGTCCGCGCCTGCCGCGAACGCCTTTTCGGAGCCGGTCAGCACGATCGCGCCGATCTTGGGATCGGCCTCGAACGCCTCGGCTGCGGCGACCACGTCCTTGAGCACTTCGGAGTTCAGCGCGTTGAGCGCCTTGGGGCGGTTCAGCGTGATGAGACCGACGCGGCCGCGGGTTTCGACGAGAATGGTTTCGTAGGCCAAGTTTTCCTCCTGAACGCCGACAATTCGAATGGCTATGGGATAGCTAACGCTGGCAGGCGGAGCAATAGAAGGTGGAGCGGCCCGACTGCACAACCCTTTTGACGATTCCTCCGCATCCCTCGCGCCGGCAGGCCTCGCCCTCGCGGTCGTAGACGCTGAAGGAGTGCTGGAAATAGCCGAGCGAGCCATCGGTCAACTGGTGGTCGCGAAGGGTCGAGCCGCCGGCGGCGATCGCGTCAGCGATGACGGCGCGAATGGCGTCCGCCAAGCGCGCGGCGCGCTGGCCCGACACCGTCCCGGCGAGCCGCTTCGGCGACAGACCGGCTCGCCAGAGCGCCTCGCAGACATAGATGTTGCCGAGCCCGGCGATCAGCTTCTGGTCGAGAAGCGCGGCCTTGAGCGGCGCGCGACGACCGGCGAGGAGCGCAGCCAGCACCGCGCCGTCGAGGGCGTTTCCGGTGGGTTCGATCCCGAGTGAGGCGAGAAAGGGATGTGCGTCGAGACTGCCGGCCTCGGCGAAGACCATGAAGCCGAAGCGGCGCGGGTCGTTGTAGACGACGCGATGCGTCCTGCCGTCTCGTTCCAGGTGAAGGACGACATGATCGTGCGCAGCGAGCTTGGAGCGTTCGTGGTGAAAGTCGCCCGGCATCTCCTCGCTCGTGCCGTCATGGATGCGGAACGAGCCCGACATGCCCAGATGCGCGATCAGCACCGGATCGGTGTCGAGATGGATGACGAGAAACTTCGCCCGCCGCCCGACGGAGACGATGCGCCGGCCCTGAAGCCGTGCTGCGAAGTCGTGCGGAAAGGGGAAGCGCAAATCCGGTCGGCGCTGCTCGACCGCGACGATGGTCGCCTCCTCCATGATGGGGGCAAGGCCGCGCCGGACGGTCTCGACTTCGGGCAGCTCAGGCATTGGCGGCGATGTCGCCGTAGAAGGACCGGCCGTGCGCTCCGGGCGCAAGGCGCAGATGCTCCGCGATCGTCTCGCCGATATCGGCGAAGCTTTTGCGAACGCCGACGGAGCCGGTGCCGAGCCCCGGCCCAGTGCCTATGACGGGAACCTGCTCGCGCGTGTGGTCGGTGCCCCGGAAGGTCGGGTCGCAGCCATGATCGGCAGTGAGGATCAGGAGGTCGCCGGAGCGGAGCCGTTCGAGTGCCTCGGGCAGCCGGCGGTCGAAAGCCTCGAGCGCCGCTGCGTAGCCGGCTACATCGCGCTGGTGGCCGAACAGCGTATCGAAATCGACGAAATTGGCGAAGACGAGATCGCCATCCTGCGCATCGGCCATCGCCTCGAGCGCACGGTCGAACATCGCCATGTTGTCCGGCGCCTTGCGCAGATGCGAAATGCCGCGATGGGCGAAGATGTCGCCGATCTTGCCGACCGCGAGCGAGCGCCCGCCGCCCGCGATCACGCGGTCCATCAGCGTCGGCTCGGGGGGCGGCACGGCATAGTCGCGGCGGTTGGCCGTCCGCTTGAACGTCGCGGCCGTCTCGCCGACGAAAGGTCGGGCGATGACCCGGCCGATATTGAGCGGATCGAGAAGACGCCGCACGGTCTCGCAGAGCGCGTAGAGCCGGTCGAGCCCGAAATGGGTCTCGTGCGCGGCGATCTGGAAGACGCTGTCGGCCGAGGTGTAGCAGATCGGCTTGCCGGTGCGGATATGCTCTTCGCCATGGCGCGCGATTATGTCGGTGCCCGAGGCGTGGCAATTGCCGAGGATGCCCGGAACCTTACTCTCGGCGATGACCGCGGCGACGAGTTCGTCGGAAAAGGCCGGGCCTTCCTCGGGGAAGTAGCCCCAGTCGAACGCGACGGGAACGCCCGTCATCTCCCAATGGCCGGACGGCGTGTCCTTGCCGCTCGAAACCTCCTGCGCCGAGCCGAAGAAGCCCGACACCTGCGTCGCGGCCTGATTGCGGCCCGCGGCGAGGTCGGCCGCATGGAACAGACCGAGCCGTGTCAGGTGCGGCAGATCGAGCGGCCCCTCGCGCAGGCCCGGCCTGTCGGCCTCGCCGCGCGCGCAGCGTTCCGCGATATGGCCGAGCGTATCGGAGCCGGCATCACCGAACTTGTCGGCATCCGGCGCATGGCCGATGCCGAAGGAATCCAGCACGAAGAGGAAGGCGCGCCGCATCTATCGATCCTTCTGTCGGACGTTTCGCGACAGATAGGCCGATGCCGCCACCGTTGCAATTCATCTCGGCCGGCGCCTGATCAGCAATTGTCGCAGGCTACTTTGAGCGACATGCGCGGGCGCAGATAATACTGCTCGCTCATGTTCAGAGTGCTGAAGGCCGATGCCAGCCCGAGCGCGGTCTTCTGTTCGGCCGTCCACGCAATGACGGGCTTGTAGCCAAGCTGTGTCGTCACCCGCACGAGGTGGGTGTCGCCGACGCGCAACTGCTCGGGAACCAGCGTTTCGGTATTCTTGGCCACCGCCTCGGACTTGTTGGCGCCCTCGATCTTGCGCGACCAGCGGACAAATGCCTTCGGATTGGCATTGCCGGCCTCGACCTCGATATGCTCGATGATAATCGTCGGGCGCGAGCGTCCATAGGGCTGGATGATGGCCGCGCCGATGTCGAGAATGTTGTCGAGATCCGTTGTTCCCACCTTTGGCTGCTGGGCGACCAGATCACCCACCATGGACGCGATCCGGCCCACCTTCTTGTTGGTCTCGATGGCCTGCGAGACCTCCATGGTCATGAAGTAGAGGACCAGCAGGATCGGGGCGATGAAGGCGAATTCGATGGCGGCCGCGCCGCGGCGGTCGGTTCGGAAGCGTCTGGCGGAATTACCCAAGGCCTGCATCATCGGCTTCGCCTCACTCCGCATAGGGTTCGTTCTGCCACGTCACCGAGGCGAAATGGAGAACCTTCCCGCCATTGATGGTCGACATGGACAGGCGCATCATGTCGGTGATGATCGGCCAGCGGTAATAGACGCGCAGCACGTTCTTCGACGTCGCGCCGCCCGAGTTAGCACCGAAGCCGGTGTCGTCGAGATCGCCATTGCTGTAGGGCGTGCGCAAGGCCGCCGCTTGGGCAAAGGTGGTGAATGTCTGCAGATCGACGGCCAGGCCGGGGCAGCCCGCGGAGACGAGAATCTCCATCCGCTCGCATATCCGGTCGCGAAGCTGGTCATGCGTGAGTTGATTGGGTGCCGGCCCCGCACCAGCCCGCAATTGCCCGGTGCGGTAGAGCCGCGCGACGTCATCCGTCGCGTTGGTCATCACTTGCTGCGCCGCAAAGGAAATGCAGCTTTCCAGGATGGCGAAGACGAGAAGGGCGAAAGGGATGACGAGGATCGAGAACTCGATCGCGGTGCTGCCGTCGCGTTGCCGGGCAAATGCGCGCAGCAGCCCCTTGCGGCCGGCGCGCGTCTTGACGGAGGCATGTGTCGTCATTCTTCAGGGTCCCGCCTGTTCAACTCCACGATCGAGGCTATCGCACGCGCGTTGAATTGAGGTTGTGGCGGTCGCTAGGATGCGCTGGAAAGAATTAACGTCGCGTTCAGGGTGCGCCGATCGTCGTGTCGGACATGGCTTCGGCATCCGTGACATAGGCCGCTTCGCAGACCGGCGTGCAGGACAGCGTCTGAACGGCGGCGCGGCGGTAGATACGGACCGAGTTCACCGACTGGCGCGAGACCGTCACCTGCTCGTCCACGATCGGCCGGCCTTCGGCGTCGAGCACGACGAGATTGGTGACGCCGAAACCCTTGCCCGTCAGGACCAGCGTCGAGGCGTCCTGGACCGAGGCGTCGGCGATTTCCGGATTGCCGACGATGATCGTGTCGGCGTTGCGCGCCAGCTTGACGATCTTGGCCTGGTTCACGAGGACGCTGATGCCCGCTTCGGCGAATGCCGGCGCCGCGAGGACCGAGGTCGCAACCAGCAGCGTCAGGCCTGCGAAGAATCGAATGGATTTTGTCGACCGCGCCACGTTTGGGCTCTCCTGTTCGGCAATCCGCACAAGATGAAGCGGAATGGTGAATTGCCGGTTAATCGCTCCAGGAGACGCGGATTGCTTGAAAGCGGACGACCGATTTCACCAATGCTTAAGCGCGACATGTCTAGATTTGGCCTTTGTGTCGAGGACCCGTCATGATCGAAGCCCTGATCCTGGTCATTTTTCCGTTCTGCATGGTCTATGCCGCCATTTCGGACATGATCACGATGACGATCGCCAATCGCGTGTCGGTTCTCCTCGTCGCGACCTTCCTCATCGTCGCCCCGCTGACCGGAATGCCGCTGGCGGCGATCGGATTTCACGTGCTGGCGGCGATGGCGGTGCTGGCGGTCACGTTCGGGCTTTTCGCGCTGGGCACGATGGGCGGCGGCGATGCCAAGCTTCTGGCGGCAACGGCGCTGTGGATGGGGATCGGGACACCGCTCGCAGAATATGCCGTTCTCGGCGCGATCTGGGGCGGGATGCTGACGCTGGCCATCCTCGTCTATCGCAACTCGCCGATCTCGGACGTCACGGGCAATTTCCTCTTGCTGCGCAAGTTCGCCGACCGGCGCGTGGGAATCCCGTATGGCGTGGCGCTCGGCGCGGCGGGACTGATGGTTTTTCCAAGCTCCCCGCTCGGCGTCTGGGCCGTGCAGGCCTTGACCAGGTAAAATGCCGTCAACCGCTTGTTAAGCATAAGTGTAAGCGAGCCGTTAACCTTAATTTGACGATTGATGTTGCAAGGTCTGCCCTGGCTTAGAGGAACTGTCGGGTAAAGGGCGCAGACATGGCTCCATCCAGAGTGATCATCCTTGGCGTTGCGGTCGTGGCCGCCGCGGGGGCTGGCATGATTGCCAGGAACATGGCGTCCACGCCGCCCGAACAGGTCTTCGTCGATTCCGGCCCGTCCGAGCCCGCCATCGCGCTGACGGAGGTGCTCGTTCTCAGCGGTGACGTGCCGATGGGCGGCGAGCTCGGCCAGCAACTGAGCTGGCAGTCCTGGCCGTCGAGCAACGTCTATGACTACTTCATCCGCCGCGACACCGACCCGAATGCGCTGGAGGAACTGCAGACCGCGATCGCGCGCGTTCCGATCTATGCAGGCGAGCCGCTGCGTCGCTCCAAGCTGATCGGCGAGGGCCAGAGCTTTATGTCGTCGATCCTGCCGTCCGGCAAGCGGGCGGTCGCGACGCAGATTTCGGCCGACACGTCGGCTGGCGGCTTCATCCTTCCGAACGACTATGTCGACGTCATCATGACCCGCCGCCAGACCAACAGTTCGGGCACGGAGAGCTATTCGACCGAAACCGTGCTGCGCAACATCCGCGTTCTCGCGATCGACCAGGCGATCCAGGAGGACGAGGAAGGTCGCAGGGTGAAGGTGGGCGAAACGGCGACGCTGGAGCTTTCGCCCGAGCAGGCGGAAATCATCACGGTCGCCCAGCAGATGGCGGATCGGCTGAGCCTGGCGCTGCGGTCCGTCGTCGACACGCAGGAAGTCGTCACCGATCAGGCCGATCACCTTCTGTCGGGCAGCGGGCACCGCGGTGCCATTCGATTGATCAAGTCCGGACAGGTGTCCGAAGTAGGGGGCCGCCAATGATCCGCACCTTCAAGACAGCGTTGATCGGCACCGCCGCAGCCGTTGCACTGGCGGCGCCGCTGGCCGGCGTCATGATCCTTGCCGATCCGGCGGGCGCGAGCGCGCAGGTGCGGATCGCGTCGCAGGCCGCGAACCAGCGCGTCAAGCTCGGCCTCAACAAGTCGATCGTCATCGACCTGCCGGCGGATGCCTACGACATTCTCGTCGCCAATCCGGCCGTTGCCGACGCGGTGACGCGCACGTCGCGACGGATCTATCTGTTCGGCAAGCAGGTCGGCGAGACCAACATCTTCGTCTTCGGCGCCAATGGCGAGCAGATCGTCAGCCTCGACCTCTCGATCGAGCGCGACGTGGCAGGTCTCGAGGACCATTTGAAGCGCTATTTGCCGAACTCGGCGATCAAGGTCGAACTCATCAACGACAACGTCGTTCTGTCGGGAACGGTGGATACGCCGCTCGACGCCAAGCGCGCCGAACAGATCGCTCAGCTCTTCGTCTCTGGCGGTGAAGCGACCACAGGCCAGTTCGCGCAGACCGCCGCCGGCGGCGCCGCGACGGGCGGCGTCGACATCAACAATCCTGACAACGAACGCCGCGTCTCTCAGATCGTCAACATGCTGTCGATCGTCGGCGAGGATCAGGTCACGCTGAAGGTGACGATCGCCGAGGTCAGTCGGTCCGTCATGCGCCAGTTGGGCGTGAACATGGTCGGCAGCGGGTCGAACGGTATCAACTGGTCGATGATTAATGAAAGCTCGATGGGTCTTGGGAAGCCGCTTTCGAACAGCGGTTTCGGGATCGGGGGCTCGGCGCTCGACGCCTATTTCAATGCGATGGAACAGTCGGGGGTCATGAAGACCCTCGCCGAGCCGACGCTGACGGCCGTCTCCGGAGAGAAAGCCACCTTCCGCGTCGGCGGCGAGTTCAACATGGTCCGGGACCGTGATCAGGACGATGACGGCGCGCTGACCTACGAGGTCGAGCAGGTCGAGTACGGTATCGGCCTGGAATTCCAGCCGACCGTCCTGTCGCCCGGCCGCATCAGCCTGAAGCTGCGCACTCAGGTTTCCGAGCCGACGACCGAAGGGTCGGTTCTCTTCGAAGGAGCATCGCGCAGAAACCAGGGCGGCAATTTGCAGGGGATGAACATCGTCTCCATCCGCAAGCGCTTGGCGGACACCACGGTCGAACTTCCCTCGGGCGGCTCGATGATGATCGCCGGACTTGTCCGCGACGACGTGCGTCAGTCGATCAACGGCCTGCCTGGTCTTTCGCGGGTGCCCATCCTCGGCGCGCTCTTCCGCAGCCGGGCCTTCGAGCGCAACGAGACCGAGCTCGTCATCATCGTCACGCCCTATCTGGCGCGGCCGGTGGCCCGCAACGAGCTCGCCGCTCCGACCGACAATTTCAACCCCACCTCTGAAGGTGCGGGCAACTTCCTTGGCCGCGTCAACCGCGTCTACGGAACCATGAAGACCGATCGGCCCGCCGGCCGCTACCACGGCGTGGTCGGGTTCATCTACAAGTGAGCGGGGACCGAACGATGTCTGCCCAGAAAACCAACCGGAATTCCCGCTTCCTGATCGCCCTCGCGCTCGTCGGTTCGGCCGCCTTCGCCGCCGGCTGCACGCAGCGCGACAGCATCGTGGTCGGCGCGATCCCGGACGACTACCGGACCAACCACCCGATCGTCATCGCGGAAAAGCAGGAGAAGATCGACATCCCGGTCGGTCTCAACGACTATCAGATGACGCGCGTGCAGCGCACGGCGCTGACCGGTTTCATGTCGCGCTACGACGGCAAGGCCGCGCCCATGGTCCATCTGATGGTCCCCTACGGTTCGGCCAACTCGGCGGCTGCATCGCGCATCGCCGCACAGTTCGCCAGCCATCTGCACAAGGCCGGCGTGCCACAGAACCGCGTCGTCCAGCAGCACTATCAGGCACCCGCCGACGCCTCCGCCCCGATCCGCATCACCTACGCCAACATGCGCGCGCAGGTCGCCTCCAATTGCGGCCGCTGGCCGGAGGACATGCTGGCGCGGGTCGACAACAAGCACTGGGCGAATTTCGGCTGTTCTTACCAGAACAACCTCGCGGCCCAGATCGCAAACCCGGCCGATCTCCTGACGCCGCGCGAGACGACGCCGATCGATGCACAGAACCGCTCGAACGCCATCGACCAGTATCAGCGCCGCCAAGTCGCGCCGGAATTCATCGGCACGTCCGAGATCAACTACTAAGGACAGCGTGGGGGCAACAACATGACGAACCTGGCCTACACCACCGATCCGAACGACGCCGTCGTGCCAGATGCCGCCGCGATGCAGGCGCTGCGGCCCGTTCCGCGCATCTCGATCCAGGCCTTCTGCGAAACAGACGGCGTGGCGCAGCCGATCGAGCGCGCCGCCGAGGATCGCCGGATGGCCAAGGCGCATGTGAAGGTTCACATGGGCGGCATCCAGACGGCGATCGAGTTCTATCACACGGCGCCGACGCCCAACCTGATCATCATCGAATCGCGCGACGAACCGCGAAACCTGATCGGCAGGCTCGAGAAGCTGGCCGAAGTCTGCGACCCCGCGAGCAAGGTGGTGGTGATCGGCCATCACAACGACGTCTCGCTCTACCGCGAACTGATCCGCTTCGGCATCTCCGAATACATCGTCGCGCCGATTTCGATGGCCGACATCGTCGCCGACATTGCCAAGATCTTCGTCGATCCCGATGCCGAGCCGATCGGCCGCTCCATCGCCTTCATCGGCGCCAAGGGCGGTGTCGGTTCCTCGACCATCGCGCACAACGTCGCCTGGACGCTGTCGACGCTGTTCCAGTCGGAAGTGGTCGTGGCCGACATGGACCTCGCCTTCGGCACCGCCAACATCAATTTCGACCAGGACCCCGCACAGGGCATTGCCGAGGCGGTGTTCTCGCCCGAGCGCATCGACGAGGTCTATCTCGACCGCCTGCTGGCCCAGTGCGCCGAGCGCCTGTCGCTCTTGGCCGCGCCTTCGACGCTCGACCGGATCTATGATTTCGACGCGGACGCGTTCGCATCGCTGATCGAGACCGCGCAGCGCAGCGCGCCGACCGTGATCCTCGACGTTCCCCATGTGTGGACCGGGTGGACCCGGCAGACGCTGGCCCAGGCCGACGAGATCGTGATCACGGCGACGCCCGAACTCGCCAATCTGCGCAACACGAAGAACCTGATCGACATGCTGCGCAAGCTGCGTCCGAACGATGCGCCGCCCAAGCTGATCATCAATCAGGCCGGCGTGCCGAAGCGGCCGGAGATTTCCCCGGACGATTTCTCCGAGCCGCTCGGCGTCATGCCGCTGGCCGTCATCCCGTTCGAGCCGCTGCTCTTCGGCAATGCGGCAAACAATGGCCGGATGCTGGGCGAGACGGACGCGCAGCACGCCATCGTCAAGATCGTGCACGAGATGGCGCATGTGCTGACGGGGCGCAGCGAGATGAAATCGAAAAGGAAGGCCGGCATCGGCGATCTGCTGGGCCGCCTGAAGATGAAGAAGAAGAGCGCGTGAGCGCTGCCGATCGACGGCAGAAATCCATCTTGGGCACCGATGGCGGGGCCGGGGGACGACAGGCATAGCGATGTTTGGCAAGCGTGGAAACGAAGGCGGAAGCCGCAACACTCCGGAATTCAGGCCCGCCCCCGCGGCGCCCGTCTCCGAATCGCTGACGCTTGACGAACGTCCGGTGGAGCGCGGGCCGGAAAGCTCCGCCGCGCCCAAGCGCGCGGTCGATCCGACGCCCCCGCTGGCGCCTGAGCCGAAACGCGTCGCAACGCAGGCCCGGCCTCGTTCGGAAGCCTATTACGACACCAAGAGCCAGGTCTTCTCCGCCCTCATCGACACGATCGATCTGTCGCAGCTCGCCAAGCTTGAGCCGGACGCCGCGCGCGAGGAAATCCGCGACATCGTCAACGACATCATCGCGATCAAGAATTTCGCGATGTCGATCTCCGAGCAGGAGGAACTGCTTGAGGACATCTGCAACGACGTCCTCGGCTACGGCCCGCTGGAGCCGCTTCTGGCGCGCGACGACATCGCCGACATCATGGTCAACGGCGCAAGGCAGGTCTTCATCGAAGTCGCCGGCCGTGTCGAGCAGACGCAGATCCGCTTTCGCGACAACCAGCAGCTCCTGAACATCTGCCAGCGCATCGTCAGCCAGGTCGGCCGCCGCGTCGACGAATCCTCGCCGATCTGCGACGCGCGCCTGCCCGACGGCTCGCGCGTCAACGTCATCGCGCCGCCGCTCGCCATCGACGGCACCGCGCTCACCATCCGCAAGTTCAAAAAAGACAAGCTGACGCTCGACCAGCTCGTCAAGTTCGGCTCGATCTCGCCGGAAGGCGCGGAGGTGTTGAAGGTCATCGGCCGGGTGCGCTGCAACGTCATCATTTCCGGCGGCACCGGCTCGGGCAAGACGACGCTCCTCAACTGCCTGACCAACTATGTCGACCGCGAGGAGCGCGTCATCACCTGCGAGGATTCGGCCGAGCTGCAGCTTCAGCAGCCGCATGTCGTGCGCCTCGAAACCCGCCCTGCCAATCTTGAAGGCGAAGGCGAGATCACCATGCGCGATCTCGTCAAGAACTGCTTGCGCATGCGTCCCGAGCGCATCATCGTCGGCGAAGTGCGCGGACCCGAAGTGTTCGATCTCTTGCAGGCGATGAACACCGGTCACGACGGCTCGATGGGCACCATCCACGCCAACAATCCGCGCGAATGCCTGAACCGCATGGAATCGATGATCGCCATGGGCGGCTTCACGCTGCCGCAGAAGACGGTGCGCGAGATCATCGTCGGCTCGATCGACGTCATCATCCAGGCCGCGCGCCTGCGCGACGGCTCGCGCCGCATCACCCACATCACCGAGGTGATCGGGATGGAAGGCGACGTCATCATCACGCAGGATCTGATGACCTACGAGATCAAGGGCGAAGACGCCAATGGCCGCCTGATCGGCAACCACGTCTCCAGCGGCGTCGGCCGTCCCGGCTTCTGGGACCGTGCACGCTACTATGGCGAGGAGGCGCGTCTGGCCGCAGCACTCGAAGCGATGGAAGTTCAGTCGTGACCGGCCGGACGGGGAACGCGCGATGGACATGAACCTGCTGCTCTTCATCGCGCTCGCAACGGTCAGCGCCGGGGCGCTCGCCTACGGACTGCTGTTTTCGCGCGTGCAGAGCGAACGCACCATCGAGCGGCGCTTCGAGACGGTCCGCAATGCCGAGGCCGACCGCAACATCGTCCGCGCCTCGCGCGACCGCGTGGCCGAGGCCGCCAAGCGCCGCAAATCGGTGCAGGACACGCTGAAGGACCTCGAGGAAAAGCAGAAGGCGCGCGGGCAGGGCCGGCACAAGCCGCCGCTGAAGGTGCAGATCCGCCAGGCCGGCCTCACCATGTCGATGCGCCAGTTCTACATAGTCTCGGTCGCCGCCGGCCTCGTGACCTTCGTGCTGTTCGTGTTCCTGGGCGCGCCGCTGCTGCTGGCCGCCGGCGCGATGATCGCGGGTGGTCTTGGCCTGCCGCGCTGGTTCGTCACCTTCAAGCGGGCGCGGCGCGTCAAGGCGTTCCTCAATGAATTCCCGAACGCGCTCGACGTGATCGTTCGCGCGGTGAAGTCCGGCCTGCCTCTCAACGATGCCGTGCGCATGATCGCAGGTGAATCGCCGGAGCCCGTCAAGAGCGAGTTCAAACGCGTCGTCGAGCATCAGCAACTCGGCCTGTCACTCCCCGAAGCGGTGATGCGGATGCCAGAATCCATGCCGGCGGCGGAAGCGAGCTTCTTCGGCATCGTCATCCAGATCCAGAGCCAGGCCGGTGGTAATCTGTCGGAAGCGATCGGCAATCTGTCCAAGGTGCTGCGCGACCGCAAAAAGATGAAGGCCAAGATCGACGCCCTGTCCATGGAAGCCAAGGCATCCGCCGTGATCATCGGCGCGCTGCCAATCGTGGTCGCGATCCTCGTCTACCTGTCGAGCCCCGGCTACATCATGCCGCTTTTCACCACCAGCACGGGCCATCTCATCCTTCTCATCTCAGGCATCTGGATGGCCATGGGCCTGCTCGTGATGCGCAAGATGATGAACTTCGATTTCTAGGAACCGGTCATGACAGGCTCAGTCGTCGGCATCGTTACCGATCCCAGCTTCCTCCTGGCGGTTCTCGTCTCGGTGGCGGTGTTCGCTACGCTGTTCACGGCCTTGCCGGCGCTTTCGGGCAATCCGCTGAAGACACGCATGAAGGCCGTGGCGCTGGAGCGCGACCAGTTGCGCGCGCAGCAGAAGGTACGGCTCGCAAGTGAGGCGGAGCGCCGGCGCAAGGGGCTTCGCGAGCAGGAATCGGTGGGCATGAGGTCCATCGTCGAAAAGCTCGACTTGCGCCGCGCGCTCGCCGACGATGCGACGGTCGCCAAGTTGCGCATGGCCGGTTATCGCGGCCAGAATCCGCTGACGAAGTTCCTGTTCTTCCGCCTCGTCCTGCCCTTCGTCTTCCTGGCCGCCGCGCTCGTCTACGTCTTCGGCATGGGCGCCTTCGCCGATCAGCCCGATCTGATCCGCGGCGTCATCTGCATCATCGCGGCCTATGCCGGCTTCTACGTCCCCGTCCTCTACGTTTCCAACAAGGCGACCAAGCGCAAGCAATCGATCCAGCGCGCTTGGCCCGATGCGCTGGACCTGATGCTGATCTGCGTGGAATCCGGCATCTCGGTCGAGGCGGCCTTTCGCAAGGTGGCCGAGGAAATCGGCTCGCAATCGGTCGAGCTCGCCGAGGAACTGGTGCTGACCAACGCCGAGCTTTCGTTCCTGCCGGAGCGCAAGCAGGCCTACGAAAACCTGGCGAGCCGCACCGGTCT
The DNA here is from genome assembly GCF_052435475.1 of Aliihoeflea sp. Taxonomy (NCBI): domain Bacteria; kingdom Pseudomonadati; phylum Pseudomonadota; class Alphaproteobacteria; order Hyphomicrobiales; family Phyllobacteriaceae; genus Aliihoeflea; species Aliihoeflea sp. The sequence continues at coordinate 99,697 of NZ_JBQVMV010000003.1, forward strand.
CGAAACCGTCCGTTCCGTCTCTCAGGCGCTGATCCAGGCCGAGCGTTACGGCACGCCCGTCGCCCACGCTTTGCGCGTGCTTTCGGCCGAAAGCCGCGAGGCGCGGATGACTGCGGCCGAGAAGAAGGCGGCGGCCCTGCCGCCAAAGCTGACCGTACCGATGATCCTGTTCTTCCTGCCGGTTCTCTTCGCCGTCATCCTCGGGCCTGCCGGCATCCAGATTTCCCAGCAGAACATCTTCTGACCCCTTCTAAAGGCCGGAACGAAAGGCCGGGCGCCGCGTTTCAGCCTCAATCCGCCCGATTGCCGCCGGCACTCGCGGATGGCAGTCCGGGGAACGGTCATGAAAAGCGAATTCGATCCAGCGGGGCCGTCCGTGCCGCCCGAGCCCGTTCCTGCGCGCGATCGGGACCTGCGTCTCATTCGCACGTTCATGCTCGGCCTTTTCCTGTTCGCGGTCGTCTATGCGCTTTATTTCGCGCGCGATTTCTTCATGCCGATCGTCCTTGCCTTCCTGCTGGCGCTGATGCTGACGCCCATCGTGCGCTTCCTGCGCAAGCGCCGCGTTCCCGAAGCGCTGTCGGCAACGCTTTTGGTCTTCATGTCGATGGCAGCGATCGGAACGACTGGCTACTTCCTGTCCGGGCCGGTGGTGGAACTCGTCAACGACGCGCCGGCCATCGGCCGCCGGCTGACCGAACGGCTTGAGGAAGTGCGCCGCCCGTTCGAGCGCTTCATGGAAGTGTCGCGGCAGGTGGACGAGGCGGCCGAAACCACCTCGGAGCCGGATGTCCAGCGCGTCGTCGTCTCGCAGCCAGGCATCGTCTCGCGCGCGGCCGGCAATCTGCTTTCCGGCTCGACGACGGCGGCGATCACCTTCGTCCTGTCGCTGTTCCTGCTCGCTTCGGGGACGATGTTCTACGAGAAGATCGTCCAGTCCTTCACCAAACTGAGCGAGAAGAAGCGTGCGCTGCGCGTCGTCTATGACGTCGAGCGCGAAATCTCGCGCTATCTGCTCACCGTGGCCGCCATCAACACCTGCCTCGGCATCGCCGTCGGCACGGGCCTTTGGGCCTTGGGCATGCCGATGCCGTTCGTTTTCGGCGTGGCGGCGGGCCTCCTGAATTTCCTGCCCTATGTCGGCGCGGCGATCACCATCATCCTCGTCGCCGTCCTGTCGATCGTCTCGTTCGACAGTCTCGCCTACGCGCTGGTGCCGCCCGCCTTCGTCCTGATGTGCAATATCCTCGAAGGCAATTTCATCAACCCGCTGATCGTCGGCCGCCGGCTGGAGATCAACGCGGTCGCGATCTTCATCGCGGTCGCGTTCTGGTCGTGGCTTTGGGGCTTCGTCGGCGCGCTGATTGCCGTGCCGCTGCTGGTCGTCATCAAGGTCTTCTGCGACCATTTCGAGAGTCTGAGCCATGTCGGCAATTTCCTCTCGGCCCAGCAGACGGCCGAGGAAGAGGAAGAAAGCAAGGAAGAGGCGCAGCACGTCACGCCGTGAGTTGGCGAGCGGCGAACGGCTTCCCTATATCCGGGCAGTGAAAATGACCGGATGATGCGATGACCCTCCTTTCCGTACTCGACCTTTCCCCCGTGCCGGACGGCGCGACGACCGCCGAGGCGCTTGCCAACACGCTCGACCTGGCACGAAACGCCGACCGGCTCGGCTACAATCGCTACTGGCTTGCCGAGCACCACAACATGCCGGGGATCGCAAGCGCCGCGACGTCCGTGGTCATCGGCCACGTCGCGGGCGGCACGTCGCGCATCCGCGTCGGCGCCGGCGGCATCATGCTGCCGAACCATGCGCCGCTCGTCATCGCCGAGCAGTTCGGTACGCTGGCTTCGCTCTATCCCGGACGCATCGATCTCGGGCTTGGCCGCGCGCCCGGCACCGACCAGTTGACCGCCCACGCGCTGCGTCGCTCTCTTTCGGGAGACGTCAACCAGTTCCCGAACGACGTCCTCGAACTGCTCGCCTATTTCAAGCCTGCCGAGCCCACCCAGCGCGTGCGCGCGGTACCGGGCGAGGGGACGAACGTGCCGGTGTGGGTTCTTGGGTCGAGCCTTTACGGCGCGCAGCTCGCGGCCGCTCTCGGCCTGCCCTACGCCTTCGCCTCGCATTTCGCCCCGGCCGAACTCGACCATGCGCTGGAAGTCTATCGGACGCGTTTCGAGCCGTCGGAATATCTCGACAAGCCTTATGTCATGGCGGGGCTGAACGTCGTCGCGGCGCCGAGCGACGAGGAGGCGCGCTATCTGTTTTCGTCGCTGCAGCAGGCTTTCGTCAATCTGCGCTCCGGTCGCCCCGGCAAGCTGCCGAAGCCCGTCGAAGGGTTCGAGCAGCAGATCGATCCGATGGCGAAGGCGATGCTCGACCAGGCACTGACCTGCGCCATCGTCGGCTCGCCGCAGCGGATCGACCAAGGGCTCGACGCCTTCATCGCGCGTACCGGCGCGGACGAATTGATGGTGACCGCACAGATCCACGATCACGCGGCGCGGGTGCGTTCTTTCCAGATACTGGCGGAGGTCCAAGGACTGGCCGCGATGAGCGCGGCCGCCGAATAGCAAAGAAAAAGGCCGGCATCGCGCCGGCCTTTTTCCTGTTCAGATCAGCATTCGCCGCCGCGGCGAATGCGCCAGCCGGCAGCCTCCGCCTCGCAGCCGTTGCCGAATGTCTGCTGGCGGTTGCCTTGCACGGCGCAGACCGGGGCATATTCGCGCGTGCAGAACTGCGGCCGATCGGGGCCCGGCCGGCCCGGACGATCCCAGCCCGCGCCACCGCCCGGACGTCCCGGACGATCCCAGTTCGAGCCGCCGCCGCGACGGCATTCGCCGCCATAGGCGATGCGATAGCCTTCGGCGCGCGCCACGCAGGAATTGGGGAAGGTCTGCTGGTCACGCCCGCGCTCGCCGCAGACGGGATCGTATTGCTGCGTGCAGATCGGCTCGGGGCCGGGGCGCGGCGGCAGGGGCCGCGGGCCTTCCTCGACGACGACGCACGAGGCCAGCAGACCGGCGCCGACGACTGCCAGCAACCCGGTCTTCAATCCGGAAAATTCGAATTTCATGAGTTCACTCCAAAACAGACCCGTCCCGAATGCTTCAAGACGCTGGACGCGTTGTGGTTCCCGCCGCCGATAAAAAAATCATCGCAGCGCGCGCACGATCGAACCGTCGGGGAAACAGGTCGGCGCCTGACCTGCTTTCTGCTGCCATTCCCCAATCGAACGGCGGGTGCGAAATCCAGCTAAGCCGTCGGCGCCGCCAGTGTCGTAGCCTAGCGCCTGCAGCCCGCGCTGCATCGCCGCGACGTCGGATCGCATCAGCCCGCCGACATTGCCCCACGCGCCTGAAAAGCGGCTGTCGCCATAGGTGATGCGGTCGCCTGCGTGGCCGACGAAGAGCGCATAGAGGTCGCTCTCGTTGTATTCCTTGATGACGTAGAAATTCGGGGTGACGAGGAAGGCGGGGCCGGAGCGGCCGGCTGGCATCATGAGGAAGCCTTCGCCGCGCTGCTCGTGCTCGGGGAAGGGCCGGCCAGAGACGCGTGTGACGCCCATCGACGCCCATTCGGCGATTGGGCGCCCCCGGTCCGGACCTTCGAGCGCGCAGGAGACGCTTGCCGGAACGTTGACCTCGAAGCCCCAGTCGCGCCTGCGCACCCAGCCGAAATGGGCGAGATAGTTGGCGATCGAGGCGAGCGTGTCCGCCTCGGAGTTCCATATGTCCGCGCGACCGCCGGCGTGGCCGACGGCATGTTCGAGATAGGAGGTCGGCAGGAATTGCGGCTGGCCGAGCGCGCCGGCCCAGGACGATTTCATGTCGCCAACGCGCGCATGGCCGCGCTCGACCATCAACAGCGCGGCGATGACCTCGGCGCGGAACATCTCCTTGCGCGTCGCCATGAATGCCTTGGTGCCGAGCACTTGAAACGCGTTGTGCGGGATGCGCGCCGTCCCGAACCCGCTCTCGCGCCCCCAGACGGCGAGAAGGATGCCGCGCGGCACGCCGTAGCGCGTTTCGAGGTCCTTGAGGACACCCGAAAGATAGCCCGCCCGCTGGCGCCCGCCTGCGGTGACGCTGGAGACGATATTCTCGGCGAAGTAGTTGCCGGGCGAGCCGAACTCCGCCTGATGCTGGCGCTGCGGCGTCTGCACGGCCTGGCCGGGCATGACGAGGTCGGGCAGGTCGAGATTGGGGCCGACATTGGCGAAGGCGGTGTCGAAGGTCGATTGCGAAACGCCGGCGCGGGAGGCTTCGGGCCAGAGGTCGTTCTGGAGCCAGGTGCGGAACTGCTGGTCGATGGATTGGGCGAGAGCGGGGAGGGGGAGGAGGAGGAGCAAGATCAGGAAAGCCAGCGCTCTATGGCGCCCCCCTCTGTCCTGCCGGACATCTCCCCCGCATGGAGGGAGATTAGTCTCGTCATCGACACAGCGTGATCTCCCCCCTTGCGGGGGAGATGTCCGGCAGGACAGAGGGGGGCAACGTAGAGCGCGGCTTTTCATCGGTCCTCCGTCAAAACGCCGTGCGCGATTTCAGCGCCGCCGTCAGCGTTCCCTCGTCGAGATAGTCGAGCTCGCCCCCGACCGGCACGCCGTGCGCCAGCCGCGTGACCTTGACCTCGAAGCTCGACAACTGGTCGGTGATATAATGCGCGGTCGTCTGGCCCTCGACGGTCGCGTTGACGGCGAGGATCACCTCCGACACCACGCCCGACGCGACGCGCGCGATCAGCGTCTTGATGTTGAGGTCGTCCGGCCCGACGCCGTCGAGCGGCGAGAGCGTGCCGCCGAGGACGTGGTAGCGCACGTTCATGGCCGCCGCGCGTTCCAGCGCCCAGAGGTCCGCGACGTCCTCGACGACGATCAGCGTCGCATCCTCGCGGCGCGGGTCTGTGCAGATCGTGCAGGGGTCGGACGTATCGACATTGCCGCAGGTGGAACAGACGCGCACCTTTTCCACCGCTTCGCCCATGGCGGCGGTGAGCGGGACGAAGAGCTGTTCCTTCTTCTTGATGAGATGCAGCGCCGCGCGCCGCGCCGAGCGCGGCCCGAGCCCCGGCACCTTGGCCAGGAGCTGGACCAGACGTTCGATTTCGGGGCCGGCGATTCTCTTCGACATGGCTCCGGTTTAACGCCGAAACCGGCCGATGTGTAGGTCGAACTCAGTTGGTCGAGCCGGTCCGCGTCTGGTCGAGGATCAGGGCGCCGATCGCATCCGCCTTGGTCTGGTCGACGGCGAAAGAGAGTGCCTCGGAGGCCGTGTTCGTCGGGGCTGCCGCTTCGGCAGTTTCCATCTGCGGGACGGCCGGCGCCGGTTGCGGCGTGCCGAAGCGCTCGGCCTGCGGCTGGGGCTGCGGCGCGGCGGCGACCTGGACGCGCGCCTGCTTGCCCTCGATGCGGCCGGCGGCGGCAAGCTGCGACTGCGGGCGGACGCCGTTTGCGGCGCGCTCCTCGCGTCCGCGCTTCTCGTAGAACGCGTTGCCGCCGGCCTTCAGCACGTAGTGCATGTTGGGATAGGGGAAGTTCAGACCGGCCGTGTGGAAGAACTTGGCGTTCTGCACCATCGGGTGGCGCTCGCCGGCAAGCACCGCATCGGCGGCGGCCATCACGTCCGGCATCGCCTTGGAATTCATCTTGCGCGTCATCACGCCGGGCGCGAACTGGTTCTTCTGGCCGACGACACCGCAGATCGTGTTCGGATACTCGCCCGAATTGACCCGGTTCATCACCACCGTGCCGACGGCGACAAGGCCCTCGCGGCTCGATCGGTGCGATTCGAAGAACATCGCGCGCGCCATGCAGTCGCGATTGCTGGCCGTTGCCGCGACGGGCTTGACCGAGGACGTCACCACGTCGTCGAGAAAGTCGCTGCTGGACGTGCAGGCGGAAACAACAAGCGAAAGGGCGACCGCGCAGGCCGCGGCCGGGAGCCGAAAGAACACGTTACAAACCTCTCCGAACGGCCCCCGCCGTTTCGTCGATGATTTTGAAAGGGTGATTTGCGGCAAAAAAGGGGCAGGTGCGCCAACAAACGCGCCTGTGCCGGAGCTCCGCGATCAAAACCGGATATGCCCGATCCTATCGCCCGAATGGTTATTAACGCGTTAGTCGCAACCTAGAAGGGCAGCTTCATGCCGGGCGGGATCGGCAGGCCGGCGGTCAGTTCCTGCGTCTTTTGCTGCATGATCGCCTCGACCTTGGTCTTGGCGTCGTTGTGCGCGGCGAGGATCAAATCCTCGAGAATCTCGACGTCGTCTTCCTTAAAGAGCGAGGGGTCGATCTTGAGCGACTTCATCTCGAACTTGCCGGCAAGCGTGACCTGGACAAGCCCGCCCGCGGACTGGCCGGACGCTTCGACATTGGCCAGTTCTTCCTGCATCTGCTGGAACTTGGCCTGCATCTCGCGGGCCTTGCCCATCATGCCGAGAAGGTCTTTCATCGTGATCTCCGTTGGTCAGATTTCGTCGTCATCGCCCAGATCGCCGATGCCCGGATCGACCGGCACTTCGTCGCTTTCGATCTCGATCTCCGCCGTCTCGACCGCGTCGGGCAGCCGAACGTCGATGATCTTCGCGCCGGGAAAGCGGGCGAAGATTGCGGCGACGGACGGGTCGTTCTTGGCGTCGAGGAGGGCGACGTCTCGCCGCGCCTGTTCGATCTCGGACAGCGTGTCGCCGCCGCGCTCGCGCGAGATCGTGACGACCCAGCGCCGCCCGGTCCAGGTGTGGAGCCGCGTCGTCAGGTCGCTGACGAGCATGCGCGGAGCGTGTTCGGTGAGGCTGACCTCGATGCGGCCCGGATCGAACTTCACGGGTCGCAGGAACTGCTTGATCTGAACCTTCAGCGCCATGTCGCGATTGGCATCGCACAAGGCGACGAGATCGGTCATCGAGGCGATACGGGGCTCGACCGGCGCTTCCTCGACCTGCGGCTTCGGCGCGGCAACCGGTGCGGGTTCGGGCTCGGTGCGCACGAGGCGCATCGTCTGGCCACCGCCATTCGTTGCCACCGCGACGGGCTGGGCGGCGACTGCATCGACCGGTGCCGGCGCACGGTTCGGAGCACTGCCTGCGGAAGATGTCGGCGTGCCGTGCGGGAGCGTGCGAACCGGCGCGTCGCCTTCCAGCGATTTCAGCGCCTCGTCGAGCGTCGGCAGGGTCGCGGCATGCGCGATGCGGATCAGCACCATCTCGGCGGCGCTGACCGGTCGCGAGGCGGTCTGAACCTCGGTGATGCCCTTCAAAAGCATCTGCCAAGTGCGCGACAGGACACGCACGGAAAGCCCGTCCGCATATTCGCGCCCGCGCTGGCGCTCTTCCTGCGAAATGGAAGCATCGTCGGCGGCAGTCGGCACGAAGCGGATGCGGGTGACGAGATGGTTGAATTCGGCAAGGTCGGTGAGCACGGTCGCGGGGTCCGCGCCGGCATCGTACTGGCCGCGGAATTCATCCAGCGCGCCGGCCACATCGCCCTTCATCAGGAGTTCAAAGAGATCGATGACGCGTGCACGGTCAGCAAGGCCGAGCATGTCGCGCACCGCCTCTGCGGTCACGGTGCCCGAACCGTGGGCGATCGCCTGGTCGAGGATCGACAGCGAATCGCGCACCGAGCCTTCCGCCGCCCGCGCGATCATCGCGAGCGCGTCGTCGTCAATCGACACGTCCTCCTTTTGAGCGATGCCGCGCAGATGGGCTGTGAGGAGGCCCGCATCGACGCGGCGCAGGTCGAAGCGCTGGCAGCGCGACAGGACCGTGATCGGCACCTTGCGGATTTCGGTCGTCGCGAAGATGAACTTGACGTGCGGCGGCGGCTCCTCGAGCGTCTTCAACAGGCCGTTGAAGGCCTGCGTCGAGAGCATGTGCACTTCGTCGATGATGTAGACCTTGTAGCGCGCGGAAACCGGCGCGTAGCGAACCTGCTCGATGATCTCGCGAATGTCGTCGATGCCGGTATGCGAGGCGGCGTCCATCTCGACCACGTCGACATGGCGGCCTTCCATGATCGCTTCGCAATGTTCGCCGGGGACGTAGAGATCGACGGTCGGCTGGCTGACGGCGTCGGTCTTGTAGTTGAGCGCGCGGGCGAGGATGCGGGCGGTCGTCGTCTTGCCGACGCCGCGCACGCCGGTCAGCATCCAGGCCTGCGCGATGCGGCCGGTGGCGAACGCGTTGGTGAGCGTGCGCACCATCGGCTCCTGGCCGATCAGGGTGGAAAAGTCGCGCGGGCGATATTTGCGCGCCAGAACCCGGTAGGGTCCCTGCGGACGGCTCGTCTCGATCTGCGGAGTTTCGTCCATCAAGTCTCGCTCGTGCCATGAGCCCTAAGGCCCGGATCATCCTCGCGGCGCGAGTGTCGTCCCCGACATGGCCAGGCGTCAATGCCGCAAACGGCTCGGACGCAAGGCCGGGGAAATAAGGTGGGAGGCTGGCACGGTGACCCGTGCCGGGGCTCGTTAGGGCTGCTTCCTTCCGGACCTGACCCGGTTGGCGAGTGGCTCGTCCACCACCAACCTCCCGCGCCCCATATCGGCAATTCGAAAGGCGAATGCAAGGCCGGATCGAAAGCTGGAACGATTCGCTTCCATCGAGCGGGGAAACGCTCTAGCCTCGCAACCCTGGCAGAGGAGGGAGACATGGACATGCCGCACAGGGCTGGCGGTTTCGAGCTCGACAGGAAGCTTGAACGCGACAGCCGCGAAGTGATCTGGCTCGGCCTTTGCGAGCTTCGGATCATGAATGATGCGCGCTGGCCATGGCTCATCATGATCCCGCAACGCCGCGGCGCCGTCGAAATCCACGACCTGACGCCGCTCGACCAGGCGATGCTTTCCTTCGAGACGACCATGGTGTCGAAGGCGCTGAAAGAGGTCACGCGCTGCGACAAGATCAACATCGGCGCGCTCGGCAACATCGTGCGCCAACTCCACGTCCACGTCATCGCGCGCAGGGAAGGCGATGCGAACTGGCCCGGGCCCGTCTGGGGCCACGGCCAGCCCGAGCCCTATCGCCGTGAAGACCTCCACGGCCTGATCAACGACATCAAGGGCCGCCTGTGAACTTCGCACTGTTCGACCGGCCGGCCAAAGAGCCGAGCCGCTTCGTCGGCTTTGCCGGCAACCGCATCGACCGGCAGGCTGAGAACCGCTCCGAGACGGCGCTGGCGGATGCGCTCGCCGACCCGCGGCTGTCGGTGCTGATTTTGCGCGGAGGCCGCCTCTGCCTGAAGATGAACGGCGCTGGTCCGGACTGCCATTTTTCGGCATCGGAAGCCGAAGCCCTCAAGGCCAAGCTGCAGCATGCGGTGCTGCTCGGTCATGGCCCCGACGGTCCGGTCATCGCTGCCCCTGGTAGTCTCGAGCCCGAGGACCTGCCGGACGGCATCAAGGCGATCGACCTGCGCTCGCTCAACAGCCAGGGCTTGCTCGCTCCCGAGGACATGGGTGCCGTAGGGCAGGGCGCGTCGCTTCTGGCCTGGAACGCCAATTGCCGCTTCTGCGGCCGCTGCGGGGCCGCGACCGAAGCCCGCATCGGCGGCTACAAGCGCGTGTGCACCGGCTGCGGCGCGCAGCATTTCCCGCGCACCGACCCCGTCGTCATCATGCTGACCGTCACGCCCGATCGCTGCCTGATGGGCCGCAGCCCGCATTTCGTGCCGGGCATGTTTTCGACGCTCGCCGGCTTCGTGGAGCCGGGCGAGACGATCGAGGATGCGGTGCGCCGGGAAACGCTGGAGGAATCGGGCGTCAAGATCGGCCGCGTCGCCTATCACGCCAGCCAGCCCTGGCCGTTTCCCCATTCGCTGATGATCGGCTGCTTCGGTGAGGCGCTGAACGAAGATCTGACGCCGGACTTCACCGAACTCGAAGCCTGCCGCTGGTTCACGCGCGAGGAAGTGCGCGCGATGATCGCCGGCGCACACACCGATGGCCTGATCGTCCCGCCGAACGCGGCGATCGCCAATCATCTGATCCGGGCGTGGGTGGACAGCTAGCCGCCGTTGCGTTGCGCAATTCGAAAATCCGCCGCCGGATAGACCCCGAGCACCCGCACTTCGCGCGAGAAGAAGTCGAGTTCCTTGAGCGCCTGCGCGACATTGGCGTCGTCGGGGTGGCCTTCGATGTCGGCGTAGAATTGCGAGGCGAAGAAGGTGCCGCCGAGCTGGTAGCTTTCGAGCTTCGTCATGTTGACGCCATTGGTGGCGAAGCCTCCCATGGCCTTATAGAGCGCGGCCGGGATGTTGTGCACGCGGAAGATGAAGGTCGTCATCATCAGATCGTCGGCCGACTTGCGCGGAGCCCAGGATTCCTCCTTCGCCAGCACCACGAAGCGGGTGACGTTGTTGTCGGTGTCCTCGACATTCTCTGCGACGATGTCGAGGCCGTAGAGTTCGGCGGCAAGGACGGGCGCGAGTGCGGCGGCGGTGCGGTCGCCTTCGTCGGCCACCTGGCGCGCGGCGCCGGCCGTGTCGCCGGCGATGACCGGCTTCCACTTGTGCTTGCGGATCACGTTGCGGCACTGGCCGAGCGCGTGGATGTGGCTGTGGACGGATTTGATCTCGTCGATCTTCACGCCCGGCAGGACCATGAGCTGGAAATGGATCGGCAGGAAATATTCGCCGACGATGTGCAGGCTCGACTCGGGCAGGAGGTGATGGATGTCGGCGACGCGGCCGGCGATCGTGTTCTCGATCGGGATCATCGCAAGTTCGGCCGCACCGCTCTCGACCGCGTTGAACGCGTCCTCGAAGGTCGCGCAGGGCATCGGCTCCATGCCGGGAAACATGTTGCGGCAGGCGGTGTCGGAATTGGCGCCGGGTTCACCCTGAAATGCGATGCGGTTGGTCCTGGACATGCGGCTTCTGCTCTTCCTTACGATAACATGGCGCGGGCGCGCTCGAGATCTTCGGGCGTATCGACGCCCAGCGGAACGGAACGGACGAGGCCGACATCGATGCGCATGCCCGCTTCGAGCGCGCGCAACTGTTCCAGCCGCTCGCGCGTCTCCAAGGGGCTCGGGCCGAGGCCGACGAAGCGCTCCAGCGCGGCGCGGCGATAGGCGTAGATGCCGATATGGTGGTAGAGCGGGCCGTCGCCCCATGGTGCGGTCGCGCGGGTGAAATAGAGCGCGCGCAGACGATCGGGCGCGAGCGGCGAGCCGACGATCTTGACCACGTTCGGATTGGTCTTCTCCGCCTCGTCCTCGATCTCGACGCCCAGGGTAGCAATGTCCGCGTCGCCCTCTTCGAGCACGTCGGCCGTGCTCGCGATCAGTGCGGGATCGATGGTCGGCAGGTCGCCCTGGAGGTTGACGATCGTCGTGTAGCGCCCGTCGGGATCAAGCTTCTGCAGCGCCTCGAAGATGCGGTCGGAGCCGGACTGATGGTTTGCCGCCGTCATCACGGCCACGAAGCCGAGGGCCTCGACGGCGCGCGCCACTTCGTCACTGTCGGTCGCGATGGCGATCTCGCCCGCGCCGCTTTCGGCAGCGCGCCTTGTGACCTGCACGATCATCGGCAGCCCGGCGATATCGGCCAGCGGCTTGCCGGGCAGGCGGGTGGAGGCCATGCGGGCGGGAATGAGGATCAGTCTGGACATGCGCGAAGCGATGGTGCGGCTCTCGGGAAGGTCGGAAAAGTGGCAAAAGGTCTCACGTGGAAAGGCCCTTATATGTGTTGCAACATCCAAGCAAAAGACCTAGTTTCCGCGCGATTTTCACCGGCACGACCGGGTGGGGGACCCTTTGACGCGTGTGCGCCGGCCGCACGCCGCATCACCCCGGTCGAACCTTGGAGCCTTGGGTAGATGGACTCTTTTGAACTTAACAAGCTGATCGGCGCGTTTCTGGGCGTCGTTTTCGTCGTCTTTTCGGTCAGCCTTGTGTCGGACGCGATCTTTGCGTCCCATGCTCCCGAAACCCCGGGCTATGCGATCGAGGTTCCCGAGGAGCCCGCAGGCGGTGGAGCGCCGGCCGAAACGGGCCCGAGCGCGCTCGACCTTCTCGCCAGCGCCGATCCGGCAGCCGGCGAAGCAGCCTTCCGCCGCTGCGCCTCGTGCCACACGATCGAGGCTGGCGGCGCGAACCGCGTCGGCCCGAACCTGCACGACGTGCTGGGCCGTGTCGTCGCGTCGCACGAAGGCTTTTCCTATTCCGCCGCGATGACCGAATATTCCGAGGGCGGCTCCAAGACCTGGGAATTCGAGAACCTGAGCGCATTCCTTGTCAACCCGCGCTCCTACGTGCCGGGAACGACGATGGCCTTCGCCGGTATCCGCGATCCGCAGGAAGAAGCCAACCTGATCGCCTACATCAACGCCCAGTCGGACAACCCGATGCCGCTGCCTGAGCCGGCCGCCGCTGAAGAAGAGTCGGCCGAGGGCGAGGAAGCTGCTCCCGCCGAGGGCGAAGAAGCCGCGCCAGCCGCCGAAGGTGAAGACGCTGCTCCGGCCGCAGAAGGTGACGACGCTGCTCCGGCTGCCGAAGGCGAAGAAGCTGCACCTGCCGCTGAAGTCGAAGAGGCCGCTCCCGCCGAGGACGCCGCGCCGGCGGCCGAAGAGGCTGCGCCTGGCGCCGATGAAGCCGCTCCGGCTGACGATGCCGCAGAGCCGGCCGATGCCGATGCTGCAAGCGAGACCGAAGCTGCTCCGGCCGAGGCGACGCCCGAGGAAGACGGTTCCGCCGCTTCGCCCGAGACCGACCCCGCGACGCCCGCCGCCGATGGCGAGGTGAGCGAGGAAGAAGAGCGGGCTCCGGCGCAGAACTAACCAAACCGTAATCTCGACGATCACGAAAAAGCCGGGTTTCGCCCGGCTTTTTTGCGTTTGCGAAAATGCCCGGCCACGCAAAGTTTAGCCACGTAGCCGGTTTCCAATCACGCCCGATGGGATAGGGTGCGGGCTCGGACGAAGAGGAGATGCGTCGAATGGAATTGGGCCGCTGGGGCGATCATCTGCGCAAATCATGGGTCGTTGCGACCGTTCTGCTCGCTGGTGCGAGCACTGCGCTGGCGCAGGACGCCGAGGCCGAATGGCGCACGACTTCCTCGCTGATCCAGACCGAGCCGCCGGCTGAGGAATTCACCCGCTATTCCTACGTGAACCCTGACGCGCCCAAGGGCGGCACACTGAATTCGGCGGCCTTCGGCACTTTCGACAGCTTCAACCCGTTCATCGTGCGCGGCACGCCCGCGGCCGGCCTCGGCCAGTTCGGCGGACTTCTCTGGGATACGCTGATGCAGCAATCCCCGGACGAGGCCGGGACGAGCCATGCGCTGATCGCCGAGGCATTCACCTATCCGGACGACTATTCCTCGGCGATCTATCGCCTGAACCCGGATGCGCGCTGGCACGATGGCGAGCCGATCACGGCCGAGGACGTGGTCTGGTCCTTCGAGAAGCTGAAGGAGATCAGCCCGGCCTATAGCCGCTACTATGCCAACGTGACCGAGGCGGTCGCGATTTCAGAGCGCGAAGTCGAGTTCACCTTCGACCAGACCGGCAACCGCGAACTGCCGCACATCATGGGCGATCTGGCGGTTCTGCCGAAGCATTGGTGGGAAGGCGAGAATGCGCGCGGCCAGAAGCGCAACATCGCCAATCCGACTCTCGAAGCGCCGCTTGGCAGCGGACCTTACAGGATCGCATCCTTCGATCCCGGCTCGCGCATCGTCTGGGAGCGCGTCGAGGATTATTGGGGCGCCGAGGAGCCGGTCAACATCGGGCGCAACAATTTCGACCGCATGACCTACACCTACTTCCAGGACGACAATGCCGAGTTCCTGGCCTTCACCCGCGGCGGCTTCGAGGATATTCGGCAGGAAACGAGCACGCGGCGCTGGGCGGTCGAGTACAATTTCCCGGCCTTCGAGCGCGGAGACGTCATCAAGCGCGAGTTCATCTCGGGTGGCATCCAGCACATGCAGGCCTTCGCCTTCAACATGCGCCAGCCACGCTTCCAGGACCGGCGTGTGCGCCAGGCTCTGACGCTGGCCTATAATTTCGAGGAGCAGAACCGCCTTCAGTTCTTCGAGATGAACGAGCGCTTTTCCAGCTATTTCGAACGTTCCGAACTGGCGTCGAGCGGCGTGCCGGAGGGGCAGGAACTTGAAATGCTGGAAGCGCATCGCGATGCGCTGCCGCCGGAGCTCTTTACCGAAGAGTTCAAGCTGCCCGTCTTCGACACCCCGCAGGCGCAGCGCGACAATCTGCGCGAGGCAGTCCGGCTCTTCGACGAAGCGGGCTGGGCGATCCAGGGCGGCCGCATGGTGAACAAGGAGAGCGGCGAGCAATTCCGCATCGAATTCCTGGGGTCCTCGCCGACGAGCGAGATCATCACAGGCGGCTACATCGCCAATCTGCGCCGCCTCGGCATCGACGCGACGCTGCGCATCGTCGACACCTCGCAATACATCCAACGCTATCAGGCCTTCGAGTTCGACGCCGTGACGGCGCGCTTCCCGCAATCCGAATCGCCCGGCAACGAGCAGCGCGATTACTGGAGCACGCAGGCCGCCGACGCCGAAGGCTCGCGCAACGTGCCGGGCATCAAGGACCCGGTGGTGGATGCGCTGATCGACAAGATCATCTACGCGGCCGACCGCGAGGAACTGGTGGCGGCAACGCGCGCGCTCGACCGTGTGCTCCTGTGGAACTACTACACCGTGCCGCAATATTTCCAGCCGACCATGCGCTACGCCTACTGGAACAAGTTCGGCATTCCCGAAAAGCAGCCCGAATATTCCGGCATCGATCCGCAATCCTGGTGGATATTGCAGGATCGAGAGGCCGAGATCGAAGAGCAGATCGAGGAAGCGGAATGAGCGGCGCAGGTATCGACCGCCGTGCCTTCCTGGCGCTGGGCGGCGCCGCCTTCGCCGCGCCGTTTTTGCCACGCGCCGTGCTAGCCGAGCTCCAGACCGGAACGCCGCTTCATGGCATCTCGGCCTTCGGTGACCTGAAATACGGGCCTGATTTCACGCATTTCGACTATGCAAACCCGGATGCCCCGAAAGGCGGACGGTTCAATTTCTCGGTGCCGAACTGGGGCTACAACCAGTCTGTCCTCACCTTCAACACGCTGAACTCCTTCGTGCCCCGCGGCGACGCGCCGCCGCGCATGGAGCTGTGCTTCGACAGTCTGATGGCCGGCTCGCTCGACGAGCCGGACTCGGCCTACGGACTTCTGGCGGAAACCATCACGATTGCCGACGATCGCAATTCCTTCACCTTCAAGCTTCGGCCGCAGGCGCGCCTCCACGACGGCTCCAAGCTGACGGCCGAGGACGTCGCCTATTCGTTCAACCTCTTCAAGGAAAAGGGCCACCCGTCGCTCGTCCTGCCCCTGAGCGAGATGACGGAGGCGGTGGCCGAGGACGAGGCGACCTTCCGCATCGCCTTCAACGGCAACCAGTCCTCGCGCACGATCTTTTCGGTCATTGCCATGCCGATCGTCTCGAAGGCGTTCTATGAGGAAAATCCGTTCGACGCCTCGCAGCTCAAGCCCCCGCTCGGCTCGGGCCCCTACAAGGTCGGCCGCGTCAATGCCGGGCAGACGATCGAGTATGACCGCGTCGAGGATTACTGGGGACGTGATCTGCCCGTCATGCGCGGGCTTTTCCACTTCGACACGATCCGCATCGAGTTCTACCGCGACCGCAATGCGGCTTTCGAGGCGTTCAAGAAGGGCGACATCCAGTTTCGTCAGGAGTTCACGGCGCGAACCTGGGCGACGGGCTACGACTTCCCGGCAATCACGGACGGGCGTGTGCTAAAGCGCGAATTCCCCAGCGAATTGTCGCCCTCGATGCAGGCCTGGGCGCTGAACCAGCGGCGCGAGAAGTTCGCCGACCCGCGCACGCGCCAGGCGATCGGCATGTGCTTCGACTTCGAATGGACGAACCGCAACCTCTTCTACGATGCGTATGCGCGATCCAATTCGGTGTTCGAAAAATCGGAGTTCCGCGCCGAGGGCGCACCGTCCGAGGCAGAACTTGCGCTGCTGGAGCAATTCCGCAGCGACATCCCAGAAGAAGCTTTCGGCGAGGCGGTGGTCGCGCCGACGTCGGATGGTTCGGGCCGCGACAGGCGCCTGCTGCGCGAAGCGCGCCGTCTTCTGATGGAGGCCGGATGGCAGGCCGATGGCCGCGTGCTCCGGAATGCGGCCGGGCAGCCGCTGACTGTCGAATACCTGATCCAGGACGAGGTCTTCATCCGATCGGGCTCGCCCTTCGTCGAAAACATGCGCCAGATCGGCATCGACGCTTCGATACGTCAGGTCGATTCGGCGCAGTATCAGGCGCGACAGATCGATTTCGATTTCGACTTGGTGGGCATGGCCGCCTCCTTCGGCGCGACCCCGACGCGCGATTCCCTAGCCAACTTCTTCCATTCGCGCTCGGCGGACCTGCCGGGAACGCGCAACTATCCCGGCACGAAATCGCCCGCGCTGGACGCGCTGATCGAGCGTGCCGGCAAGGCCGAGACGCGCGACGACCTCGTCGTGACGCTGAAGGTCATGGACCGCATCTTGCGCGCGCGCCATGACTGGATTCCAAATTGGCATGCGCCGAATCACCGGGCGGCCTATTGGGACATGTTCGGCTTCAAGGACCCGAAGCCGGACTATGGCTTCCCCGTCGAGGCCTTGTGGTGGTACGACGAGGAAAAGGCGAAATCGATTGGCAGGGCTTGAGACTGATTTGACCACCCTCGCAGCGAAGTCCACCTGATGGGCGCCTATATCCTTCGACGTCTGTTGCTGATGATTCCGACCTTGTTCGGCATCATGGCGATCTCGTTCATCGTCATCCAGTTCGCGCCGGGCGGACCGGTGGAGCAGGTGATTGCCAACATCACCGGGCAGGGCGGCGGCGCGGCCGACCGCATCGGCGGCGGCAGTTCCGATTTCCAGAATTTCGATACCGGCGGCGAATCCAGCTATCGCGGCGCGCAGGGGCTCGAT
Organism: Aliihoeflea sp.; assembly: GCF_052435475.1. Taxonomy (NCBI): domain Bacteria; kingdom Pseudomonadati; phylum Pseudomonadota; class Alphaproteobacteria; order Hyphomicrobiales; family Phyllobacteriaceae; genus Aliihoeflea; species Aliihoeflea sp. The sequence continues at coordinate 116,666 of NZ_JBQVMV010000003.1, forward strand.
CCGGAATTCATCGCCCAGCTCGAACGCCAGTTCGGCTTCGACAAGCCGCCGCTCGAACGCTTCGCCAACATGATCTGGAACTACGCACGGTTCGATTTCGGCGACAGTTATTTTCGCGACATCTCGGTCATCGACCTGATCATCGAGAAGATGCCGGTATCGATCTCGCTCGGCCTGTGGATCACGCTCATCTCCTACGCGATCTCGATCCCGCTCGGCATTCGCAAGGCGGTGAAGGACGGATCGAGCTTCGACGTTTGGACGAGCGGCATCGTCATCGTTGCCTATGCGATCCCGGGATTCCTGTTCGCGATCCTCTTGATGGTGCTCTTCGCCGGCGGCTCGTTCTTCGACTGGTTCCCGCTGCGCGGCCTCACCTCCGAGAACTGGTCGGACCTCTCCTGGCCCGAGCGCATCCTCGACTATTTCTGGCACCTCGCGCTGCCGCTGACGGCGATGGTTCTCTCCGCCTTCGCGACGACGACGCTTCTGACCAAGAACTCCTTCCTCGAGGAAATCCGCAAGCAATATGTCGTCACCGCGCGCGCCAAGGGCCTGTCCGAGCGGCAGGTGCTCTACCGCCACGTCTTCCGCAATGCGATGCTGATCATCATCGCCGGCTTCCCCGGCGCCTTCATCTCGGCCTTCTTTACCGGCTCGCTCCTGATCGAGAACATCTTCTCGCTCGACGGGCTTGGGCTTCTCGGCTTCCGCTCGGTGCTCGACCGCGACTATCCGGTCGTCTTTGCCACGCTCTACATCTTCTCGCTGATCGGGCTGCTCGTCAGCCTCCTATCGGACCTGATGTATACCTGGATCGACCCGCGCATCGATTTCGAGCGGAGGGACGTCTGATGTCCGACATGCTCGCCAAGGCGCAGGTCGAGGAAGTGCGCGAGAAGGTCGCGCGGCCATGGCTGTCGCCGCTCAACCAGCGTCGCTGGCAGAACTTCAAGGCAAACCGGCGCGGCTATTGGTCGCTCTGGATCTTCCTCATCCTGTTCGTGCTGTCGCTGTTCGCCGAGTTCATCGCCAACGACAAGCCGGTGCTCGCCTCCTACAATGGCGAAATCCTCTTCCCGACCATCGTCGACTATCCGGAGGAAAAGTTCGGCGGCTTCCTCGCGGTGACGGACTATCGCGACCCGGTCATCCAGGAAGAGATCGAGGCGAATGGCTGGATGATCTGGCCGCCGATCCGCTATTCCTACCGCACGGTGAATAACGAGATCCCCGAGGCTGCGCCCGCCAAGCCGTCCTGGCTCTACGACCGCGAGACGCGCTGCCAGCGCTATTTCGAGGGCGCGGACGATCCGAACTGCACGCTCGGCAATTTCAACTGGCTCGGCACCGACGACCAGGCCCGCGACGTCGCGGCGCGTGTCATCTATGGCTTCCGCATCTCTGTCCTGTTCGGCCTCGTCCTGACGGCCGCCTCGGCGATCATCGGCGTCACGGCCGGTGCCGTGCAGGGCTATTTCGGCGGCTGGACCGACCTGATCTTCCAGCGCGTGATCGAAATCTGGTCGTCGATCCCGGTCCTCTATCTGATCCTCATCATCGCCGCGATCCTGCCGCCGGGGTTCTTCATCCTGCTCGGCATCATGCTGCTCTTCTCATGGGTGGCGTTCGTCGGCGTCGTGCGCGCCGAATTCCTGCGGGCGCGCAACTTCGAATACGTAAACGCGGCGCGGGCGCTGGGCGTCGGCAATGCCACGATCATGTTCCGCCACCTCCTGCCGAACGCGATGGTCGCGACGCTGACCTTCCTGCCCTTCATCCTCAACGGATCGATTACGACGCTGACCTCGCTCGACTTCCTCGGCTTCGGCCTGCCCCCCGGCTCCGCCTCGCTCGGCGAACTCCTCCGTCAGGGCCAGCGCAACCTGAACGCCCCCTGGCTCGGCATCGTCGGCTTCCTGTCGCTGTCGGTCATGCTCTCGCTGCTGATCTTCGTCGGCGAAGCCGTCCGCGACGCCTTCGATCCGCGGAAGACGTTCCGATGACCACCCCCCTTCTTTCCGTTCGCGATCTTTCCGTTGCCTTCGCCCAGGGCGGGCGTGAGCAGATTGCCGTCGATCATGTTTCATTCGACATCGCTCCGGGTGAGACGGTTGCGCTCGTCGGTGAATCCGGGTCGGGCAAGTCGGTTTCCGCGCTCTCGGTTCTCAAGCTCCTGCCCTATCCAGCCGCCAGCCACCCGTCGGGGCAGGTACTGTTCGAGGGCAAGGACTTGCTGGCGCTCGACGAGCGGGCGCTGATGCGGGTGCGCGGCAACGACATCACGATGATCTTCCAGGAGCCGATGACGTCGCTCAATCCGCTGCACACGATCGAGCGGCAGATCGGCGAAATCCTGAAGCTGCATCGCGGCATGAACGAGAAGCAGTCGAAGGCGCGCACGCTGGAACTCCTGAACGAGGTCGGCATTCGTGAGCCTGAAAAGCGTCTTGGCGCCTATCCGCACCAGCTTTCCGGCGGCCAGCGCCAGCCCGTGATGATCGCGATGGCGCTCGCCAACGAGCCAAAGCTCCTGATCGCCGACGAGCCGACCACGGCGCTCGACGTGACCGTGCAGGCGCAGATCCTCGAACTCCTGGCCGAGTTGAAGACACGCAACAAGATGTCGATGCTCTTCATCACACATGATCTCGGCATCGTGCGGCGTATCGCGGACCGCGTCTGCGTGATGACGAAGGGCAAGATCGTCGAGGAGGGGCCGACAGCCGAAGTCTTCGCCAATCCGAAGCACGAATACACGCGCCATCTGCTGGCAGCCGAGCCCAAGGGCGAGCCGCCGGCGGCGAACGACGCGGCGCCGATCGTCATGAAGGGCGACGACATCAGGGTCTGGTTCCCGATCAAGCAGGGCTTCTTCCGCAAGACGGTCGACCATGTGAAGGCCGTAGACGGCATCGACCTTACCGTGCGCGCCGGCCAGACGCTGGGCGTCGTCGGCGAATCGGGTTCCGGCAAGACGACGCTGGGCCTGGCGCTCTCGCGCATGATCTCGTCGAAGGGCCGGATCATGCTCGGCGACAAGGCAATCGAGGATTATTCCTTCCGCGAAATGAAGCCGCTGCGGCGCGAGATGCAGATCGTGTTCCAGGACCCGTTCGGCTCGCTCTCGCCGCGCATGTCGGTCTCGGAGATCATCGAGGAAGGGCTGCGTATCCATCAGCCCAAGCTGGACGCCGATGCGCGCGACGCCCTTGTGGTGGGCGTCCTCAAGGAAGTCGGGCTCGATCCGGCGACGCGCTTCCGCTACCCGCACGAATTTTCCGGCGGCCAGCGCCAGCGCATCGCCATAGCGCGTGCCATGGTGCTCAATCCGCGCTTCGTCATGCTCGACGAGCCGACTTCGGCGCTCGACATGAGCGTGCAGGCGCAGGTGGTCGACCTGTTGCGCGACCTGCAGAAGAAGCACCAACTCGCTTACCTCTTCATCAGCCACGATCTGAAGGTCGTGCGCGCGCTGGCGAACGAGGTGATCGTGATGCGCAATGGCAAGGTCGTCGAATACGGCACCAGCCGGCAGATCTTCGAGAACCCGCAGACCGACTACACGAAGGCGCTGATCGCCGCCGCCTTCGATATCGCGACCGCGCCGGCCGGCGTCGTCAGCGAATAGACAAAAGACCAGGGAGCCGACCATGACCGACCAGCGCGCGGGGCGCATTCTTCTGTCCGTCCAAGGGTTCAACCCGAAGAAGTGGCACGAGCTTCTTTCGGCGGAGCGGCAGGTGGTGACCGAGCCGCAGGGCGAGAGCGACCCGTCAATCGACTATGCGGTGGTCTGGAAGCATCAGCCCGGCATTCTCGCCACGCTGCCGAATTTGAAGGCGATCTTCTCGATCGGCGCCGGCGTCGACCACATCTTCGCCGACCCGAAGCTGCCCGACGTGCCGATCGTGCGCGTGGTGGCGGGGAACCTAACCCAGCACATGGTCGACTATGTCGTCTGGCGCGTGCTGGACCACCAGCGCCAGGGCATGTTCTACCGCGCCGAACAGGCGAAGAAGAGCTGGCGCGAGATCGCGCAGCCAGCTTCGCCGGACGTCTCGGTCGGCATTCTGGGCCTCGGCGAGCTCGGGCTGGCGGCAGCGAAGGCCTTGAAGGCAATCGGCTTCGACGTGAAAGGCTGGACGCGGACGGAAAAATCCGTCGATGGGGTCGAAACCTTCAGCGGCGAGGCGGGGCTGACGCCGTTCCTCAACGCGACCGATATCCTCGTGGTGCTATTGCCGCACACGCCGGCGACCGAGGGGATCGTCGACTACGAACTCCTGTCGAAGCTGCGCCGCGACAACGGGCTCGGCGGCGCGTGCCTGATCAATGCCGGTCGCGGCAAGCTGCAGAAGGAGGCGGACATTTTGCGCGCGCTCGACGACGGCACGCTGAAGGAGGCGAGCCTCGACGTCTTCGAGACCGAACCGCTGGCGGCGACGAGCCCGCTCTGGACGCATCCACGCGTCTTCGTCACGCCCCACGCCGCGGCCACATCCGACGCGCGACACCTCGTGCCGCTGATGGTGGAGCAGATGGACCGCTTCGAGCGCGGCGATCCCCTGCAGCATCTGGTGGACCGCAAGGCGGGGTATTAGGCCGGGCGAGCGCCCCCTCCGACCCTTCGGGCCACCTCCCCCGTGAACGGGGGAGGATCTACCTCGAGAAAGGCCGCAACCTCGGCTCTTCCCCTGCGAAGCGGGGGAGGGGGACCATGCGAAGCATGGTGGAGGGGGTGTTTGCGAAGTCGAGAAAGTCAGGGCCGCCGAAACCCCGTCGGACCGCCGTAAAGGTGCCCAATGCGCGATACCGCGTCGGCCAGCGGCTCGCGGGTGACGCGCATCGTGTGGCCGCTGGCATGGATCATGGAAGCGGCGTCGAGCATGATCGCGACATGGCCCTTCCAGAAGACGAGGTCGCCACGTCGCAGGCCGGCGAGGTCGTCGCCGATGTCGAGCGCGATGCCGATGCTCGCCGCCTGCATGTCGGTGTCGCGCAGCACTGATATGCCGGCCATCCGCAACGCAAGCTGCACCAAGCCAGAACAATCGATGCCGAAGCCGGAAACACCGCCCCACAGATAGGGCGTGTGCTCGAAGCGCTCCGCGACCGAGACGTAGTCCGGCTCGAGATGACCGACCGGCCGAAGGTGATCGAAAATCATCGCCTCGCCGGTCTCAAGGAGGGCGTAGCGCGTGCCGCGCGTTTCGGCCTCGCCGACGATGCGCACCGCCGCGCCCATCGAATGCGCCGTGGTCATCGGAAGGCGCAAATCCGCGCCGCGATAGACGAAACTGCGCTGTACGACAACGACATGTGTCGCCTCCTCGACCGTACTCAGCGCCGATGCGGGCGCGTAGCCGACATAGCCGTCGGCGTCAGCCTGCAGCCATGCCCAGCCTTCGCGCTCGTCGAACACGCGGACCGTGGCACCGCAGAGCAGTTGCGTATCGATGCCGCTGTCGGCGCGGGGGGCGGGGCGCAAATCTACGATCGGCGCGGCGATCCGCGCCGGTCGTCCTTCGACGAACTGGCTGACCTCGACCCGGCCGCGCAGGCTTTCCGCTGCAAGATCGGGCCGAAAGGCGTGGAGGCGGCGGTCGAGCGTGGTCATTTTCCGTACCGCGCTTCGAGGACGCGCATCAGCGCGCGGATCGCCTGCGCCTCGCCGCCGACTGGCGCGTGAGGTTTCTCCACCGGGTTCCAGCCGAAGATGTCGAGATGGACCCAGCTTCGTGCGTTTTCGACGAATTTCTGAAGGAATAGGGCCGCCGTGACCGAGCCGGCAAAGCCGTCGGTGGTGACGTTGTTCATGTCGGCAACCCGCGAGGAAAGCTTCTTCGCATAGGGCTTCCAGAGCGGCATCCGCCAGACCGGATCGGCCACCGTATCGCCCGCGCGAGAAAGGTCGGCGGCGAGCGTCTCGTCGTCGGTGAAGAAGGGCGGCAAGTCCGGCCCGAGCGCGACGCGCGCGGCACCGGTCAGCGTCGCCATGTCGATCAGGAGTTCCGGCTTTTCCTCGTCGGCAAGCGCCAACGCATCGGCGAGGATCAGTCGGCCCTCGGCATCCGTGTTGCCGATTTCGACGGTCAGCCCCTTGCGGCTGGTCAGAACGTCGCCTGGCCTAAAGGCGTTGCCGGCGATGGCGTTTTCGACGGCGGGAATGAGGACGCGCAGGCGCAAATCGAGATTGGCGCTCATGATCATCGAGGCGAGCCCAAGCACGTTCGCCGCGCCGCCCATGTCCTTCTTCATCAGGAGCATGCCGCTTGCCGGCTTGATGTCGAGCCCGCCGGTGTCGAAGCAGACCCCCTTGCCGACCAGCGTCACCTTGGGCGCGTCCTTCGGACCCCAGGTGAAGTCGATGAGGCGAGGCGTCTGATCGGAAGCGCGGCCGACCGCGTGGATCATCGGAAAATTCTGCTTCAGGAGCGCGTCGCCCTCGATGACGGAAATCTTCGCCTTGTGTGCCTTGGCGAGCCTGCGCGCGGCCTCCTCGAGATCGGCCGGCCCCATGTCGTTGGTCGGCGTGTTGATGAGATCGCGGGCAAGGATGATGCCGTCGGCCTCGCATGTGACGCGGGCGAGGTCGACACCGGCGGAAAGCTGCAGGCGGATGTCGCGCGGGCTGTCCTTCCAGTAGCGCTCGAAGCGGTATCCGCCGATCACCAGCGCGAGGGTCGCCAGATGGGCGTCGAACGCGCCGGGCGCGAAGACCCATTCGCCGGAGGGCAGGTCGCGGGCGAGGCGGCCGAGCGCCAGCGCCGCCGTCGCGCCTTCCTCGGTGCCGATGCCGACCAGCGCGCCGGCCAGTTCGCCGTCGGCGTCGGGGAAGGCCAGCACCTTGCCAGACTGGCCGGAAAAGCCGCTGGCCTTCGCCCAGGCGCGGGCACGCGCGTCGATCGCGATGCCGTCGAGCCCGTCCTTGGCGACGACATGGATGGGCTTCGCATTGGCGAGCGGCGTTTGCGTGATTTCGATGGGCATGGGGTCTCCTGAAAGGCGGGCGCGAAGCAGATGCGAACCCTTTTAACGCTCCGTTAGGGTTAACGGAATATTGCTCGGGACATTAAGGAGTGCTTCGGCACGAGGGTATGTCGATGCGGAGGTCGATCAACATGAAGGCAAAGGCGAGGACCACGGCGACGATCCTGGCGCTGGCGGCAACGCTCGCGCTGGCGGGTTGCGCCGGCAACAAGCGCATGACGACCGCCTCCGTCGACCGCACGACGACCGGCGCGGTCACGCAGATGACGGCGCCCGAACTGCGCGCGACGGCCGATCAGCTCGGCACCGCCTATACGCGCAACCCGGCCGACATGAACGTCGCCATGCAATACGCTTCGGTGCTGCAGATGGACGGGCGCAACGACCAAGCGCTGGCCGTGATGCGAAAGGCGGCGATCGACCATCCCAAGGAACGTCAGGTGCTCGCGGCCTACGGCAAGGCGCTGGCCGCCGCCGGCGACCTCCAGCCCGCGCTCGACGCCGTCCGCCGTGCGCAGACGCCCGAATATCCCGACTGGAAACTGATGTCGGCCGAAGGCGCGATCCTCGACCAGCTTGGGCAGGCCGGCGAGGCGCGCCGGCTCTATGCCCGCGCCCTTGAAATGCAGCCGAACGACCCGAGCGTGCTTTCGAACCTCGGCATGTCCTATCTTCTGGAAGGCGACCTGAAGCAGGCCGAAGCCCAGCTCCAGAACGCCGTCACCCAGCCCGGCGCCGACAGCCGTGTGCGGCAGAATTTGGCGCTGGTGGTCGGGCTGCAGGGGCGTTTTGCGGATGCCGAAGCAATCGCCAGTCGCGAATTGTCGCCCGAACAGGCCGAGGCCAACGTGGCGTATCTGCGGTCGATGCTCGCGCAGCAGAACGCCTGGAATGATCTGGCGAACGAAGAGGGCTGACCGGCGCCGTTCCTACCGGGACGATGGGCGTCGGCAGCTTCACAATTGTTGTTTTCTTTGAAGGGGACCCCCCACCCTTTATCCCTCCCCACAAGGGGGAGGAAGGGCATCCACGTCGCGCCCCTGCTTTCGGTCGGGTGATAAAATTGACGGAAAGGCTGGACGCTGGCGACTCCCTCCCCCTTGTGGGGAGGGATAAAGGGTGGGGGTCACTTCGGGAAAAAAAGCGACCGCGGCAATCGGGACGATGCGCGTCAATGCGCGAAATGATCTCCAGCCGGTTCGGGCGGGACAGCCCGTCAGGCCGCGGCGATCCGCCTTTTGCCGACTGCCTTCTTCACCTCCGGCGCCACCCGCGTTCCCAAAATCTCGATTGCCTTCAACAGCTTGGCGTGATCCATCACGCCGATCGCCATCTGGATGACGAAGCGGTCGAAGCCGAAGATTTCGTAATGCGCGAGGATCTTGTCGGTCAGTTCCGACGCGTCGCCGATGAACTGGGCGCCGCGTGGGCCGGCAGATGCCTCGAACTGCTGGCGGCTGGCCGGCGGCCAGCCGCGTTCGCGGCCGATCCGGTTCATCACTTCAGCTTGTGCGGGATAGAACGTGTCGACGGCTTCCTTGCGCGTATCCGCCACGAAGCCGTGGACGTTGATCGAGGTCTTCAGCGTCGCCGGATCGCGGCCGAACTTTTCGGCCGCCTCGCGATAGAGCTTGAAGAAGGGCGCGAAGCGCGCCGGCTCGCCGCCAATGATGGCGAGCGCGAGCGGCAGGCCGAGCATGGCCGCGCGCCCCACCGATTGCGGCGTGCCGCCGACGGCGAGCCAGATGGGCAATTTGCCGTTGACCGGCCGCGGGTAGACGCCGCGCTCGCTGACGTGCGGCGTGTGCTTGCCGCCTTCCCATGAAAAGATTTCGCCCTCGTTGAGCTTGATCAGCATTTCGAGCTTTTCGGCGAAGAGCGTGTCGTAATCGCCGAGGTCGTAGCCGAAGAGCGGGAAGGATTCGATGAAGGAGCCACGCCCGGCCATGATCTCTGCACGCCCGTTCGAGATGTTGTCGAGTGTAGCGAACTGCTGGAAGACGCGGATCGGGTCGTCCGACGAGAGCACTGAGACGGCGCTCGACAGCTTGATATTCTTGGTGCGCGGGGCGGCGGCGGCGAGCGCGACGGCGGGAGCGGAGACGGCGTAGTCCGGCCGGTGATGTTCGCCAAGGCCAAAGAGATCGAGCCCGACCTGATCGGCGAGTTCGATTTCCTCGATGAGATTGGCGAAGCGCTGCGCCGGACTGACGATGTTCCCGGTCACCGGGTCGGTGCCGACATCGCCGAATGTGTAGAGGCCGATTTCCATCGTTCATATCCCTTCGATTTGAAGAAGAGGTATGGAACCAGCGGGCGGATTGCCAGTCGCGGGCAGGTGAACAGTCTATTCGTCGTCGACGACCCGCAGGCGCAGCGAGCCGCTGCGCGCTTCTGCCGGCTTCTTGTCTGCTTTCTCGTCGATCTGCGGCGAGTCCAGTTCCAGCGCCTCGATCTTCTCGCCGCGCTTGGTCAGCTTTTCCGTCGAGGTGAGGATCAGGTCGATGTCGCGATTGGCCTGCCCGAAATGGGTCTGAAGCTTGCGCACGCGCTCGTCGAGGCGGCCGAGATCCTCCATCAGGCGGATGACCTCGCCCTGGATCAGATGCGCCTGCTCGCGCATCCGCGCGTCCTTCAGCACCGCCTGGATGACCTGGATGGAGAGCATCAGCAGCGAGGGCGAGACGATGACGATGCGGGCGCGATGGGCTTTTTGCACCAGCGCCTCGAAATTCTCGTGAATCTCGGCGAAGATCGATTCCGACGGCACGAACATGAAGGCCGTGTCCTGCGTCTCGCCATTGATGAGATATTTGTCGGCGATGGCCTTCAGGTGAACTTCCACATCACGGCGGAAATTCTGCGCGGCGTATTTCTGCGCCTCCGAATTTTCGGCCTCGGCAGCCGTGCGAATGGCGTTCCACGATTCCAGCGGAAACTTGGCGTCGATGACGAGGTCGGGCGCGCCGTTCGGCATGCGGATCGTGCAGTCGGGGCGGCTGCCGTTGGAAAGCGTCGCCTGGAATTCGTAGGCGCCGTGCGGCAGGCCGTCGGCGATGATTGCCTCCATGCGCGCCTGCCCGAAGGCGCCGCGGGTCTGCTTGTTGGAAAGGATGTGCTGGAGTTGCACGACTTGGCCGGCGAGCGACTGGATGTTGTTCTGGGCCGTATCGATGACCGCAAGGCGTTCCTGCAGCTTGGCGAGGTTTTCGTGCGTCGACTTCGTCTGCTCGGTGATCGAATGGCCGAGCCGCGAGGTCATACCGTCGAGCCGCTCGCCGATCGCCTTGTTGAGCTCGGCCTGACGCGCGCCGAACACTTCGGCGATCGTGCCCATGCGCCCCTGCATTTCGACTTGTGCACGGGTGATCTCGGCGAGGCGTGCATCGGCTTCGCGCGCCCGCGCGGCGCTCTCCTCCGCCACCTCGGCCTGCACCCGTGCCGCACGCGAAACGGACATGACGAGGAGCGCGACCAGCGCCAGGACGACGGCCGCGCCTGCAATCAGCGCGTGGCCGAGCGTGATCGTGGTCGAGCCGAGCTGGAGAAGGGGGGCGGCGAAAAGCGATTCGGACGGGTTCATCGCGCGACACTAGACGATTCGCGACGTCGCAATAAGACCAAAACGTGAACGTCCACATGCCGGAGCGTTGACGCGCGCGGTTTCACCGATTACCTGACGGCCATGACGATCAAGCCGCTCATCATCCTTCCCGATCCCGTCCTGCGCCAGGTGTCGAAGCCGCTGGAGCGCGTCGACGACGCGACCCGCAAATTCGCCGATGACATGCTCGACACGATGTACGACGCGCCGGGCATCGGGCTCGCCGCGATCCAAATCGGCGAGCCGCTCCGCATGCTGGTCATCGACCTCGCCAAGGAAGGTGAGGACAAGGCCCCGCACGTGTTCATCAATCCGCAGATCGTGGCATCGGGCGACGACATTTCCGTCTACGAGGAAGGTTGCCTGTCGATCCCGGACTACTACGCCGAGGTCGAACGGCCGGAGACGGTGACGGTGACCTATCTCGACCGCGACGGCAAGGCGCAGGAAATGGTGGCCGACGGGCTGATGGCGACGTGCCTCCAGCACGAGATCGACCATTTGAACGGCGTGCTCTTCATCGATCACATCTCCAAGCTCAAGCGCGACATGGTCGTGCGCAAGTTCAAGAAGCTCGCCCGCGAGAAGGCGCCGCAGCGCCTCGTCGGCTGATCCGGTGGCGCTGCGCGTCATCTTCATGGGCACGCCGGAATTTTCGGCGGCGACGTTGAAGGCGATTGTCGAGGCGGGGCACGAGGTCGTGGCCGCCTATTCGCAGCCGCCGCGCCCCGCCGGAAGGCGCGGACTGGAACTGAAGAAATCCCCTGTCCACGATCTCGCGGAAAGCCTCGGCATTGAGGTCCGCACCCCCGTTTCGCTGAAAGGCGAGGCCGAGCAGGCTGCATTCCGTGCGCTGGGCGCGGATGTCGCTGTGGTCGTCGCCTACGGGTTGCTCCTGCCGAAGGCGATTCTCGATGGAACGCGCCTCGGTGCCTATAACGGCCACGCCTCGCTCCTGCCGCGCTGGCGCGGTGCCGCGCCGATCCAGCGCGCGATCATGGCCGGCGATGCCGAGACCGGCATGATGGTCATGAAGATGGACGAAGGCCTCGACACAGGCCCGGTCGCCCTGACCGAGCGTGTCGCGATCGGCGCCGACATGACGGCGGGCGAACTCCACGATAGGCTGCGCGATGTTGGTGCGCGGCTGATGGTCGAGGCGCTGGGCAGGCTGGAGGCCGGCGACCTGCCGACCGTCGCGCAATCAGGCGAGGGCGCGACCTACGCCGCCAAGATTTCCAAGGACGAGACGCGGATCGACTGGTCGAAACCTGCGCCCGAGGTGCATGACCGCATCCGCAGTATCTCGCCATTCCCCGGTGCATGGTGCGAGGCGACTATCGGTGGCAAGCCGGAGCGGTTGAAGCTGCTGCGCTCGACAATGGGCGAGGGTGCGGGCATGCCCGGTACGATCCTCGACGACCGGCTGACGATCGCCTGCGGAGATGGCGCGGTCCGCCTCGTCGAAGTGCAGCGCGCGGGCGGCAGGCCGATGGAGGCTGGGGCCTTCCTGCGCGGCGCGGGATTGAAAAAGGGCGACAGGCTATGATGCGGGGACTGGTGATCCGGCCTTTTGAGTCGCGCGACGCGGAAGACGTGCGCTGGGTTCTGGAAGAAGCGTTCGGCAATCCCGGCGAGGCGGAGCTGGTCGAAGCCCTTCGTGCAGCGGGCGACGACGTGCTCGAACTCGTCGCGACGCACGAGCAGCAGGTCTACGGTCACATCCTGTTCTCGCGGCTCGTCGTCGAATCGAAGAACCGCAGCGCGGATGCCGTGGCGCTCGCGCCGCTGGCGGTGCGGCCCGACAAGCAGCGCACCGGCGTCGGCAAGGCGCTGATCGAGAACGCGCATCATCTGTTGAAGAATGCCGGCGAGGAATTGTCGGTGGTCCTCGGCGACCCGGCCTATTACGGCAAGTTCGGCTACACCCGTCGGCGCGCGGAAAAATTCGAGAGCGACTATCAAGGCGAATATCTGCAGGCGCTCGCCTTCTCGACAGAGGCGCCGACCATGGGGCGGCTCGTGTACGCCGCCGCCTTTTCTGAAATGTGATGGCCCGGTTTCGACTCGACATCGAATATGACGGCCGGCCTTATTCCGGCTGGCAGCGGCAGGCCGATCTGCCCACCGTCCAGCAGGCGATCGAGGACGCGATCTTCCGCTTCACCGCCGAGCGCGTGTCGATCCGCGGGGCGGGGCGCACCGATACCGGCGTTCACGCGACGGGCCAGGTGGCGCATGTCGATCTTGCCGGGAGTTGGACGGCGGACAAGCTGATGGGCGCGCTCAACGCGCATCTTCGGCTCGCCGGCGACCCGGTCGCGGTCTTCGCGGTAGAGGCTGTAGGCGAGGATTTCGATGCCCGCTTTTCGGCCAGCGCCCGGCACTATCTCTTCCGTATTCTCAACCGCCGCGCGCCCGCCGCGCTCGATCTAGGCCGCGCGTGGCACGTTCCGAAGGCGCTCGATGCCGAGGCGATGCACGCAGCCGCACAGACGCTGCTCGGCAGGCACGACTTCACGACATTCCGCTCGGTCCAGTGCCAGGCGAACAGCCCGGTCCGCACCCTGGACCGGCTAGATGTGACGCGCGACGGCGACATCGTCGAAATCCGCGCCTCGGCGCGTTCGTTCCTGCACAATCAGGTCCGCTCGATGGTGGGCACGCTGAAGAAGGCGGGCGAGGGGGCGTGGTCGGTCGCGGATGTTCGCGCGGCGCTCGATGCCGCCGACCGCGCCCGCTGCGGCCAGGTTGCGCCGCCCGACGGGCTGTTTCTCACGCGTGTCGATTACGACTGAACGAGCCCGAACACGCCCTGCAGCGTGAAAAGCACGAAGAGCGACACCAGGAACATCGCGGTGAAGACCCCGGTCGCGAAGGCCGGTCCCTTGTCGAGAACGGCATTGGTCAGCCGCCAGGCAAGGACCATGGTGAAAAAGAACAGGCCGAGCGAAAATGCCGTGACCCCCTCTCCGGCATCCGGCCAGAAGAGCCGGATGAGAGAGGGCGGCAGCATGATCCAGACATAGATCGCCGAGCCCCAGTTGCTGGCGACGACGAAATGGACGAACCGGCTTGCAATGCCGGCCGGCTTTGCAAGGAGTGCGAAGACCGCAAGCGGGATGATCCAGGCGAGCACGTCGATGGTCGCGAGCCTCAGCACGATCGAAAACCGGCTGCCGATGCCGTCGCCCTGGAAGGCGAGTTCGTTGGCGAGGGTCACCCAGCCGACCGTCATCGCCGGCAGCGCGATCACGATGGCGAAGAACGAGGTCCAGAAACCGTCGGCCGAGATGTCGAGGAAGCGCAGCCCGTCCTTCTTGCCGGCCATGAGGCGCGCGGCGCCGGAAAGCGATTGCTGAACGTAGTCGGCCGAAGGCATTTAAGGTCTATCCGAACCAGTCCTCGAGGAAACGCAGATAGATTTGCGTCAGCGTTTCGAGGTCGGCAAGAGCCACGCGCTCGTCAACCATGTGCATGGTTTGGCCCACGAGGCCGAATTCGACGACCGGGCAGAAATCCTTGATGAAGCGCGCGTCCGACGTGCCGCCGGAGGTCGAGAGCGTCGGCGTCAGGCCGGTGACGGCGCTAACCGAGGCAGAGAGCGTGTCGGTGAGCTTGTCGTTGCGGGTGAGGAAGACGGGGCTCGGCCGGTCGCGCCAGATCAGTTCGAAGTCGATGCGTTCGTCCTTGCCCGGCCGCAGCCGCGTGCGGGACGCCGCGCGGTCGAGCCGGTTGTGGATTTCCGCCTGCAGCGTTTCGGGCGTCCAGGTGTCGTTGAAGCGGATGTTGAACGAGGCTTTGGCCTTGGCGGCGATGACGTTGACCGCCGGATTGCCGACATCGACCGTCGTCACTTCGAGGTTGGTCGGCTGGAAGTCGTCGGTGCCCTCGTCGAGTGCGGGGTGCAAAAGTGCGTCGAGAAGCGCCACGATGGAGCGCACCGGATTGTCGGCGAGGTGCGGATAGGCCGCATGGCCCTGCCGTCCGTTGACGATCAGGTCGGCCGAGACCGAACCGCGCCGGCCGATCTTGATCATGTCGCCGAGCGTGTTCGGATTGGTCGGCTCGCCAACGATGGCCGCGTCCCACGCCTCGCCCTTCTTTGCAGCCCAGTCGAGCAGCTTGGTCGTGCCGTTGATGGAGGGGCCTTCCTCGTCGCCAGTGATGAGCAGCGAGACCGAGCCCTTGAGCCCGCCATGCTTTTCGACATAGCGCGCGACGGCGGCGACGAAGCAGGCGATGCCGCCCTTCATGTCGACCGCGCCGCGACCATACATCATGCCGTTCGCGATCTCGGCCGAGAAAGGCGGATGCGTCCACGCCGCCTCGTCGCCGACCGGCACGACGTCGGTATGGCCGGCGAACATCAGATGCGGGCCGTTGCCCGACAGGCGGGCATAGAGATTTTCGACGTCCGGCGTGCCGTCTTCCGAAAAAGTCGGACGCTCGACGGAAAAGCCGACGGGCGCCAGCATCGCCTCGAGCGCCGTGAGCGCACCACCTTCAGCGGGCGTCACCGACGGGCAGCGGATGAGGGCGGCGAGGTTTTCGACGGGATCGGTCGGCTTGGTCAAGCTCGTCTCGCTTTAGCTGGGCGCGTTGGTCGCCGCGCCATACTTGTTCGGACCGCGCTCGCCGGGAA
Source organism: Aliihoeflea sp. (assembly GCF_052435475.1). Lineage (NCBI taxonomy): Bacteria > Pseudomonadati > Pseudomonadota > Alphaproteobacteria > Hyphomicrobiales > Phyllobacteriaceae > Aliihoeflea > Aliihoeflea sp. Next base: position 131,908 of record NZ_JBQVMV010000003.1, read on the forward strand.
TTACGCAAAGCGCGATGAAGGCGATGAAGTTGATCAGCGGGACGAACATCGCGACGGCAAAAAGCCCCGGCCGTCCGATGTCGTGCAGCCGCTTGGCGGCGAGCGCTGCCTGGCACCAGAGCGACACGAAGACGACGACGCCGAGGACGGAGTTCCAGAATTCGAACCCCTGCCCGACCTCTTCGGCGACCGACATGCGATAAAGCACGAAGAAGGTGACGACCGTCATCATCAGGCCACCGAGCAGGAAGGCGACGCGGCTGATGCGTCCCTTGAGGCCGAAGAACAGCCAGAGGATCGGAAACTGGTTCACCGGATCAGGCCCGCAGGAGGTCGTTGATGGAGGTCTTGGAGCGCGTCTTCTCGTCGACCTTCTTGACGATGACAGCGCAATAGAGGCTCGGACCGGGCTCGCCATTGCCCATCGGCTTGCCGGGCAGCGCGCCGGCGACGACGACCGAATAGGGCGGCACTTCGCCATAGGTGATCGACCCGGTCTCACGGTCGACGATCTTTGTCGACTTGCCGATGAAAACGCCCATGCCGAGCACCGATCCCTCGCGCACGATGCAGCCCTCCACGACTTCCGAGCGCGCGCCGATGAAGCAATTGTCCTCGATGATGGTCGGGCCGGCCTGCATGGGTTCGAGCACGCCGCCGATGCCGACGCCGCCCGAAAGATGCACGTTCTTGCCGATCTGCGCGCAGGAGCCGACGGTGGCCCAGGTGTCGACCATCGTGCCTTCGCCGACATAGGCGCCCAGATTGACGAAGGACGGCATCAGGATCGCGCCCGGCGCGATGAAGGCCGAGCGGCGCACGACCGCGTTCGGCACGGCGCGGAAGCCGGCGCGCTGGAAGTCGACCGCGCTCCAGCCATCGAACTTGGAGGGCACCTTGTCCCACCAGACCGAATCGCCCGGCCCGCCCTTGATGACTTCCATGTCGTTAAGCCGGAAGGAGAGCAGCACGGCCTTCTTCAGCCACTGATTGACCATCCACGAGCCGTCCGCCTGACGCACGGCAACGCGCGCCTCGCCTCGGTCGAGCAGGTTGAGCGCGGTCTCGACCGCGTCGCGGATCTCGCCCTTGGTGCCCGTGCCCACTCCGTCACGCTCGTCGAACGCCTTTTCGATGCTTTGTTCGAGCGCGCCGATATCGGGCTTGGTCATCAATTTGCTCCATTGCATAGGTGTGAAGGCCGCTCGCTACTGGGTTATGGGCGGCTCCCGGTCGGCGCGGAAACTAGGCCAAGCGCGGTATCGGCGCAAGCCACGTGCAAGTGCCGCCATTTCATGGTTTGACTGGGTGAAATGGACGGGCGCGAAGCGCTTCGCGCAAGATTGGGGTATTCGGCTTTCATGCAACGGACGAAAAAGAACGACTGGTCGCCTCTGCCGCATTCGGACGAGGATCGCGAGCGCGCCAAGAGCGTGCCTGATACGCCGCAAACGCGCGCACCAACCTACCGGCTGGCCTGGGACGACGAGGAGTTCATGACGCGGCGCGAACTGCGCCCCGTCCGCCTGCAACTCGAACTGTTGAAGCCCGACATGGTGCTGGCGGAGCGCGGCATCGAATCGACCGTGATCCTGTTCGGCGGCGCGCGCATTCCCGAACCGGGCGGCGAGGCATGGGCGGCCAAGAACGTGGTGCAGAAGAAGAACCTCCTGGCCAATGCGAAATATTACGACGAGGCCCGTGAATTCGCCCGCCTCTGCTCGCAGCATTCGGCCAGCTACGGATACCGCGAATTCGTCGTCGTCACCGGCGGCGGGCCCGGCGTCATGGAGGCCGGCAACCGCGGCGCGACCGATGTCGACGCACCCTCGATCGGCCTCAACATCGTCCTCCCGCACGAGCAGGCGCCGAACCCCTACGTGACGCCGGAACTCTGCTTCAACTTCCACTATTTCGCGATCCGCAAGATGCACTTCGTCATGCGCGCCAAGGCCGTGGCCGTATTTCCCGGCGGCTTCGGCACGATGGACGAGTTCTTCGAGACGCTGACGCTGATCCAGACCGGCCGCATGGAACGCGTCCCGGTGATCTGCTTCGGCAAGTCGTTCTGGGAGCGGGCGGTCGATCTCGACTTTCTGGCCGAACAGGGCACGATTTCTCCCGGAGACCAGGATATCATCGATTTCGTCGATACCGCGCAGGAAGCCTGGGACGTGATTGCGCGTTTCTATGAGATCGACGGTGGACAATAGGTCGGAAAGGACCTTCGCATCATGATTCTCGTCCCGCTTCGGCTGATTGCGGCCGCCTGTGTCGCCCTTTTTGCGCTTGCCGCCCCCGCCTTCGCCGCCGACGAGGAGTGCCTGGAGGGGCAGGTCTTCGACGTGGCGGGCTGCGTCGACCTCGACACGGTGATGGCCGACGACCTGCAGCTTTCGGGCGCATGGGTGCGGGCGATGCAGCCCGGCCAGAAGATGGCGGCTGCCTATCTGTCGATCCTCAACCGCGGCGACACGGCCGACCGGCTGATCGGCGCCACCGCGCTCGCCGCACCCCGCGTCGAGATGCACGAGATGGCGATTGAGGAAGGGGTGATGAAGATGCGGCCGGTGGAGGGCGGCATCGAGATCGGTCCGGGTGACAGGGTCGAGTTCAAGCCGGGCGGGCTGCATTTCATGCTGACAGGCATCGACGAAGCGCTGGTCACCGAGGACGAGATCGAGATGACGCTGGAGTTCGAGAAGGCGGGCCGGGTGCTGCTGCAGTTTCCGGTTCGCGAACCGGCGATGATCAAGGCGCACCGCCACTGAGCGGAACAGGCGCGGCGCGAGCGGCGTTTCTCCCCCAAAGGAGAATTGCCATGGGCGGACGCACCAGCACCGACGACGACGTCATTAAGCATCAGCAGGAAAAAGACCTCGGCCACGCTGAACAGCCTGACGAGCATCCGCAGGATTCGCTTCCCGACGAGACCGAGCGCAAGGACGGCGCGTTCGACAAGGACAAGCGGCCCGGCGTGTCGAGTGCCGAGCAACTCGGCAACCTGCCGCCTTCGCGCAGCGCCGGCGCCAATCCGGACGACGCGGTCGACCCCGTCCCGTACCGCACCTTAGACCCGCGTGTTTAGCGCTTCGCCAGGATCGAGGTCAGGAACGACGTCAGATCGTCGGTGACATAATCGACGTCGTCCTCGTGGTCCGGGTCCTGTTCCCAGACTTCCGCGAAGGTCGGCTCGAAATTGTTCGGCACGACGAGCACGGTGGTCATGCCGAGCGCCTTCGGCACGTGGAGATTGCGCGCCAAATCCTCGAACATCGCCGCATTCGACCCCACCACGTCGTGCAGGGCCACGAACGTGTCGTAGGTCGCGCGGGCAGGCTTCGGATTGAGCCCGGCCGCCACGATGTCGAAGATGTCGTCGAAATGGTCGAGAATGCCGAGCCGGCGCGCCGTATTCTCCGCATGCTTGCGGTCGCCATTGGTGAAGATGAACTTGCGGCCCGGCAGCGCCGATATCGCTGCGCCGAGTTCGGGCGAGGCCTCGACCGGCGAATAGTCGATGTCGTGGACCTTCTGCAGGAAATCGTCCGGATCGATGGAATGGCGCTCCATCAGCCCCTTCATCGTCGTCCCGTATTCCTTGTAGAGTTCCTTCTGCATCAGCCGCGCCTCATCCGACGGAAGCGTCAGAAGCTCGCTGATGTAACGCGTCATTCGCACGTCGATCTGCGCGAAGAGGTTCGTGTGGTGCGGATAGAGCGTGTTGTCGAGGTCGAACACCCAGTCCGTGACATGGGCGAAGCGGGCGGGATCGGGAAGATTGGTCATGGTCGTGTTTTGGCGCAGCGTGCGGCCGAGCGCAACGCCCGGCTTGCGCGAACGATCTTTATGCCCTAGCCGCTCTCGCGTCAGGGGGCGACATGGAACTTTGGATTCCCATCACGATCGCGGCCGCGTTCCTGCAGAATCTGCGGTCGGCCGGCCAGAAGCATCTGAAGAGCGTCATGGGAACGACCGGCGCGACTTTCGTGCGCTTCGGCTTCGGCCTGCCCTTCGCGCTTGCCTTCGTTGCCGGACTGCACGGCATCGCCGGCTTCGACCTGCCGTCGCTGAACGCGACCTTCGCAGCGTGGGTCGTGGTCGGCGCCATCGGCCAGATCACCGCGACCTTCCTCTTGATCCACCTGTTCTCGTTTCGCAATTTCGCTGTCGGCACCGCCTATTCGCGGACCGAGCCGGCGCAGGCCGCGCTTTTCGCGCTGATCTTCTTCGGCGAGCGCGTGACGGCGGGAACGCTCGCCGCCATCGCCATCAGCGTCTTTGGCGTGATGCTGATCTCGGTCGCCCACATGCAGATTACCTGGCGCAATCTGGTGACGTCCATGATGGCGCGCAACGCGCTGATCGGCCTTGCCTCGGGCACCGCCTTCGGCATCTCGGCCGTCGCCTACCGTGCCGCGTCGCTTTCGCTCGGCGGCCCGAACTTCATGATGCAGGCAGCGGTGACGCTCGCCGTCGTCATCACCTTCCAGACGGTGATCATGGCAGCGTGGATGCTGTGGAAGGACCGCGCCGAGATCGGCCGCATCAGGCGCGCTTGGAAGCTCTCGCTTTTCACGGGGTTCGTCGGCGCGACGGCGTCTTTCGGCTGGTTCATGGCGATGACGCTGCAGCAGGCCGCCGTCGTCAAGGCGCTGGCGCAGGTCGAAATGCTGTTCACCTTCGCCGCGTCGGTCTTCTTCTTCAAGGAGGCCATCAACCGCATCGAAATCGCCGGCTGCGCACTGATCGTGGCGGGGATCGTGGTGCTGATGCTGGTGGGTTAGGCGGCATGCTCCGAAGAACGATTCGGCGTCTGATCGCCTCGGCCCGCCAGAAGTCCGTCGATGGAAATGTCTTCGTCCAGTTCCTCCCAATGGAGTCCCCGCGTGCTGATCGTCACGCTTTCCAGTTGAGCGCGCGATGCGCGCAACAGGCGCGGGAACCACGCAAGTGGAACGCCGATCGTGCGGCCATCAGAGAGATCGACCCAGAAACTGTCGGCATCGAACTTGACGTTAGTTGCCTTCACCAAAGAACTCATTCCATGACCTCGCAATCTCGGGTCTGCGATTGGCTATGATTTCGACCAGTTCGCGCAATGTCCTGGCATTATAGCCGTCATTGTAGGCAACGCCTACCTCAGGCCAAAGCCAGAACTTTGCATCGATCCCGTCCTTGACGACGTCGATGTGCATCGGTTCGCGCGGGTCGCCTTCATTCGCGTAGAACAGGAACCGAAATCCGCGGTGACGAAAGACGACAGGCATCGGGTTACGGCACGATCAGCGTTCCCGCGCCATGTTCGGTGAAAAGCTCCAGCAGCACCGCATGCGGCGTCTTGCCGTTGAGGATGACGACGCCCTCGACGCCGCGTTCGATCGCCTCGATGCAGGTTTCGACCTTGGGGATCATGCCGCCCGAGATCGTGCCGTCGGCGATGAGCTGGCGGGCCTGGCTGACGGTCAGTTCGTCGATGAGGTTCTTGTTCTTGTCGAGGACGCCCGGAACGTCGGTCAGGAACAGGAGGCGCGAGGCACCCAGCGCGCCGGCGATGGCGCCGGCGAAGGTGTCGGCATTGATGTTGTAGGTGTGACCGTCGCGGCCAGGCGCGACCGGCGCGATGACCGGGATCATCTCGGAGCGGGCGAGAAGGTCCAGCAGCGTGCGATCGACCTCGACCGGCTCGCCGACGAAACCGAGATCGATGGCGCGTTCGATGTTGGAATCGGGGTCCTTCACGGTCTTGCGCGCCTTTTCGGCGAAGACCATGTTGCCATCCTTGCCACAAAGCCCGATCGCCCACTCGCCCTCGGCATTGATGAGCGCGACGATCTCCTTGTTGATCGAGCCGGCGAGGACCATCTCGACGATCTCGACCGTCTTCTGGTCGGTGACGCGCAGGCCGCCTTCGAACTTCGATTCGATGCCCATCTTGGCGAGCATGGCGCCGATCTGCGGCCCACCGCCATGAACGACGATCGGGTTGACGCCTGATTGCTTCAGGAGCGCGATGTCGCGTGCGAAGGCGCGGCCGAGCTCGACGTTGCCCATGGCGTGGCCGCCATATTTGACCACGACCGTCTTGTTCTCGTAGCGCTGCATGTAGGGCAGGGCGGCGGACAGGAGTCGGGCCTGTTCCTCGGCGGTTCCGAGCTGCTCGGGGGTCATGGGCGTCCTCGCACGATATTGGGGCGGGGGCTGTTTAGCTTCATTCGCCGGAACGGGCAAACGCCTTCGCCGCCCAAAAGGAAATGCGATCAGGCGTTGCAAAACCGAAGCTGGCCGCTAGTTTGGTGCCAGATGACCCCGCCCGATATCTCGAAGCTGATCGTCAGGACCTCGATGCGCGACCGCGCAGCGTTCGATTTGCTTTATCGGCAAACGAGCGCGAAACTTTTTGGCGTGTGCCTGCGTGTCTTGAACGATCGGGCCGAAGCCGAGGAAGCGCTGCAGGAAGTCTACGTCAAGATATGGACCAAGGCCGATCGCTTCGCCGTCTCCGACTTGAGTCCGATTTCATGGCTGGTGGCTGTGGCGCGCAATCATTCGATCGACCGGATCAGGGCGCGTCGGATGAAGCAGACCGGGCTCGACGAGGCCGCCGAGATCGCCGACCCCACCCCCGGGCCGGAGGCGCTCGCGGTTGCCGGCGACGAGGGCGCGCGAATCCATCTTTGCCTTGAAGAACTGGACACCGACCGTGCCGCAGCCGTGCGCGGCGCCTATCTTGTCGGTGAGAGCTATGCCGAACTTGCGGAGCGCCATGGCGTGCCGCTGAACACGATGCGAACCTGGCTGCGCCGCAGCCTCATGAAGCTGAAGGACTGTCTGGAAAGATGACGCCGACCGACCCTCACGAACCGGAACTTGGAGGCGACGAAGCGCTCGCCGCCGAGTACGTTCTGGGCGTGCTGCCGGCGTCCGAGCGGCAGGACGTCGCGCGTCGCATCGAGGCCGACATCATGTTCGCGCGTTTGGTCGACGAATGGGAAGCGCGGCTGTCGCCCCTCGGCGATTTCTACGCGCCGGTCGAAGCCCCGGCCTCGCTGAAGCAGGCTCTCGACAGCCGCATCTTCGCGGGCGACGTCGCGCCGGCACCGCGGGCAGGAGCCTCGTGGTGGAACAGTCTCGGCGTCTGGCGGGGGCTGGCCGCCGCTTCAGTGGTCGCCTTGGCGCTGGTCGTCGGCTGGAACCTGCAGCCGCCTGGCGAGGAGGCGCCGTCGCAGCGTTTCGTCGCCTCGCTCGAAAATCCCGAGACGGACGTGCGCTATCTGGCCCTCTACGACGAGACGCATGCGACGATCAGCCTGACCCGCCTCGACGGGGCCGCCGCCGCGGGCCAGGATTTCGAGCTCTGGGTTATCGAAGGCGACGAAGCACCGGCCTCGCTCGGCGTGCTCGCCGATGCCGATCACCTCGAAGTGCGGCCTTCCGACGAGTTGCGCACTAAGTTCGCAGCCGGCGCCATCCTGGCCGTATCGCTCGAGCCGGAGGGCGGCTCGCCGACCGGGCAGCCGACCGGTGCCGTGGTCGCTCTTGGTGATCTTCGCAGCATCTGATCGATTTCGAAGTAGATTGTTGCTTCACGTCATCTTTTGAGAATTGATCCGAATTTATCCCGCTCCGGTCGACAAATTCATCTCGATCCTTACCTTGGTGGCGGGTAGGGAATGCAATGGAATTTGAGGTGAAGGACATGTTTCGTATTTTGACGTATCCGCTGATTGCTTTCGGACTGCTGGCGATGGCCGCGTGCACGGATGATGCGGGAACGGATCAGCCGGCCGGCATGACGGAGCCCCCGGCGACGACGGCGCCGGCCGAATAAACGACTGCCTCCCTGGCCTTTCGAGACATGAAGATCGGTCGGCTTTGCCGGCCGATTTTCATTTTTGGCTCCGTTTTTTTGGTTCGGCCTGAAACTCTTGACGCGCTCCTTCGTGACTCCTGGTGTCGCCCCGCTAGAGGGCCAATTCAGGAGGTTTCGAACATGCGCAACTTCATGCGTACCATTCTCGCCGGCTCCATCGCCCTGTCCGCTCTCGCAGGCTCCGCGCTTGCGCAGGACAATCCGATGGTCGGCGGCGCCGAAATGTTCGCCGACAAGAACATCGTCGAAAACGCGATGAACTCGGCCGATCACACCACGCTGGTCGCTGCCGTTCAGGCTGCCGGCCTCGCCGAGACGCTTCAGGGCGAAGGCCCGTTCACCGTCTTCGCGCCCACCAATGACGCGTTCGCCGCCCTGCCGGAAGGAACCGTCGACAACCTCCTGCTGCCGGAGAACAAGGAGCAGCTCACCAAGGTCCTGACCTGCCATGTGGTTGCCGCCGACGCGATGTCGGAAGCGATCGGCACCATGATCTCGGATGATGGCGGCGAGCACGCCATCGAAACCGTCGGCGGTTGCACCGTGACGGCGAAGATGGACGGCGACAACATCGTTCTCGTCGACGAGAACGGCGGCGAGGCGACTGTCACGATCGCCGATGTCGACCAGTCGAACGGCGTGATCCACGTCATCGACGCGGTGCTGCTGCCCCAGATGTAAGAACCGTCTTCAGCAACCGGCCGGCGACCTCCCTGCTCCCGCATCGGTCGCCGGCTGACTTGGCCTCGCCTTTCGCGTTCGCGTCTGCACCCGCGAGAAAGGCGGGGCCTTTTCGTTTCGAGTGCGTGGCTCGCATGACGTGCCTTTCAACGCGAATTGATTGCCCCGTGCGCAGGTCCCGCATGTAAGGTGCTGACAATCGCAGGAGATGAACCGATGACACGCAGACAGTTTCTCTACGGCAGCGCCGGCGCCATCGGCTTCGCAGCGCTCGGCGGCAGCCTTCTCTACCGGCTGATGCCCGGCCATGCGATGGCCGCCGCGGAAGGTACTTTCGAAGTGACGAAGACCGAGGCCGAATGGCGCTCGATCCTCTCCGACATGCAGTACCAGGTGCTGCGCGAAGAGGCGACCGAACGGGCTTTCACCAGCCCGCTGAACGACGAGAAGCGCGCCGGCATGTTCCACTGCGCGGGCTGCGATCTCGCGGTTTATTCTTCGGAAACGAAGTATGATTCCGGCACCGGCTGGCCGAGTTTCTGGGAGGCCGAACCGAACGCGATCGGCACCAAGGAAGACAACACGCTGTTCATGACGCGCACCGAATGCCATTGCGCGCGCTGCGGCGGCCATATGGGTCATATTTTCGACGACGGTCCGCAGCCGACCGGCAAGCGCCACTGCATCAATGGCGTGGCAATGACCTTCAAGCCGCAGGCGGCAGTTGCCGGTTGACGACGTGACCCAACGGCTTGCCGCCGGTGGGTCTAGCCTCTAGCGCGAATCGCGTTATTGGCCCGTGATGCTTCAATCCGCGCCCGCTCCGACGTCCATGTCCACCTGGCGCGGCGAAATCCGCGCCATGCTTCTGTTGGCCTGGCCGATGGTGCTCACCAATCTCGCCCAGACCGCGATGACGGCGACGGACGTCATGATGATGGGGCGTGTCGGCCCCGCAGCCCTCGCGGCGGGCACGCTGGGATCAAACGTCTATTTCGCACCGATGATATTCGGCCTCGGCCTGATCCTGGCGACGTCGCCGATGATGGCGCGCGAACTGGGGCGAAAATCGAGTTCGGTGCGCGACGTGCGCCGCACCGTCCGCCAGGGCATGTGGGTCGGCCTGTTCGTCGCGATCCCGATCTGGTTCCTGCTCTGGCAGACGGAGGCGATCCTCATCGCCATGGGTCAGGATGCCGATCTTTCGGCGCAGGCCGGTGCCTATATGCGGACCCTGCAATGGGCCCTTTTGCCCTTCTACTGGTACATCGTGCTGCGCTCCTTCACCTCCGCCCTCGAGCGGCCCGGCTGGGCGATGGTCGTCATGTTCATCGCGGTCTCGTTCAACGTCTTGGCGAACTGGGCGCTAATCTTCGGCAATCTGGGTTTTCCCGCGCTCGGCATCGTCGGCGCCGGCATCGCGACCACCGCGTCGAGCACGCTGATGTTCGCCGGCATGGTTCTGGTGGTGACCATGGATCGCCGGTTCCGGCGCTACGCGATTTTCGGCCGCTTCTGGCGTGCGGACTGGCCGCGTTTCCGCGAACTCGTCCGGCTCGGCCTGCCCATCGCCGGCGTCCTGGCGCTCGAGGTTTCGGTGTTCAACGCCGCCGCGCTCCTCATGGGCCTGATCGATGCGATTTCGCTCGCCGCCCACGCGATCGCGATCCAGATCGCCTCGATCACCTTCATGGTCCCGATGGGACTTGGGCAGGCGGCGACGGTGCGCGTCGGCCGCGCCTTCGGGGCGAACGATCGCGACGGCATCACGCGCGCCGGTTGGACGGCCTTCGTTCTGGGCGTCGGCTTCATGGCGGTGGTGGCGCTGGTCATGCTGCTTGCGCCGCGCGCGCTGATCTGGGCCTTCATCGACATGGACGACCCGGTCAACCTGCCGGTCATCGAAATGGCGATCACCTTCCTGGCGCTCGCCGCCCTGTTCCAGATCGTCGATGGCGCGCAGGCCGTCGGCGGGGGAATGCTGCGCGGCCTTCACGACACGACCGTCCCGATGATCTATGCCGCGATCGGCTATTGGGCGATCGGCATGTCGCTCGGTGTGGCGCTGGCCTTCCCGCTCGGCTTCGACGGTATCGGGATCTGGATCGGCCTGTCGGTCGGGCTCGCGGTCGTCGCGGTGCTCTTCATCACCCGCTGGATGGGCCGCGAACGGTTCCTGCCTCAGCCGGCCCTGTCGCCCAGCACATCCTCGATATAAAGCCGCTTGACCAGCACCATCAGGACGGCCGCGAACGGCGTCGCCAGCATGATGCCGACGAAGCCGAACAAGAGCCCCATGATAACCAGCGACGCCATGATGAGCGCAGGCGGCAGGCTCACCGCCTGACGCTGGATCAGCGGCGTCAGGATGTTGCCTTCGAGGAACTGGACGACACAGTAGACGCCGAGCGCATAGCCGACCACCCACCAGTCCTGCGACATGGCGACGAGGATGATGGGGATGCCGGCAAGAATGGGCCCAAGGACGGGAATGAAGTTGAGTACGCCAGCCGTCAGGCCGAGAAGAATGGCTCCCGGCATGCCGACGGCGGCAAGTGCGGCGTAGACGACCACGCCGATGATGCTCATCGTCACGAACTGGCCGATGAGCCAGAACCGCAGCGTGACACCGATCTCGTCGAGAACTTCGGCAAAGCGCGGCCTGCTCTCGATCGAGACGAGGCGCACGGCGCCGTCGCGATAGAGCTGCGGCTGTGCCGCCAGGAAAACGCCGACGACGAGGATCACGCCGATATTGCCGATGACGCCGAACGTCGTCGCGAATGCCGCCCGGACCTGCCCGAAGAGGCCCGACGGATCGGGCAGCCAGTCCGCGATGCCGTTCGATCGCGTCGACGTCTCGCCATTCCCGTTTCCGTCCTCGTCGATGTCCTGATCCGTAATCTCCGCCGTCACGACGTCGACGACATTGTACTCCTGCAGCATCTGCTCGATGCCGCGGATTTCACGCTCCAGCGTGCGGATCAGGTCTGGCGTCTGCGAGACGGCGGTGACGCCGACGCTGGTGACGAAGCCGATCACGGCGGCACTGGTCAGGAAACACGAGATCGCGAGCCTGAAGCCGCGAGGGATCGGCATGAGTCGCCCGAGCCCGGTGGTGAAGGCATCGAGGAAGACCGCAAAGAGAATGCCGGCGAAGAGCAGCAGGAAGCCGCTCGAAGCGTAGATGATGAGGAACAGGCAAAGCCCGATCGCCAGAACGACGCCTGCGACGGTCGCCGTTCGCCAGCCGAGCGAGGCGCGCGTCATTTTTCGGGCAGGCGTCGGAGGTCTTGCGATGTCGTCCATATCCGATGTCTCGCGTGTCGCGGCAGTCTTGTCCAGCCGCGATTGGCCGATTGACACCATCCTCAATTCAAAATAGGCATACATCGAGAAGGATAGATATATGGATAAGTTTCGATCGTTGGCGGCCTTGGCCGCGCTCGGCCAGGAAACACGGCTCGATGTCTTTCGCCTTTTGGTGCGCGCGGGCACGGCAGGAATTCCCGCCGGCGAGATCGCGGAGCGGCTCGGGGCGGTGCAGAATACGATTTCGGCGCATCTGAAGATCCTGACGGCGGCCGGCCTCGTCCGGTCTCAGCGAGAAAGCCGTGTCATTCGTTATTTCGCCGACATGACAGGGTTTCGCGACCTGATGGCCTACCTCATGGAGGATTGCTGCCAGGGGGAGCCCGAAATCTGCCGGCCCGTCCTCGATGCCATCGTGTGCAAGTGCTGAAGGAGGGATGAGATGACCGGCCGATCCTACAATGTCCTGTTTCTGTGTACGGCGAACTCGGCCCGCTCCATTCTCGCCGAAGCGATCCTCAACACTCTGGGCGGCGACCGCTTCCGCGCCTATTCGGCCGGATCGTACCCGCGCGGCACGGTTCACCCCTACGCGCTCGACCTACTTTCGAGCATGAAGATCGACACCGGCTTCGCACGCTCCAAGAGCTGGGACGAATTCGCAGAGCGCGGCGCGCCGCAGATGGATTTCATCTTCACGGTCTGCGACGACGCGGCCGGGGAGACATGCCCGATATGGCCCGGTCACCCGATGACGGCGCATTGGGGCGTGCCCGACCCGGCACGCGCGGACGGCACCGAAGCGGAGCGGCACCTCGCCTTCGCCGAAGCGTACCGCATGCTGGCAAACCGCATATCGGTCTTCACCGCACTTCCTCTCGAGGCTGTCGACCGGCTTGCGCTGAAGCGCCGACTGGACGAAATCGGCCAAAGCGGCGACGCGCTCGCCTGAACGGATTTCCTTATGACGCATGAGAGTTTGAGCGTACCGGCGCCCGCGGGCATCGGCTTTTTCGAAAAGTGGCTGTCCGCCTGGATCGCGGCAGCAATCGTCGCCGGCATTGTCCTCGGCGCCGTTGCGCCCGGCCTCGTCGGCGCGCTCGCGGGTCTTGAGATCGCCTCCGTCAATCTGCCTGTCGCCATTCTTATCTGGGCGATGGTGTTCCCGATGATGGTGAACGTCGATTTCGCCAGCCTGCGCCATGTCGGCGACAAGCCGAAGGGCCTGGTGCTGACCGTCGTCGTCAACTGGCTGGTGAAGCCCTTCACCATGGCGGCCCTGGCCGTTCTGTTCTTCGAATATCTCTTCGCGCCGCTTATCGACCCGGCCGACGCCCAGCAATATATCGCCGGCCTGATCCTGCTCGGCGCCGCGCCCTGCACGGCGATGGTGTTCGTCTGGAGCCAGATGACGCGCGGCGACCCGAACTACACGCTGGTTCAGGTCTCGGTGAACGACATCATCATGGTCTTCGCCTTCGCCCCGATCGTCGCGCTGCTCCTGGGCGTCACCGACATCGTGGTGCCGTGGGAAACACTGCTCCTGTCGGTAGCGCTCTACATCGTCATCCCGCTCGTGGCCGGCGCACTCGTGCGTGCCTGCCTGATCGGCCGGGCCAATGGCCGGGGCGGCGAGGCGGCGGTCTCCGCGTTCACGGCAAAGCTGAAGCCGGCCTCGGTCGTCGGCCTGATCGCGACGGTCGTCCTCCTCTTCGCCTTCCAGGGCAATGTGATCCTTGCCAATCCGCTGGTCATCGTCCTGATCGCGATTCCGCTCCTGATCCAGTCCTACGGCATCTTCTTCCTCGCCTATTTCGCCGCGCGCGCCTGGAAGGTGCCGTTCAACGTCGCCGCGCCCTGCGCGCTGATCGGTACGTCCAACTTCTTCGAACTCGCCGTGGCGGTCGCCATCGGCCTGTTCGGCCTGAATTCGGGTGCGGCACTCGCGACCGTCGTCGGCGTTCTGGTCGAGGTGCCGGTGATGCTGTCGCTGGTCGCCTTCGCCAACCGAACCCGCCACTGGTTTGCGTAAGGAGCCTGCAATGACCGTCACGATCTACCACAATCCCGCCTGCGGGACCTCGCGCAACACGCTGGAGATGATCCGCGCCTCGGGCGAGGAGCCTGTCGTCGTCGAGTATCTGAAGACGCCGCCGTCGCGTGAGCGCCTCGTCGAACTGATCGACGCGATGGGCTTGTCGCCGCGCGAACTCCTGCGCGAGAAGGGCACGCCCTACGGCGAGCTCGGCCTCGCCGAAGACCGATGGAGCGATGGCGAACTCGTCGACTTCATGCTCGCGCATCCGATCCTGATCAACCGCCCCATCGTCGAGACGCCGAAAGGAACCCGCCTTTGCCGGCCATCCGAACGCGTGCTCGATATCCTGCCAAGCCCGCTCGCCGAGGATTTCGTCAAGGAGGACGGCGAGGTCGTAAAGGCGGGCTGACATGACCGACTTTCCAGCCTTGCGCCCCGACGCATTCCGCCCGATCGACCGTGAAGTACTCTTTGCGCAGGACCATGCGACGCATAAGCCGCGTGTCCTGATGCTTTACGGCTCGCTGCGCGACCGCTCCTATTCGCGGTTCCTGACCCTCGAAGCTGCGCGCCTTCTCGAAGCGTTGGGCGCCGAGGTGAAGATTTTCGACCCGCGCGGGCTTCCCTTGCCAGACGCCGACAGTGCCGACCACGCGAAGGTTCGCGAACTGCGCGAATTGTCCATGTGGTCCGAAGCGCATGTCTGGTGTTCGCCCGAACGCCATGGAGCCATGACCGGCGTCATGAAGGCCCAGATCGACTGGCTGCCGCTCTCGCTGGGTGGCATGCGGCCGACGCAGGGCCGCACGCTCGCGCTGATGCAGGTCTGCGGCGGCTCGCAAAGCTTCAACGCGCTCAACCAGTTGCGCATCCTCGGCCGTTGGATGCGAATGGTTACGATTCCCAACCAGTCCTCCGTTGCCAAGGCGTTCAACGAGTTCGACGATGCCGGCCGCATGCGCCCGTCCTCCTATTACGACCGGGTCGTCGACGTGATGGAGGAACTGGTTAAATTCACGCTTCTCCTGCGCGGTCGCTCGGACTATCTCACCGACCGGTATTCCGAACGCGTCGAGACGGTTGAAGAGGTGTCACGGCGCGTCAACCAGAGCGCGATCTGACCAATGGTCACTGCGAAAAGAATCTTAGACTTAAGTCGTAGAATTCGCGCTTGCGAAGGCTGAAACGACTGATTTTGCAAGGCTTTGTGCGGTGCAAGGCAGCGTATTTCTACGAACTTGCATCTGCCGCGCCGGCGTGCATTCATGCGGCAACGACAAGCGCCTGGACCAAGGGCGGTGCGATGGTGGGCCATGGGAGAGCCCGGCAACAAACCACGCAACGCTCGCACGGGTGCCGAGGAGGAACATATACGCATGACTGACAGTATCATTCTGTCGGCGCGCGACCTGACGAAGGAGTTCAAGGGCTTCTTCGCCGTGGAAGGCGTCGATCTGAGCGTGAAGCGGGGCACGATTCACGCGCTCATCGGTCCCAACGGGGCCGGCAAGACCACTTGCTTCAATCTCCTGACCAAGTTCCTGTCGCCCTCGCGCGGCCAGATCACCTACAAGGGTGAGGACATCACCTCAATGTCGCCGGCCGACATCGCGCGGCTGGGTCTGGTTCGCTCGTTCCAGATTTCTGCGGTGTTTCCGAACCTGACGGCGATGGAGAACGTCCGCATCGCGCTGCAGCGCAAACGCGGCGACTCGTATGATTTCTGGCGCTCCGAGAAAGTCCTGACGGACTATGACGACCGCGCCCACGAGCTTCTGGCCGATGTCGGCCTTTCCGAATTCGCCGATACGTTCGCCGGCGAACTCTCCTACGGTCGCAAGCGCGCGCTTGAAATCGCGACGACACTCGCGCTCGATCCCGAGATGCTGCTTCTCGACGAGCCGATGGCCGGCATGGGCCATGAGGACGTCGAGCGTATCGCGGCGCTGATCAAGCGCATCTCGGCCAACCGCACGGTGCTGATGGTCGAGCACAATCTGTCGGTCGTCGCCTCGCTTTCGGACACGATCACGGTTCTCGCCCGCGGCAAGGTGCTTGCCGAAGGCGACTACGCCACCGTTTCCAAGGACCCGCGCGTGGTCGAAGCCTATATCGGAGCCGGCCATGCATGATGCAGCCCAGGCCGCAAAGCCCGCGGCACAGTCGGCCTCCGCGCCGCTTCTTGCCGTCCGCGATCTCAATGCCTGGTACGGCGAAAGCCATGCCTTGCACGGCATCAATTTCGACGTGAAGCCGGGCGAAGTTGTCACGCTCCTGGGCCGCAACGGCGCCGGCAAGACCACAACGCTGAAGGCGATCATGGGCATCCTGCCCAAGCGCACCGGATCGGTGACCTTCGAGGGCCGCGAGACGATCAAGCTGCCCGCACGCACCATCGCGCGCGCCGGCATCGCCTATTGCCCCGAAGAGCGCGGCATCTTCTCCTCACTCTCGGTCGAGGAGAATTTGATGCTGCCGCCGCAGGTCAAGACCGGCGGCATGACGGTCGATCGCATCTTCGAGCTGTTCCCGAACCTGAAGGAGCGCCTGAACTCGCAGGGCACCAAGCTGTCCGGCGGCGAGCAGCAGATGCTGGCGATCGGGCGCATCCTGCGGACCGGCGCCAAGACGTTGCTGCTCGACGAGCCGACCGAGGGCCTTGCCCCGGTCATCATCCAGCAGATCGGCAAGACCATCGCGCGGCTGAAGCAGGAGGGCTTCACCATCGTTCTGGTCGAGCAGAACTTCCGGTTCGCCTCGACCGTCGCGGACCGCCATTTCGTCGTCGAGCAGGGCAAGGTCGTCGACCAGATCCTGAACGACGAACTCGATGCCAACATCGAGAAACTGCACGCCTATCTGGGCGTCTGACTGAGGAAAGGCGCTCATAAGCGTCGCATGTGGAGGAGTGAGGACATGAAACTGAAGACGATTCTTCTCGGATCGATCGCTGCCGCGGTCTTCGCCGCGCCGGCCTATGCCGTCGACATCAAGATCGGCGTCATGAACGACCGTTCGGGCATCTATGCCGACATCGCTGGCGAAGGCTCTGTCGTGGCCGCCCGCATGGCGGTCGAGGACTTCGACGCCGAAAGCAAGGGGATCAATGTCGAGATCGTCTCGGCCGATCACCAGAACAAGCCGGACGTGGGCTCGACGATCGCCCGCCAGTGGTACGATCAGGAAAATGTCGACGTGATCGTCGACGTCCCGACCTCCTCGGTCGCGCTCGCCGTCAACGACATCACGCGCGAATCCGACAAGGTGTTCCTGAATTCGGGCGCCGCCTCGTCGGACCTGACCGGTTCGGCCTGCTCGCCGAACACCATCCACTGGACCTATGACACCTGGCAGCTCGCCAATGGAACGGGCCGCGCCGTCGTCGAGAACGGTGGCGATTCCTGGTTCTTCGTGACCGCCGACTACGCCTTTGGCCATGCGCTCGAACGCGATACCTCGGCCGTCGTGGAAGGCGCCGGCGGCACGATCGTCGGCACGGTTCGCACGCCGTTCCCGGGCACGGACTTCTCGTCCTTCCTGCTCCAGGCACAGTCGTCGGGCGCCAAGGTCATCGGCCTTGCCAATGCCGGCGGCGACACGATCAACTCGATCAAGCAGGCTTCCGAGTTCGGCATCACCCAGGGCGGCCAGTCGCTTGCCGGCCTGCTCGTCTTCATCAATGACATCCATGCGCTCGGCCTCGACGTCGCGCAGGGCCTCCTGCTCACCGAGAGCTTCTACTGGGACCTCAACGACCAGACCCGCGAATGGTCGGCTCGCTTCGAGGAAGAGAACGGCAAGAAGCCCTCAATGGTTCAGGCGGGCGTCTATGCCAGCATCCTGCACTATCTGAAGGCCGTCGAAGCTGTCGGCGACAAGGGCGCGCAGGATGTCGTCGCCAAGATGAAGGAACTGCCGACCGACGATCCGCTTTTCGGCCAGGGTGAAATCCGCGCCGACGGTCGCAAGATCCACGATTCCTACCTGTTCCGCGTCAAGTCGCCGGACGAGTCGGAAGGCCCGTGGGACTACTACGAGACCGTCTCGACGACCCCGGCGGCACAGGCGTTCCGTCCGCTCGAGGACGGCGGCTGCTCGCTCGTCCAGTAATTGTCATCCGGTGCGGCGCGGCCTTTGAGCCGCGCCGCATTTCATCTCCAGTATTTCTCGACCACGGGATGCGCACATGTTCGAGCTCCTAGGCATTCCGCCGCAAGCTCTCTTCGGCCAGTTGCTGCTGGGCCTGATCAACGGCTCGTTCTACGCGATGCTGTCCCTTGGCCTCGCCATCATTTTCGGCCTGCTCAACATCATCAATTTCACCCACGGCGCGCAGTACATGCTCGGCGCCTTCGTGGCCTGGATGCTGCTCAACTATCTGGGCATCGGCTACTGGTGGGCGCTGCTTCTCGTTCCGATCATCGTCGGCGCGACCGGCATCATCATCGAGCGGCTTCTGATATCGAGGCTCTATCACCTCGACCATCTCTACGGCCTGCTCCTGACCTTCGGTCTGGCGCTGATCATGCAGGGCCTTCTGCGCAACGAATACGGCATCTCGGGTCTGCCCTACGGCATTCCGGCGGAACTGGCCGGCGGCCAGAATCTCGGCTTCATGTTCCTGCCGAACTATCGCGGCTGGGTCGTCATCGCCTCGCTCGCCGTGTGCCTCGGCACCTGGTTCGTCATCGAGAAGACGCGGCTCGGCGCCTATCTGCGCGCCGCCACCGAGAACCCGACGCTGGTCGGTGCCTTCGGCATCAACGTGCCCTTGATGATCACGCTGACCTACGGCTTCGGCGTGGCGCTTGCCGGCTTTGCGGGTGTCCTCGCCGCGCCGATCTATTCGGTCAATCCGAACATGGGTGCGGACCTGATCATCGTCGTCTTCGCCGTGGTCGTCATCGGCGGGATGGGCTCGATCCTCGGCTCGGTCCTGACCGGCTTCGGCCTCGGCCTCGTCGAGGGGCTGACCCGCGTCTTTTATCCAGAAGGCTCCGCCGTCGTCATCTTCGTCATCATGGCCATCGTGCTCATGATCAAGCCCGCCGGCCTGTTCGGGAGGACCGCCTGATGGTTTCAGTGACCGATACGGAACCGACCTCGGCGGTTGCCGAGCCGCGCATCCGCAAGAAGACCATGGGCATGCCGACCCACCACATGGCTATTTTCGCCATGCTGCTGGCGGCCGGCATCGTCGCCCCCTTCATGCTCTATCCCGTCTTCGTCATGAAGGTTCTGTGCTTCGCGCTCTTCGCGTGCGCCTTCAATCTTCTGCTCGGCTTCGGCGGGCTGCTGTCCTTCGGCCATGCCGCCTATTTCGGCTCCGCCAGCTACATCTCCGCCCATGCCGCCAAGGTGTGGGGGCTGTCGCCGGAACTGTCGATCCTGGCAGGCACCGCGACCGCGGCGCTCCTCGGGCTTGCCTTCGGCTCGCTCGCCATTCGCCGCCAGGGCATCTATTTCGCCATGGTAACGCTGGCCTTCGCGCAGATGGTGTATTTCTTCGCGCTGCAGGCCCCGTTCACCGGCGGCGAGGACGGCATCCAGGGCGTGCCGCGCGGCAATCTGTTCGGCATCATCAGCCTGCAGAGCCATTTCGCGGTCTACTGGATGGTGCTGGCGATCTTCTTCATCGGCATCCTGATCATCTACCGAATCATCCACTCGCCGTTCGGCCAGGTGCTGAAGGCGATCCGAGAGAACGAGCCGCGCGCGATTTCGCTCGGTTACCGCGTCAACCGCTACAAGCTGACCGTGTTCGTCCTTTCGGCGACGCTGGCCGGCCTTGCCGGGGCGACGAAGGCATTCGTCTTCCAACTCGCCTCGCTGACGGACGTTCACTGGTCGATGTCGGGCGAAGTCGTGCTGATGACGCTGCTCGGCGGAATGGGCACGGTGTTCGGCCCGATCGTCGGAGCGGCGGTTATCGTGACCATGCAAAACTATCTGGCGACATGGGGCGCCTGGGTCACCATCGTCCAGGGCATCATTTTCGTCCTCGGCGTGCTGCTGTTCCGCGAGGGCATCGTCGGTGTCCTGTCCAAGCTGATCAAGAAGCCGCTGTAACCGCCGCGAATGTCTCCAATCGAAAAAGCCCCGGCATCGCTGCCGGGGCCTTTTTCGTTTCCGGGGCAGGCGCCTATCGGTGCTGCGACTGGCCGCTGCGCACCGGGACCGCTGCCAAGTCGCGGCCGTGCAGGACGACGCGCTTGGGTTCGCGTGCGGCCTGCGCGCTCTTCAGCAGGCGGCGATACCATTCGATGTAATAGGCAAGCGCGAACTGAAGCGCGATACCGGCCGTCACGATGACGATGTCGGACAACACGGTCGGGGCAAAGACGCCGCGCCAGGCCTGCGCGCCCATCGACAGGATGGTGCCGACGACGAACACCGGCAGCGCGTGGCGTCCGAGCACCGCCAGCGGATTGTCGAAGCTCGTGCGGAAGAGGTTTGAAAGCTGCGGCAGTGCACAGAGCAGGTAGCCGGCGGCAAGCACGTGCAGCATTCGCGGCAAGGAGAGGAACGTCTTGTCGAAGCCGGTGAAGATCTTCGGCAGGCCCATCGAGACGTCGATACCCCACAGCGGGACACGGACCCATAGCAGCGCGGTGACGAGGTAGAGCGTCGCCGCGCCAACCAGCCAGCGATTGACCGGCAGCGAGCCGCCGCGTTTGACGTGCATCATGACGGCCATGCCGATGACGAACAGGAATTGCCAAGAGAACGGGTTCAGGAACCAGTAGCCGCCATTGGGAAATTGCGGCGGCGCGATCGGCAGCAGGCCTGCGACCATCCACAACAGGCCAGACGCGACCACCATCCAGCCGATGCTCAGCGTTCCGATCAGCAGGAACAGCGGCAGGAGCAACAGCACGATGCCGTACATCGAAAGGATGTTGTTGTAGCCGAGTTGATGGCCGAGCGTGACGATGCCGATCAGCGACGCCGCCGTGTCGGTGACGACCGGCTCGATATTGATCTTGGCAAGCAGATGCGGCGCGCCGAAATAGAGCGCGAAGAACGAGAAGATCCCGAGCGTCGCCATCGTGGTGCCGAGCTGTGCGATGTAGAGCACCCCAGCGCGCCGCCATGTCTTGAGCGTCGTGATCAGCCGATTGTCCGCCTCGAATTTCAGCCCGTAGGCCAACGCCGCCGAGACACCTGAAATCAGCACGAAGGCCTCCGCGGCGTCGGAGAAGCCGAAGTTCTTGTGCGTGATCACCTCGATCGGATTGCCCGGGACGTGGTTGATGAAGATCGACAGGAGCGCGATGGCGCGGATGACGTCGATCCGTGTGTCTCGAACGGGGGGCTTGGCGTTTATCATGCAAATCATTCCAACGGTGCGAAACGGGTTCATGCCGCTTCGCAGGCCAAGCGTCCCTTCCTGAGGTGAAGACACCGCTCTGACAGCATCGCCCGACGGAATTGAGGCAGCGCTCGAAGCATGTCGTCAACGCGTTAGGTACCGAATCCGATCCGCGCGGAGGATCACGTTTCGCTAAACTTCGTTTCAGCAGACGCTGAAATGGAAGAGGCCGCCGGGATGGCGGCCTCGCATTCCTCATGGTTGCTGGAATCAGGCCGCTTCGATGGCCGGCGCCAGGCGGAAGGAGCGACGCACTTCTTCGTCGTTCAAGAGCCCGCCTGCGCGCAGGAGACCGGCGAAGCGGCCGTTGCTCTGCGCGAGTTCGGCAAAGCCGCCCATTTCGACGATGCGGCCGCGATCCATGAAGATCACCATGTCGGCGTCGCGAACCGTCGACAGGCGGTGGGCGATGACGAAGGTGGTGCGGTTTTCGCGCAGCCGGTCGATGGCCTGCTTGACCTGCTCCTCGGTCTCGACGTCGAGCGCGCTCGTCGCCTCGTCGAGGACGAGGATCGGCGCGTCCTTGAGGATGGCGCGGGCGATCGCGATGCGCTGGCGCTCGCCGCCGGACAACTGCCCGCCGCGTTCGCCGACCAGCGTGTCGTAGCCGCCGGACTTGCCGAGGATGAACTCTTCGGCGGCGGCGGCGCGCGCGGCGTGATGCACGTCGTCGTTGAGCGCCGAGTCGCGTCCGAGACGGATATTGTCCTCGATCGAGCGGTTGAGCAGGCCCGCATCCTGGAACACCGTCGCCATCTGGTGACGCAGCGAATTGCGCGTGACCGTGCGCGTGTCCACGCCATCGACGTAGATAGCGCCCGAATGCGGGTCATAGACGCGCTGGAGGAGGTTGATCAGCGTCGTCTTGCCGGCGCCTGTCGGGCCGACGATCGCGACCGTCTGGCCGGCACCGACGGAGAACGAGATGTCGCTCACGCCTTCGCTCGTGCCGGGAAAGCGGAAATTGACGTTATCGAAGACGATGTTGCCGTCGACCCGGTCGAGAACCTTGGCGTCATAGGCCTCGGCGCGCTCCTCAACCGAATCCTCGATCTCGTAGAACGCTTCGAGCTTGGCGCGCGCCTCGAACACCTGGTTGACGAAACCCGTCACCTGGTCGAGGCGACTGATCAGCAGCGTGGCGAAGCCGGTGAAGGCGACGACGTCGCCGATGCGCAGTTCACCGCGCGAGACCAGCAGCGCGCCGATGATGAGCACGACCATCATCGAGATGGTCGAGGACAGGCGCTGCAGCGCGCTGGCCAGCGCCCACCAGTCGAGGACCGGATACTGGGCGCCGATCAGACGGCCGATATGCTCCTTGAGCGCCTGCGTCTCCTGCTGGATGCGGCCATAGCTCTGTAGCACCGACACGTTGGAGACCGAATCGCTCACATGGGCGAAGACCTTGTGATAGTGCTGCTCGACCTCGGCCTGTCCTTCCTTGGTCTTCTTCATGACGAGGCGGCTGATGATGACGTAAGTCGTGCCGAGCGTGAACAGCACCATCGACATGCGCAAATCGAGCGAGATCGCGGTCGGCACGAGAAGCACGAGGGCGACGGCCGTCGACAGATGCTGGCGCATGAATTCCAGCCACAGGCTGAAAAGCGCCTCGACTGCGCGCAGCAGCGTATGCAGCGAGTTGGACGTGCCGCGCTTGGAATGCCAGGCGAGCGGCATGGTGATGACGTTTTCGTAGGAACGCGCAAGGACGTCGCCGCGCACGGCGTGCGCGAGCCGGTCGGCGCCGCGCGAGACGAGCACGAAGGCGATGATGTTGAACACGCCAAGACCCGCCCACATGGCCAGCGCCGGCGTCACGTCCGTCTTTTCCGAGATCGAGTCGATGATGCGGCCGAAGAGGATCGGCTCGGCAATGGCGACGATCGCGAGCAGGACGTTGGAGCCGCAGATGATCGCGACCTTGCCGCGGGCAACGGCAAGATAGGTCAGCGCTCTCCAGTACACTTCCACTAGGGACACGGCATCAGGCCTTTCAGCGTTCATTGTGCGCCGCAACATAAATGACGCTACGTCAGGTTGCGGACTTGGACAATCGGGTATGTGGGGGACGGGTTTCGAATTTCGCTACAAGAAGAGCGAACGGTCGTTACTTTCCGTGATGCTTTAACAATCGGAAATGTTTGATCAATTGGGAGCGTGCGCCGCAAATGCGGTACCAATGCGGCGCGTGATGACTAGCCCAATTCACCGTTTGCGACGGTAACGACGACCTCGTGATGGCCTTGATCGGCAAGCTTTATTTGCTGCACCTGCGTTCCGTCAAGAACAATCGATTTCGCCGTACCGCGCACGATCGAAATTCGATACTCGGCCTGGCCGAAACGCATTTTCGCGTGGAATCCCGGCCAGTTGGAGGGAAGGCGCGGATCGATGGAGATCGTGTCGCCGCTCCGCTCGATGCCGAGAATTCCTTCAACCGCGGCCCGATAGAGCCACCCTGCCGACCCGGTATACCACGTCCAGCCACCCCGTCCGGCGCGGTCCGCTTCCGAATAGACGTCCGCGGCGACGACGTAGGGTTCGACGCGATAGGCGTCGGCTGCCGCCCGATCACGCGAATGGTTGACCGGGTTGATCACGGAAAAGGCGTGGTAGGCGTCGTCGCTGCGACCGAGTGCCGCAAGGGCAAGGACGAACCACGTGGCGGCATGTGTGTACTGCCCACCATTCTCGCGCACGCCCGGCGGATAGCCCTTGATATAGCCCGGCTCCTTCGGCGTGTTCTCGAAGGGAGGGGTGAAAAGACGGATCAGATCGTGCTCTTCGTCGAGAAGCCAGTCCTGCGCGCTCGTCATCGCCTGGCTCGCGCGGTCCTTCGGGCCGAAGCCCGATAGCACCGCCCAGGACTGCGCCAGCGAATCGATCCGGCATTCGTCGGACTGGCTGGAGCCGAGCGGCGAGCCATCGTCGTAATAGCCGCGGCGATACCATTCGCCGTCCCATCCGGCATCCTCGATCGCGATCTTGAGCTGGTCGAGATGGCGGCGCCATGCCTCGGCGCGCTTGGCGTCGCCGCGTTCGTCCGCAATCGCCGCGAAGTCGCGCAGCGTGGCTGCCAGGAACCAGCCGAGCCAGACGCTCTCGCCGCGGCCCGCTTCGCCCACCCGGTTCATGCCGTCGTTCCAGTCACCGCCGAGGATCAGCGGCAGGCCATGCGGCCCGGTGCGCCTGACGGCAAGGTCGAGCGCGCGCGCACAATGTTCGTAGAGCGACGCGCTGTCCTTCGAGGGCTGCGGTGTGAAGAAGGCATCGTGCTGGCCTTCCTGCAACATCTCGCCTTCGAGGAAGGGCAGAGTTTCGTCGAGAACGGCCGCATCGCCGGTGACGGTCACATAGCGATGCGTGCCATGCGCCAGCCAAACCACGTCATCCGAGATCATGGTGCGAACGCCGGCGCCCGAGCGCGGCAGCCACCAGTGCTGCACGTCGCCTTCGCGGAACTGGCGTCCGGCAGCATTCAGGATTTGCGCGCGGGCGAGCGACGGGTCGTGAAGGAGAAGCGCCAGCGTGTCCTGCAACTGGTCGCGGAAGCCATAGGCGCCGCTTGCCTGGTAGAAGGCCGCGCGGGCGCGGATGCGGCAGGCGAAGGCCTGGTAGGGCAGCCACGTATTGACCAGCGCATCGAAGGCTGGATCGGGTGTCTCCACCTGCAGCGCATCGGCGAAATCCCGCCAGCTTTCACCGTTGCGTCGAAGGCGCTCGTCGAAGGATTGCTGGCGGTGATGCTGGACGAGATTGCGCGCCTCGGCGAGCGAGCCCGCATCGCCCAGATAGAGCGTCAGCGTCTCCTCGGCGCCCGCGCCGATGTCGATGTCGAAGGCGACGGCGCCGCAGATGTCGCGTCCGGCCTCCGCCGTCCGGGACAGGGAGGCAGCCGATACGACTGCCGCCGGCCGCTCCGACGAGCCGCGCAGGCCGAGGAACTCGGCCCGGTCGCAGGTGAAGGACTGGACCGCCCGGTCACCGGCGAGAAACGCGACGCGGTCGCCATAGTCGAGATGATAAGGGTTCGTCGCTGTCACCATGTCGGCCGTCGCGTCATGCCCCGGCACCGTGGTCGCGCTGCTGCGGGTGCGGTTCACGCCCATCACCCATTCGACATAAGCATAGACGCGCAGGCGCTTCGGCGTGTCGCCAGTGTTGGAAAGCCTGAGCCGCGAGATGCGGACCGGATCGGACGGATCGACGATGTGCGTCAGCTCGGCCGCAACCCGGCTGCGCTCGACCGAAAAGGTCGAGGAACCCTGCCCATGCCGGGCTTCGTAGATCAGCGAGGGGTCGCGCAGAACGGCGGCGATCGGCGAGAACGCCTCGTTCGTATCCCGGTCGACGATATAGAGGCCTTCACCCGGTCGGTTCGTCACCGGATCGTTCGTCCACGGCGTGATCTGGAAATCGCGGCTGTTGCGGCTCCAGGTGAAGGCGGCGCCTTCGGCCGAAACGTGGAACCCGAAATTCTCGTTGGCGATCACGTTGATCCAGGGCTGCGGCGTGTGGCTGCGCCCGTCGAGCCGCACGACATAGGTGCGCCCGTCATCGGCGAAACCGCCATAGCCGTTCCACATCGCAAGGCCGCTTCCGTCGGCTGCGGCCACCGGCGCCAGCCGCGCGATCGGCTTCGCCGTTTGCGCGGGCGCCAGCGCCCGGCGCTGGCCGAGTTCCTGGTGCGCGATCGCCTCGGCGCGGTCGATCTGGTCGAAGATCGTGCCGTTGCGCGTATGCAGAACGACGCGCGCCACAGCGAGCAGCGTCTTGTAGGTGCGGTCGTCCATCAGGTCGCGGCGCACGGCGAAGATGTGCTGGCGCGGTCCGAGCTCGCGGCCGCGCATGCGGCTGTTGTCGCACAACTGCTCGATCGCCTGCTGCAGATCCTGCACGTAGGACGAGGCCTGCTCGTTGACGATGACGAGGTCGGCGACGAGGCCGTGCGTGCGCAGATATTCCTGCATCCGCAGCGCGGAGGCGACGATTTCGAGATCTGCAACGTCGGCGATGCGCAGCGCGAAGATGGGAAAATCCCCGGAGATGCTGGTCGGCCAGAGCGCGGATTGCGAGCCAAGACCCTCGATGATCGATTCCGACGGCGCACGCAGCGCCGGGTCGGGATAGAGGAGGTAGCGCGCGAGCTTCTGGACGCCGGCGGCGTCGGCAAGCGAGAGACCGACATGGCGGGTCTGCACCTGCGAGCGCGTCCAGGCGAGCATCGCCTGCCGTTCGAAGGATTCGGGATTGTCGAAGCGGGTCGCGGCGGCGCGCGCATCGTCCTCCGTCGCCGTCACGACGGTCCAGAAGGTCAGCGAGACTTCCTTGCCAGCCGGCACGCGCACCTTGCAGCGGATCGACAGGATCGGGTCGAGGGTGAACCCGTCTTTGCCCTCGAACGCCGCATTGCGGTCGAAGGCGGCGGGGTCGACGATTGAGCGGCCGCGCCCGAGGAATTCGCGCCGGTCGGTCTGGGCGCGCGCCTCGCGCGAGATGCCGGCGCCGGCGGTGACGAAATGCGCGAAGGCGACGTCCGCCTCGCCCGGCGCGCGCTTGTTGCGCCGCGCAAGGATCAGGCTGCCTTCGTTGGCGATGGTCGTCTTGACGAACATCTTGGAGAAGGCCGGATGCGCCTGGTCGCTAGCTTCCGGCGCCAGCGCCAGTTCGCCATAGGAGGTGATCTCGAGATGCTGGTCGACGTCGCCATTGTTGGAGATGGTGATCCGCCGCGCCTCGCCATTCGCTTCGGAGGTGACGATCGCCTCGACCTTGGTCGTGATCGGGCCGACGCGCTTCATGAACGTCGCCTTGTCGTCGCTGAAGATCGCCTCGGTCCGCTCGTTCTCCGCGGCCTTCGGGTCGCCGGTCGCCGACCACCATGCGCCCGTCGCCGGGTCCGAGACGAAGATGAAAGTGCCGGAGCGGTCCTCGACCGGATCGCCCGACCAGCGCGTGACCGCGATGTCGCCGCAGCGGCTGTAGCCGGTGCCCTTGGCAGTGAGCATGACGCTGTAATAGCCGTTCGACATCAGGCTCGTGGCAGGCAGCGCGTGCACGGGGTCGGCGACGACGCGGATGTCCGAGCTCGTCTCTACCTCTTCCGCCGTCGTGCGGTCGCCCGCTTCCGCGCGCGCCTTGGTGGCCGGCACGTCGCGCGGCGCCTTCTCCTGCAGCAGCAGCTCTGCCGCCTCGATCACCGCGTCGGAATGAAAGCGGTCGCGCATGCGGCCTTCGAAGACGACGTTGGCGATCGCGACGATCGACATGCCGGTATGGTGGGCCATGTAGTTGCGCACGACGGCGCAGGCGGCGCCCGTCGGCACGCGCGTCGGCGTGAAGTCGATCGCGTCGTAGTAGCCGTAGCGCCCGCGTCCGCCGATCGATTCGAGTTCGGCCAAGTTGAGCACCGCCTCGCGCGGTTTGAACTGCGCGGCGAGCAGCGTCGCATAGGGCGCGATGACGATGTTCTGCGCGAGGCCGCGCTTGAGGCCAAGGCCGGGTACGCCGAAGTTCGTGTACTGGTAGGTCATCTCGCGATCTCGCGCATTGTAGGCGCTTTCCGAGATACCCCACGGAATGCCCTTCGAGCGCGCATAGCGGATCTGGCGGGCGATGATGAGATTGTTGGTCTGGTTGAGGATGCCACCGAGCGGCTCCTTCATCACCAGCGGCGGCATCAGATATTCGAACATCGAGCCGGACCAGGAGACGAGCGCGCCGGAAAAGCCGACGAGCGTCACCGGACGGCCGAGCCGCATCCAGTGGTCCGTCGGCAGGTCGCCCTTGGCGATGGCAAAGAGGCTCGTCAGCCTCGCTTCGGAGGCCAGCAGATCGTAGCAGGCCTCGTCGAGCTGGCGTTGGTCGACGCGATAGCCGATGGAGAGCAGCTTGCGGTCGGCGCGCATCAGGAAGGAGAACTCCATCTCGAAGGCGAACTGACGTGCACGGTCGCGCAACGCGATCAGGTCGCGGCGCAGTGCCGTCACATGCGCGTCCTCGATGTGGGAATCCGCAATGTGGGACTGGCAGGTCGCTTCGAGTTTGTTTGCCCAGAGCGCCAGCGTCTCGCTGGCACGCGAACCGATTTCCTCGTCGATGGATCGCGCCAGCTTGCGGATGTCGGCGGCGAGGACCGCGAGGTTGATGGTGCGGATCGCGGCGGTTTCCGGCTCGCTGCGGATCGTTTCGACCGCGCGGCGCATCCCGTCCACGCGCTCGCGCAGGCGCTGGCGAAGCGGCCGGAGCGGACGGCGATCGTCCGGCAGTTCGTCGAGGCTTTCCTCGAGGATCGTCACGCAGTCGAGGATGCCGGTGTAGTCGCCCTGGAGATGCGCGGCGGGCGCCTGCGCCCAGATGTTGCACGTCGCCGCCACGGTGACGAGGTGCCCGGCCAGATTGCCGCTGTCGACCGACGAGACGTAGAGCGGCAGGAGCGGCTTCAGCGTCTGCGTGTCGTACCAGTTGTAGAGATGTCCGCGGTGACGCTCCATGCGCTCGATCGTCGAGATCGTGCTTTCCATCTGCCGCACGGCATCCGCCAAGCTTATCCAGCCGAAGTCGCGGGCCGAGACGATCGACAGAAGATAGATGCCGATATTCGTGGGCGAGGTGCGCGGTGCGACGACCGGGGAGGGGGTCTCCTGGAAATTGTCCGGCGGCAGAAAATTGTGCTCGGCCGTGACGAAGGTCTCGTAATAGAGCCAGGTCCGGCGGGCGGCAGTGCGCAGCTTAGCGGCATCGGCCGGATCGACGACGAGTTGGTCCTCCGTCTCCGCCGATCGGCTGATCAGCCAGGCGAAGCTTGGAGCGCCGGCCCAGAAAAGCAGGAAGATGCCGGCCACGATGACGCCGGTTCGCTCGCCGATGACCGCGATCGAAAAGCCGACCAGCGCGATCACGAGCGAGCCGATCATCATGGCGTGGTAGGTCGGCAGCGTCTCGCCGCCGCGCGCCGCATCGGAGGCCGTCCGCCATTCGAGCAGCTTGCGACGGGTGAAGAAGACCCGGGTGAGCGTGCGCACGATCGCGTCCGCCGACGCCCATGCCTGATGCGCGATGAGCAGGACCTTGAGCACGACCTGCGCGGTCGCGAATGCGAATTCGCGCGCCAGTGCCGAGAAATGGCTGCGCAAGGTCGCCTCTGAATTGCGCGGCATGAGCGCGTCGACGATCGAATAGGTCAGCGCGAGGACGAGGCTCAGGATCAAAAGCGCCTGCCATTGCGCGGCATAGGCGAAGGGCAGCAGCGTCCAGCCGGCGATCGAGGCCAGCACCCAGGAGATCGGCGTCAGCGAGCGGCGCAGATTGTCGATCATCTTCCAGCGCGACAGGCCCGGAATTTCCGAGCGCGGATCGAGGATGAAGGGCAGAAGCTGCCAGTCGCCCCTGATCCAGCGATGGTTGCGCGAGGCGTCAACCGAATAGCGGGTCGGGTAATCCTCGATCAGTTCGACGTCGGTCACGAGCGCGCAGCGCGCCCATGCACCTTCCAGAAGGTCATGGCTGAGGACGACGTTCTCGGGAATCCGGTCCTTGAGCGCGGCCTCCATCGCGTCGATGTGGTAGAGACCCTTGCCGGTGAAGGTGCCGGAATCGAACAGGTCCTGATAGACATCCGAGACGGCGAAGACGTAGGGGTCCATGCCTCGGTTGGCCGAAAAGATGCGCTGGAAGAACGACGCCTCGTTGCCGGTAGTCAGCGACGGCGTCACGCGCGGCTGCAGGATGCCGTAGCCGGCGAGGATGCGGCCCGTCCTGGCGTCGATGACCGGTCGGTTCAGCGGATGCGACATCTTGCCGACGAGCTTGGCGACCGCGTCGCGCGTCATACGCGTGTCGGCATCGAGCGTCAGCACATATTGCACGTTCGCCGGCAGCGGCGTGGTCGGTGCGATGAAGGTCGTGTCGAGGTCGCCGCGCAGGAGCGCATTCAGTTCGTGCAGCTTGCCGCGCTTGCGTTCCCACCCTATCCAGGCGCCTTCGGCCTCGTTGTAGAGCCGGCGGCGGTGGAGGACGTGAAAACGCGGTCGATCCTCTCGCGGATAGCGTGCGTTCAGCGCCGCGACACGCTTGCGGGCGTGTTCGAGGATTTCCATGTCCTCGACGGTCTGCTCCGACTGGCTGTCGCGCCAGTCCGAGAGGATCGCGAAGTCGAGTTCGCCCTGCATGTTGGCGAGATAATGCACCTCGAGATTGTGGAGCGCGTCCTCCACGTCGTCGCGCGATCCGATCAGGATCGGCAGCGCGACCAGCGTGCGCGCATGGGCGGGCACGCCGTCCTTGTATTCGTAGCCGATCAGCCGCGTCGGCTCGACGAGCAGCGATGCGACGGTGTTGAAAAGGCCAAGTGCCGCCTCGCTCGCCGGCAGGAGGAACAGCGCCAGAAGCAGCGTCACCGCGAAGGTCGACAGGCCGATGCCTTCGAGCGTGAAGCCGACGGCGATGAGCAGGAGCGCGGTCAGAAGCGCCGCCGGAACGACGATGCCCGTCCAGCTCGTGCGCTTGTAGAACCTGCGCAATCTGGTGGGCCATTTCGGCGAAAAGCCGATCGCATGTTCGAATTCGGCGCGGCGCGGGCCGACGACGAAGATGCCGATGTCGGGACAGGTCTGCTGGCCCATCGCGACCGCGCGGTCTGCGGCCATGGCGATCGCCCGCTCGGTCACGTCGCGTTCGGAAAGCTCGGTCCCGCCGGCCAGTTCCTCGATCGCGCGGCGATACTGGTCGCGCGACTGGAAGTCGAGTTCGGCGAAGTCGGTATGCGCGCGCAATGTCCGGTCGACATGGCTCAATTCCTCGAACCACACGGTCCAGTCCGTGTCGTCGACGAGCCGCAGGCCCTTGATGATGTTGCCGGTGGTGACGTTGCCTGCGGAGAGGGTGGAGTGCTCGCGCCGCGCGATTTCCTCGGCATCGAGGTCGAAGCGCTCGAGTTCCGTTTCCAGCCAGCCGAGCGCGCTGGCGGCGTATTGGGTGCCGTCGCGCAGGCGGAACAGAAGTTGGGTGGCAAAGGTCGTGTCGCGCGCATGGGCCTCGTAGGTGCCAAGCACGCGAAGTTCCTCTTCCACGGAGCCCTGTGCAAGCGCCTCGTCGGCCACCTTGTTGGCCACGGCGCGCATCTGGTGCGCGCGCTTCACACGCACGGCCAACCGGCGCAGATTCTCCACCAGCACGAAGCGAAGCAGCGACGGCAGCGCCCACAATTCGCCGATAGAAAGCGGATCGACGTCCTGGAAGGCGGCGACCATTGTTTCGAACCCGGCGACGGAGATCGCGCTGTCGCATTGCGCTACATAGGTCCAGGCCAGAACGAGCGCCCGGGGGACTTGTCTCCCGTCCGGCAGCGTCATCACGGGCAGCTTTTTGAAGAAGCGCGGCGGCAGGTCGCGCCGCACCTGCAGGATGGTGTCTTCGACAAGATAGTGGTTGTCGAGCAGCCAGTTTGCAGCGGGTGTGACAGGCTCGCCATTCTGCTGGGCGGTTCCCAGATAGGTCACGACCGCGAGGATCGTGTCGGCGTTCTCGTTGGCGCGCTGGCGCAGATCCAGTTCGAAAAGGTCGAACTCGGCCTCGAAGCGCCCGGCCGCGAGGTCGTAGCCCAGCGCGTGCAGGGTCAGGTCTTTTCCGGGGGCGAAGCGAATGGGCGTATCGACTGCAGCAGGCAGGAGCGGAGCGGCGTCGCGGATGCGGGCCGGATCGGTCTGGATGTTCATGCTCAAAAAGAATCCGTCTAAGCGCTGTCGAACGCCCGACGCATGTCGGGCCGACGCTAAACCGATTCAAACGCGATTGGTTTCACGAAGGTAAGGGGGAGGCCGCTACACAATTCGTATCGGCGCGACATAAGACCGTGGGCCAAAAGTGCCAAGGGCGGCCCGCGATAGCGAGCCGCCCCTTCATCTGGGGGCCGGAAGCCAGAATTGCTATTCCGCCGGCTGCGGCGACGTGTTCGCGACAGGCTTGCGCGTTGCCTCGGAACGCTCCTTCGACGTGATGAACGTATAGAACATCGGCACCACGAACAGCGTGAAGAAGGTGCCGATCAGCAGCCCTGAGAAGATCACGAGACCCATCGCCTGGCGGGCCGCTGCACCCGCGCCGGCCGCGATCATCAGCGGAATGACGGCGAGCGCCAGCGCGGCGGTCGTCATCAGGATCGGCCGCAGGCGCACGGTCGCCGAATAGACGATCGCCTCGCGGATCGACATGCCCTCGTCGCGCTTCTGGTTGGCGAACTCGACCAGGAGGATGCCGTGCTTGGTGATGATGCCGATAAGCGTGATGAGGCCCACCTGCGTATAGATGTTCAGCGTCCCCAGCCCCAGATTGAGCGGCAGGATCGCGCCGAAGATCGACAGCGGCACCGACATCAGGATGATGAACGGATCGCGGAAGCTTTCGAACTGCGCCGCGAGCAGGAGGTAGATCACCACGATCGCCAGCGAGAAGGCGACCAGGATCGTATTGCCCTGCTGGACCTCGAGCCGCGACTGGCCGGAATATTCGATGAAGAACGAATCCGGCAGCGCCGCCTGCGCGATTTCGGTGATGGTCTGCAGACCTGCACCCGTCGTGATGCCGGGCAGCGGCAGCGCCGAGATCGTGGCCGAGTTCAACTGGTTGAACTGCTCGATCGCGGCCGGTGCGGCATTGGTCGAGATGGTCACGACCGAGGAGAGCGGGATCATCTCACCGGTGGTCGCGCGGATGAAGAACTCGCCCAGTCTTTCCGGGTTGTCGCGATATTCCTGCGGCACCTGGGTGATGACGTCGTAGCTGTTCGACTCGCGGTCGAACTGCGCCACGGCCCCGCCGCCGACCAGAGCGCCGAGCGTCGTGCCGACATCGCTGACGGGTACGTTGAGCGCGGCCGCGCGTTCGCGGTCGATGGTGATGGTCACCTGCGGCGCGTCGAAGGCGAGCGAGTTCTGGACGACGATGAACTGGCCGGTCGCTTCCGCCTCGCGGCGGATCTGGTCGGCGACTTCGTAGACCTGGCTCGGATCGCCGGTCGACTGGACGATGAGCGAAATCGGCAGGCCGCCGCCGGCGCCCGGCAGCGAGGGCGGCGCGAAGACGAGCGCCTCGACGCCGTCGACCGTGCCGATCCGGGCCTGGATGTCCTGCTGGATTTCGGCCTGGCTCCGGTCGCGCTCGGCCCAATCTTTCAGAGCCCAGACCACGAAGCCCGAATTGGTCTGACCTCCGAGCCCGACGATGGAAAAGCGCGAGCGCACTTCCTCGAGGTCGGTGGTCGCGGCCTCGATCTGTCCCGCATAGCCGGAGGTATAGGGCGTCGTCGCATAGCGCGGCGCGGTGACGAGCGAGAAAAGCGCTCCCGAATCCTCTTCGGGCGCGAGTTCGCTCGACGTGTTGAAGAACATGAAGGCGGTCACGGCCACCAGCGCAGCCGAGATGAAGAGCGTCACCGGGCGATAGTTCAGCGAGCCCGAAACCATGCGGCCATACCAGTTCGACAGGCGGTCGAAGGTGCGGTCGACGAACATCTGGAAGCGGCTGTGTCCACCCGACTTCAAGAGCCGCGCGGACATCATCGGCGTTATGGTCAACGCGACGATGCCCGAAATGACGACCGCGCCGGCGAGGGTGAAGGCGAACTCTCGGAAAAGCGCCCCGGTCAGACCGCCGGTAAAGCCGAGCGGCATGAAGACGGCGACGAGCGTCAGCGTCATGGCAACGATGGCGAGCGAGATTTCCTGCATGCCCTTGATGGACGCGGCCATCGGGGACAGGCCTTCCTCGATATGCCGGTGGATGTTTTCTACCACGATGATCGCGTCGTCGACCACGAGGCCGATGGCGAGCACCATGGCCAGTAGCGAGAGCAGATTGATCGAATAGCCCATCATCAGGAGGAAGAAGCAGACGCCGATCAGCGACAGCGGGATCGTCGCCACCGGCATAAGCACGGAGCGGAACGATCCCAGGAACAGAAGGATGACCACGACCACGATCGCGACCGCTTCCGCGATGGTGACGAACACCTCGTCGATGGAGGCCCGGATCGTGTCGGTCGCGTTGTAGACGAGCGAGACGTTCATCCCGTCCGGCAGCGTCGCCTGGATCGCCGGCAGTTCCGCGTTGACGGCATCTGCGGTGTCGAGCGGGTTGGCGGACGGCGTCGGGAAGATGCCGATGAACGTGCCCGGATTGCCGTTGAAGTTGACGACCGTGTCGGTGTTCTCGGCTGCAAGCTCGACATTTGCGACGTCGCGCAGCCGCACGACCTCGTCGCCGTCCGAGCGCAGTGGCAGGGCGCCGAAGGCCTCGGGCGTCTGCAGCGTCGATTCGAGCGTGATCGAATAGGCGACATATTCGTTGCGGGTCTGGCCGGGGGCCGACAGGAAGTTCGAGGCGTTGATGGCCTGCAGGACTTCCGATGCCGTCACGCCGCGGCTGGCGAGCCGGATCGGGTCGATCCACACGCGCATCGCATAGTTCGCCGCACCGAGGATCTGCACCTCGGCGACGCCCTCGATGGTCGACATGCGCGGCCGGATGACGCGCTCCAGATACTCGGTGAGCTGCTCGGCCGTCATGTTCTCGTTCTGGAAGGCGAGATACATGATGGCGAATTGCTGGCCCGTTCCCTTGACGATGACCGGGTCTTCGGAGTCCGAGGGCAACTGCCCGCGCACCTGCTGAACCTTGGACATGACCTCGGTCAGCGCCACGTCGGGATCGGCGCCGAGCTGCATCTGGACCGTCACCGTGCTCGACGAGGGGCGGCTGGCCGACGTCACATAGTCGATATTCTCCGTCGTCGAGACCGCTGACGCGATGGGTGCCGTGACGAAGCCCTGGATGAGCTCCGCGCTCGCGCCCGGATAGACGGTGTTGACGGTGATGACCGTCTCTTCGACCTCGGGATATTCCCGGATCGACAGGTTGAAGAGGCCCTGGAAACCCAGGAGCAGGATGAGTGCCCCGAGGACCGTCGAAAGGACCGGGCGGCGCGTGAAGAGTTCGGAAATGTTCACTGGTCGCTCTCCGCAGCTTCGACGGAAGCGTCTGCGCCATCCGGGGCGTCGGCAGATGGGCTGAGCGTCACCGGTGCGCCGTTCGACAGGCGGTTCTGGCCCGCCACCACGACACGGTCGCCCGCGCTGACGCCATCGGTCACCTCGACGAGCTGTCCGTTGCGCCGTCCGGTCTGGACGAAGACCTGGCGGGCGACGAAGCGCTCGGCCTCACCTTCCGCGGTCTCCTGCGCCTCTTCCGGCGCACTCACGACATAGACGAAGTCGCCGTAGAGGCTGGTCGTCACGGCTGTTTGCGGCAGGGCGATGACGTCGCTTTCGACCGGCATTTCCACGCGAACCCGCACGAACTGGCCGGGATTGAGCGCACCTTCCTGGTTGTCGACTTCGGCGCGCACGCTGACGAGCCGCGTCTGCGGGTCGATTCGCGGTTCGATGCCGG
Organism: Aliihoeflea sp.; assembly: GCF_052435475.1. Lineage (NCBI taxonomy): Bacteria > Pseudomonadati > Pseudomonadota > Alphaproteobacteria > Hyphomicrobiales > Phyllobacteriaceae > Aliihoeflea > Aliihoeflea sp. The sequence goes on from NZ_JBQVMV010000003.1 coordinate 167,635, forward strand.
TAATGGTGCCCGACGAGACGGCGCCGCCAGCTTCCGTCGCGATGTTGACGGTCTGGCCGATCGAGAGGCGTCCAAGCTGCTGTTCGGGAACGGTGAAATCGACCCGCAGCGTATCCAGCGCCTGCAAGGTGGCGACCGTCGTGCCGGCGGCGATGTATTGTCCCACCTCGACGCGCGGCAGGCCGATCGTTCCGGAGAACGGCGCTTCGAGCGCCTTCTGGCTGAGCACCGCTTGCAGCCGCTCGATCTGTGCGCGGGCGGACGCGGCGGCAGCCTCGGCCTCCTGCACGGTCGAGGCGGAACTGACCCCGCGATCCGAAAGGGTCTGCGCACGCGTGAGCGCCTGCGTGCTCACATCGACCTGCGTCTGGGCGGCGGCGATCTCCGCGCGCTCGATCGTGTCGTCGATCTGGACCAGCAGCATGGCCTCGTCGACCTCGTCATTGGCCCGGAAGTTGATCTCGCGGACGACGCCGGTCGCTTCGACGGCGAGATCGATGCCGCGCGCCGCATAGACCGTACCGATCGCCTCGATGCCGGGCTGCCAGTCGGCTGGCTCGGCAACGACCGAATCGACCGGGAAGGCGGGCGCCTGGCGGTTGGCGAAGAAATCCTGGATGGCCTGATCGCGGAACATGTTGAAGCCGACGATGCCGCCGACGACGATTGCGACGAAGACGATGGCAATGAGAAAACGTTTGATCATCGGTGGGCCCGTGACGAAGCTGGATGGCGCTCAAATGCGCTATGATGCGTGGAGGACTTGCAATTGTGCGGCGCATTACTGTACCGTCCGGACGGTATTGTCAACATTTGCTAATCTGCAAAGGCAGCGCGTGACGAATTGAAGCTTCCAGTTGGCCGACCCAGCTCCCGACAACGCATCCTCGAGGCGGCGGAGGCGCTGGCTCGCGAACAAGGTCCCGGCAACATATCGCTCGACGCCGTTGCCGCAAGGGCAGGCCTGTCGAAAGGCGGCCTCCTCTACAATTTCCCGACCAAGGCCAAATTGCTGGAAGCGCTGGTCGAGATGCATATCGAACGCGCCGAAGCGGCGCTTGCGCAGAGCGTCGAAGCCGGTCCGAAAGGCCGCAACGCCATGGCGCTGGCTTATCTGCGCTACTGTCGCCAGGAAATGATCGATCGGCCGGAGCCGGCATCCGGCGTGCTGGCGGCGATCGCGGAGAACCCCGAATTCATCGATCCGGTGCGCCGCTATCAAAAGCAGGTGATGGAACGGCTGCGCGAGCGCTCGGCCGATTTCGAACTGTCGACGATCGCATTTCTGGCGATCGAGGGGTTCTGGTCGCTCCGTTTGATGGAAAGCGACTGCATCCGCCCCGACGAAATCCAGCGCGTGCTCGACCGACTGGAGCGCGAACTGGAAGGCGCTGCGCGACCGACGACTGTTTGACGTCCGGGGATATTGGGGCTAGGGCACGCTGCCGGTCGCCGCGAAACGCGTGCGCATCGGTTTTTGCCGAGTGCCGATTTTCGCAGGTTCGATGTCTGCCAACGCCTTTCAGGTCTATGTGATCAACCTCGATCGGTCGCCCGCGCGCCTCGCCGCCGTGAAGGCGAGTGCGGACGTCTACGCGATTCCCGTCAACCGGGTCGCCGCCGTCGAAGGCCGCGCGATTTCCGCCGAAAACCATCCGGGCGTCGACGTGGCGCGGTTCGAGCGCGTCAACGGCCGTACCCTCGTGCCGGGGGAACTCGGCTGCTATCTCAGCCACATCAAGGCGCTCGACGCGTTCCTGGCCGATGGATGCGAGATCGGCCTGATCTGCGAAGACGACATCGCCTTCACCGATAACACATTGCCACTGATGACCACTCTCGCGGCCACATCCGGCTGGGATGTCGTCAAGCTGTTCAATTTCCGATATCGCGGCTTCCTCCCCCATCGCCATCTTCAGGACGGATGGGCGATCGGGCGCTGCCTGCACGGGCCGTCGGGCAGTTCGGCGGCCTACGCCGTGACGCGAGAGGGCGCGCGGCGGCTTCGCGACAATCTGCTGCCGATGATGCTGCCATTCGACGTCGCGCTGGAGCGTGGCTGGAAGGGCGCGATCCGGTTCTACACGACCGATCGGCGGGCAATCGGTCTGCAGCGCGGCGAGGCGAGCACGATCGTGGGCCAGGGCGGCCTCATCAAATATCCGTTCTACCGTCGCGGCGGCACGCTTGTCTTCCGCGGCACCGAGTACGTTCGCCGCATGGCGTTCGCCTTGCGTGGCGCTGCGACGGGATCGTCGCGATGAAATGGACCACGCGACATTTCCTGCAGCGCAGACGCTGGGACTCCTGGCTGACGGCGCTCGGCGGCGCGGCGATGCCGCTGCGCCATGGCGTCACGCCCTTCGTGACGGTCTTCTTCGCGGCGGTCGGCATCTATCTGGTCGCCATCAATCATCGCCGGGCCCGCGCGCTCGCGCCTTGGTTCACCGGTCTCGCCCTTGCCTATCTCGTCTGGTCGCTTGTGCTCGTATTCGTGCGCGGCGATCCCTTCATGAACAACCAGCAGATGAGCTATTCCCTCCTCATCGGCAGTCTGGCGTTCATCGCCAACGGGCTCGTCCTGGTCCGCGACCCTTTGCGATTCTTCGTCGTCGGCAGCCGGGTGGGCGTGGTGGCCGCGACCGTCGCCGCACTGAGTTTCCATCTGCTCGGCGAAAGCCGCGTCGGTCTTGGCGGCAACCCCGCGCCATTCGCGATGGTTGCCGCAATCTGCATGATCGCTGCGGTCCTTCCCGTCAGGAATCCGCCTCGCTGGGCACCGAATTCGATCATCTACGCCCTGATCGGAGCGGTTCCGATCTTCTTTTCTGAAACACGCGCATTGCTGGTGATCGTCCCGCTCGTCCTGGTCGTCGAATATCTGGTCTGGCTGCGGACGAAGCCGCGTGGGTCGCAGATATTGGGAGCAGTTGCGGGCGTGGTTCTAAGCGCGGGCCTCTTGTCCGCCGGCCCGGTCCACGATCTGATCGAACGGGTCTTCACGCCCGTCATCCTCCACTACACCGGCCAAGACGTCGAATGGAACAGCGCGACGGGCGACATCCGTCTCGCCCTGTGGGAGGGCGCGGTGGTCTCGATCGCGGAGCGGCCCTTTCTAGGCTATGGGGAGGACCGGATGGCGCACATCATCCATCACGCCCCCGCGATGCACGAGGTTCTGCGCGAGTTCAAGCACGCGCACAACATGTTCCTCGACGAGGCGCTGACGCATGGCCTGCCGGGGCTGTTCATCCTGTCCGGCCTGCTCGTCGCCGGGCTCGGCTATGTCTATCGGCATGTCGGCGACATGGCTGCGAAGCGAAACGCCTTCTATTTCCTGGCAGCGCTTCTGTCCTACGGCTCGCTCCACAATCCGTTCCTGCACGAGACGACGATCTGCGGCATCTTCCTCTATCTGGGCATCATGATCGCTGTCGCGGCGCGCAACAGGCAGCGCGCGCAGGTGAGGCTCAAAGCGTCCGAAGGTCGGTGAGGGTCTCGGCGCCGAAGGCATCCGACAACAGATAGGCTGCGATCTTCGCTCCCGCCTCGGCGGGCGAGGCGAGAACGCCGTCAGCCTTCATCGCCTTGAACTGGTCGATGGCCGGGAACTGCTCGACGCTGGAGCCGCGAATGTCGGCCTGCATGTCGGTGTCGATGACGCCGGGGGCGAGGCTGGCGACGCGCAGGCCGGGAACCGCATCCTCCTTGATCGCGCGGGCATGGTTGTCGAGGGCGGCCTTGGTCGCGCAATAGATGCTCCAGCCCGCCATGCCGCGCCGCCCTGCACCCGACGAGATGTGCAGAAGTCGGCGATCCTTCACCGGCGCCGCGGCCGCCTGGAAGAGGTCGGCCAGAACCAGCGGGCCGGTCACGTTCAGCGTCACCGCTTTGGCGATGTCTGCCGCCCCGCCGGTCCCAAGCGGGCCGATCGGCTTGACCATGCCGGCATTGTTGACGAGGATGACGCGGTCGGCCCCGGCGCAGAACGCTTCGATCCGGTCGGAAAGCGACCGGTCGGTCAGCGCGCCCACATCGCCGAGGTCGAGCGCGACCTGCGTCAGCTTCGCCCCGTCGCTTGGCGCCAGATGCGTCGATGCGCGCCGCGACAGGCCGAGCACGTCGACCTGTTTGTCGAGCAGTGCGGCAACGATCGCCTCGCCGAGCCCGCGGCTGTGTCCGGTAACGATTGCCTTCGTTTTCATCGTTCTCTCCATGGTCGGTGCGCAAGGTGATGGTCGCGAACGGACCATGCAACTCATTTCCAACAAAGCTGTGGTGCAACGCACCTATTTGTGGAAACGTCCGCACGACCCTCTCCCACATGGAAGCTTCATCGCCCGATGTCGATCCTCGCTGCCATCAGCCACCTGACCCACTACCGATATGACCGCCCGGTCACGCTCGGCCCGCAGATCATCCGGCTGCGCCCCGCGCCGCACAGCCGCACTCGCGTCGTCTCACATTCGCTGAAGGTCTCGCCGGACAATCACTTCGTGAACTACCAGCAGGACCCCTACGGCAACTGGCTGGCGCGCTACGTCTTTCCCGAGCCGGTGCGCGAACTGAAGATCGAGGTCGATCTCGTCGCCGACATGACCGTGTTCAACCCCTTCGACTTCTTCGTCGAGGAAGAGGCGGAGCAGTGGCCCTTCGACTATCCCGAAGCGCTGGCGCCCGATCTCGTGATCTACCGAAACCCGGAGCCCGCCGGCCCACATCTGCAGGCGTTCCTCGACACGATCCCGCGCGTGCCGCAGCGTTCGGTGGATTTCGTCGTCAATCTCAATGCGCGGCTGGCCAGCGAAATCGGCTACGTCATCCGCATGGAGCCCGGCGTCCAGACGCCGGAGGAAACGTTCGAGCGGGCAACGGGCTCGTGCCGCGACACGAGCTGGCTGTTCGTCCAGATCCTGCGGCATCTGGGCTTTGCCGCCCGCTTCGTCTCCGGCTATCTGATCCAGCTGAAGCCGGATCTGACCGCGCTCGACGGACCGCCCGGCACCGATCACGACTTCACCGATCTTCACGCCTGGGCGGAGGTCTATTTGCCCGGTGCCGGCTGGATCGGGCTTGACCCGACCTCGGGTCTCCTGACCGGTGAAAGCCATATTCCGCTGGCCGCGACGCCTCACTATTCCAATGCCGCGCCGATTTCGGGACTGGCGAGCTATGCGGAGGTCGACTTCGATTTCCACATGAAGGTCACGCGCGTGGCCGAGCATCCGCGCATCACCAAGCCGTTCTCGGACGAGGCCTGGACCGCGCTCGACCAACTCGGTGAAACGGTCGACCAGGCGCTCAAGGCCGGTGACGTGCGCCTGACCATGGGCGGCGAGCCGACCTTCGTGTCGATCGACGATTTCGAGGCAGGCGAGTGGAACACGGACGCCGTCGGCCCGACCAAGCGCGCGCTGGCCGATCAGCTCATCCGCCGCCTACGCGACCGTTTCGCGCCGGGCGGCTTCCTGCATTATGGGCAGGGCAAGTGGTATCCGGGCGAGACGCTGCCGCGCTGGACGTTTTCGCTCTACTGGCGCGAGGACGGCAAGCACATCTGGCGCGATGCCGATCGGATCGCGACGGAAGCGGGCGGCGGAAGCGCGACGCCGCAGGAGGCCGAGCAGTTGCTTCAGACGATCGCCAGCGAGTTGGGCGTGGCGTCGGAGAACGTCGTACCCGCTTACGAGGACCCGGCCGAATGGCTTTTAAAGGAGGGGCAACTCCCCGAAAACGTCACGCCGGAGAACTCAAAACTGGACGACCCCGAGGAGCGCTATCGCATTGCGCGTGTCTTCGGGCGCGGCCTGACGGAGCCGTCCGGCTTCGTGCTGCCGGTTCAGCGTTGGCAGGCGGCTGCGGTCGCGCCGCGCTGGATGTCGGAAGTCTGGAATGTGCGTCGCGGTCATCTCTTTCTGGTGCCCGGCGACAGCCCGGTCGGCTATCGCCTGCCACTCGGCTCGCTGCCTTACGTCCCGCCATCGCAATATCCATACGTGCATCCGACTGATCCGACCGTCGAGCGTGGTCCGTTGCCCGCGCCTGAAAGGCCGGCGCAGGCGGTCGCCTCCTTCACCGCCGCAAGTGCGCAGCAAGGCATCGTCGAGCAGGAGATCGGCGAACTCGGCGGCGCGGTGCGCACGGCGATTTCCGTCGAGCCGCGCGATGGGCGCCTGTGCGTCTTCATGCCGCCGGTCGAGCGCATCGAGGACTATCTGGAACTGGTCGCCGCGGCCGAGAACGCAGCGGAGAAGCTGGGCGTCAAGGTCCACATCGAAGGCTATGCCCCGCCGGCCGACCCGCGCATGAACGTGATCCGCGTCGCGCCCGATCCGGGCGTCATCGAGGTCAACATCCATCCGGCTTCGTCCTGGCGGGATTGCGTGGCGACGACCGAGGCGATCTACGAGGAGGCGCGCCAGTGCCGGCTCGGCGCCGACAAGTTCATGATCGACGGCCGCCATACGGGCACCGGCGGCGGCAACCATGTCGTCGTCGGCGGCCGCACGCCGATGGACAGTCCGTTCCTGCGTCGTCCCGATTTGCTGCGCAGCCTGATCCTCTACTGGCAGCGCCATCCGTCACTCTCCTACCTGTTCTCCGGCCTCTTCATCGGCCCGACCAGCCAGGCGCCGCGCATCGACGAGGCCCGGCATGACGGGCTCTACGAACTTGAGATCGCGATGGCGCAGATTCCCGATCCGCAGGAGGGCGGCCAGCCGCTGCCCTGGCTGACGGATCGCCTGTTGCGCAATCTTCTGACTGACGTGACCGGCAACACGCACCGCGCGGAAATTTGCATCGACAAGCTCTATTCGCCGGACGGGCCGACCGGCCGGCTGGGGCTGGTGGAATTTCGCGGCTTCGAGATGCCGCCCAATCCGCGCATGTCGCTCGCCCAGCAATTGCTCGTCCGCGCCATCATTGCCCGGCTCTGGCAGGCGCCGGTGAAGGGCGCCTTTACGCGCTGGGGCACGGCTTTGCACGACCGCTTCATGCTCCAGCACCATGCCTGGACCGATTTCCTCGACGTCTTGGCTGACCTCAAGGACCACGGTTTCGCGTTCCGATCCGAATGGTTCGAGGCGCAGGCCGAGTTCCGCTTCCCGTTCTGCGGTGAAATCGAGGTCGAGGGTGTCAGGCTCGAACTGCGCCAGGCACTTGAGCCGTGGCACGTGCTCGGCGAAACCGGCGCGATTGGCGGCACGGTTCGCTACACGGACAGTTCGACAGAGCGCCTTCAAGTCAAGCTTCAAGCGGCTGACCCCTCGCGCTATGCCGTGACCTGTAACCGCCGGCGCATGCCGCTGGAAAAGGTGGGGAATGACATCGCAGTGGCGGGCGTGCGCTACAAAGCCTGGCAGCCCTCGATGGCGCTTCACCCGGTCCTCAAGGTCGATACCCCGCTGACCTTCGACATCTACGACAACTGGACCGGCCGCTCGCTCGGCGGCTGCGTCTACCACGTCGCCCATCCGGGCGGGCGCAACTTCGAAACGTTCCCGATCAACAACAACGAGGCAGAGGCCCGGCGGCTGTCGCGTTTCGAGCCGTGGGGGCACACGCCCGGCCGCTTCGAAGCGGTGCGCGAGACGCCGCATCCCGAGTTCCCGTCCACCCTCGATCTGAGGCGTCCGGCGAACCTATGACCGCCCCGTCTCCCCGCCCATCCCTGCCGAAAAGGCGCTCCGCGCTTCTGGAAACCTATCGTGCGTTCCCCGGAACGCATGACGAGCTTCTGGATGGCGACGGCGCGGTGCGTCCGCTGTGGCGCGGTCTCGTCGACGATCTGGCCCGGATGAAGCCGGGCGAGATCGAAGGCCGCGTCGCGCGCGGCGACGAATATCTGCGCGATGCCGGCGTGTATCTGCGCCAATTCGGCGCCGGCGATGCCGAGCGCGTCTGGCCGCTCAGCCATCTGCCGGTGCTGATCCACGAGACCGACTGGTCCGGCCTCGTTTCCGGCCTCGTCCAGCGTGCCGAGCTTCTGGAAGCCGTCGCGGCCGACATCTATGGCGACAACCGCCTCGTCGCGGACGGGCACCTGCCGGCGGCGATCGTCGCGCAGAGCCCCGAATGGTTGCGCCCGATGGTCGGCGTGCCGCCCGCCTCCGGCCACCGGCTGAATATCGTCGCCTTCGACGTCGCGCGCTCGGTCGATGGAAGCTGGTGGGTGCTCGGCGACCGCACGCAGGCGCCCTCCGGCGCGGGCTTCGCGCTCGAAAACCGCGTCGCGACCGCACGCATCTTTGCCGAACTCTACACCCATACCAACGTCCACCGGCTCGCCGGCTTCTTCCGGGATTTTCGCTCCAGCCTTCAGTCGCTCGCGCCGGGCGGCGAGGGACGCGCCGCGATCCTGACGCCGGGCCCGCACAGCGACACCTATTTCGAGCACGCCTATATCGCGCGCTATCTCGGCCTGTCGCTTCTCGAAGGCGAGGATTTGACCGTGCGCGACGGCCGCCTGATGGTGCGCACCGTCTCCGGCCCGCAGCCCGTTGGCGTGCTTTGGCGGCGTCTGGACGCCAGCTACGCCGATCCGCTCGAACTCGACGACCGCTCGCGGCTCGGCACGCCGGGCCTCGTCTCGGCGCTGCGCCAGGGGAGCCTCGCCATGGTCAACGCGCTCGGGGTCGGCGTGCTCGAAACCCGCGCGCTCCTGGCCTTCATGCCGCGGCTGAGCGAGGTCCTTCATGGCGAACCGCTCGCGCTGCACAATGTCGCGACATGGTGGTGCGGCGACGAGGCAGCCCGCAACGCCGTGGCGGGGAGGGGCGACCTCCATCGCTCGTCGGCGCTCTCCACCAGCCTTCCCTATGAAGGCGACGTGCCGCTGTCCACCCACGGCTTCTCGGTCGACGCATCGCCCGCGACGCATCCCGAACTCTTCGTCGCGCAGGAGATCGTCTCGCTCGGCTCGACGCCGGCGCTCGATGGCGAAACGCTGGCCGCGCGGCCGTTCAGCCTGCGCGTTTTCCTGGCGCGCACGGCCGATGGCTGGCAGGCGCTGCCCGGCGGCTATGCGCGGATCGCGGCAGGCGAGGGCGGTGCGGCGAGCCTGGCGCTCGGCGGCAAGGTCGCCGATGTCTGGGTCGTCGCCGACAAGCCGGTCGAGGCGATCAGCCTTCTCTCCGGCGAGCACGCGGCCAATCTGAAGGCGCAGCAGGGCGCGCTGCCGGCCCGCGCCGCCGACAATCTGTTCTGGCTCGGGCGCTATGTGGAACGCGCCGAAGACACGATGCGGCTCGTGCGTGCCTATCGCGTCCGCGCGGCGGAAGCGGGCGGCGAGGAAACGCCGCTGCTCGTCCATTTTGCCGAACTTCTCGACGATGCCGGGATCGACCTTGCCCAGCGCATTCCCGAAGCGCTGTCCGCGACCATCGGCTCGGCCGTCTTCAGCGCCTCGAAAGTGCGCGACCGTTTCTCGATCGATGGCTGGGCAGCGCTCAAGGATTTGGCCGCAACGACCCGGAATATGAGCGAAAAAGACGAGGTTTCGGACCCAAACGGGCGGATAATGGGTGTTCTTTTGCGCAAAATCACCGGTTTTTCCGGCCTTGCGCATGAGAATATGTATCGTTTCACCGGCTGGCGGTTCATGCGGATCGGCCGCTCGATCGAGCGCGCCATCGCGACGGCCTCCATGCTCGGCTTCATGATCGCCGACGATGCGCCGGAAGGCGCGCTCGACATCGCGATCGAGATCGGCGACAGCGTCTTGACCCATCGCCGCCGCTTTTCGCTCGAAGCAAGCGCTGAAAGCGTCGTGGCGCTGCTGGCGCTCGACCCGATGAATCCGCGCTCCATCCTGTTCCAGGTCGCCGAGATCAACGATCAGGTGCAACTGCTGCCCGATGGCGGGCTTGCCGGTCGCGCCGGCGACCTGGCGCGCGCGACGCTGCGGCTCCACACCGAACTTGCGACCGCGCAGGCGCAGGAGGTCGATGCCGCCTGCCTCGAACGCGTGCATGGCGAGTTGGAGATCATCTCCGACCTTGTCGCCGCGGCCTATCTGGGATGACGCGCTATGCTCTATGACATCAAGCTGACCATGCGCTTCGACTATTCCGGTCTTGCCGGCGGCGGGCGCCATGCGATCCGGGTGCTGCCGCAGACACTCGGTACACATCAACGGATGATCGCCGGCCATGTCGACGTCGATCCGATGCCGCGCGAGCGCTCGGCGCGGGTGGACTTTTTCGGCAATCCCGTCACCGACTGCGCCTTCGACGCTATCCCCGACGATCTGGTCTACACCGCGCAGGCGCGGGTGGAGCGCACGGCGCCGTCCTATGCCATTTCGGATTCGGTTTCCCTTGCCGATCTGCGTGCCGAACTCGATGCCGACCGGACACTCCTGGGGCGCTCGCCGGCGCATTTTCTCAACGCGTCGGCGCTCGTCCCGCCTCATGCGGGCATCCGCGACTATGCGCGGGAACATTCAGCGCGCACGGTCTTCGATACGGCGCTGGCGCTCAACGCCGCACTCTACAAAGACATGCGCTACGACGCCGAGGCGACCGATGTCGACACGCCGCTGGCCGAGGCCTTCGAGGCGCGGCACGGCGTCTGCCAGGATTTCAGCCACATCATGATCGCCGCCCTGCGGCACCTCGGCATACCCGCCGCCTACGTCAGCGGCTATTTGCGGACGATTCCGCCGAAGGGCGAGGAGCGGCTCGAAGGCGCGGATGCCATGCACGCCTGGGTGTCGGCCTGGTGCGGGGCGAAGACCGGCTGGGTCGAGTTCGACCCGACCAACGACCTCGTGGTCGGCGCCGACCACATCGTCGTCGGCTATGGCCGCGACTACGCCGACGTGCCGCCGGTGCGCGGCGTCATCCGGACCGCCGGTGGCCAGACGGCAACGCAAGCGGTTGACGTGCTGCCGCTCGATCAGGACCGGCCGTAGCGGTCCTCGAAGCGCACGATGTCGTCTTCGCCGAGATAGGAGCCGGTCTGCACCTCGATGAGTTCGAGCGGGATCTTGCCGGGATTTTCCAGTGCGTGAATTTCGCCGAGCGGGATGTAGACGGATTCGTTCTCCGTCAGCATGATCGTTTCCTCGCCCTTGTGCACCCGCGCCGTGCCGCGCACGACGACCCAATGCTCGGAGCGGTGATGGTGCATCTGCACCGAAAGCTTGGCGCCGGGATTGACCGTGATGCGCTTGACCTGGTCGCGCTCCCCGACATCGATGGAATCGTAGTGGCCCCACGGACGGTAGACGTCGCGATGGTTCAGGTGCTCGGTGCGGCCGGCTTCGCGCAACTGGTCGACGATGCCCTTGACGTCCTGAACCTTGTCCCGGTGCGCAACGAGCAGCGCGTCCTTGGTCTCGACGACGACGAGGTCCTCGATGCCGACGAGGGCGACGAGGCGGCCATCGGCGCGCACCAGCGTGTTGCGCGTACCGATCGACAGCACATCGCCTGAGAACGAGTTGCCGTCCGCGTCGCGCTCCTGCACCGACAGCAGCGCCGACCATGAACCGATGTCGTTCCACTCCGCGTCGAGCGGCAGAACGACCGCGTCCTTGGTTTTTTCCATGACCGCATAGTCGACGGATTCGGAGGGACACTCGGCGAACGCCTTGGCGTCGACGCGCACGAACTGCATGTCGGGCGTCGTCGCGGCCATCGCCTGGCGGCAGGCGGTGAGGATGTCGGGCCGGAATTTCTTGAGTTCCTCAAGGTATCGGCGGGCGCGGAACATGAACATGCCGCTGTTCCAGAGGTAATTGCCTTCCGAGACGTAGCGCCCGGCGGTGGCAGCGTCGGGCTTTTCCTCGAAGGCGGCGACCTCGAAGCCCGCCCCGAGCGGATTGCCCTTGCGGATGTAGCCATAGCCCGTCTCGGCGCTCGCCGGGACAATGCCGAAGGTGACGAGCTTGCCTTCCGTGGCCAGCTTCACGCCAGCGCGCACGCAATCGCGGAACGCCTCGGATTGGCGGATGTGATGGTCGGCGGCAAGGACGAGCAGGACCGGATCGTGCCCGGCTGCCGACGCGCGGATCGCAGCGAGTGCGATCGCGGGCGCCGTGTTGCGGCCGACCGGCTCGAGCAGGATCGTCGCATCCCCCGCGTCCGCGACGCGCATCTGCTCGGCAGCGAGAAAGCGCTGTTCCTCGTTGCAGATGACAAGCGGCGTCTGCGCGTCGAGGCCATCGAGGCGCGAGACGGTTGCCTGCAGCATGGTTTCGTTGCCGACCAGCGCGTGGAACTGCTTGGGGTAGAGCTGTCGCGAAAGCGGCCAGAGCCGGGTCCCCGACCCGCCAGCCATGATGATAGGCAAGAGCATTCGCGCGTCCCCGCTGTCTTTCCCGGTTCCGTTCCGGAGTATTCATGACAAAGTCCAATTTACATGTCGTGAACGCAAATTGTGCAACTTGCCCCATCAAGTCTTCAGCGGAGTACGCCATTGGGATCGCCCTTCAAGGCCTATGACGTTCGCGGCCGCATCCCGCAGGAAATCGACGTCGCCTTCATGCATCGCTTCGGCAAGGCTGTCGGGCGGGAACTCGGACCCCGCGCAGTCGTCGTCGGCCACGACATGCGCCAGGAAAGCCCGGCCTTCGCCCTGGCGCTGGCGCAGGGACTGCTGGACGTCGGCGTCGACGTTCTGCCGCTCGGCATGTGCGGCACGGAAGAGGTCTATTTCCACACCGCCGCAAGCGGTGCCGATGCCGGGCTGATGGTCACGGCGAGCCACAATCCGGCCGACTACAATGGGCTGAAGATGGTGCTTTCGGGCGCGCGCGCCGCCACGCGTGAAAATGCGCTCGATGCGCTGGAAAGCGTCGTCCTCTCCGAAATCCCGCTGCCGGCGGTGGCGGACTACGCCGCGCGCGGGCACCTGCGCGACATCCTGCCGCGCCAGGCCTATGTCGACCGGCTGCTATCATCCGTCGTAGCCAAGCCCTTGCGGCCGATGAAGATCGTCGTCCATGCCGGCAATGGTTGTGCCGGGCCCGTTCTCGACATGCTCGAGCCGCATCTGCCATTCGAGTTCGTGCGCGTCGACCACGAGCCCGATCCGCGCCTGCCCAACGGCATCCCGAACCCGCTGTTGCCGGAAAAGCGCCTGCGCGCGAGCGCCGCGGTGCGCGAGACGGGTGCCGATCTCGGTATCGCCTGGGACGGCGATTTCGACCGTTGCTTCCTCTACGACCATCGCGGCGAATTCGTCGAAGGCTACTACCTCGTCGGCATGATCGCGGCGACCATGCTGCGCGACCATCCCGGCTCGCCGATCATCTACGATCCGCGCGTCTGCTGGAACACGATCGACATCGTCGGCCAGATGGGCGGCGTCGCGAAAGCCTGCCCGACCGGGCACGCCTTCTTCAAGCAGAAGATGCGCGAGGAGGATGCCATCTATGGCGGCGAGATGAGCGCGCATCACTATTTCCGCGATTTCGCCTATTGCGATTCCGGCATGCTGGCCTGGCTCGCGGTCGTCGCGGAACTCTCCGCGCGCGACGTGCCGCTGGCCGATCTCCTCGCCGACCGCATCGCGGCGTTTCCGTGTTCGGGCGAGATCAATTTCACCGTACCGGACAGCCGCAGGGTTCAGGAGCGCATCGCCGACAATCTGGCCGGCAAGGCGCGCACGACCGACTGGCTGGACGGGCTGTCGATGGAATTCGACGATTGGCGCCTGAACCTGCGCGCATCGAACACCGAGCCGCTACTACGGCTCAATCTGGAGACGCGCGGCGACGTCGCGCTTCTCGCCGACAGACAGGCGATCGTGGAAGCGATGATCCGGGACGAACGCACCTGACAGGCGGGGTCGGCAGCCTTGCGGCGCCAAAACCGCAATGCTATGGCCGCCGAAACATCGATCTGCGCGGCCTCGAACGGGTTTTTGGAGTCGCAATGCAGCTTTAACCGAAATGGATGCCGTCACGCGGGACGGTACTCTCCCGATGAGGTCCTGATATGTGCGGTATCGTTGGAATCGTGGGCACGCGCCCTGTCGCCCCCCTGATCGTGGATGCGCTCAAGCGCCTCGAATATCGCGGCTATGATTCCGCCGGCGTCGCGACGCTGTCGGACGTCGGGCTCGACCGTCGGCGCGCGGAGGGCAAGCTCGTCAATCTGGAACGCCGCCTCGACGAGGAGCCGCTCGACGGCACGATCGGCATCGGCCACACGCGCTGGGCCACGCACGGAGTTCCCAACGAGACCAACGCCCACCCGCACTTTTCCAGCGGCGTCGCGGTCGTCCATAACGGCATCATCGAGAATTTCGCCGAGCTTCGCGAGGAACTGAAGCGCGACGGGTATTCCTTCGCCTCGCAGACGGACACCGAAGTCGTCGCCCACCTCGTCGCGCATGGCGTGAAGAACGGCGCCACCCCGGTCGAGGCCGCCCATGCCGCGATCCGGCGGCTGGAGGGCGCCTTCGCGCTCGCCATCATGTTCGCCGACGATGCCGACCTGATCGTCGGCGCGCGCAACGGCCCCCCTCTGGCGATCGGTCACGGCAAGGGCGAAATGTTCCTCGGCTCCGATGCCATCGCCCTGTCGCCCTTCACCAATGCCGTCACCTATCTGGAAGACGGCGACTGGACCGTGGTTCGCCGCGACAGCTTCGCCGTGTTCGATGCTGCCGGCAATGCGGTCAATCGCGAAAGAAGGCAGGCGGCCAACGCGGCCTATGTCGTCGACAAGGGCAACTACCGCCACTTCATGGAGAAGGAGATCTTCGAGCAGCCGGAGGTCGTCTCCCACACGCTCGCCCACTATCTCGACTTCTCCACCGGCCGCACCCGCGACATGGCCGCGCCGTTCGATTTTTCGACGATCGACCGCCTCGCCATCTCGGCCTGCGGTACGGCCTACCTTGCCGGCGTCGTCGGCAAATACTGGTTCGAGCGCCATGCGCGCCTGCCGGTCGACATCGACATCGCCTCGGAGTTCCGCTACCGCGAGATGCCGCTGGCGGCCAAGGACGCGGCGCTGTTCATCTCGCAGTCCGGCGAGACCGCCGACACGCTCGCCTCGCTGCGCTATTGCCGCCAGGCGGGCATGAAGATTGGCGCCGTCGTCAATGTTCGCGAATCGACCATCGCCCGCGAATCCGACGGGACCTTCCCGACGCTCGCGGGTCCGGAAATCGGCGTCGCCTCGACCAAGGCGTTCACCTGCCAGCTCGCCGTTCTCGCCTCGCTCGCCGTTCGCGCCGGCGTCCAACGCGGCACGATCAATGCTGAGGAGGAGGCGCGGCTGGTGCGCCAGCTTGCCGAGGCCCCGCGCTACATCAACTCCGCGCTCAAGGTCGTCGAGCAGGTCGAGAAGGTTGCGCGCGAACTCCAGCACACCCGCCACGCCCTCTATCTCGGTCGCGACACCAGCTATCCGCTCGCTGTGGAAGGCGCGCTGAAGCTGAAGGAAATCTCCTATATCCACGCCGAAGGCTATGCCGCCGGCGAACTGAAGCATGGTCCGATCGCCCTGATCGACGAGAACATGCCGGTGATCGTCGTCGCGCCGCATGACCGCGTCTTCGAAAAGACCGTGTCGAACATGCAGGAAGTGGCGGCGCGCGGCGGCAAGATCATCCTGATCACCGACGAGAAGGGCGCCGAGAAGGCCGGCATAGAGACGCTGGAGACGATCGTCGTGCCGACCGCACCCGAACTTCTCGCGCCGCTCGTCTTCGCCGTGCCGCTCCAGATGCTCGCCTATCACACGGCCGTGCTCAAGGGCACGGACGTCGACCAGCCGCGCAACCTCGCCAAGTCCGTCACCGTCGAGTAGCGGCGAACTCGCGGCCGGAGCGGTGGATCGCGTCGCGCGCGCTTTCCGGCGGCGACCAGCCGAACGCTTGGCGAAAGCGGCTTGAGTCCACCTTGAGATCGCCGAACAAGCTGTCCGCGATCTGCCCCTTGCCGGCAAGGCGAAGCGGGGCAGCCAGAAGCGAGGCGGGAGCGGGCAAGAGCAAGGGCCGCCGCCCCATGCCTTCGCGCAGGTGCCGCAGCATCTGCGCAAGACTGACGCTTTCGCGATCGGCAACTGCATATGCGCCGCTCCTTTCGGGCGCGGTGTTTTCAAGGCAGTGGCGGATGGCGCTGACGAGGTTACCGACGCTGATCATGGTCCGCCGGTTGTCGACGGCCCCGAAAGGCAGCGGCAGGCCGGATGCGGCCAGCGTCATCATCGCGCGCCAGTTGCCGCGCGATTGCGCGCCGTAGACGAGCGGCGGGCGCAGGCAAATGCCGGTCCGGCCGATCGACGCGAAGCGCATGATGGATTCTTCCGCCCTGAGCTTGGACCGCCCATAGGCGTTTGCGGGATTGGGCGGCGTCGCGTCGTCGATGGGCAGGTCGTTCGCGTTGGCGGTCACGACGGCGATGCTCGACAGGAATATGATGGTCTTGATGCCGTATCGCTCCGCCTGCTCGACGATTCGCGCCGTACCGGCCGCATTCACGCGGTCGAAATCGTCGGGCGAATGCGCGGGGCTTGGGAGGAGGGCAGCCAGATGGACGAGCGCGTCCTGACCCTCGAGAGCGTCGCGCCAGTCGGTTTCGGCGCCGACCTCCCCGACCTTGACATGCCGGACGCCCGGTGGGAAATGCGCGTCATGCCTTGATGCGGCCGTGATCGCGTCGCCTGTCTCCCGCATATTATCGAGTAGCGCGGTGCCGATCATTCCGCTGGCGCCGGTAATCACGATCCGCTTCATCTGGGGAATTCTCGCATTTCGACGCGCATTGGACCGGAATCTGTAACATTGTTTATCGCCTTCTTCGCTGAGGTGATGCAACCTGTGGCTTTGCTGGATCGTCGCGGCGCTCAGTTCATTGACCATCCCTTGAGGGCGATGCCTGGATTGGTTCGAGTATGAAACTGTCAATGCCCAGAACGGTTTTGTGGAGGCCGCTCAGCTTCCTCCTGGACTGCGCGGTCGCGGCCATTGCGTTTCTGGCGGCCTACGGCATCGTGTTTCGCATCGAATTCGTGCCTTCCGTGCCGGGAATCGCCGAAAAGACGCTGATGTTTACGGCGATCTGCGCCGTCTCCTTCATCCTCTTCGCCACGCATCGCGGCTCCTGGCGCTTCGTTTCGCTGCCGGAGATGATGAATCTCGGCAAGGCCACGGTCCTTGCAGTGGTCGTCTACACGGCCGGCGCGTTTCTCGTTTCGCGCGGCAGCAACGTGCCCAGAAGCGTACTGATTTTGACCAGCTTCCTGATGTTCGCCGGGCTTGCGGGTCCGCGCATCATGTATCGGCTGGCGGTCGAGGGCGGGTTTCTGCGCCGCGGCATCCGCAAGCATGCGGCAGGCACCCGCTACGTGTTGATCCTCGGCTACACATCCGAGGCCGATGCGTTCATCCGAGCGACGCGGCGCTCGCCCGTCAATCAGTTCGACGTCGTCGGCATACTCGACGACCGCATCACTTCGCAGTCGATGCAGGGCGTGCGCGTCTATGGCCGGCTCGACGAGATCGATGCCGTCGTGGCCCGTTTGAAGCGCCAGCGGGTTCACGTTTCGGAACTGGTCGTCGCGGAATCGCGGCCGGATCGGCAACGGCTGATCGAGATCGTCGACCGGGCAACGGCCGCCGGCCTCAGGACGACGCGCATTCCCGACCAGATGGAAATGTCGCATGTCGGCCCGACCGGCGTGCTTGAACCGCGCCCGATCGAGATACGCGAACTCCTCGGCCGGACCGAGATCGTCACCGACGTGAGTTCGGTCGCCGACCTCATTCGCGGCAAGGTCGTGCTGGTGACCGGCGCGGGCGGGTCGATCGGCTCCGAACTCGTCCGGCAGATCGCGCAGTTCGATCCCAGCCGCCTGGTGTTGACCGACAATTCCGAGCACAACACCTACCTGCTCGACACCGAAATCCGCGACAGCTTTCCGCATCTCGATATCGTCACCCAGCTTGTCAGCGTGCGCGACGCCCTGCGGCTCGATGCGGTTTTCGCCACCCACCGTCCGCAGATCGTTTTCCACGCGGCCGCGCTGAAGCATGTACCGATCGTCGAAGACAATCCGATCGAAGGGATCAAGACCAACGTGATCGGCACGCGCAACGCGGCCGATGCGGCGCTGAAGCACGGCACCGCCATCTTCGTGATGATCTCGACCGACAAGGCCGTCAATCCGACGAATATCATGGGCGCGTCGAAGCGGGCTGCCGAGGCTTACTGTCAGGCGATCGACGTGACGTCGGCGACGACCCGGTTCAAGACCGTGAGGTTCGGCAATGTCCTGGGGTCGAACGGTTCGGTCGTGCCGCGCTTTCAGGAACAGATCCTGACCGGCGGTCCGGTGACCGTCACGCACCCGCAGATCGTCCGTTATTTCATGACGATTCCCGAAGCGGTGCGCCTGGTTCTCCACGCCACCGCGAAGACGCTGGACACCGGTCCGGAGCGCGGCACGATCACCGTCCTCGACATGGGCAAGCCGGTGCGGATTCTCGACCTGGCCGAGCGGATGATCCAGCTTGCGGGGCTGCGGCCCGGCATCGACATCGAAATCTCATTCATCGGCCCGCGCCAGGGCGAAAAGCTCTACGAGGAGCTTTTCGATCCGAGCGAACTCAAGGATTCGCATCTCGACGACGGCTATGTCATCGCTCTGCCGCGCATTATCGACGGCACCTTGATGAAGCGCACGCTCAACAATTTGCAGAAAGCCGCCGAGGCGGAGGATGCCGGGCGGGTCATCGACCTGCTGCGGCATATCGTGCCCGAATACCAGCCGGCCCCACCATCGCAGCAGGCCCGACTGGACGATGCGAATATCGACCGCGCGCTTGCGCCGGTGCGCCCGGCCGAGTGAGATGCGGTGCGAGGGTCCACCTTCCGCCTCTTTTCCTCGATAGCCCGATGGCTTATCTGCAAAGTTTCGACGGGGAGGTGCAACCGCGCCTCCCTATTGACTTGTTTCGAATGCGGCAGACACGGCGCAATTCGATAGGGCGCGACGGTTACGCTGACGCTTGCTTCTGAGCGGCAACACCGCGATCGGCCCCAAGAGAAAGTTCGGTATGTCTCGAGTTTCCATGATCGTGTGGAATAATTTCCGCAACGACGCGCGCGTGCTGAAGGAAGCCGAGACGCTTCAGGCAGCCGGACACCAGGTGACGGTGTTCGCGCTCTACACGCCGGGCGAAACGCAGCGGCGCGAGACGCTCGGGTCCGGTGTCAAGGTCGTCCGCGTGATGCGCAGCCCGTTCTGGACCCTGCGCCAGCGTCTTGGCCTCACTGCAAGGCCGGCAGGTGATCCTGCGCCAAATGCGGCCTCGTCTGTCCCGACAAAGCCGGCGCCGCGCAGCAAGCTTCGTCTGGCGGCCGGCATCGTCACGCGTGGGACGACGCACAGCGCGCTCCTCGCCGCGCTCGTCGCATCGCGCCCCGATGTCGTCCACGCACACGATTTCAACACGCTTCCGACCGCCTGGCTCGCCTCCGTGTTCGCCCGTGCCTCGCTCGTCTATGACGCGCACGAGATCAGCACCGATCGCGAGGGCTATGCGCGTGAGCGCAAGTTCATCGGCTGGATCGAGAAGCATCTGATGCCCCGCGCCGACGCGACGATCACCACCACCGACGCGCGCGCGCAATTCTTCGCCCGCGCCTATAAGGTGCCGCGGCCGATGGTTCTCCAGAACCGGCCACGCCGGCAGCCTTGGGCGCCGTCGACCCGCATTCGCGACGAACTGGGACTGCGCGAAGACTGGCCGATCATCGTCTATCAGGGCGGCATTCAGTCCGGCCGGGGCCTCGAGCGGCTCGCGGCTGCGGCGGCATCGGTTCCGGGCGCCTATGTCGTCTATGTCGGCAGCGGCAAGTCGGAACCCGCCGTCCGCAAGGTGATCGCCGAATTGAAGCTCGAGGAACGGGTGAAGCTGATCCCGAAGGTCGATCTCGACCAGTTGCCGGACTACACGCGATCGGCCGATATCGGCGTGCAGCCGATCGAGAACACCTGCCTCAACCACTACACGACCGACTCCAACAAGCTGTTCGAGTACGTCATGGCCGGACTGCCGGTCGTGGCGTCGGATTTCCCGGAGATCCGCAAGATCGTCCAGGCCGACAGTCTCGGCATCCTCGTGCCCTCCGACGACACCGACGCACTGGCGGCGGCGCTGCGGCGGATGGTCGAGGATCGCGGGCTGCGCGAGACCTTCGCGGCCAATGCACGCAACGCCACCGAACGGCTGAACTGGGAAGCGCAGGAGCATCTTCTGGTGGAGATGTATGCCCGCCTGACCGGCGCGGCGGGAATCGCGCAGCCGTCCGGCAGGGACGGGGCCGATACCCAAGCCACGCCCCGCGCCCTTACGCCGGCGGACCACCCGTAG
Source organism: Aliihoeflea sp. (assembly GCF_052435475.1). NCBI lineage: Bacteria > Pseudomonadati > Pseudomonadota > Alphaproteobacteria > Hyphomicrobiales > Phyllobacteriaceae > Aliihoeflea > Aliihoeflea sp. The sequence continues at coordinate 187,975 of NZ_JBQVMV010000003.1, forward strand.
TGATGGTGGGTCAAATCATGGTGAAACATGTCGCTCATGACGCTATGCTGCCGCGCGCCAACATCTGCCGAGGCCGCATGCAGGGCAAGTCGACCGATCGAAATGGGATAGCGATATGTGGCTGATCCGGAACGTGCGCGCCTATGCGGGCTGGGCGCTCTCGATCTGCAACCGGCTCGTGCGGATCGCGCCGGTCTCACTCGCCGTCATCGTCGTGGCGACGCTCGTCTCGCGCGTGTCGAACCTGCTCGCATTCTTCCTGCCGCTGAAGCTCATCATCCTCGTCGGCTCGCCGCACGTGCCGAGCTACTTCCCGAACTCGTTCCAGGCGATCGAGCGCGAAGTGCTCGTCGCCGCCCTCGGCGCGGCGACCGTGGGCATCTATTTCGTGCATCTCATCGCCGACAAGATCATCGACATCTTCTCCGAGCGAACCGGGGACCTGGTGCTGGCCAAAGCTGACAAGCTTCCGATCTTCGCCAACCAGGACAACATGGTCCACAAGGCCTGCCGGCGCTTCGCCGACACGCTGGCGGCGACGATTTTCGTGGCGCTCGTCATCGTGCTCATCGGCTACCTTCACCCGAGCGTCGGGTTCGTCGTGGTCGCGTGGGCGGGCACCTGGTTCGCCGTCGCCGCGATCGGTGGAGCGGTCAGCCCCGGTTTTCGCCAGTGGCTGGAGGCGAACGGCACGCAATATGTCTCGAAGGCGAGTTCGACCGGCTTCTTCGCGATCACGACCCTGATCGTGGTCGAATTCATCAGCGGCGCGTCCTTCCACATCCTGTTCGCGATTATCAGCCTGCTGCTCGGTCGGCAGACGTTCCAGAGCCTCGCCCGCATCGTCAACAACGCCATCGCGCTGTCTCCGATCAAGCTGCAGATCAACTCGCTGTTCTTTCGCGGGCATGTCTGGCAGGGGGCATCGGCGATCGCCGGCAAGGGCGTCTGGGACCTTCTTGGCATGGGCGAGCCCGAGAAATGGCTTCCCGCAGCGCTGACGGCGGCGACGGGCGCGCAGGTCGACACGGCGCGAATGGACCTTTGGCATCAGACCGGCCAGTCCGATCTGCTGGTCTTCGACGTGCGTGCTGAAGCCGCGGGCGGCGAGAGCCGCTATTTCGTCAAGCTCTTCAGCGCAGGGCGTGCCCATGCCGCCGTCCACGAGACCGCTCTCCTGAAGGCCCTGTCGGATGGCCAACTGCCCGCGCAGGAATTCCTTGGCGCGACCGATGTCGACGGCATGACCTGCCTCGTCTATCGCCGCGGCAGGGGGCGGGCGCCGACTGCGCGCGAATGGTCGGCCGATCTGGCGGAAATCCGCGGCCGTTGCTGGGCGTGTCAGTTGCCGCGCGACATGGTGCTGCGCTTTCGCCGTTCGCACCGCCTGCTGCCGCAGCGGCTTGCAGGCATCGACATCGAGCGTATGGGACTGGTCGCCTCGAGCGCGAAGGAGCGCAGCAACGTCGAGCGCCTGCGCGTCATCCGCCAGCCGCTGATCGAGTGGCTGGAGCGGATGCCGCTCGCGATCCACAATCCCGACGTCACGATCGACAAGGTCAAGCACCGCAAGAGCGAACCGCCCGTCGCCACGCACTGGGCACGCTGGGCGCTGGAGCCGATCGGCGTCGGCTGGTCGACCGGCAAGCGCGACCATGCGCGGGCGCAGGAATGGCTCGCTCATGCCGGTCAGGCGCGCGACGATCTTGCAGGAGTATCGGCCGACGACGTCATGCTCGTCGCGCTGCTGTCCGAGTTCGAACGAGCCTTTGCCGGCCAGAAATACCGCACCGCGATCAACCTGGTGAGCAGGATCGAATTGGCTTTTGCCAAAACGACAATGATGGCAGGAAAGCCTGCCGACGCGCCGCCTGAACCCGCCCGCCATCCCGCCCTCGTGCCCTCCGGCACCGACCTCGTTGCCGCACGGACATCCACCGCCGCCTGACGCGCCGAACTTCACGCAACCCGATTGGACCAGATGAACATCAAGTCGATAGCCATTTTCTATGGGCACGTTGCCAGCAATGTCGGCGACATCGCGATCAATCGCGGCGAGGTGAATCTTCTGCAGGCGGCCTATCCGCAAGCGCAGATAGCGGCCGTCCTCCTGAACGTGAAGAACTCGCGCTACATGGAGACGTCGAAGGCGTCGTTCGGCCCCGAAGGCGCGGTGCGACTGGTCGAAGTCTCCGACAGCGACGTCAGCGGCGTCGACATGGCGCTCGAGCCGGAGCGTTGGCTCGACCATTGCGGGGTCGCGGAGGCCGATCTGATCGTGCTTGCCGCCGGCGAACATCTGTTCAGCTACGAGGGCAATGCGAACCCGCGCAATCTCTTCTGGCGCACGCTGCCAGCGTTCGCGGCCCGACAGGCCGGCAAGGCATGCCTCGTCATGCCTTCGACCTTCGGTCCCTACGAGACGAAATCCGCCCGCGCCCTGATGGAAGCGCTCGTTGCGGGCGGGCCGCGCATTGCGGCGCGGGAGACGCGCTCGCTTAATGTCTTGCGCGACCTTGCGCCGGGGCTCGAACCGCAGGCGCTGCTCGATCCGGCCTTCTTCATCGTCCCGCCGCCGGCGCGGCCGCAAAACGAGGCCGCGCGCAACATCGCCCTCGTCATGCGCTCGGGGCATTGGGGCATGCGCATTGCCGAAGACGCGCGCCTGAACATCAAGGCCGACGATCCCCAGATGGCCGCGCAGGAGACCGCATACCGTTTCAGCCTCGACTTCTGTCGCAAGGTCCTGGAGGAGACGGAACACCGCGTCACCATGTTCGTCCAGACCGATGCCGACCGCGCGATCGCAGAAGCGGTGGAGCGCGAGCTTTCGGGCTCCCCGCATGCCGCGCGCTTCCTCAAGCGCCCAGTCGCGACGATCGACGACTATCTCGACGCACTGAACGCAGCCGACCACGTCGTCGCCTCCCGTTTCCACGCGCTCATTTTGGGCATGGTTTGCGGCAAGTCGGGCTACGGGCTCTATTTCGCAAGCCACGGCCACAAGATCCCCGGCCTGATGGAACTCGTCGGCCGCCCCGGCGACTGTCTCGACCTGTCTGCTATGGAGGTCGGCCCGGCCGTGCAGGCGGCGTTCGACGCAGCGACGGCCCCGCTCGACTTCTCCCAGACCGCCGCCCGGCTCGAAGCGTTGCGCGCTGCGACGATGGATTGGCTGGAGGCGGATTGGCCGGAGCGGCGGGGGGCTGAGATGACCCCGACGGATATTGCCGCCCTGACGGCGATTGCTGGCGGTTTCTATCAAGAGCAGGCGGGGAAGTTCAGCGCGGATGCCTATGCTTCGCGTCGAAAGCAAATCAGCATGGAAGAACGATTGGCGCAGCGGTCCGTCGAGGTCGACGAACTGACCGCCCAATGCCGTTCTTTGAAAGAGAAGCTCGACGCCGAGCACGCCAAATGTATCGCGTACCGGGAAGAACTGTCGAAACACACTCAGCTTGAATCAAAAATACGAAAACGCGACCAGCAAATCGTTTCGCTTGAACGGCGTCTGGTGGCGTTGGAAGATTCGACGTCCTTCCAGATCGGAAATGCACTGGTGCTCGCTGCCAAACAGCCGAGAAGTGCCGCCAAGCTGCCCCGCCGGATTTGGGGCATCTATCGATCAAGCAAGGACCGCGAAAACGTTGCGGACGGAACGCCCCACGTTACGACTAAAGCTCGAGAACGCGACCATCTCCTGCAATTACATCGCGACAGAGGTGTGGTTGGGGTCAGTCAAGTGCTTGCCGCAAAGTACTCGTCGGACGAGGTTGGGCTTCGCAATGCACTAATTGCCGCGGGGAAAGCATTGCGGGACGACGGTCATCCCCAAGACGAAATCACGCTCTTGCGGGAAGCGGCTGCCTCTGACGTGTCTGATGCGTCGCTTCGCGCCCTTTACTGGGCTTTGCAACGTGATGGCGATCTTAAGGAGGCTTGGCAGACGATCCGCAGACTGCAAAGAATTTATGGAGACGCACCGTCAGCGTCTCAAAATGAGATACTCGACAAACTCCGTAGAAGTGCCGCTTCTCAGTTGTCAGTGGTCGACAAGATCCCGTCGAGCCCGCTCGCCCAGATTGCACCGATCCATAACCGGATTTGCTACGTTCTTCACAACAGTTTGCCGTTCGCGTCTGGGGGATACGCAACACGCGCGCAAGGTGTAGCTCTCGGCCTGAAAGAGGCTGGGTTCGATGTCGTCGCTTTGACGCGACCCGGATTTCCTTTGGATGCCAAGCCCGAACTCACAGCAGATGCAGTTCCGTTTCAGGACGAGATAGAAGGTATAACCTACCGTCGGCTACTCACGCCTTCTCGGCAAGGACGTTCGGCCGTGGGATACATGGAGGCCGCTGCCGACTCCATAGCAGCCGAGTTTGAAGTCATTCGGCCCGCATTCGTGATGGCGGCGTCGAACTATCAGACAGCGTTGCCCGCCCTCATCGCGGCGCGCCGGCTGGGAATTCCGTTCGCATACGAAATCCGTGGGTTTTGGGAGATCACGCGCATATCCCGCGAGCCGGAATTCATCCACACGCCCAGCTACAAAATCCAGGAGCTCCTCGAAGCCGAAACCGCCAAACATGCCGATCACGTCTTCACGCTGACCGGCCCGATGAAGCAGGAATTGGTACGCCGCGGCGTTCCAGCCGATCATATCACGCTTCTCCCAAATTCCTGCGAGCCCGAAAGTTTCGTCCCGCGCCCACGCGACGCGGTGCTTGCGGCAAAGCTTGGAATTCCGGAAGACGTTGCCGTGATCGGCTACATCGGCACGTTCGTCCAGTACGAAGGCCTCGAGCTTCTCGTCGAGGCGGCAGCGAATCTGCGCGACCGCGGCCTTGCTTTTCGGCTGCTACTTGTCGGAAACGAGAACGTCTCGGCAGGCGATGCCGGTCCGATCACCACCGAGGTTCAGCACATTTCGCAAGAGCGCGGGCTAGAGGACTGGTTGATCATGCCTGGCCGCGTGCCGCACGATCAGGTTGAATCCTATTACTCTCTGATCGACATCGCGCCATTCCCGCGCAAAGCTCAGCCGGTGACGGAAATGGTCTCGCCGATGAAGCCGCTCGAAGCATATGCCATGGAAAAGGCGGTCGTTGCATCGAGCGTTGGCGCACTTCGTGAGATGGTTCTGGACGACAAGACCGGGCTGGTTTTCGAAAAGGATGACGTTGGCAGCCTGACTGACGCGCTGGCCCGGCTGATCCGTGATCCCGAATTGCGCGCACGGCTCGGCAAAGAGGGACGCCGATGGGTGGTAGCAGAGCGTACGTGGGGTGCTACCGCCAAGATCGCGGCCGACAGAATCGCAACTATTATGCAGGGAAAATCTTAGACCTTCTTCCGGTCTAGTTAGTTGGCGGGTACATTGGCGACCAATTGGGATGACGTTGCCATAGGCCGAAATATGAAACTCGATGCTTCAGTTAATTTGTCGCCCGAAGTTCAACAGACCTACGCTGCCTACAACGATGGCAAAACGCCTGCGAATGGCTTGAGGATTGCGGATTACCGCCGCTGGTCGGTTATACTGGACCGCTTAGGTAAGGGTGATCTCCTCGATATAGGCATGGGCATGGGCCAGTTCTGCGATGCTGCCGCTCGAAGTGGTCGTTTCTCCAGAGTGCGCGGAGCTGACAAGAAGCTGCACAGCGCCTTTCGCAATCTCAGCGGTTTCGAGGTCGTAAGTTACGACCTTGCTCAGCCTCCAAACGAGCTGCGTTCCCAAGTCGTGACGTGTTTGGAGTGCATTGAGCACATTCCGAATCCAGCGTTCGACCTCGCAGTCGACCATCTGCGGAATATTGCCACCGAACGTCTCATCATAACGGTTCCATATGAGGAGCCGGAGCCCATTCCGCCGTATCACCACCAGAGATTTACATTGGATCGCCTCAATTCCCTGTTTCCAGATGGCACCATCGAAGTCATGGACAAGGGTGGCGGCACTGCATGGGCGCTGGTGGATATCTACAAGAGCGTGTAGCAAGCACGGTGGTCGCACCAAGCTGTTTGGGAGCGCTGGTCGGCGATGACTTGCGCACTCGATATGTCGCGATTCTGATCGCTTGCGCCCCTATACCTTCCTCACCAGAGACCATTTTATGACGCCAGACCGTTCGTTTCGCGCTGAAATCCAAGGATTGCGAGCCATCGCCGTCGTCAGCGTGGTGGTCTTCCACGTCTGGCCGTGGGCCCTGCCCGGCGGTTATGTCGGGGTGGATGTGTTCTTCGTCATCTCCGGCTATCTGATCACCGGGCTGCTGCTGCGCGAGATCGAGGCGAGCGGGCGCATATCGATCCTGCAATTCTACGAGCGGCGGGTGCGCCGGCTGGTTCCGGCCGCGACGCTCGTTCTTCTGGCCGTCGCGCTCGCCATTCCGCTGCTGCCCGAATCGCGCTGGGAGGACACGGCGATCGAAATCGCGGCGTCCGCGCTCTATGTCGAGAACTGGCGCCTCGCTTGGCTGGCGGTCGATTATCTCGGCGCTGAAAACCCGCCGAGCCCGATCCAGCATTACTGGTCGCTGTCGATCGAGGAGCAGTTCTACATCTTCTGGCCGCTGCTGATGGTCGCCGGCGCGGTTCTGGCGCGGCGCATGGGCGCGCAGGTGCGCAGCGTGCTTCTGGCGCTCCTGGCGCTCGTCACCGCCATCTCCTTCGTCGCCTCGCTGGTGCTGACGCGCACCGACCCGGCGCAGGCCTATTTCGTCACCCACACCCGCATCTGGGAAATGGGCATCGGCGGGCTTCTGGCGATGGCTCGCCTGCCTGCGCCGCGCCCGCTATTGGCCGAGCTGTTGCGCTGGAGTGGACTTCTCGCGATCCTCGCCGCTGCGCTCGTCCTTTCAGGCGCCACGGCGTTTCCCGGCTATGCCGCACTCCTGCCGACCCTCGGTTGCGCCGCCGTCATCCTCGCCGGCTCGGCATCCGTGTGCTTCAGCCCGATGCGACTTCTCGAAGCCCGTCCCGCGCAATATGTCGGCGACATCTCCTATTCGGCCTATCTGTGGCATTGGCCGCTCATCGTGTTCGCGACGGTGCATCTGGAAGGGCCGATGCCGCTGCATGTCGGACTGGCGCTGATCGCGGCGACCATCGTTCTGGCGCATCTGACGAAACACCATCTGGAAGACCGCTTCCGCCGCCCCGGCGCAACGCCGCCGCTGCGCGTGGTGGCAGCCGGCGCGGCCTCGATCGGTGCCTGCATCGCCGCGGCCTTCGCCATCTATGGCTCGTCCGCACTGCAGCCTGCATCCAGCGCGGTCGCCGCTGCGGGTTCCTATCCGGGGCCAGCCGCCCTGATCGATGGCGCATCGGTGCCGCAGGTCGACGCTTTCATGCCGGTCGAGATCGACTCCTGGGACGATTTGCCCGAAGCCTATGGCTCCGGCTGTCACCTCGACATCGAGACGACCGAACTCAATCCGTGCCGGTTCGGCCCCGCCGACAGCCCGGTTCGCGTCGTTCTGGCAGGCGATTCCCACGCCGCGAATTGGATACCCGCCTTCGAGGCCATCGCCGGCCGCCAAAACTGGTCGGTCGAAACGCACACGAAGTCGGGCTGCCCGGTGATGGTCGACGCACTGCGCACGGCGGGCCGCACCTATGACGAATGCCGCGACTGGGGCGAGCGCGTGCTGGAGATGATCGAGGCCGAAAAGCCCGACATGGTCGTTCTGTCGATGTCCGCCGGCGCGCGGCTCGATGACCGGAAAGCCAAGCTGGGCGACAGCCTTCGCCGCACCTGGGCCCGGATCGAGGAGACAGGCACGCGCCTCGTCCTCATCGCGGACACGCCGCGGCACAAGGTGAAGCCGGCCGAATGTATCGAGGAAGACCCGGCCTGCGCCTCGCCGCGCGCCGAGGTGATGCGTCCCGACCCGATGATCGCCGCGCTCGGCGACGCTTCATCGCCGCAACTCATCGACATGAATGACGGGCTGTGCACCGAAACCGAGTGCCCGATGGTCATCGGCAACGTCGTCGTCTGGCGCGACGCCCATCATCTGACGGCCACCTACTCGCGAATGCTCGCGCCCTACCTGGCGGAGCGCTTGCCGAGGGTGGAGGCGGGGAGTTGACGGGATCGCGTTAAACGGCGAAGGCGTAACGCGGGCTCCGAGGATGAAGATTTGAAGATTGCCATCACGAACTATACCGGCGACCGTCAGAATTGGGGGTGCCAATCGACCAGCCGTGGACTGGAGCGCTTCTTGACGAAGCATGCACCGGGTGCAGAGATCACGACTCTTCCACTGCGTTCGAAATTTCCCGATCTAAAAGGAATTCCGCGTGCCGAGCTGAGGCAAGAGCTCGACGATATCCTGCACGGGCGAAGCCAATCGCTCCGTATCGCGCGCGCGATCTACACCGAAGAAGAGCTTCATGAGTTGGAGCACGCCGACCTCGTCCTCTTTCAAGGCGAAGGGACTATGGTTGGGACGACTTTCTACAATGGGGAGAATCTGCTCGTCGCTCCCATCGTGTGCACCAAGCTTTTTGAAAAGCCGGTCTGGTCAATCAATCAAACCGTCTTTTCAATCGAGCCGACATTCACCGGCTTCATGGCCGAAGTCTATCGGACCGTGTTCGAGCGAAACTTCGTCCGTGAAGCTGCTTCCCGGTCATATCTGCAAGAAATGGGTGTTGAGTGCTCGCTCGTGCCGGACATGGCGTTCTACGACGATCTTGCCAGCGACGGTACGCAGTCGGCCGCCAGCGGAACCTATGCCGCGCTGTCCGGCATGGCCCGTATCGAACGTCTCCCCGAAGCGACCTTTCTGAACATCGCCGGCCAGTTGATCGATCGCTATTCGCGCGTTGTGATAGTGGCATCCACCAATATGGATACTGAAATGGCGGCTCGGGCCAAGGCTCGCTTCGGCGATCAGTTGGAGATCATCGGAGCTGACCAACCACGTCAGCGCGCCTATGAGGCCATCCGGGATGCGGAAGTATTCGTCAGTGGCCGCTACCACATGAACATTTTCGCGGCCAAAGCAGTAACGCCGTTTTTGTCGTTTCTTTCGAACACGCACAAGAACCACGGGCTCAATCAGATGCTCGGATATCCTCTGAGCCCGAAACTGCTGGACGAGAATTACGATCTCCGCGCTGACCTCGATTGGATCGAGGCGCATCGCGATGAACTGGTCGGGACGCTGGTAAAGAGCCGCGATGCGATCTCGCGCTTCCTGGACAGCGCGAATATTTTCGAAGCGTCATCGGCGGACGTCGATTTCCGGCCTACCGGATCGGTGGACGAGCCCGTCGTCGAGGACGCTGACTACTTCCGAGTTCTCAACGGTCCTAAACCTGTGGCGTAGCTGACCCCTCAGGAGCCGCAAGGCGTTTTGCTACACGGTTGATCACCTCGTCTTCGGAGAGATTCAAAATGGCGGTAAGGACGTCGTCTGCCTCGACGATGCCAGCGCGAAACCATTTCTGAACGAGCCGGAAGTTGCGCAGCACGTCATGGCCGAGGAAAGACTGAACGAGCTTGATGTCGTAATTCAGATAGCCGCTGTAATGCGGAGCGTCGCCGAGGAAGAAATCGGCGTTGAAAATCTTTATGCGGGCGGGGCCGAAACGGCTCAGATCGTGCACGATCTTGGGCACCGCGTAGGCGTTCATCCGGTAGTATGGATTGAAGATCGTGCCGACGCGCACCGGCAGGATCGCCCGATAAAGGGCGAGAGCCTCGGGATCGTCAAAGCGCATCACTGCAAAGGACAAGGGCCGCTCGCGCAGGCTGGTCAGAATCTCCTCGCGGTTTTCCGGCTCGAAATTGCCGTTGAAATAGGTGACGTCGGTGCGCGTGCCGATTAGGGGTGCATGGGCGGAAATGGTCTCGTGAGCGCGGAAATTGGTGCGTACGACGAGATCGAAAGCGTCGATTTCGGCGCCATGCGCAATGCCGGTATTGCCGGGCGCCACGATCGCGATGCTTCGACCGGCCACAAGCCGGCAAAACCTCTCGTCATCGTCGTCACGGCCAGCGTTCGCACCAAGTGCGGCAGCGGTATTCGTGTTTGCGGCAAGACGTGCAAGGCCGATGGCGAGTTCGCGCGCCTCATCTGTCTGGTGACCATTGAGATAGGATTGTGCCGTGGGCAGGTCGCCAGCATCGGCAAATGCAGTCGCCGTATCGCATCGCAGCGTATCCAGGATTGTCGATGGCGGAGCGCTTGAACGCCGCGCGACCATGGATGCCTGTGCCTTCGCCGCATAGGCCGCGCGCGGCCAACCCTGGCGGTACAGATGCACATAGGCGACGAACCACCAACTCTCGGGAAGAACCTCGGGGTCACGCGCGGACTGGATGAGCGCCAGGGCCGCTGCTTCCCCTTCCATTGCGGGCGTGTCGTCGATCAATCGCCAGAGTGACGTTGCGGTCGTGCGGTGACTGTCCTGCTGCAGCAGGTGGCCGAACCGGTCGACCCAGGAAGCCAGTGCTTCATCGGTGCGTGACGCGTCCAGCCAGGCACTGCGGGCGCCAACCATATCTCGATCCATGGCCAAAGCGAATGCGACGCGATGTCTGCCGTCCAGACGGTATCCCCCTCCGGGAAAAGTACGCGCGAACGGATTGCGCCTCGGTCGTTCTTTAGCTTCTTCGATCGTGACGGCCTCTTCGTACGCTCGCGCGGCTGCCGCCCATTGGCCGGCGCGCTGATATGCTCGCCCACGTGCTAGCGGCTGCTTGATTCGCGCGATGGCACTTTCGTCGAATGCGGCTTCGGCCAAGTCGTCCTCTTGCTGTAGCAAGCCCTCATGCGGCAGGCACCCCCATATATGAGGAGTGCCGCCGCCTGACCAGCCCGACGGCAGGGTTCGCTCAGCTCGCGGCGCGGTAGACCAGCAATCCGCGCGCGACGAAACCTTGCCCGGACGGCACGTTGGCGACCGTGAGGGCGCTCGCGACGCCGGGTCCAAGGCCAAGGCAGGTGAAGTAGGTCGTGCCCGATTCCGGCCGCGTGACCAGCGTCTGCGCATTGGCTGGATAGGTCGTGCCGCTGCCGTGCTGGAACGTGTTGGCGACCATCGGGTCGTCGACGAGGACGGGCAGGCCGGCGATGCGAAGCTGGCCGAAGGCGGTTCCGTAAACCGGGGTGGCAGCAACATGCACCAAGGCAATGACGAGATCGCCGATGCGCCAGTAGGCGCCGGCTTGCGTCGCATAGCTGACGGAAAGGTCGCCGGGCGAGGCGAAGGTGAGCGTCGGTGTGAAATCACCCGATTGGAAGGTCGAAAGAAGCGAGCCATCGCCGATTCGCAGGCCGTGCGGCAGGGCGGGCGCGCCATCGGCGGCGTCGATGACGACCGCTTCCTTCCATGTCGTGCCGTCATGCGACAGCTTGATATGAAAATTGTCCGTTCCAGCCGTTCCCATTTCCGCCCGCCCGGAAAAGCCCGTCTGGAAGAGGAGGCTCGCCGTATCGGTTGTGGCCGCCTTGTTGACGGTGAGCCGGTGGCTGTCACCGTCGTGGCTGAACAGGCTGGCGGGCGAGCTGACCGCGAGGCGGTTGGCTTCGCTGGCCGTGGCATTGAGGCCGAGCATGTCGGCATCGGTGCCGCCCGAGGTGACGTTGGTCCACGCAGCGCCGTCATGGACGACGAACTCGCCATCGTCGCGGACCCAGGCAAGCCAGCCTTCGCGGGGCATCAGAAACGTCCAGCCGCCGTCCTGTGCAAGGGCGACGCGCCCGTCCTGGCCGGCCCATGGTGCTTCTGCGCCCGCAGGCACGATGTAGCGCGCGCCTTCGGAAACGGCGCCTTCGGGTGTCGATTCGGTCCGGCTGGCGACGCTCAGTTGCACCACGGCGTCGAGGATGCGCAGCGCTTCATTGTGGGTGACGTGCTTCTGCGCCTGGGACGGGAGGATGAAGGGCAGGTCGAGATGGGGGGTGGCGGTCATCGGGTTCTCCTTTTGTGCCGATCCTAATGCAGCGGGAAGGAAAGGGGATAAGTTCGCCGAATGCGCCCCGCCCGGTTCTGCACGGTGCGGGCGCGGGGATTGTCAGGGGGAACCAGATCGCGTAACACCCGACCCGCCATTCAATGCCGCCGGCCGGCCTTCCATCATGCTTGACGTCCACAAGGACCTCGTGTGGGGCTTTTCCAGAACCGACCCAGGAGTTTGTCCGTGAGTGCACTCAAAGTGCTGACCGTTACCGGCACGCGACCCGAGGCCATCAAGATGGCGCCGCTGATCCAGGCGCTGGCGCGCGACGCGAGATTCGAATCGGCCATCTGCGTCACCGCCCAGCACCGCCAGATGCTCGACCAGGTGCTCGAACTTTTCGATCTGGTGCCCGATTTCGACCTCGACATCATGAAGCCGGGACAGAACCTGTCGGGCATCACGGCCTCGATCCTGACCGCGATCGGCGAGGTTTTCGAGAGCTTCAAGCCGGACATCGTGCTGGTGCACGGCGACACGACCACGACGCTGGCGACCACGCTGGCCGCCTATTATCACAAGATTCCGGTCGGCCATGTCGAAGCGGGCCTGCGCACAGGCAATCTCTATTCGCCCTGGCCCGAGGAGGCCAACCGCAAGCTGACGGGCGCGCTCGCCGCGCTGCATTTCGCCCCGACGGACGGCTCGCGCACCAACCTTCTGCGCGAGGGCATCGACGAGGCCAGCATCCACGTCACCGGCAACACGGTGGTCGATGCGCTGCTGCATGTCGTCGACAAGACGCAGACCGACGCGACGCTGCAGGGCGAGTTCGCCGGGGAGTTCGATTTCCTCAGCGACGATCGCAAGCTGATCCTCGTCACCGGCCATCGTCGCGAGAGCTTCGGCGGCGGGTTCGAGCGCATCTGCCAGGCGCTTTTGGAGATCGTGCAGGATTTCGACGACGTGGAAATCCTCTACCCGGTTCATCTCAATCCGAATGTCCGCGAGCCGGTCAACCGGCTGCTCGCCGGCGTCGATCGCGTGCATCTCATCGAGCCGGTCAACTATCTGCCCTTCGTCTGGCTGATGAACAGGGCGCATCTGATCCTGACGGATTCGGGGGGAATCCAGGAAGAGGCGCCTTCGCTTGGCAAGCCCGTCCTCGTCATGCGCGAGACGACGGAGCGGCCCGAGGCGGTCGATGCGGGGACGGTTCGGCTGGTGGGTACGGATGTCGACCGGATCGTCGGCGAGATCGGCGAATTGCTGCGCGATCGCGACGCCTACGACCGGATGAGCATGGCACACAATCCTTATGGCGACGGCAAGGCCTGCGAGCGCATCCTCGACGCGCTGGCCACTAGATTTGAGAAGCACTGATTTCATGACCTACAAGACAATTTCCGTCATCGGCCTCGGCTATATCGGCCTTCCCACCGCCGCCGTCTTCGCCTCGCGCAAGACCAAGGTGATCGGCGTCGACGTCTCCACGCGCGCCGTCGAGGCGATCAACCAGGGCAAGATCCACATCGTCGAGCCCGATCTCGACGTGGTGGTCCACGCGGTGGTGACGGAAGGATGGCTGCGCGCGACGACGACGCCGAAGCCGGCGGATGCGTTCCTGATCGCGGTGCCGACGCCGTTCAAGGACGGCAACCAGCCGGACCTCGCCTATATCGAGGCGGCGTCGAAGGCGATCGCGCCGGTTCTGAAGGCGGACGACATCGTCATCCTGGAATCCACCTCGCCCGTCGGTGCGACGGAGGAGATGGCGGCATGGCTGGCCGAGGCGCGGCCTGACCTGACCTTCCCGCAGACACATGGCGAGGCGTCCGACATTCGCATCGCCCATTGTCCCGAGCGCGTCCTGCCCGGCCACGTTCTGCGCGAACTCGTCCAGAACGACCGCGTCATCGGCGGCATGACGCCGAAATGCTCGCAGGCGGCGGTCGATCTCTACAAGATCTTCGTCGAGGGCGAGTGCATCGTCACCGACGCCCGGACGGCCGAGATGTGCAAACTGACGGAGAACAGCTTTCGCGACGTGAACATCGCGTTCGCCAACGAACTCTCGCTGATCTGCGACAAGCTGGACATCGATGTCTGGGAACTGATCAGCCTTGCGAACCGGCATCCGCGCGTCAACATCCTGCAGCCGGGCCCCGGCGTCGGCGGTCACTGCATCGCGGTCGATCCGTGGTTCATCGTCGCGCGCACGCCGAACGAGGCGCGTCTCGTGCGCGTCGCACGCGAGGTGAATGACGCCAAGCCGCACTGGGTGATTTCGAAGGTCAAGGAAGCGGTCGGCGCGTTTCTTCTCGACAATCCCGACCGCACGGCGCGGGATGTGACGATCGCCTGCCTCGGCCTGACCTTCAAGCCGAACATCGACGATCTGCGCGAAAGCCCCGCCGTCGAGATCGCCGAGGAACTGGCGCGAACGCTGGAAAGCCGGCTGCTCTTCGTCGAGCCGAACGTGGAAGAACTGCCGAAGGGCCTTGCAGGCCGCGAGAAGGTCGATCTCGCGACGGCTGTCGAGACGGCCGACGTCCTGCTCTTGCTGGTGGCGCATAACGAGTTCAAGAAGCTCGGCACCATGGTCCGCCCCGGCCAGACGCTCTTCAAGGCGACCGCGCTCTAGCGGCAGTTGGAAGACAGGCGGGAGGGCGGCTCGGCAGAACGGACAGACGTCATGAAGATATGCCATCTCACATCCGTTCACGAGCGTTACGATATCCGCATCTTCCTCAAGCAGTGCCGCTCCCTTGCAAGGGCCGGTCATGAGGTGACGCTGGTCGTTGCGGACGGCCGTGGGCCGGAGACGCGAGAGGGCGTCCGCATCGTCGATGCCGGCCGACGGGCTGCATCGCGCCCGCAGCGCATGACACAGACGACGCGCCGCGTGGAAGAGACGGCGCGTTCGACCGGCGCCGACATCTATCATCTGCACGACCCCGAACTGATTCCGGCCGGGCTGCGGCTGAAGCGCGACGGCGCGAAGATCGTCTTCGATTCCCACGAAGACTACATCACCGACATCCTGACCAAGCCCTATCTGAAATTCGGTTCCGCGCGGGCGGTGTCGGCAGCGTTCGGCTGGTTCGAGAAAGGGGCGCTTTCCCGGTTCGACGGCGTCGTTTCGGCCTACGACGCCATCGCCGATGCCTACCGCGCGCGGGGTATCGCGTCGCGCGTCATCAACAATTATCCGATCGAAGAGGAAATCGTCCCTGAAGGCGGCCGAACGATCGCCCCTGGTTTCGTCTGCTACACGGGTGCGGTCACGGAAATTCGCGGCGTTCCGAAGCTCGTCGACGCCATGACGCTTTGCAGGACGCCGGTGAAACTGCTGCTCGTCGGCCCGTTCACGGAAAGGCGCGGGCAGGCGATGTGCGAGGTGAGCCCCGGCTGGAGCCGGGTCGAGGCGTTCGGCAGGCTCGATCGCGCGGCGATGAGGGATCAGATGGCGCGGTGCGTGGCCGGTCTCGTCACGTTCCTTCCCGTCGCGAACCATGTCGCGGCGCAGCCTAACAAACTGTTCGAATACATGGCCGCCGGACTTGCGGTGATCGGTTCTGATTTCCCGCTATGGAAGACCATCATCGAAGGCGAGGAATGCGGCATCTGCGTCGACCCGACCGACCCGCGCGCCATCGCCGCGGCGATCGACGCCCTGAACGCCGATCCAGAACGCGCGAGGCGCATGGGCGAAGCTGGTCGGCGGGCGGTGGTCGCGCGCTATAACTGGAATGCCGAGGCCGAAAAGCTCGTCGCGTTCTACGAGGAACTTGCGGCGTAGCGAGAATATTTGGCGCGATTGAGTACTGCATAGCGCCCGCACAGATAGGCGCTTCGAAGCGCCCCGAAGCCTTCGCGATGGCGGTAGATGTGCCAGAAGAAGCGCAGCACCTTCATCTTGTCCGACGACACGCTCTGCGCGCCCACGCGGTAGGTCGCGAGTTTCTGCTGCAATCCGAGGATGCGCGTGCCGTCGCGCGTCAGTTCCAGCCACAGCGCGTAGTCTTCATGGCCGCAGATCGGGAAGGGCGGACGGCCCAACTTTTCCGCGTCGTAGACGGCCGTCAGGCAGCCGATGCTGTTGCCTTTGAGGAGGCTCGCATAGTCGGCGAAGGCAGGCGGCATGAAGGCGCCGATCTTTCCGCCGCTGGTATCGACGACGTCAAAGCCCGTGCAGGAGATCGCCGCGCCTGCTTTTTCCATTGCGCTCAACTGGAGCTCGGTCTTGCGCGGCGACCACAAATCGTCGGCGTCGAGAAAGGCGACGTAGCGCGAATTTGCCTCGGCCAGCGCCAGATTGCGCGGCACGGCAGGACCACCGCTGTTGCGCCCGGTCGACAGGAGGCGGATACGCGCGTCGCGCTCCGCATGGCGCCCGACGACATCGGCCGTGCCGTCGCTCGACATGTCGTCGACGACGATCAGTTCGAAGTCCTGAACGGTCTGCGACAGGACGGACTCGATGGACTGCGCGATCGTCGCTTCGGCATTGAAGGCGGGCATGACGACGCTGACGAGGGGCATGGAATCGGCCTTGGAGCGAAGAACGGCGAGGTTGACAAACGGGTGCTCCGCTCGTGATAGCACCTTGATGCGCAGCTTCACACAGGACATGGCATGACCGCCGTCTCTCGCGATCCGGCCCCCGGCGGCAAGCGCCTGCTCGACATCGCGGTCGCGCTGCCGCTCCTGCTCGTCGCCTCGCCGGTGCTCGCCGTCCTCGTGCTTGCGATCAGGTGGGATTCGACGGGGCCGGGGCTGTTCCGGCAAATGCGGGTCGGGCAAGGGGAGCGTGCGTTCACGTGCCTGAAGCTGAGGACCATGCGGGCGGATACGGGCGATCGCGCCACGCATTTGACCTCGGCCGAACAGGTAACGCGCATGGGCGGGTTCCTGCGGCGGACCAAGCTCGACGAGCTTCCCCAGCTTTGGAACGTTCTCAAGGGCGAGATGAGCCTGGTGGGTCCGCGCCCCTGCCTTCCCTCGCAGGACGAGTTGATCGCTGCCCGCCGCCGGCGTGGCGTGTTCCTCGCCCGCCCGGGGATCACCGGCCTTGCGCAGGTGAGGGGGATCGACATGTCGGACCCGGAGCGGCTCGCCGAGCTCGACGCGCGCTACGTCGAAACGATGTCGATCGCGGGCGATCTGGGCATCCTGGCGCAGACCCTTATTGGCAAGGGGCAGGGCGACCGGACGGCATAGCGCAGCTTATTTGAAGCCGATCTCCCACGAGATCGAGCGCCGCCAGCCGGGACAGATGGCGCGAACGACGCTCGTTGGCGTCATTTTCAGGTAAGATTCGGAAAACCACCCGAGCAGCGGCTCTTGCTGCCCGCGAACGGTTTCGATGCGGCAATCATCCTCGACCAGGACCGCTTCGACGCGGTTTTCGCCGACGGCGATCGTGAACCCGTTTTCCGTCAGCTCGGGCTCGAGGTCCGGCGCGAGGTGGAGGCTGCTGACGAACTGCCGGCGCCATGGAAAGGAGGCCACTTCGTCGCTGATTTTCAGATGCCGGCCGGGCCAGTAGATGATCGTGCGGTCCTGCGAGAAATTCGACGGTCGGTTGATCCGTCCCGCAAGAACGAAACCGTCATCCGTCACGTCGATCGGATCGAGTTGCGAGCCGGTCAGGTCGACATCCTTCGGGCGCGTTTCGACGCCGTCGATGCTGATCGTGTTGTGAGCGGCGGCGCTGACGACGTAAGACCGCATGGCATCTTCATTGTAGCCGTATTTTCCGCTGTCGGCGAAGATGAGCTGTCCGAACTCGAAGAGCTCGAAACTCAGGTCGTCAGCGTGCTTGTGCGAGGTCGAAAAACCCATCCCCGCCATGAAGATCATCGATTGCGGGTCGCCTGAGGGAAGCGAACGGACGATGGCATAGCCCGAATCCGTGAAGTCGCCGACGGCATAGCAGGCGTCGTCGGTCAGGCATTCCGGCTCGGCCGGATCTTCCGCCAGCGTTGCCAGCCGGCCCTCGCTGTCGCCGATCCGCGCCACGTTTCCGCTCGGAAAACTGAACCACGGCGTGATCGCCGCCGCCCTGTCGAGGATCTCGCGGATCTCCGGCACGTCGATGTGCCGTGTGCCCCCGAGCCGTTCGATCGAGCGGATCGTGAAATAATGGTAGGTCGGCGAATTTTCCTTGTGAACGCCCTGTGGCGTGAACTGCGCCGGCAGGATTTCGTCCTTGAGGTAGGTGGCGGCAAGCTCGCGACCACCTTCGCACTCCTCGACATCGGAGGCGACGAGGCAAAGGAGGTTCAGCCCGAAGACCTGAAACAGGCCGTGATTGCCGGTGGTCAGGAAGTTGAGGTCCTGCAGGCGTTCGGCATGCTCCCCCGCCATTTCGTCCAGCGCTTGCCGCTGCTGCGGCGTGACCACCAGTTCCGACTTCTCGATGAGGTCGAGGAAGAATGCGATCCGCAGTGCCCGGATGCCGGTCGACATGTCGTACCAGGCGAAATTGTTGCCATGATCGTCATCGGCGTGGAAAGCGTGCCAGTCTTCCACGTATGTGAGCGCTTCGGCGAGAAGCTGCACGTCGCCGCTCTTGAAATACTCGACGATGTAGGGATCGACCATCCGCCACGCATTGAGCTGAAAGCGCCAATTGCGATCTTCGAACGGATCGGCCGCCCAGTTCAGCGGAAGTTCGAGTGGCCACGGCTCCACGTCGCGCCTCGGCCGAAAGCCGAGCTCGCGTTGCTGCTCGAAATTGTGTGCGGTCTGCATCAGGAACAGGTCGTCGCGCTCGATGGCGAAAGTGCTCTTCGGCCCGATCATGGTCGCGACTAGCGCCACGAGGGCAAAAAGAAAAATCCTGCTGGAAGGCGCAGGCTTCCGGTCGACAAGTTCCAATTGTGTGTTCACGCTTCCGCCGCCACGTCTTTCTGAATCAAAACTATGGCCAAGCGGCCTGCGCCGTGATGTCCACGACGCTGCGTCAGTCCCTCCGATGCCTCATTGTGCGAAGCCTTTGGCTGGCGCGCAAAAGGCTCAGCTACCCGTCCTGTTGAGGTCCCGTATCAGGGAAAGACGAACGGCTTCGGCAGCCTCTCGTGCTGCCCGGTCCTGTGCGTCCTGTTGGGCTCTCCTTGCGGCGAACTGTTGCCGGCTGACGTCGAAGGCAGCGCGGGAAGACGTGCGCCCTTCGGCAACGACGCGACCATCGCGATCGCGCAGGCTGTACTGCACCGTGACCGTCGATACGGCCGAGGTCGGCTCCTGCTCTCGGCTGCGCTGGATGGCGGCTGCAGAGGTTCGTGAGGTCCGCGCCGAAATCGCCAAATCATAATCCGCCTGCGCCGGCTCGCCCGCGCCGCCGCTGAAAAGGAATATCAGATGATTGCGAACGTCCTGCGTCGTGCGGTCTCGGGCCGGGGATATCGAAATCCTGGACAGATCGACCACGCCGGCGTTCGAGACCGTTCTCGCCACGACCGATCCATCGCCCTGGTAGAGAGGTTGTACCGTGCATCCTGACAAGGCGATCAGGGTCGCAGCTAGTGTAATTCCGCGCATCATACCGTGTGGTTCCCTCGCCGTTGCGTACACCTACCGTGAAAATCCGCCACCGGGCAACACGAAAGACACCAGTGAGTTGCCGCAGCCTCGGCAGGCGAGGGCTCGATCGTCAGTCTTTCGCGCTGAGCTGCTGTTGCAGCCTTTCCAGCATGCCGAGGCAGGCGTCGAGCTGGGCGATTTCGACGAATTCGTCCGGCTTGTGCGCCTGCGCGATCGATCCGGGGCCGCAGATGACGGCCGACATGCCCATGCTCTGGAAGAGGCCGGCTTCGGTGCCGAAAGAGACGAGTTCGGCCTCATGCGCGCCGGTCAGTTCGAAGACGATGTCGCGGGCTTCGGACTGCGAAACCGGCAAAAGGCCCTGCACCTCGCCAACGACATGGGTAACGATGTCGGCATGGGCGCAGACTTTGCGCATGGCGGGGCGCAGCACGTCGTCGACATAGGCGGCGAGTTCGGCCTTCACATGGTCGGAATCGTCGGTGTGGACCGGCCGCATCTCCCATTCGACCGAGCATTGGCCGGCGATGGTGTTGCGGGCATTGCCGCCGGCCATCTTGCCGACCTGCACGGTCGTCCAGGGCGGCGAGAACCGGCTGCCGGCAGGCGCGCGCAGCTTCAGTTCCTCGCCGAGTTCGAGGAGGCGCATGATGTAGCGCACCGCGTATTCGATTGCGTTGACGCCCTTGTCCGGTTGCGAGCCGTGGCCGTCCATGCCGGTGAATTCGGTCGTGTATTCGTAGCAGCCCTTGTGACCCTCGATGACGCCCATCAGCGTCGGCTCGCCGACAATGGCGACCGACGGCTTGATGTCGGCCTTGGCGAGTTCGGCGACGAGCGCCTGGCCGCCGAGGCAGCCGACCTCTTCGTCATAGGTGAAGGCGAAGTGGAGCGGGCGCCTCAGCCTCGCGGCGGCGAAGCGCGGTGCCATCGCGAGCGATGCCGCGATGAAGCCCTTCATATCGCAGGTGCCGCGCCCGTAGAGCTTTCCGTCGCGCTCGGTGAGGGTGAATGGGTCGCTGGACCAGTCCTGTCCCTCGACCGGGACGACGTCCGAATGACCGGAAAGCACGATGCCGCCATCGCCTTCCGGGCCGATCGTGGCGAAGAGGTTGGCCTTGGTGCCGGATGGATCGAGCGAGACGGAAAGCCGCGCGCCCGCGCTCGACAACAGATCGCCGGCATAGGCGATCAGTTGCAGATTGCTGTCGGCCGACACCGTCGGGAAAGCGACGAGATCGGCGAGGATCGCGCGGGTCCGGGCAAGATCGCTCAACGGCCTAGTCCTTGACGATGAGCTTGCGCGGGCGGTCGCAGAAGCATTCGGCCGCGCCGTTGTCGCGGATCAGGATGCTTTCGGTGATCTCGAGCCCCCAATCGTCCATCCAAAGGCCCGGCATGAAATGGAAGGTCATGCCGGCTTCCAGAACGGTCTCGTCCTCCTTGCGGAAAGAGATGGTGCGCTCGCCCCAGTCCGGCGGATAGGAAATGCCGATCGGATAGCCGCAGCGCGCGTCGCGCTTGATGCCGGCCTTGAGCAGCGAGGCGTGAAGCGCATTGGCGACGTCGCAGGCGCGATTGCCGGGCCGCGCGGCCTCGAGGCCGGCCTCCAACCCTTCGACGAGCGCCTTTTCCGCGTCGACGAGATATTGCGGCGGCTTGCCGAGGAAGACGGTGCGGCAGAACGGAGTGTGGTAGCGACGATAGCAGCCGGCGATCTCGAAGAAGGTCGCCTCGCCGCGTTTGAACTCGCGCCCGTCCCAGGAAAGATGCGGCGCTGCGGCATCGGTGCCCGAGGGGAGAAGCGGCACGATGGCGGCGTAGTCTCCCCAGTGGCCGTCCGCGCCACGGATCGCATCGCGATAGATTTCGGCGACGAGCTCGTTCTTCTTCAGTCCCGGCTCCATGCGCTCGGCGATGCCGTCGACGACCACCTCGGCTATGCGCGCGGCACGGCGCATGAAGACGATTTCCTCCTCGGACTTGACGGTGCGCTGCCAGTTCACAAGCGCCGTGGCGTCGACGAAGGTCGCATTGGCAAGCGCCTTTTCGAGCGTCAGATATGCCTTGGCGGAGAAGTAATAGTTTTCGAGTTCGAGGCCGATGCGTTTGCCGGCATAACCATGGCGGGTCAGGATCTCTGCCAGATCCTGCATCGGATGGCGCACGGTCGACTGCACATATTGCTCGCCATAGGGCTGCACGTTGTCGGGCGACATCCAGACGGTGCGCAGCGCGCCGTTGCCGTCCTGCGCACGGCCCCACCAGATCGGGTCGCGGTCATGAAAGACGATCACGCCCTGGTGGACGTAGAACGACCATCCATCATAGCCGGTGATCCACGACATGTTGGACGGGTCCTCGACGAAAAGGACGTCGATCTCCTTGTCGGCCATCGCCTTTCGCACCTTGGCGAGGCGGCGGTCATATTCGGGGCGGGAGAAGGGCAGGTCGATCGCTGGCATCGCAGGGCTCGCAAGGAGGAAGTGACGCTGCACGCTATCCGAACCGCAGCCGCGATGAAAAGCGGCAGTTGCGACTATCGGTGACGGATCATTGGCACAAGGGTTTTCTTATCCCCCACCGCTGGTCCATAACCGGAGCGACCTCAACTCAAGGAGCCCAAGCGATGCTGAAGAACGACATGCTCGACCAGTGGGACCGTGCGCATTTCTTCCACCCGTCGACCCATCTCGCCCAGCATGAGCGGGGCGAGACGCCGAACCGGATCGTGACCGGGGGCAAGGGCGTCCATATCGAGGATCGCGACGGCAACCGTCTGCTCGACGCCTTCGCCGGGCTCTATTGCGTCAATGTCGGCTATGGGCGGCCCGAGATCGCCGAGGCGATCGCTGCCCAGGCGAAGGAACTCGCCTACTATCACGCCTATGTCGGCCACGGCACGGAGGCCTCGATCACGCTGGCGCAGATGGTGCTGGAGCGGGCGCCCAAGAACATGTCGAAAGTTTATTTCGGCCTCGGCGGCTCGGATGCGAACGAGACCAACGTCAAGCTCGTCTGGTATTACAACAACATCCTCGGCCGGCCAGAAAAGAAGAAGATCATCTCGCGCTGGCGCGGCTATCACGGCTCGGGGCTCGTGACGGGCTCGCTGACTGGGCTGAAGCTCTTCCACGACAAGTTCGACCTGCCGCTGGAACGCATCCTGCACACCGAGGCGCCCTATTATTTCCGTCGGCCCGATGCGGCCATGAGCGAGGCCGATTTCGTTGCGCATTGCGCAGGCGAACTGGAAAAGCTGATCGCCCGCGAAGGCGCCGACACGATCGCCGCCTTCATCGGCGAGCCGGTGCTGGGCACGGGCGGCATCGTGCCGCCGCCGGCGGGCTACTGGGAGGCGATCCAGGCGGTGCTGCGCAAGCACGACATCCTGCTGATCGCCGACGAGGTCGTGACCGGTTTCGGCCGCCTCGGCACCATGTTCGGCTCGGACCATTACGGCATCGAGGCCGACATGATCACGATCGCCAAGGGATTGACCTCGGCCTATGCGCCGCTCTCGGGCTCGATCATTTCGCAGAAGGTCTGGGACGTGCTGGCACGTGGGACGGATGAGAACGGACCGATCGGCCATGGCTGGACCTATTCGGCGCACCCGATCGGGGCGGCGGCGGGCGTTGCCAACCTGAAGCTGATCGACAGCCTGGGGCTGGTGAAGAATGCCGGCGAGACGGGGGCGTATCTGAACGCCGAAATGCGCAAGGCGGTGAGCGACCACGCCCATGTCGGCGACGTGCGCGGCGAGGGGATGCTTTGCGCGGTCGAGTTCGTCGAGGATCGCGACAAGCGCTCGTTCTCCGATCCGGCGAGAAAGATCGGGCCGTCGGTCGCGGCCGCTCTGCTCAAGCGCGGCGTCATCGCCAGAGCGATGCCGCAGGGCGATATCCTCGGCTTTGCCCCGCCACTTTGCCTGACGCGCGCGGAAGCCGACGAGATCGTGCAAAAGACCGCGGAGGCGGTGGGCGAAGTGCTCGGTTGACCCCGGTTGACGTCGATCTGATCTTATATAGGTAATTCGGTCTATATATATATATAATTGCGGCCCCAAACCTGAAGTATTATTGATGTAATTCGATCAATGAATACTAGGGTTTGGGGTGGGGTCTTGAAGGGTATCGTCCTCGCGGGTGGCACCGGCACGCGGCTGTTTCCGCTGACCATTTCCGTGTCGAAACAGCTTCTGCCGGTCTACGACAAGCCGATGATATACTATCCCATCGGCGTTCTGATGCTTGCGGGAATTCGTGAAATTCTCATCATCAGCACGCCGCGGGACAGGCCCGCATTCGAGATGTTGCTGGGCGACGGCTCGATGTTCGGCGTCGACATCTCCTATGCGGAACAGCCAAGCCCCAACGGCCTGGCCGAGGCCTTCATCATCGGGCGGGATTTCGTCGGCACCGACTCCGTCGCCCTCGTTCTCGGCGACAACATCTTCCACGGCGCGGGGCTTTCGGAGCTTTGCCGCGACGCGCGGGCGAGGACGTCAGGTGCGACGGTCTTCGCCTATTGGGTGGACGATCCGGAGCGCTACGGCGTCGTCTCGTTCGATCCCCAATCCGGGATGGCCGAGACGATCGAGGAAAAGCCCGCCGTCCCGAAGTCGAACTGGGCCGTGACCGGGCTCTATTTCTACGACAACGACGTGCTCGACATCGCGGCCGGCATCAAGCCATCGGCCCGCGGCGAACTGGAAATCACCGACGTCAACAACGCCTATCTCGCACGCGGCGACCTCAACGTTGCGCGGCTCGGCCGCGGCTATGCGTGGCTGGACACCGGAACGCATGACAGCCTGCACGAAGCCACCGCCTTCGTGCGGACGATCGAGAAGCGACAGGGCATCAAGGTGATGTGCCCCGAGGAGATTGGCTTCGGGCTGGGCTACCTGACCGACGAGCAGCTCATGAAGCGGGCCGATGCGCTCGGCAAGACCGAATACGCGGCCTATCTGCGGCGACTGAAGGATATCGTCCGTGCTTGAGGTGCGCCCGCTCGCCATTCCCGAAGTGCTGGAAATCGTGCCGCGCAAGTTCGGCGATGCGCGCGGCTTCTTTTCTGAAACCTACAATTCGCAGCACCTGCAGGAAGCCGGGATCGATCTCGTCTTCGTCCAGGACAATCATTCCTATTCTGCCGCCAGGGGCGTTTTGCGCGGGCTGCACTATCAGTTGCCGCCCCATGCGCAGGACAAGCTGGTTCGCGTCGTCAGAGGCGCCATCTTCGATGTCGCGGTCGATATCCGCGCGGCGTCGCCGACCTTCGGCCGCTGGGTGGGCCTCGAGGTTTCTGCCGCCAGATGGAACCAGATCCTCATCCCGCGCGGCTTTGCCCACGGCTTCGTCACGCTCGAGCCGGACACGGAGGTCGTCTACAAGGTGACGGACCTCTACGTCCCGGCCTGCGACCGGAGCATTCGTTACGACGATCCGCAGATCGGGATCGCGTGGCCGGTCGATGCGGCCGATCTCCAGCTTTCCACCAAGGACGAGGCGGCGCCTTCGTTCAAGGCAGCCGAGCTTTTCGGCCGGGCAGCGACGCCCGGCCTTCGCGAACGCGAGCAGGAGGGGATGGCATGAACATTCTCGTCACCGGCGGTGCGGGCTTCATCGGCTCTGCCGTCATTCGCCACCTGGCCGGAAGACAGGGTGTCAGGATCGTCAATCTGGACAAGCTGACCTATGCCGGCAATCCCGCCTCGCTCGGTGCGGCAGCGTCGTCGCTGCACTATCGCTTTCACCAGGCCGACATCTGCGACGATGCTGCGGTGCTCGACATCCTGAGGGCCGAAGAGATCACGCATGTCATGCACCTGGCTGCAGAAAGCCATGTCGACCGCTCGATCGACGGGCCAGCCGAGTTCATCCAGACCAACATCGTCGGCACGTTCAAGCTCTTGAACGCGGCCTTGGCCTATTGGCGCGAATTGCCCGGCGAACGGCGCGATGCGTTCCGCTTTCATCACGTTTCGACCGACGAGGTTTTCGGCGATCTGCCATTCGAGAGCGGCGTCTTCACGGAAGACACGCCCTACGATCCGTCATCGCCCTATTCGGCCTCCAAGGCCGCGTCCGATCATCTGGTCCGCGCCTGGCATGTGACATACGGCCTCCCGGTCGTCCTTTCGAACTGCTCCAACAACTACGGTCCTTGCCACTTTCCCGAAAAGCTCATCCCGCTCGTCATCTTGAACGCGCTGCACGAGTGCGAAATTCCCGTCTACGGGCAAGGCAGCAACGTGCGCGACTGGCTCTATGTGGAAGACCATGCGCGTGCGCTCGAACTCGTGGTGACGAAGGGTCGGCCGGGCGAAAGCTACAATGTCGGCGGACGTGCGGAGCGCACCAATCTTCAGGTCGTCGAGACGATCTGCGATCTTCTCGACCAGCGCCGGCCGCGGGGCGGAGCGAGGAGCTATCGCGACCTGATCCGGTTCGTCGCCGATCGCCCGGGCCACGATCGCCGCTATGCCATCGACCCCTCAAAGATCGAGCGCGAACTCGGATGGCGGGCGCAGGAATCGTTCGAGACCGGCATCGCGAGGACCATCGACTGGTACCTGGACAACAGGTCTTGGTGGCAGCCGATCCGGGAGCGCTCCTATGCCGGGGAAAGGCTCGGCAAGGTCGCCTGACATGGCGCTGCGGCTTCTCGTGACGGGCAGGGATGGGCAGATTGCTATGGCGCTTGCCCGGGCGGCGTCAGGGGAAGTCGAAATCGTCTGCGCCGGCCGGCCCGAACTCGACGTCACCGATGCCGCCTCGATCCGCGCCGCGATCGCGCGCCATCGCCCCGACATCGTCATCAACCCTGCCGCCTATACCGCGGTCGACAAGGCCGAGAGCGATCCGGATATCGCCTTCGCGGTGAACCGCGATGGAGCGGGCAACGTTGCGAAGGAGGCGGCTCAAGCGGGACTGGCGATCATCCATCTCTCGACGGATTATGTCTTTTCCGGCGAAGGGAGCGCACCCTATGTCGAGACGGACGCGACCGGTCCGGTCGGAGTCTATGGTGCGTCCAAGCTGGCCGGAGAGGCGGCGGTCGCACGCGCCAACGACCGACATGTGATCCTGCGCGCGTCCTGGGTCTATGCCCCTTGGGGCAACAATTTCGCCCGGACGATGCTGCGTCTGGCCGAGGATCGGGACGTGGTCCGCGTCGTCGCCGACCAGTGGGGGGCGCCGAGCTATGCGCCCGACATCACGGCCGGCATTCTCGCGGTCTGCGGTGCGATCGCCGAGCGGCCCGTGCAAGCCGACTGGCACGGCGTCTTTCACATGACGAATGGCGGGGAAACGAGTTGGGCTGGCTTTGCCGAGGAGGTGTTCGCGCGGTCGCGGGAAGCGGGCGGAGCCTTTGCCGCGGTGGAGCCGATCGCCACCGCGCAATATCCGACCCCCGCGAAGCGGCCGCCGAATTCGCGTCTCGACAATCGCCGCTTCAACGCGACGTTCGGACATGAGCTGCCGCACTGGCGCGATGGCGTCCGCCGCTTCATGGACGCCATACGCAAAGGCTGAACATCCTCGTTCAGCGCGTTCCCGCGCCGACCCTCGCCATGCGCATCTGGACGATCTGCATCAGCGCTACGGCGAAGAGAACTGCCGCTCCGATCAGCGTCGTCGTCAGTTCAGGCGCGACCATCAGGATCGCCGCGACCGCGAGCAGCGGTCTCTCGAACGCGCGCAGGGGCTGGATGAGGTAGCCCGAAAACGCCGCCGACAGGGCGGTGATACCCAGCGCTGCGCCTGTAATGGCGAGGAGGAATGCGTCGAGCGAAAAGCCTTCGACGACGATCAGCAGGGACGGCGAGAAGACGAAGACGAACGGGATCAGCACCTTGCCGATGCCCAGCCTGAAGGCCGTATTGCCGGCCCGGAACGGGTTGGCGTTGGCGATGCCGGCGGCCGCGTAGGCGGCGAGGGCGACGGGCGGCGTGATGTCGGCGAGAACGCCGTAATAGAAGACGAAGAAATGTGCCACGAGCGGCTGGACCCCGAGCATTCCCAGGATCGGCGCGGCCACGGTCACCATGATCAGGTAGTTGGCGGTCGTGGGGATGCCGCAGCCCATGAGCACGCACACGACCCCCGTCAGTACGAGCGTGATCACCAGCGTCAGCGTCTGCGGCTGGAGCAGTTCGAACGGTATGAAGGGCTGAAGGGCGCCGGCCCATGCGGCAGCCGTCGAGGTGACGATGTAGGACACCTTGAAGCTGACGCCCGTCAATGTGACGACGCCGATCACCATGCCGACCGTCGCGGCCGCGGCGCCGACCGCGAGCGCGAATTTCGCGCCGAGGACGAAGCTGTCGAAGATGTCTCGGATCGTGATGCGGTTCTTCGGGTTCGCGATGCCGATGACCATGCACGCGGTGATGCCCCAGAAGGCGGCGAGATAGGGCGTGTAGCCGTTCATCAGAACGCCGATCAGGACGAAGAGCGGGATCACCGTCGGCCAATCGTGGCGCAGCACCTGCCAGACGCGGGGCAGTTCGTCGGCGGTCAGGCCGCGCAGGCCGAGCCGTTTCGCTTCGAAATGGACCTGCATCAACACACCGAAGAAGTGCATGAAGGCGGGCACGAGGGCGGCGATGAGGATGTCGGTATAGGGAATGCCGAGGAACTCGACCATCAGGAACGCGGCGGCGCCCATGACGGGCGGCGTGATCTGGCCGCCGGTGCTGGCCGCGGCCTCGACGGCGGCAGCGAAGTGCCGTGGATAGCCGACGCGGATCATCGCCGGGATGGTCAACGATCCCGTCGTCACCGTATTGGCGATCGAAGAACCCGAGATCGAACCGAGAAGTGCAGACGACAGGACGGAAACCTTGGCCGGCCCGCCCGAGAAGCGCCCGGCGACGGCCGATGCGAGATCGATGAACAGCTTGCCTAGGCCCATCCGGGTCGCGAGCACGCCGAACAGCACGAAATGAAAGACATAGGTGGCGACGACGCCGACCGGCAGGCCGAAGATGCCTTGGCTGGTCAGATAGAGGTGGTTCACCAGCCCCGACCAGCTCGTGCCCGGATGGACCAGAATGCCGGGTGCGCTGCGCCCGAACAGCGCATAGGCCATGAAGAGGCACGCGATGACGGGCAGCGGCCAGCCCATCGAGCGCCGCGTGGCCTCGAGCAGGACGACGATCAGGATGGTGCCCATCGCGACGTCGATCGGCAGGGGATTGCCGACGCGAAAGGCGAGATCGTTGAAAATCCAGGGCACGTACATGACGGATACCGCGCCTGCGAGCGCGAATGCCCAGTCGATGAGGGGAATGCCGCCCGGTCGCAGCAATGACGATCGGTAGAGCGACTTCTGGCCGGTGGGGGTCGCTGCGAAGACGAGAAAGATCAGCCCGATCACGAACGCCATGTGGACGCCGCGATGCGTGACCTCGCGCAGGAGGCCGAAGCCGGCCGTGTAGTAGTGGAAGACCGAAAGGGTAAAGAGGAGAGCCGCTACCAGCCAGCCGACTGCCGGGCCCAGCGGGCGAAACCGCACCTCCGGGTCGAACTTCTCCTCCAGTTCCGCAAGGTCGGGCTGGTCGATCTGGCTTGCGGACTGGGTCATCGGCGTCGTTTCGTCGGTTCATGGAAAAGAAGATGCCATTCGCCGAAGCTCGGCGAATGGCAGGGCATTGCGGTCGTCGGCAACGATGGCGCGCCGGCTATTCCTGAAGCAGGCCGGCTTCCTTGTAGAAGCGCTCGGCGCCGGCGTGGAGCGGGATGCCGATACCTTCGAGCGCGGTTTCCTTCACGATCGACGCGCCCTTGGCGTGTCCATTGTCGAGCAGCGCGCGCGAATTGTCGTTCCAAAGCGCCTTGGTGATCTCGTAGATGAGATCGTCGGGCTGCTCCGCGCTGGTCACCCACTGGGCGCCGACGCTGATGCTCTGGACGTCGTCCGGCACGCCTTCATAGGTGCCGCCGGGGATGGTGTGCTCGGCGAAGAAGCCGTATTCTTCGAGCAGCGCGTCTGCTTCGGGTCCTTCGATCGGAACGAGGACGATGTCCTGGCTGGTCGCCAGTTCGGTGATCGCACCGGCCGGGAAGCCACCGACGAAGAAGAAGGCGTCCATGTTGTTGTCGCGCATGAGGTCCGCAGCCTGGTTCGGCTTGAGGAACTCGGCCTCGACGTCGTCTTCGGACAGGCCATAGGCCTCGAGGATGATGCGGGCATCGACGAGCGTTCCCGAACCCGGCTCGTCGAGCGAAACCTTCTTGCCGGCAAGATCGGCGACCGAGGCGATGCCGGCATCCGCGCGTGCGACCAGATGGATGCTTTCGGGATAAAGATTGGCGATGGCACGCACGTTTTCGAGCGCTCCCTTGCCCTCGAAGACGCCTGTCCCCGTGTGCGCCCAGTAGGCGACGTCGGACTGCGAGAAACCGGATTCGATCTGGCCGCTGGCAATGCCGTTGATGTTGGCGACCGAGCCGTTGGACGCAAGGGCCGTCGCGATCACGCCGGGCGCGCCGCAGCTCCCGCCTTCCTCGCAGGCGCGCGAGCCGGGCGGGTTGGAGATGGCGTTGGACAATAGGCCGCCGATCGGAAAATACGTGCCGGCCGTACCGCCGGTCGCGATGCGGAAGAACTGGATGTCCTGCGCCACGGCCGGCAGCGCGGCAAGGCCGCCCGCGATCGAAAGAATGGCTGCGGCTTTCGCAAGCCCGGTGAATGAAAGGCTCATGGTTCTCTCCTCATTGGCCGAGACGTTCCCGGATGTTCCCAGGGCCGCAATGTTTCCGTTCGAACGTGGGAGTGCAAGCCTCATTCTCGCCATCATTGACGCCAGCCCACCGATTTGCGGGCAATTGCGCCGCTGCGCCAGTCGATTTGTCGCCCTGTGCCAGCGCTCTCAAGTGGCCGGTCGAAGCGCCGTCGCCAAGTCGTTCCAGACCTCCTGCCGGCGGATCTTCTCGGCTTCCACCTCGAACCGGTCGATGAACCGGACATCGGCGAACGGCGTGCCGTCCGGCTGTTCGCCGTGAAGCGTGCCAGAAACGAACACAGTGGTCGTCGTGCCCGAATGGCTTTCGTTCACGCTGTCGACCGTCTTGCGCACGAAGCGGTAGCGCGGCGCGGAAAAGGCGACCAGGTCCTCCAGTCGGGTCATCCGCGTACCGTTAGTCGGGCCGGGAAACACCATCTCGAAGTCCGGGCTCAAATGCCTGCGCGCCCCGTCGAGGTCGCGCGCTTCCATCAGGCGCAGAAATTCGAGCACGATATCGCCGGCTGGACGCAGGGCTGCGCCGGGCGAGCGTGGCGTGCGTCCGCGCATATAGCTGTCCGCATCGACCTCCTCGAACACCACGGTGATCGCGTCGAGCGGTGCGTGCAGCGTCGCCGCGACCGCATCGGTCAGCCGCTCCGCAAGACGCCTGCGCACGTCGGCTGCATAGCCCCGGATCAGCGTTCCGCGAATGATCGGCATGGTCTGGCTCCGTTTCGGCGAATTTAGTTGCTTGCTATAATGGTATATTGTTATATCATTAGTCAATGACGCAGCGGCAATGCCGTCGCGGAGCTCGGTCGAGCGGGAGAGGGCATGGCGGAATTCACGGGCGATACGGATCGGGAGCAGAAGTCGCAGTCGGCGGGCACGGCCGTTCCGCGCCGTGTGCTGATCGACCCGACGTCGCGCGTGCCGCTCTACCACCAGATCCTGATCATCCTGCGTAACCAGATCTTCTCGGGTGAACTGCGTCCCGGCGCGGCACTGCCGGGCGAGCAGGAACTGGCCGAGCGCTTCGCCGTATCGCGCATCACGGCCAAGCGTGCGCTGAACGAACTTGCCGATGCCGGGCTTGCGGTGCGCGAGCGTGGTCGCGGAACGCGCGTTTCCGATGCGCCGCCCGCGCCGACGATCAAGACCTCGGTCGAGGGCTGGCTGGAAAACATTTCGCTGATGGGCGTAGCGACCGATGTCGAGGTGCTGGAGTTCGACTACGTCCCGGCTCTGGCCGAGGTGGCCGAGGCCTTGCTCGTCAAGCAGGGCACGATCGTCCAGCGGACGGTGCGCGTGCGCTCGCTGGACGGCGAACCGATGTCGCATCTGGTTACCTACGTCCCGGAGGACATCGGACGGTCCTTCGATCGTGACGAGATGGGAAGCTTCCCGCTCCTGACGCTGATGGAGCGTCACGGCGTCAAGGTCGCCGATGCGCGCCAGAGCGTCTCCGCGACCCTGGCCGAACCGGAGATCGCGCGCGCGCTGTCGATCCATGCCGGCTCGCCGCTCATCGACGTCAGGCGCATCGTCCGCGATGTCGACGACCGGCCGGTCGAGTTCATCCGCGTGCTCTACCGGCCCGACAAGTACCAGTTCGAGATGAACCTGAAACGCGTGCGCCGCCGCGAGGGAATGCAGTGGCAATCGCTCGGCCAGGACCCGTCCGGCCGTTCGAACGACAAGTGATCCAATCATAAGAAAAGAGAGGAACTGACATGAAGACGCTTATCCATACGCCCATCAAACGCCGGCAGTTTCTGGCAGGAGCGGGAACCGCAGCCCTCGTGACGGGCTTTCCGGCCGTCCTGCGTGCGCAGGAGCCGGACGCGATCCGTCTCGGCCTGGTTCATCCAGTGACCGGCTTCGTCTCGTTTTCCGGCACGCAGTGCCGTGTCGGCGCCGAGATGGCCATCGCCGACATCAATGCCGCCGGCGGCATCCAGTCGATGAACGGCGCCAAGCTGGAAGCGATGCTCGCCGACAGCCAGGGTCGCCCGGAACTCGGCGCATCCGAGACTGCCCGCCTGATCGAGGCCGGCGCGACCGGCATCATCGCGGGTTATTCGTCGGCGATTTCGCTGGCGACCTCGCAGGAAGCGGCCAAGACGATGACGCCCCACATCGTCGATGTCGGCGTCGCCGACAACATCATGGAGCGCAACCTCGAAAACACGTTCCGCTTCGCGCCGGGCTTCGGCTCCGTGGCGAGCTCGGCCGTCGAGGCGCTGAAGGCGATCAATGCCAGCGGCGAAGCCAAGACCGCCGTCATCATCCACGAGGAGTCGCTGTTCGGCACCGGCACCGCCGAACTCCTTGCCAAGGAACTGCCGAATATCGGCATCGAGGTTCTGGAGGTCATTCGCCACGCGAACCCGACGCGGGACTTCACCAACATCGCGCTCCAGCTCCGCTCGCTGCAGCCGGACCTCATCATCCCCGCCAACTACTACAACGAATACGTGCTCCTCGCCCGCACGCTGCGCCAGCAGCGCATCGCGGCCAAGGGCATCTATTCGGTGCTCGGCGGCGCGGCCTCGAACCTGCAATTCGTCCAGGAATTCCCGGAAGCGGCCGAGAACATCATGGACTGCAACCACTGGTACGACCCGAATTCCGAAGTCGCGGTGCAGCGTCGCGCAGCCGCCGAGGAGAAGGGCCTGTTCTACACTTACGAGATCTTCCTTGCCTACAACGCCGTCGCCTTCCTCGCCGATGCGATCGAACGCGCGGGTTCGACCGAGAACGAGGCCATCATCGAGGCGCTCAACGCCTCGACCTGGGACAATCACGGCATGCCCTACGGGCCGACCAAGATCGAGAACGGCCAGAACACTGGGGCGCAGGCGGTCAATACGCAGGTGCAGGGCGGGGAGATCCAGGTGGTCCTGCCGGAAGAGTTCGCCTCCGCCGAGGTGATCTTCCCGGTCCCGGCCTGACCTTCCGCCTGAACGAAACGGGCGCGGGGCAGGGCTCCGCGCCGCATCACAGGTTGTGACATGATCGATCCGGTCATCCTGATACCATCGCTGATCAACGGGCTGACGACGGGCGCGCTTTATGCGCTCGTCGCGCTCGGCCTGACGCTGATCTACGGTGTCCTGCACATCATCAATTTCGCCCATGGCGCGATGCTGATGATGGCGCTTTATGGCGTCTTCTTCCTGAACCGCCTGTTCGGCATCGATCCCTATGTGGCGCTTTTGATCGTGCCGCCGGCCATGTTCGCGATCGGCTACGCGCTCCAGCGCGGCATCATCGGCCGCGCCAGCCATGGCCGCGACGAGAACATCCTGCTCGTCACGCTCGGCCTGTCGATCATCATCGAGAACATGGCGCTCTATTTATTCCGCTCCGACACGCGAACCATCGAGACGCCCTATTCCTTCGAGGTGGTCGAGTTTGCCGGTGCATTCGTTCCCGTAGCCAAGGTCGTCGCCTTTTTCGGCGCGCTGGTGACGGCCGCGCTGCTTTGGGCCTTCATGTCGAAGACTGATCTCGGCCGCGCCATCCGCGCGCTCGCCAAGGAACGCAAGGGCGCGCGGCTCGTCGGCATCAATGTCGACCACGTCTTTGCGATGAGCTTCGGCATCGGCGTCGCCTGCCTCGGCGTAGCGGCCTGCCTCTTGATGCCGAGCTACTACGTCAACCCACAGGTCGGCTACGGCTTCGTGCTGATCGCCTTCACCACGGTCGTGCTCGGCGGCATGGGCTCCTTCGTCGGCGCGATGATCGGCGGGCTGGTGATCGGCGTGGTCGAAGCCATGGGCGGCCTGTTCCTGGGCGACAGTCTCGGCCAGTTCGGCATCTTCGCCATCTTCATCCTGATCCTGATGTTCCGCCCGACGGGACTTCTGGGCCACAAGGTCTGAGGCTGGCTGATGATCAACACCAAGCAACTCGTCGCGCTTCTCGTCATTTTCGGCCTGATCGCAACCTGTCCATTCTGGATCGTCTCGCCATCGACGCTGAACACGGTGATCGCGATCCTCTACATCGCGCTGCTCGGCCAGGCGTGGAACATCCTCGGCGGCTATGGCGGGCAGTTCTCGTTCGGCCACGCGGCCTTCTTCGGCACCGGCGCCTATACGGTGGCGGTGCTTCAGATCCAGTTCGGCATCAATCCGTGGCTGGGCATGGTCGCCGGCGGACTGCTCGCCATGGCAGTCGCGCTCTTCGTCGGCTTCGCCTCGTTCCGCTACGGCCTGCGCGGCTCCTATTTCGCGCTGGTGACGCTCGCCTTCGCAGAAGTGCTGCGCATCCTGTCGAACTCGGTCGGCTTCACCGGTGGCGGCGTCGGCATTCTGATCCCGCTCGATCGCGACATCGCCAACATGCAGTTCGCCGACAATCGCGGTTATTTCTGGCTGATCTGGACGCTGTGCCTTGCCTGCTTCCTCACCGTCTGGTGGCTCGGTCGCTCGCGCTTCGGCGCCTGGCTGATGGCCGTGCGCGACAATGAGGATGCAGCGCGTGCATTGGGCGTCGACGTGTTCAAGACCAAGATGGGCGCGGTCGCGCTCTCCGGCTTTTTCTCCGGGCTCGCGGGCGTCTTCTACGCGCAGTTCTATCTCTATCTCGACCCGCTGATCGCCTACGGCTCGGCGATCTCGATCGAGTCGCTGCTGGTGCCGATCATCGGCGGCATGGGGACGCTGTTCGGTCCACTGATTGGCGCCGCCGTCATCCACACGCTGTCCGAAGTCACGCGTCACAATATTGGCGACGTGCCCGGCGTCGCGCTGGCGATCTACGGCGTGCTTCTGATCGTCATCGTCATGTTCCTGCCGCGCGGGCTGATCAGCATTTTCTCGGTCGCGCGACGGGTATTTTCGAAGCGGAGGCCGGCCAATGCTTGAAGTCAGCGGCATCTCCAAATCCTTCGGCGGGCTGAAGGCGGTCGACAACGTGTCGATGAAGATCGCGGAAGGCAGCCTAGTCTCGCTGATCGGGCCGAACGGTGCGGGCAAGACGACGTTCTTCGCGCTCGTGACCGGCTTCCACAAGCCCGACAGCGGCACGGTAAAGTTTGCCGGCAACGACATTCTGGGCGTCAAGCCGAGTGATATCGCCCGCGCCGGCATGGTTCGCACCTTCCAGATCGTGCAGCCCTTCGCCGGCCAGACCGTGCGCGAGAATATCGCCGTCGGCGCGCATCTGCGCCACGCCTCGCGCCGCGATGCGCTCGACCGGGCGCGGGAAGTGGCAGAGAAGGTCGGCCTTGGCGATCGGCTCGACCAGGACGCCGCCGATCTGACGGTGGCGGGGCGCAAACGCCTCGAAGTCGCGCGCGCTTTGGCGACCGACCCCAAGCTCGTCCTCTTCGACGAGGTGCTGGCCG
The DNA here is from genome assembly GCF_052435475.1 of Aliihoeflea sp. Taxonomy (NCBI): domain Bacteria; kingdom Pseudomonadati; phylum Pseudomonadota; class Alphaproteobacteria; order Hyphomicrobiales; family Phyllobacteriaceae; genus Aliihoeflea; species Aliihoeflea sp. The sequence continues at coordinate 223,540 of NZ_JBQVMV010000003.1, forward strand.
GTCTCAATCCAAGCGAAATCCGCGACGTCATTCCGGTGATCCGGGCGGTGCGCGACAGCGGCGTCACGATCCTGCTCATCGAGCATGTCATGCAGGCCGTCATGAGCCTGTCGGAATACACCTTCGTGCTCAATCAGGGCCGGCTGATCGCCGAAGGCGAGCCGCGCGCTGTCGCGAACGACCAGGCCGTCATCGAGGCGTATCTCGGGCCGGGAATGGCCGCCCGCCTGAAAGCGCAAACGCCACAGGTGCAGGCATGAGCGGTGAAGCCATTCTCGAAGTCTCCGGCCTGCGCGCCGGCTACGGCGCCGTCGAAGTGCTGCGCGGCGTCGACCTGACCATTAGGCGCGGCGAGATCGTCGCGCTCCTGGGCTCGAACGGCGTCGGCAAGACGACGTTCAATTCGGTGTTGTCGGGCCTCCTGCGTCCATGGGCGGGCAGCGTGTCCTTCAAGGGCAGAGACATGACGGGCGTCGATGCTCCAGGCGTCGTCGATGCGGGCATGAGCCTCGTGCCGGAAGGCCGATTGATCTTCCCGAGTATGACGGTGAAGGAGAACCTGATCCTCGGTTCCTATCGCCGCGCGAAGAACAATCGTGACGCCAATATCGACAAGATCGTCGCGATCTTCCCGCGCCTGAAGGAGCGTTTCGAGCAGAAGGCCGGGACGCTGTCCGGCGGCGAGCAGCAGATGCTGGCGATCGGGCGCGGCATGATGGCGGAGCCGGAATTGCTGATCCTCGACGAGCCGTCGCTGGGCCTGTCACCCCTGCTGGTCGAGGAAATGTTCAACCTCATCAAGCGCCTGAACGCCGAGGGCCTGACGATCCTGCTGGTCGAGCAGAACGTTGCGCAGTCGCTGGAGATCGCGACCACCGGCTACGTGCTGGAAAATGGCGCGATCAGCCTCTCCGGCCCCGCTGCGACGCTGATGGACGATCCGAACCTCCAGCGTTCCTATCTGGGGATATGACCATGTCCCGCCCGATGACCCTTGCCGAGAAGATCATCGCCCGCGCTGCCGGCCGCAAGGCGGTCACCCCGGGCGAGGTGGTGACGACGAAGGTCGACCTCGCGATGATCCACGATTCCGGCGGCCCGCGCCGGGTCGAGCCGATCCTGAAACGGCTCGGTGTCGGGCTGTTCGATACGAGCAAGGTTGTGCTGATTTCCGACCACTATGTGCCCGGCGACACGGAGGAGGGCGCGGCGATCCTTGCTCTGACGCGGGCTTGGGCGCAGGAAAAGGGCGTGTCCTTCTATGACGGCGAGGGCATCTGCCATGTCGTCCTACCCGAGCGGGGGCATCTGAAGCCCGGAATGCTCGTCGTCGGCGGCGACAGCCATTCGCCGACCGGCGGCGCGTTCGGCGCCTACATGTTCGGCGTCGGCGCGACCGAGATGGCAGGCGTGCTCGCAACCGGCGAAATCTGGCTGAAAGTGCCCGAGACCATCCGCATCGAATGGTCGGGAACGCTCGGCGAACGGCTGATGGCGAAGGACATGATCCTTGCCATGTGCTGCAAGCTCGGCATGGATGGCGGGCGCTATCAGGCGATCGAATATGCCGGCGAAACGGTCCGCGCGCTGCCGATGCAGGAGCGCATGACTATGTCGAACATGGCCGCCGAACTTGGCGCACAAGCCGGCCTGATCGCGCCCGACGAGATGACGATGCGCTGGCTCGCCGAGCATGGCGCGACCGATTTGCCGGACGCGGCAGACTGGCAGAGCGACGAAGGCGCGACGGTTGCCGAAACGCATCGCTTCGACGCCTCGACGCTGGAACCGCAGGTCGCCGCGCCGCATTCGCCAGCGAATTCCGCAGGCATATCCGACTACGAGCCGACCGGCATCGACGTCGCCTATATCGGCGCGTGCACCGGCGCGAAATATGTCGACCTGAAAGCCGCCGCCGACATCATCCGTGGCCACACATTGGCCAAAGGCGTCGAACTCCTCGTCGCGCCCTCGTCAAAGCGTGACCAGGAGCGCGCGGAGCGAGACGGCATCATGAAGGTGCTGGAGGATGCCGGCGCCAGGGTGCTGCCGAACGCTTGCGGCATCTGCGCCGGCTATGGGTCGGCGCGGCTCGGCGAGGACGTGACCTGCATCTCCACCACCGCGCGCAACTTCAAGGGCCGCATGGGCGCGAAGTCCTCGATGGTCTATCTCGGCTCGCCATACACGGTCGCAGCCTCCGCCATCGCCGGCCGCATCGCGGACCCCCGCGAATTCGGGGACGCGGCATGAACCGGGCCTTCGTCTTCGGCAACGACATCGACACCGACGCGCTCGCCCCCGGCCAATATATGGGCGGCGGAATCGAGGTGCTGGCGCAGCACTGCCTCGAAGCCGTCGATCCCGACTTCGCATCGTCGGTGAAGCCGGGCGACGTCATCGTTGCAGGCAAAAATTTCGGTATGGGCTCGTCGCGCGAGCAGGCCGCGCAGGCGCTCAAGCATCTGGGCGTCGCCGGCATCGTCGCGCGATCCTTTGCCGGCATCTTCCAGCGCAACGCCATCAATCTCGGCCTGCCGGCCTTTGTCGGCGGCGACGAGATCGGCGGCATAGAGGCTGGCGACGACGTAGAACTGGACGTTCGCAACAGCCGGCTAACGACCGTAAGCGGGACGATCGAACTAGAGCCTTTGCCTGATTTTCTGATCGAGATGATCGCCGATGGCGGATTGGTGCCGCATCTCGAAAAACGCTTCGCGCGCGAGCGCATGAACCGAGGAGAACAACAATGAAGCGCCTGAAAGCGCGCCTCGGCGACGAAGGCATAATCGTCGCACCCGGTGTCTATGACGGCCTTTCGGCGCTGATCGCAGAGCAGGCCGGCGCGGAATCGATCTACCTGTCCGGCGCCTCGCTCGCTTATACGCGCTTCGGCCGCCCCGATATCGGCCTCGTCTCGATGAGCGAGGTCGCCGACGCGGTCGCCGTCATCTGCGACCGCGTCGCACTACCGCTGATTGTCGATGGCGACACAGGCTTCGGCAACGCGCTCAACGTGCAGCGCACGGTGCGCATGTTCGAGCGCATGGGCGCTGCGGCAATCCAGCTCGAAGATCAGACCATGCCCAAGCGTTGCGGGCATTTGAACGGCAAGTCGCTGATCTCCACCGGCGAGATGATGGGCAAGATCAAGGCCGCGACTGATGCTCGGGCGGCTGATGACTTCGTCGTCGTCGCCCGTACCGATGCCATCGGCGTCGAGGGGTTCGAGGCTGCTCTCTACCGGGCCGCTGCCTATGCCGAGGCCGGCGCGGACATGGTGTTCGTCGAGGCCCCGCGCTCGCTGGACGAGATGAAGCAGATCGTCGCCACCCTTGGCGAGCGCGTGCCGCTGATGGCGAATATGGTGGAAGGCGGCAAGACGCCGCCGATGACGGCGACGGATCTCGAGGCGCTTGGCTTTTCGCTGGTGATCTTCCCCGGCGGGCTGACCCGCGCGGTCGCCAAGATCAGCCGCGCCTATTTCGACAGCCTGCTGAAATCCGGCTCCAACGCGCCGTTCCGCGACCAGATGTACGATTTTGCCGGCATCAACGATGTCGTCGGCACCGACGACTTGCTCGAAGCCGGAAACGCCTATGACGAAAAGAGGTTCACCCATGATTGATCCCGTCCTTCTGGCGATCCTGAAAGGCCGGTTAGAGCAGATCGCCGACGAGATGGACGCGACCCTGTTCCGCTCCGCGTTCAACCCGATCATCGCCGAGGCGCATGACGCCTCGCACGGCATCTACGATGCGAAGACCGGCGACACGCTGGTGCAGGGCAAGTCCGGCCTGCCGATCTTCGTCGGTGTCATGGCGTTTGCGGTGAAGGCCGTGATCGAGAAGGCGGCCAAGAGCGGCGGCCCGAAGGACGGCGACGTGTGGATATTCAACGATCCCTATGCCGGCGGCACGCATCTGTCGGACTTCCGTCTCGTGCGCCCGCTTTTCCGCAATGGCGAGGTGTTCTGCTACCTCGCTTCGGTCGGTCACTGGCATGATGTCGGCGGCAATGTGCCGGGCAACTACAATCCGGTTGCAACCGAGAGCTTTCAGGAAGGCATGCTCATCCCGCCGGTCAAGCTCTTCGATCGGGGCGAATTGCGTCAGGACGTGATCGACATCCTGTCGTCCAACTCGCGCCTGCCGAACTCGCTCTTCGGCGATCTGAACGGCCAGATCAACGCGCTCGACCTCGGCGTCAAGCGGATGACCGAACTTCTGTCCGACTACGGCGACGAGACGGTGTCGGGCGCACTCGACGAACTGAAGGCCCGCGCTGCGATGCTGATGCGCGCCGAGATCGACAAGCTGCCGCAGGGCACCGTGTCGGCCGAGGACTATCTCGACAATGATGGCATCGTCGACGAGCCGCTGACCATCGCGCTCGATCTGACGATCGAGAATGGCCGCATGGTCATGGACTTCTCCCGCTCCTCGCTCGCCTGCGCCGGGCCGGTCAACATCTCGCGCGCAACGACGATCGCCGCCTGCTACGTCGCGCTGAAGCATGTCTTCGGCGACGTGCCGGCCAATGCCGGCGTGCTGGAGCCCGTCGATTTCGTCATCCCCGAGGACAGCCTTCTCTCGGTCGTCGCGCCGAAGCCCGTCGGCGGCTACACCGAGACGATTCTGCGGCTGATCGACGTGGTCTTCCAGGCGATCGCAAAGATCGCGCCGGAACGCTCTAACGGCTGCGCCTACGGCACGATCAACGCACTGTCGCTCGCAGGGTATCGCGGAGCCGACAAGAAGCGCTGGGTGATGTTCTCCTTCTTCGGCGGCGGCCATGGCGGGCATCCGGAAGGCGACGGGCTGAACCACGGCAACGCGCCGATTTCGACCGCGACCATTCCGCCGCTGGAAATCCTCGAAGCCGCCTATCCGGTCATGTTCACGCAATGGGCGCTGCGGCCGGATTCCGGCGGGGCGGGGAAGAGTCGTGGCGGTCTCGGCGCGGTCTACGAGCTCGAACTTCTGGAAGAGAGCGCCGATGTCTTCCTGTTCGGCGAGCGCGGCCGCTTTGCGCCGAAGGGTGTCGCGGGTGGCCGCAATTCCGTTCTGAACAGCTTCTCCTATGAGCAGGCCGACGGGGAGCACCACCCGCCGATGGCCTCCAAGATGGTCGGCATTAAGCTGAAGCGCGGCCAGAAGGTGCGGCTGGAGACCCCCGGCGGCGGCGGGTACGGCCCGGCTTCCGAGCGCGACCCGACACGGATCGAGCGCGACATCGCGCTTGGATACGTCTCGGCCGATGCCGCCGAACGTGACTACGGCCATGGCTTGAAGAAGGATGCCGCGGCATGAGCGAGAAACGCTATGTGATCGGCGTCGATGTCGGCGGGACCTTTACCGATATCTTCGTCTACGACCAGATCGACCACACCGTCCAGACGACCAAGATCCCGTCCACGCGCGGTGACCAGTCGAAGGGCTTTGCCGAGGGCATTTCCCGCATCGTCGCGGATTTCGCCGACATCGCGACGGTTGTTCACGGCACGACCGTCGGCACCAATGCTCTGCTGGAGCGCAAGGGCGCGAAGACCGGCATTATCACGACCAAGGGCTTTCGCGACGTGCTCGAGATGCGCCGGCGCGACCGGCCCTCGACCTGGGGCCTGTGGGGGCAGTACACGCCGGTCATCAGCCGCGAGCATCGCCTCGAAGTGAGCGAGCGCGTGCTCGCCGACGGCACGGTGCGCGAGGCCGTCAACGACGACGAGGTCCGCGCGCAGGCCGAGATGCTGGAGGCGGCAGGCTGCGATGCGGTCTGCGTCTTCTTCGTCAATGGCTATGCGAACGACGCCAATGAGCGGCAAGCCGTCGAGGCCGTGCGCGCAATCTGGCCGAACGGCTATGTCACGGCGGCAACCGAGATCGTGCCGGAGATCCGCGAATTCGAGCGCCTGTCGACGGCGGCGCTCAACGCCTATCTCCAGCCGGTCGTCTCGTCCTATCTGGACCGTCTGGAAAAGACGCTGAAAGGGCGCGGCTTTGCCGGCGACATCCTGATCGTCCAGTCGAATGGCGGCGTGATGGCGATCGACACCGCCAAGCGCTTTCCGGTCCGCACGGCGTTGTCCGGTCCCGCTGCCGGCGTCATGGCGGCGCAGGCGATCGCCAAGGCGGCGGGCTTCCCGAACGTGATCACCTGCGACATGGGCGGCACGTCCTTCGACGTCTCGCTGGTCGCAGATGGACAAAGCGCGCTCGCTGCGCAGACCGCCATCGATTTCGGCCTCGTCGTCCGCACCCCGATGATAGAGATCTCGACCATCGGCGCTGGCGGCGGCTCGATTGCCGGCATCGACAATGGCGGCATCCTGCAGGTCGGTCCGGAATCGGCCGGCTCTGATCCGGGTCCCGTCTGCTACGGGCTCGGCAACGAACGTCCGACCGTCACCGACGCCAATGTCGTGCTCGGCCGCATCAATGCCGACCGCCCGATCGGCGGCAAGCTCGCGCGGCTCGACGTGGATGCCGCACGGCGCGCGATCGAGACCCATGTCGCAGGCCCGCTCGGCCTCTCCGTCGAGGAAGCAGCCGAGGCGATTCTCAAGATCGCCAATGCCAAGATGGCGGGCGCGATCCGGCTCGTCTCGATCGAGCGCGGATACGATCCCGCCGACTTCGCGGCCATGCCGTTCGGCGGCGGCGGTGCTCTCCACACCGGCGCACTGATCAAGGAAGTGGGCTTGAAGTCAGCGCTCGTACCGCGCTTTCCGGGTGTCACATCTGCGCTCGGCTGCGTCGTCGCGGACATGCGCCATGATCGCGTTCAGACCGTGAACCGCCTGCTCGACGGGCTCGACGCCGCATCGCTCGGCGCGGAGATTAAGAAGGTCAGCGACGAGACTGCCGAACTCTTGAAGGCAGCCGGCGTCTCCTTCGAGCGCGTCGACCGCATCTTCGAACTCGACATGCTCTATCTCGGCCAGACGCACACGGTTTCCGTCCCGCTCGACATGCCCGCGGGCGATTTGACGGTCGATGCAATCCGCGATGCGTTCGAGGCGGCTTACCGATCTGCCTTCGGTCGTCTGCTCGCCGGCATTCCGATGCGCGTGATGAACTACCGCGTCGCGGTCGTCGGGCGCCGTCCTGCCTTCGACATGGGCGCATTCGCTCCCGTCACCGACAAGACGGCCGATGAGTGCCTCACCGGCAGCCGCAAGCTCTATGCCGAGGGCGCCTGGCATTACACGCCGCTTTATGACCGTCTCGCTCTTCCCGTCGGCGCCAAGATTGCCGGCCCTGCGATCCTCGAGCAGGCCGACACGACGATCTTTGTCGACCCGGGTCTCGAGGGCGTCGTGGACGGCTTTGGCAATGTCGTCATTTCGCGGGCGGCGACATGATGGCGGGGGGACCGATCGACGTTACGAAGACCGCGCTGCTGATCGTCGATCTGCAGAACGATTTTCTCGATCCCAAGGGAGCCTATGGCCGCGCTGGCCAGTCGGCGGAAATGATCGCCAAATTGCCCGCGCGGCTGAAGCCGCTTGCCGATGCGCTGCGCGCGAAGGGCGGCTTCAGCCTCTCCTCGCAGTTCACGCTGGTGCCGGGGCGCGGCGGCGAGCCGATGATCTCGCCGCATCTGAAAGCACTGCGCCCCTTCCTCAGGAAGGGCGACTTCCAGCCGGGCGCCTGGGGACATCAACTCGTCGACATGCTTCAGCCGGCCGATTTCGTGGTCGAAAAGGTTGCCTATTCGGTCTTCTTCCAGTCGCGCATGGAATTCGTGCTGAAGAAGGCCGGCATCGAGACGCTGTTCGTCTGCGGCATCGTTACCAATGGCGGCGTCGCCTCGACGGTTCGCGACGCGCATGTGCGCGATTTTCGCACCTTCGTCCTGTCCGATGGATGCGGCGCGTTTTCGCAAGAAACGCACGACAACGCGATCCGCGATCTGTCGACCCTTACGAAGGCGATCACCGTCGCCGAGGCGATCGCAATGGTCGACGGCGCATGAGCGCCGTCCTGCCCGTCTCCGCGATGAAGGCTGATGCCGAGGTCGATGTGGCGATCATCGGGGCCGGCGCCTGTGGGCTCGTCGCCGCTCTGCGCGCGGTCGAGGCGGGAGCGGACGTGCTGGTGCTGGAACGTGACGCGAAGCCAACCGGGTCGACCTCGATGTCATCGGGCTTCATTCCCGCACCCGCGACGCGCTTCCAGCGCGCGATCGGGGTCGAGGACGATACGCCTGAGCGCTTTGCAGGCGACATCCAGGCGAAGACGAAGAACCGCGCCGATCCCGGCCTCGTCGCCACCGTATCGGGGACCATCGGCTCCGCGCTCGAATGGCTCGCAGACAGCCACGGGCTCGAATGGATCGTGCTCGACGATTTCCTCTATCCCGGCCATTCCCGCCATCGCATGCACGCGGTGCCCGAAAAGACCGGCGCGGCGCTGCTTCAAAGGCTGGCGACGGCGGCCGAGGCTGCTGGCGTCATGGTAGCGACGGGTACGCATGTCACCGGATTGTTTGCCGACGAAGAACGCATCCGCGGCGTTCGTATTTCCAGAGCGGACGGCAGCGAGGAGCACCTTGCCTGCAAGGCGCTCGTGCTGGCCTGCAACGGCTATGGCGGCAATGCCAGCCTCGTCGCGCGACACATTCCCGAACTCGAAGGTGCGCAATATCACGGACATGCCGGAAATCAGGGCGATGCGGTGCTGTGGGGGCAGGCGCTGGGCGCGGACATCCGCGACCTTTCCGGCTATCAGGGCCACGGTTCGCTCGCGCATCCGCACCAGATCTTGATTTCGTGGGCGCTGATGATGGAAGGCGGTATCCAGGTGAATGCTGCCGGACAGCGCTTCTCGAACGAGCATGCGGGATACTCCGAGCAGGCGGTCAAGGTTCTGGCTCAGCCATCGCGCTTCGCTTGGAACGTGTATGACCAGCGAATCCACGATTTCGCCCAGGCCTTTCCCGACTATCGCGACGCGATGGAGGCCGGCGCGATCCGCCGTGCTGACAGCCTGGACGAGCTTGCGCGGCAGATCGACGTCGACCCGCGCGCGCTCTCCGACACGCTGCGCACGGTGGCGGCGCTTCAGGCGGGGGAAGGCGCGGACGAATTCGGTCGCGATTTCACCGCGAGACCGGCTCTCAAAGCGCCCCTTCATGCCGTGAAGGTCACCGGCGCGCTTTTTCACACGCAGGGCGGGTTGATGGTCGATGGCGAGGCGCATGTCCTGTCCAACTCGGGCCGGGCGTTTCCCAACCTCTTCGCCGGCGGCGGAGCCGCATGCGGCGTTTCGGGACCCGATGTGTCGGGGTATCTTTCGGGCAACGGCCTGCTCACGGCCATCGCGCTCGGCTATATTGCGGGGCACAACTCTTTCCCCCGCTAGGGTCTCTCTCTGCGTGTCGGCAATCGTCCGCTCGAGTTGGAGGATCGCCTACATGGTGGCGTTGATTTCCGCGAGCTTGTCACGCAGGTCGTCGAGGCTCTTGACGTAGGTCTCGCGCATCGCATCCAGGCGCAGGAGGGGACCGGCGATCCCGATCGCGTAGGCTTCTCCGCCGAACTTCACCGCCACGGCAATGCCCATGACATCGTCCACCGTTTCCCCGCGCGACAGGAAATAGCCGCGCTCCCTGCCTTCCGCGATGTCGGCCTCTAGGCTCGGGCGATCGGTGATCGTCGAGGGGGTGACGGCGACGAGGGTCATCCGGTCGAGCGCCGCTTCGAATTCCTTCCGCCCGAGCAAGGACAGAACAGCCTTGCCGATCGCGCTGGTATGGGCCGGCCGCTGGTCTCCCGGAGATGCGGCGTAGCGGATGGTGTGCGTGCCGTCGACCACGTCGAGATAAAGTGCACTGTCGTCCTGGAGCTTGCCGATGATCGCCGTCTCGCCGGTTGCGGCGCTCAATTCCTCCGCGACTGCCACGATCCGGCGAAGCGGCTGATCACCGCGAGCGATGCGCTCGGCCAGTTCGGTCAGGCGCCGTGTCGGATAAAAGCGCTTCGGGCTGTCGAGACGATAGATGTAACCGCGCTGATGCAACGTCTTCACGAGTGAGTGGCAACTCGAGATCGGAACCGCGATCTCCTGCGCTATCTCGGTCAGCGACATGGGAATGCACCGGCCGCCGAAAGCTTCCATCAGGTCGAGGACCCTTGCAGCGCCCTTCATGGGGTCTTTGTCAGCCATTGGCGCGATCCTTTCCTTTGCGTAAGCGCAGATTGCAAAGGCGCAAAAATTCTGCTACAAGAATATTTATTCGATATAGCGAAAAAACAGCTTTGGCAAGCTGCCTTTCGAATTCGTCGGCAGTGGAGGTTGGGGGAGCAGGTGACGGTCAAGGCACTCAGGCAAATTGCAAAGGAACCCGTCGCCATCGATCCGGAGGAGGTCGAGACGCTCGTGTGTGAATGGGCGACGCTGAAATTGCTCGCGTCGCCGGACAACGGAACGAGCGAGACGATGTCGGCCGTGACGCTCTATTTCCTGCCGGGGCAGGGCCATGCGCGGCACCGGCACGAAGCGTCCGAGCAACTAATATTCATGGTCGCCGGCAAGGCAGAGATGACGATCGAATATGAGGAAGGGAAGCCGCGCACTCGCTTGATCGGCGCCGGCGAACTCGTCGTCATACCCAAGGGTGCCTTCCATTCGACCTTCAACGTCGGATGGGAGCCGGTCAGAATCCTGGCCGTCTATTCGCCCGCCGGCCCGGAGGCGGCGATGCTTGCGTCGGAGGAATTCAGGCTGCTGCCTCCCGGCGAAATCTCGCAGACTGTGCGTTCGTGAATTCGGGGCAGCGGGGCGCTGCCCGATCCAGAAAAAAGCCCGAAGGGCTCAACAACCAAGGGAACAGAATGATGGCCGCATTTCATGAATCCCGATCGACTGCCCGCCTTCTCCTCGCAGCCTCGGCGTTCGCGGTCGCGAGCCTTCTCGGCACGCCCACGCTTGCGGTTTCGCAGGAAAGCGTGACCATCCGGCTGACAAGTCCAGTGCCGCGCGGCCCCGCCCATGTCGAGGCCATCCAGTGGTGGGCGGACGAAGTCGCCAAGCGCTCGGAAGATCGCGTCAAGTTCCAGACCTTTTATGCCGGGTCGCTGATGGGCGCGCTCGAGACGTTGCCGGCGACGCGGGACGGCCGCGTCGGCGGAGGCTACATGTCGCCCGGATATTGGCCGGCCGATCTGCCGCTCTGGTCGGTCGATTCCATTCCGTTCGTGACCGATGATCCCCATGCGATGATGCTGACGTTCTATGATCTGTCGAAGAACAACGAGAGCATGCGCAAGGAATTGGAGGCGGCAGGCATCAAGCTCATGTTCATGGTGCCGGTCACGCCAGCAGTATCCGGGGTGCGCGAGCCGGTGACGGCGCTGAAGGATCTCGACGGCAAGCGCCTTCGCGTGCTCGGCTATGTCGCGAGAGCCTTCCAGACGATCGGCGTCCAGCCGGTCTCGATCGATCCCGGCCAGCAATATGAGGCCATACAGCGCGGAGCCCTCGACGGTTTCGGCAGCCTCGTCTTCGATGCCATCCCTTATTTCAAGCTGCATGAGGTCGCACCGAGCCTCTATTACACCGGCATCGGAATGTATTCCTCGGTCGGCGTCGGCATCAGTCTCGAGCTTTGGAACGGGATTCCCGAGGATCTTCAGAAAATCATGACCGAGGTCGCCGAGGAGTACATGTTCGAGCGCGAGCCTGCGGCGCTCATGGCCTATGAAGATGAAGCCTGCACCAAGCTGCTCGACGCCAAGGCGACCGTCGCGCTCGCGCCGGATACCGAGGTCGAAGCCTGGAAGGCCGAGGTGGGCGACACGATCAAGGATGCCTGGCGAGCGACCGTCCTCGAGCGGGGCGTAACGGCGGAGGTCGTGGACGCCTTCTATGCCGACTACACGGCGACGCTCGCGAAATACGAGGCGGACTCGAAATACGAGCTCGGCGTCGCGAGATGCGCGGCGCGAAGCGACTGAAGACGCCATCGATCGCCGACATTGGCACGGAGGACGCGACGTGAGACGCATGATCGACGTGCTTTCGAAGATCGGTGCGCTCGTCGCGGGCGCACTGATCATGGGGCTGATTGCGCTGACCGTGGCCGATGTGGCCTGGCGCAATCTGGGCGGTCATTCGATCCCCGGCGTTTACGAATATTCCGAAGTCATCCTCGTCGCGATCGTCTTCCTGAGCCTCGCCTGGACGCAGAAGGCCGACGCGCATGTGTCGATCGACCTGGTGACACGTGCTTTACCTGTCCGCCTCGATCGCATCGTGCGCGGCCTCGGAGTTGCCGTCGCGCTCGTCGTGCTCGCCTGGATGACGGTCGCCAGCATCGAGGCTGCCGGTGAATCATGGACGACGGGCGAGTATCGCATCGGGCTTTCGGAGGTCCCAGTCTGGCCCGCGCGCTTTGCCGTGGCGCTCGGATTATGCGCGCTTGTCCTCCAACTCGCTATCGGACTTCTGGACATTTTGAAGCGACCTGGAGGACGGTGATCGTGGACGCAACTACGGCATTGGTCGTCGCCCTCGCCACGCTGTTCGGTCTTCTTGCCGCGCGGGTTCCCGTGGCCTTCGCGCTGCTTGCGGCCGGAACGGCGGGGATTTGTCTCTTCGATGGCCCCGGACCTGCGGACAGCACGCTTGCGCGGCTGCCTTATGAATCGCCGGCGCGGTACGTCCTGATCGTCATTCCGTTCTTCGTCGCGATGGGCATCTTCGCCAAGAACGGACGCCTCGCGCTTGACGCCTACAATCTCGCCAGCCGCGGGTTGCGGGCCGTTCCGGGAGGGCTCGCCATCGCGACGGTCGCATCCTGCGCGCTCTTCGCTGCCGTCTCGGGATCGAGCGTCGCGACCATCGCCGCCCTGGGTCCGACGGCCATGCGCGAGATGCAGCGTCACGGCTACAACTCGACACTGGCCGCCGGCGTGGTGGGTGCTTCGGGCACGTTGGGCGTTCTCATTCCGCCATCCATCGCAATCGTCCTCTATGGGATCATCACCAATACCTCGATCGGTCCGCTGCTGATCGCGGGCATCATTCCCGGCATTCTCACCGCGCTCGTCTATGCGCTCGGCGTCGTCGCCGCCTGCCTCTACGACCCGCGGCTGGCGGGAAGGGGCGCGCGCGACGGCCAAGCTCCGCGATCGCTCGGCGCGGCGGCGGTCCTGCCGGAGCCTGTGCCGGCACCGCAAGCCGTCGCGAGCAATGCCTGGTCGAGTATCGTGCGCGTCGGCTTTCTGTTCGGCGTCGTCATGGGCGGCATTTATTCCGGCATCGTCACCGCCACAGAGGCAGGGGCGATCGGCGCGGTCGTCGCGCTTTTGATGATGTTGCACGACAGCCTTCGAGCGGGCGGGGTCAGGCAGGCCGTTTCCGATACCGCCGCATCCGTCATGGAAGCGGTCTCGCTGACATCGATGACGTTCATGTTGCTGATCGGCTCGGCCGTCTTCACCTATTTCCTCGTTTCGGCGGGCGTGCCGGCGGACTTCACCGCCTGGATGCTGTCCTTCGACGTGGCCCCGTGGATGGTGGTCGCGCTCCTGCTTCTCGCCTTCGTGCCGCTGGGCATGTTCCTCGATCCGATTTCGATGCTTCTCATCGGCGTCCCGCTGGCATTCCCGGTGGTCATAGGTCTCGGCTACAATCCGCTCTGGTTCGGAATCCTGGTCGTGAAAATGGTCGAGGTCGGCCTCATCACCCCGCCCTTCGGCCTCAACGCCTTTGTCGTCTCGGGCGTTTCGGGCATTCCCGTCGAACGGGCGTTCGCGGGTGTCATGTGGTTCCTGCCCCTCGAAATCATCGTGATCGTTTTGATCTTCTGTTTCCCCGAAATCGTGACCTGGCTGCCGGGGCAGATGGGGTAGGCGATGACAGGCGGCGCTCGGTATTCCCGCAGGATCGAGTTTGCAGATGGCGCGGCGCTCGCTCGATCAGACGACGGGATCGGAAAAATGCTGGGCGCGGGGCGTCGTTTGGCGAAAGGATGGGCGTGTCTCCATCCGGTCGCTGTAGCCGACAAGGTGCGGGTGCTTTTCGCGCCAGCCCAGTTCCGGAAAGCGGATGTCGAGAAACCGCAGCATTGCTCCTGCCGAAATGTCGGCAAGGCCGAACGCATTGCCGACGGCCCAGTCACGCGCGCCGACCAGTCGGCCGACCTCATTCAGTCCCCCGTCCACCTTGCGACGCTGGCGCGCGAGCCATGGGTGGCTTCGGCACGCTTCCGGCCGCTTGAGCTCCCAGAAAATGAGAACGATCGCATCGCAGATCCCGTCGCACAGAACCTCGACCCGCCGCGCCGCGATGATGTCGGTGACATTCGTCGGAAGAAGGCGCGGTCGGGGATGCGTCAGTTCGAGATATTGCAGGATCAGGCTGGATTCATAGATGCTGGTGCCGTCATCCAGGATCAGAACCGGCAATTTCTCCAGGGGATTGTAGCGCGGCGTCGAGGTGGAGGCGTCCCAAGGCACCTCGGTAACGAGGTCGAAGTGCAAGCCCTTCTCGATCAAAGCGATCCGAACTTTTCTGGCATAGGGGCTGGGGGTGGCGCTCAGGAGTTTCATCGACCCGGACCTTTTCTGGAAATTGCTGCTGCGCGACTGTGGTCAGTTCGCTGTCTGGCGACCGCCCTTGCTGCGAAACCGCTTCAGCGATGGCGGCAATTCGGGCTCTTCCCAGGCAGGAATGTTGAGCCCGACCTTCAGCAGGAGCTGGTCGAGGCGATTGCGCTCCGAGGGCGTGAGGATGTCGAGCATCTGGCTTTGCCGCTGCTCCAGAAGCGGCGTCAGTTCTGCGTAGGCCTCCCGTCCGAAATCCGTCAGGTGAAGTTCGATCAGCCGCGAGTCGGTCCTGCTCTGACGGCGCACGATCAGGCCGCTTTCCTCCAACTGGCCCACCGCCACGCTGATGCTGTTCTTCGGCCGGCTGCTGATCGCCACGATGTCCTGAGCGGTGATGCCCGGGAAATGCGCCAGACACAGCAGGATGTTGTACTGCGCCCGGCTGACCCCGGTGGCCTGCTCGAGAGCCCGGAAGAAGGGAACCGAATAGAAGTTCGCGAGCGAATTCAGCCGCCACGCCGTCGTGATCACGTGCTCGTGCAGCATCCTCTCGCGCAGCGTCGTTTCACGCGAATGGACAGCGGCGTCGGCGCCGGCTTCTGCCGGGTCGTTCGGTGGTGTCATCGGCTGTGCGCTCCTTGGCGAAATTCGTGCGAATCAACAACGAAAACGGTTCAAAATTGGACTTTACACGGTTCCGTATTGAACTTAACCTAACGTCAGCCTTTGGCAAGACCGAAACCCTGGGAGACCATCATGCGAGACGTATCGAGGCTGCTTCGGGCGGCCGGGTCCTTTGCGTGCCTATCGCTTGCGACTGTTGCATCATCGAACGCCGACGCGCGCGAGCTGCGTGTGGTCTCGGGATGGGCGACCAACTACGCCTTCACGGAGCACATCTTGAAGCCGTTCATGGCGGAGGTCGAAAAAGCCACTAATGGCGAGATCACCTTCGTTCTCAGTGGGCCGGACACGGTCGCCACCTTCGAGCAGTTCCAGCCGATGCAGGCGGGCGTATTCGACGTTCTGTTCACGCATCCCTCCTACCACGCCGGCACGACGACACTGGGTATGAGCATCGACGCGACCGCGGCCGACCCGGCAGGCCGGCGCGAGGCGGGCGTGTTCGACTTCATCGCGGACCACTACAGGACCAATCTCCAGGTCGAACTCGTGGGCGCGCCCCCGATCGGCTCGGACGGGTTCCGCATCTTCCTCAAATCGCCGATCGACGGTGAACCGGGCCTCGATGGCAGGAAGATCCGCGGCACGGCCTCGCACCAGTCGCTCGTCCGCGCCCTGGGCGGATCGCCGGTCAACATGCCCGGCGGTGAGGTTTACACCAGCCTCCAGCGCGGGGTGATCGACGGCGCCATCTGGACCACGACCGGCGTCGTCGAATTCAAGCTCAACGAAGTGGCGGACTACTATTCGGAACCAGCCTTTGGACAGGTCGGCGCACTGATCTTCTTCAACGGCGCGACCTGGGCCAGCCTCGATGACGATCAGCGCGCCGCAATCACCGCAGCCGCCAAGGCGATCGAATTGCAGTCCGTCGAGGTGTTCGACCGGCTGGGCGCCGACGAACTAGCGGAACTTCAGAAGCTTGGCATGGAAAAGGCGGACTTTTCCGAAGGCGAGGGTGCGGCGCTGGACAAATACTGGGCCGAAAGCGTCTGGGAGGCGGCTTCCGCACAGGCGGCAGAACCCGTCGCGGAACTGCGCGCGCTTGCCGCCAAGGCGGGGCTCGCGGAGTAGGTGCGACCGGGCGCGACCAGGCAAGCACAAAGCGACACGCCGGCGTGGCTCCGCGTTCTTTGCCGCGGCCTGGACATGGTGTCGACGGCAGGGCTTTGCGCGGCGGCGGCATTGCTCGCCATCATCGTGGTCTCGACCTGCTCCGATGTCGTGCTGCGCTACTTTGCAAATCGTCCCACTGAGTGGGTATCCGACTCGGTGGGGTTCTTCCTGTGCGCGGCGATCTTCCTTGCGATCCCGGAGCTCGCGCGCAGGCAGGGCCACGTCGCGATCACGATCCTGAGCGAGTACCTGTCCGTTGGGGCCAACAGAGTGCTCAATGCCGGGATCGCGATCGCGGCGTCGGCTGCCTGCCTCGTGGCGGCATGGATCGCCGGCATGGAGACGCTTCGACAATTTGCCAATGGCATCTACACGGTCGGCACGTTCACTGTTCCCAAATGGTGGATTTCCGCGTTCATCGTCGCCGGGTTCGCGCTGACGGGACTGCACTTCCTGCGCCAGGCTTTCGCCGGGCCGGCAGCGCCGGTTCCGATATCGGGTGACATCCGATGAGCGGCTGGGAAGTTCCACTGGCGGTCTTCCTGGCGTCTCTGCTCGCGTTGCTGGCTTTGGGGGTGCCGGTTTTCGTTGCCTTCATGGTCGTGAACCTCGTCGGCGTCTTCTATATTCTGGGGCCGGCGGGTTTCGGCCTGTTTGCAAACAGCGTGTTCGAGACCGCGACGGCTCATAGCCTGATCACGATCCCCCTTTTCATCCTCCTGGGCGAAATCCTGTTTCGCTCCGGCAGCGTGCAGGTGCTTTTCCGCAGCGTGGACAGGCTGGTCGGCCGGATGCCGGGTCGCCTCTATTTTCTGGTGGTGGCACTGTCGACGCTGTTCGGCGCGCTTTCCGGATCGGCGGTCGCCGTGGCGGCGATGCTGGGTCGCTCAGTTCTGCCCGACATGCTGCGCAGGAACTACGACCCGAAGCTTTCGGCGATGGTGATCATGGCCGGCGCCAGTCTCGCGCCAATCATCCCGCCCAGCCTTTTCGTCATCGTCATCGGCTCGCTGGTATTCGACGTGTCGATAGCCGGCCTCCTGATCGCGGGCATCGGTCCCGGCCTGCTGCTCGCCATGCTGATCTCGCTCTATCTGGCGGTTTCTATCGCGCGTCGGCGCCACCTGGCGCCGCTAAGCGAGCCGGACCTGCCGCGCGCGACGCTGCTCGAGGCTTTGATGGCGATCGTCCAGATGCTGCCTTTCGGGATCATCATCCTTTCGGTTCTGGGCCTGATCCTGCTGGGCGTAGCGACCCCCACGGAAGCGGCTGCGACCGGGGTCGTCGGCGCGATCATCACCGCAGCGATGTACCGTCAGCTTTCTTGGCGCGTCATCACCGAATCGCTCCTGTCGACGGCCAATCTGAGTGCGATGATCCTCATCATTCTGGCTTCTTCGAAGCTCTTCAGCCAGCTTCTGGCGTTCATGGGCGCAACGGGCGGGCTCGTCACTCTCGTCACTGGCCTCGACCTGCCGAACTGGCAAATATTCCTGCTACTGATGGTGCTGCCCCTCGTTCTGTGCATGTTTATCGATCAGATCGCATTCATGCTGTTGGCGATCCCGCTCTATGTTCCCATCGTCAAGGCCTACGGTTTCGATCCGACATGGTTCTGGACGATGTTCCTGATCAATCTGACGATCGGCAGCGTCACGCCGCCTTTCGGCTACACGCTGTTTGCACTGAAAGGCGCATCCGATGAATTGTCCCTCAAGCAGGTCTTTGCGGCATCCGGGCCGGTCGTTGTCATCTTCCTGTTCGGGATGGCGATCCTCTCGGCCTTTCCGGCCATCATCACCTGGCTGCCCCGCTATCTTTGAGGCGACTTTCATGGCCCGCTCCGGGCGGCCATTCTCATGACGACGCAGGCAATCGTTCTGCGTGCGCATGGCGATGCGGACAAACTTGCGGCCGAGACGATCGACGTTCCGCATGCGGGTCCAGGTGAAATCCGCATCAGGCAGACGGCCATCGGCGTCAATTTTCACGACGTCTACGTGCGCAATGGCAGTTACCGGACGCTGCCCTTGCCGGGCATCCCGGGCATCGAGGCCGTCGGGGTCATCGAAGAGGTCGGGGCGGGCGTCGTCGGCCACGCCGTCGGAGATCGCGTCGGGTACGTCACGGGCACCTATGGGGCATATGCCGGAATGCGTGTCCTGCCGGCCGACCTCGCCATCCCGATACCGGCGACCTTCGACGACCGGCAGGCCGCTTCGCTTCTCTTGAAAGGCATGACGGCGCAAATGCTCCTGCGGCAGGTTCATCGCGTGCAGCCCGGCGAGACGATCCTCGTCCATGCCGCTGCCGGAGGCGTCGGGCGGCTCCTGTGCCAGTGGGCGTCGCGTCTGGGCGCCACGGTCATCGGAACCGTCGGCAGCGAACAGAAGGCGAGGATCGCGCAGGCTGCCGGATGCCACCACACGGTTCTCTACCGGGAGACCGATTTCGCCCCCGCCGTCATGGAACTGACCGCAGGCGCCGGCGTCGACGTCGTCTATGATTCAGTCGGCAAGGACACGTTCGATGGTTCGCTCGCCGTCCTCGGCCCGCTGGGTCATCTGGTCAATTTCGGCCAGGCGTCTGGCCCGGTTCCGCCCTTCGAGGTAAGCCGGCTTGCCGCCCGCTCGAATTCGCTGACGCGGCCGATCATCTTCCACTACCTCGCCGATCCCGCCCGCCGCAACGCCATGGCCGCCGATCTCTTCACCGCGCTCGAGGCTGGCATCCTGTCGGCGCCCGACTGCGAGACCCTCCCGCTTAGCCACGCCGCGGACGCGCACCGCCGGCTGGAATCGCGCCTGGCCGGCGGTGCGGTCGTTCTCGTTCCGGAAGGCGGATAGGCACATAGCTCAACCTTGCCGCAAGGGCGCAGAGCCTTGCCCCAGTTGCCGTCCAAATGCCGGCCCGCTTGGACAGCGGGTTGCTGTCAGGCCACCTTTCGCTTCTCGCTAAAGGCGATGTCGCCAACCACCCGCACGCGCACGCGGCGGGCGTCGCCCGGCAGATAAGCGATCGGGATGTCTTCGGTCTCGAGGGTCGTGATCGTGCCGGGTTGCGCACCTGCTTCGATCGCGCGTTCGCGCGCGAGCTTCTCGGCCTCGGCAATGGCCGCATCGCGGGAGAGGCCGGAGAAGACCTGGTCGACCTCGCCGGAAACCTGCGCCATCGCCGCGCCAAGCGCGTTGGCGACGCCGGCATGCTCGACGCGCAAGAC
The DNA here is from genome assembly GCF_052435475.1 of Aliihoeflea sp. Classification (NCBI taxonomy): domain Bacteria; kingdom Pseudomonadati; phylum Pseudomonadota; class Alphaproteobacteria; order Hyphomicrobiales; family Phyllobacteriaceae; genus Aliihoeflea; species Aliihoeflea sp. Next base: position 243,114 of record NZ_JBQVMV010000003.1, read on the forward strand.
CTCGCGCACGCCCGCAAGCTTCTCGGGAATGAGGAACGAGCCGCCGCCGACGGCGATGAGCTGGACGCCATCGGCCGACGTTTTCATGCGGTCGACACTGTCCTCGACCATCTTCTCGATACGCTTCAGGAGCGTCGAGACGGTCGATGAGTCGAGGTGCTTGACGCGGTTACGGTCTCCGATCTCGACGAGCCCCGCTGCCACGGCAACGTCCGTGGTCGTCAACGTCGAGCCACCGAATACCAGTGCTTCACTGGTAATTCGGTAGCCGACGCTGCGCGGTCCGATCGTGCCCCGATCGAGATCGATGATGGTGCCGCCGCCCAGCGCCATCGGAAGAAGGTCCGGCATGCGGAAGAGGGTGCGCACGCCGCCCACTTCCACGACATTGTTCGCCTCGCGCGGGAACCCGCCGACGAGACAGCCGATGTCGCTGGTCGTGCCGCCGACATCGACCACCATGGCCTCCTTGAGGCCAGTAAGGAAAGCTGCGCCGCGCATCGAATTGGTCGGGCCGGAGGCGAAACTGTAGACCGGGTTCGCGGCCGCGATTTCGGCCAGCACGACGGTGCCGTCGTTCTGCGTCAGGTAGAAGGGCGCGTGGACGCCCGATTCCTTCAGCGCCTGGCCGAAGGCGCCGACCGTGCGCTGCCCGAGACCTTGCAGGGCGGCGTTGAGGAGCGTGACGTTCTCGCGTTCCAGAAGCCCGATCCGGCCGAGCGTGTGCGACAGGGTAATGCGCGCATCGGGCATGACCTGGCGCACGATCTCTGCCGCCTCGACCTCGCATTCGGTGGTCAGCGGCGAGAACAGCGCCGTGATGCCCACCGACTGGATGCCCGCGTCGCGGATCTTCATCGCCGCCTCGCGCACCGCATCGCGGTCGAGCGGGACGAGCGGACGGCCGTCATATTCGTGGCCGCCCTCGACCATGAAGGTCATCGGCTCGACGGATTCGCGCAGATCGTCCGGCCAGTCCACCATCGGCGGCAGCGAGGCGCCGGCCGGCATGGCGATGCGGATGGCAGCAATGCGTTCGAGCCGCGCACGTTCGACGACCGCATTGGTGAAATGGGTCGTTCCGATCATCACCGCGTCGACCGGAGCGGCGTGAGCCGGCTGGCTCGCCGTGACGTGGCGGATCGCGTCGACGACGCCCTTCATCACGTCCGAAGTGGTGGGGAACTTGATGGCGGAAAGAACGGTCTCGCCGTCGATGAGGACGGCGTCCGTATTGGTGCCGCCGACGTCAATGCCGATACGCTTCATGATGCAAATACCGATTTGAATTCGAGGTCGTAGCCGAAGGCGCGGGGGCCGACATGTTCGAGGCCCTTCGGTGTCTGCAGGACGGCAGGTGCGGGCAGGGCGACGGCGGTGACGCGTTGACCGTAGCGCACCGTCTCGGTGCCGATCGCTTCGCCCGACACCGCGTCGAGCAGGCAGATGAGGTCGGGCGTCATGGCGATGGGCTGGCCATCGCGGAAGGCAACGGCCCACTCGTTCTGGAACGACAATTCGAAGCTGGCGCCGCGATCGTTGTCGAGTCCCTCGATCTTCGCCGCGCCGCGCAGGAAGCCGCCGGTCGTGGTCCGGTCGACGTCGGTGACCTTGCCCTTGAAGAGCTCGATCCCGCCTTCATGTTCCAGAACGGCGGCGACGGGGTCGGCATGTCGGGCGCGCGCATCGAGGACGGCGCGGCCAAGGCTGGTCGCCTTGGTGACCGTGTGGAGAACACCCCAATCCTTCACCTCGCGGCCGGTGCGCGGTGCCTTGCAGGTCGCGGACGTGGAGCCGACTTCGGTGCAGACCTTGCGCGAGATGCGCTCCATCCACTTCCAGCTCGCAGCCTTGGCGACGATCGCCTCGTTGTCGCGGCAGTCGACGAGCGTCAGCGGATACATCTGCAGGTCGCCGATGGCGAAGGACGTCATCTGCGCTTCCGGGTAGGCGCGGCCCATCGCGTCTGCATCGACGACCGGGATGTCGAGCATTGCGCCGGCAAGGAATGGCGACAGCGCGTTGCCGCCACCAATCTCGACGCTCATGACGGCGCGAAACGGCTTGCCAGTATATTCTTCCATCAGCTTCATCGCGCGGGCGAGATGGGCCGGATCGACGAGCCGTTCCTGACCGACGAGCGGTGCGCCCATCTTGGAGACGACTGCAACCGCGTCATTGTCGTCGAGCGCGAGCGGATCGATCAGTCGGCACTTCTTGCCGTCGCGATAGAGCTTTTTCAGGTTGAGCTGCGCCAGATAGGGGCTGCCGCCGCCGCCCGTTCCCAATATCCAGGCACCCACGGCAAGCGGATCGATCTCGTCCGCCTCGAAGTCACGCGTCATGTCTTGCCTCCAAATAATCGGCTAGAAGCTAGCTTCGAGAACGGGCCGACAATATAAGGAACTGCCCCTAGATTGCGCTTGCCCACGAATTGAGCAGGTCGCAAGGGACGGACAAGGAGCCACACGTCACGTGACCATGCAGGATATGAGCTCGGGAGCGATATCGCCGAAAAAGGTGATGTTCGTCAGCGTCGGGCAGACGCCGCGTGCCGACCTCATCGGAGAAATGCTGGCCAATCTGGACATGCCTATCGAGGCGATCGAACTTGGCGCGCTGGATGGGTTGTTGCCTTGGGAAATCGATGATCTGCGTGTGCGTCAGGGCGAGACGAGCATCGTGACGCGGCTGGCCGACAACAGCGAGATCGTCGTTTCCAAGCCCCGGATCGGCGAGCGCATGGCGCAACTCGTTGCTGGCTTCAAGCCGAACGAGTTCGATCTGGTCGTGATCTTGTCGACCGGTCTGTTTCGCGATTTCGAAAGCACCTGCCCGACCGTCAACGCCCAGCGGGCGCTGGAATCGGCCGTCATCTCGCTCGCTGCCCAGGGCTCGTCCGTCGGGCTGATCCAGCCACTGGAGCAGCAGATCGACGAACTCGAAATCCCGGCGCTCGACCCCTACCGGATCACGGCGAGCTATGCCGTGGACGGTGACCGGGCTTCGCTGGCGCGCGCGCTGTTCGACCTTGCCGAATGCGAGATCATCGTCCTGAATTCAGTCAGTTTTTCCGAATCCGACCGCGAAATGGCGGCGAAGGTAACCGGCAAGCCCGTGGTGCTGGCGCGGCGAATCATCTCCAGCGCGATCCGGCTTCTGCTCTATCGGCCGCAGCCGATCAGCTTGCCGGGCATGTCCGGCGAGTTCGCCGAACGCGTCAATCGTCTGACGCCGCGCGAGCGGCAGGTCATGTCGCTGGCCGCCGAAGGCCTGTCCAACAAGGCGATCGCGCGCCAGCTCGGCATCAGCCCGAAGACCGTCGAAATCCATCGCTCGCACGTCATGGCGAAGATGGAGGTGACGTCTTCGGCCGCCCTGATCCGCCTGGTCGTCCAGGCGGGCCATCCCTGACCGCTGCCGGGGAATCGGGCAGGCCAATGCGTGCCAATGCGGCAGTCAGGGCAGGCAGATTGCGCTTCACCTAGGGGGAGTTCCCTATAGTCCGCCGGACTTTTTGACGGCTAGGCTTCAGCATTCGATTGCCTGAGGACCCGAGCTGCATGTCGCGCATTTCACGTATCGCCTTCGTCACGATCGGCCAGACGCCGCGTTCCGACATCGTGCCCGAAATGATGGCCGAGATCGCCGCGGGCCTTGAGACACAGCCTTCCTATGAGGAGTTCGGCGTGCTCGACGGGCTCGAGGGTGCCGATCTTGAAGCCTTTCTCGCCAAAGACGGCGAGCATTCTTTCGCGACGCGGCTTGCCTCGGGCGAAGAGATCGTCTCGTCGAAGGCACGCACCGAAGAACGGCTCAACGAACTCTTGGCCGAGATCGACGGCAAGGGATTCGACATCGTCGTGCTCCTTTGCACCGGCACGCGCATCGATCCTTTGAAGAACACGCTCGTGGTCGAGGCGCAGCGGATCGTGGACTCCACGGTCGAGGCACTGGCTGCTTCCTGCCGCAATCTGGGCGTCATCCTGCCGCTGGAGCGTCAGGTGGCCGAATTCGGCCAGCGCCATGTCTTCGCCGGCAATCCGACGGTCGTATCGGCCTCGCCCTATTCGGGCGGCGGCATGGCCACTGGCGCAAAAGGCGTCGCCGACTGCGATCTCGTGGTGATGCACTGCATGGGCTACACGGCCGCCATGCTCGACGAGGTTCGCGGCGCGGTTGACGCGCCGGTGCTGCTGTCGCGCCGCGTCGTCGCGGGCGTCGTGCGCCAGATGATCTGAAACCGAATGATTTTCGCTATGACAAAGGGGAACTGTCGATGATGAGGAAATTGATTCTTTCGGCGATGGCGGCAGCGCTTCTCGCCGGCACGTTCATGGCATCGGGCGCGCACGCGTTCGAGCGGACCGAAGATGGCGAGATCATCGTCTTCGCCGGTCGCCAGGCAATCCCGGTGCTCGACCCGCACGTGCGCTACGATTGGTCGACGCGCATGGTGCAGCAGGCCGTCTATGATGCGCTGGTGAAGTATGAAGGCGACCCGGCCGAGATCAAGCCGTGGATCGCCGAGAGCTGGGAGACCAGCGAGGACGGCAAGACCTGGACGTTCAAGCTGGTCGAGAACGCCAAGTTCCACAATGGCGATCCGGTCAATGCCGAAGCCGTTCGCTACTCCTTCGAACGTGGCCTGAAACTGAACAAGGGCGTCGCGTGGATGCTCAAGGACTTCCTCGCGCCCGAAGGCGTCTCGGTGGTCGACGACTACACCGTCAAGTTCGAGCTGCGGGCGCCCTATGCGCCGTTCCTTTCCTTCCTGCCCTGGTGGTTCATCGTCAACCCGGCCGAAGTCCAGGCCAACGAGGTCGACGGCGACTTTGGCGAGGCCTGGCTGACCGAGAATGCCGCCGGTTCCGGCCCATTCAAGCTCGGCCGCTGGGAACCGAACGTGCTTTATGAGCTGCAGGCCGTTGCCGACTACTGGAAGGGCTGGCCGCAGGGCGAGAACCGTCCGGCCGGCGTGATCTACCGGATCATCCGCGAGCCGTCCGCCCAGCGCGCATCGCTTCAGCGCGGCGAGGTCGACATCGTCGAAGGCCTGACCTCCGACGACTACGTGCAGATCGCCAACATGCCCGGGATCGAGATCCAGGACCATAAGGGCATGACGACCTTCGGCATCAAGTTCAACACGCAGCAGGGCCCGACCGCCGACATCAACCTGCGCAAGGCCATTGCACACGCGCTCGACTATGACGCGCTGGTGCAGATCTACAACGGCGCCGCCTCCTTGCAGACGAGCCCGCTTCCGGACGGCATGCGCGGACACATCGACGTCGCCGACATTCCGCGCCAGGACCTGGACAAGGCGAAGGAATATCTCGCCAAGTCCGAGCACCCCGAAGGCGGCATCACGCTGGAATATGTCCACGTCGCCGGCCTGGAAGAGGCGCGCCGCATCGGTCTGGTGCTGCTGGACAACCTCAAGGCGCTCAACATCAATGTCGAGATCAAGCCGGAGCAGTGGCCGAACATGGTCGCCAACGGCGCCCGCGTCGAAACCTCGCCGGCCATGACGTCGGTCTATGTGACGCCGATTTCGACCGACCCGGATGCGGTGGCCTATCAGTATCACAAGAACTCCTGGGGCCAGTATTACGCCATGGCGTTCTACGATAATGCGGAGGTCTCGAAGATGATCGACGACGCCCGCGCCAGCACCGACTGGGACGAGCGCGCCGACCTCTATGCCAAGATCCAGACGCAGATCGTCGCCGATCAGCCGGAAGTCTTTGGCATGCTGCAGAACCGCCGCTGGGCGCATCGGGACTACCTGAAGGGGTTCCAGTTCAGCCCCGTGCGGTTCACCGGCGAGGTCGATCTCTACCCGCTCTGGGTCGAGGCCGAATAGGCAAAGCCACCACCAACGCAGCGGGAAGCGCCTTTGGTGCTTCCCGCATCACGGGACGCAAACCATGGTGAGTTTCACATTGCGCAAGCTGGCCGCGCTGGTGGGAACCATGCTCGGCATTGCCGCGCTGACTTTTCTCATCACCAACGTGGCACCGGGCGATCCGGCAAGGCTTGTCGCCGGTCCCAATGCGACCGAAGACATGGTCGAGACCATCCGTGTCCAAAACGGCCTCGACAAGCCTGTGGCCGAGCAGTTCGTCATCTATATGAGCGACCTCGTGCGCGGCGATCTCGGCACATCGATCGTGACGACGCGTCCCGTCCTCGACGAACTCCTACGCTATGCGCCCGCGACGATCGAACTGGTGCTGGTGGCGATGACGCTCGGCATCCTCATCGGCGTGCCGCTCGGAATGCTCTCGGCGGTCTACCGCAACAGCTGGTTCGACCATGTGACGCGGATCTTCTCGATCTCGGGGGTCGCCATTCCCGCCTTCTGGTTTGGCATTCTGCTGCAATTGCTGTTCGCCGTTCAGATGGGCTGGCTGCCGGTTTCCGGCCGCCTGCCGCTCGTGGCGCTGCCGCCCGAACCCATTACGCATCTGCTTCTGGTCGACAGCCTCCTGCGCGGCCAGTTCGATACGTTCTGGACTGCTTTGAAGCACATCATCCTGCCGGCGATCGTGCTTTCCTTTCCGTGTCTCGCGTCGATCCTGCGCGTGAACCGCGCCGAGATGATCGAGGTGCTGTCCTCAGACCATGTCGTTGCTGCGCGCGCGCATGGTCTGTCCTCCCGGCGCATCGTTGCGCTCTACGCCCTGAAGAACGCGATGCTGCCCACGCTCGCCATGATCGGCCTGCGTTTCGGCTGGATGCTCGGCTCGACCGTGCTCGTCGAAACCGTGTTCGACTGGCCGGGCATCGGCCTTTACGCCGTCTCGTCGGCGCTTGCTTCCGATTTCAAGCCGGTGATCGGCGTGACGCTCCTGATCGGCTTCTTCTTTATCGTCGCCAATACGATCGTCGACCTCGCCTATGCCTGGATCGATCCCAGACTGAGGAGCGCGTGATGACGACCAGCGACCTGACGACGCCCGTTCGCCTGACATTTCGCGAGCGCCATGAAAGCCGCATCCGGCAGATGCGGCTTTACGCCCACACCTTCGCCGGCAGCTTTTCCTCGATGCTGGGCCTCGTGCTTGTCCTCCTGTTCCTGGCCCTTGCAGCCTTCGGGCCGTGGCTGGCGCCCTATCCAGAACACACGACCGGCGCGTTCAACATGGCCGAGCGCCTCCAGCCGCCGAGCGCGGACCACTGGTTCGGCACCGATGAGATGGGCTCGGACATCCTGTCGCGCGTTATCGTCGGGGCGCGCACGTCGCTTTGGATCGGCCTGTTGATCACCGGTATCGGCGCGGGCATCGGTATCCCCCTCGGCATCATCGCCGGCTATACCGGCGGCTGGACGCGCGCGGCGATCATGCGCTTTACCGAGCTGTTCCTCGCCGTGCCGGGCCTCGCGCTTGCGCTGGCCATCGTCGCGGCGCTCGGGCCGGGAATTACCAACTGCGTCATCGCACTCGCCATCGTCTGGTGGCCGGGCTATGTGCGGCTCGTGGAGGCCAAGACTCTTTCGGTAAAGGAAGAGCTGTTCGTCGAATCCGCCCGTTCGCTTGGCGCGCGCACGCCCTGGATCATGTGGCACCACATTCTGCCGAATTGCTGGTCGCCCATCATCGTCAAGATGAGCATGGACATGGGCATGGCGATCCTCGCTGCCGCAAGCCTTGGTTTCATCGGGCTCGGCGCACGTCCCCCGGCGCCCGAATGGGGCGCGATGATCTCGGTCGCGCGCAGCTACATGCCCGATTGGTGGTGGTATTCGTTCTTCCCCGGCGCGGCGATCTTCCTGACCGTGCTCGGGTTCAATCTCCTCGGCGACGGCCTGCGCGACATCCTCGATCCCCGGAGCCGTGAGCGATGAGCGAACTGCTGGAAATCACGAACTACACGCTCGACATCGACACGTTCGACGGGCCGGTTCATGTGCTCAAGAACATCAACCTGACCGTCAGGCAGGGCGAGACGCTCGGGATCGTCGGCGAATCCGGCTCGGGAAAGACGGTCCTGGTCCGCTCCATCCTCGGCCTTGCGCCGAAGCGCGCGCGCGTGGTCAAGGGAGCGATCCGCTTCGACGGCATCGACCTTTCGACCGTCAGCGACAAGGGCTGGAAGAAGATCCGCGGCGTGCGGATATCGATGATCTTCCAGGACCCGATGACGTATCTGAACCCGCTCTTTTCGATCGGAAGGCAGATCGGCGACGTGATCGCCGCGCACAACCGGGCAACGGGCGTCTCGATGACGGCAACGCAGCGCCGGGCGTGCAGCGAGGAATTGCTGGACCAGGTCGGCATTCCCGACCCTGCGCGCGTGTGCGATCAATATCCGCACCAGCTTTCCGGCGGCATGCGCCAGCGTGTGCTGATCGCCATGGCGCTGTCGGGCAAGCCCGATCTCCTAATCGCCGACGAGCCGACGACCGCGCTCGACGTGACCGTCCAGGCACAGGTGCTCGACCTGATCAAGGAGCTGGTCGCGAAACTCAATCTCACCGTCATCATGATCAGTCACGACGTCGGTGCCATCGCCACGGTGGCGAAGCGCTGCGCGGTCATGTTCCGCGGCGAGATCGTCGAGGACGGTGCGACCGAAGACATTCTGCGCGCGCCCCGGCACGACTACACCAAACGCCTTTTGGCCGCCGTCCCCGATATCGACGCGCCACTGGCCCTGCGCGAGGAACGCGAAGCGACGGGGGCGCTGCTGGAGGTCAAGGGACTTTCCAAGACCTATGCGACGAAGTCCGGCGGCGAGGTCCGTGCGGTGGACGAGGTGGATTTTTCGGTTTCGAAGGGCGAGGTGCTGGGCATCGTCGGCGAATCCGGTTCCGGCAAGTCGACCATCGCACGCCTGTTGCTTCGACTGGTCGAGCCGACGGCAGGCGCGGTCGCCTTCGATGGCAGTGACATCACGACGTTGAACGGCGAAGCGCTGCGCCAGATGCGCCGGCACATGCAACTCGTCTTCCAGAATCCGCATTCCGCGCTCAATGGCCGGCACACGGTCGGCGATGCGATCGCGGAGCCGTTCCGCATCCAGTCGAAACTTTCGCGCCGCGAGATCGAGGCCAATGTCGAGAAGCTGCTCGACACTGTGCAGCTTCCAAAGGCGTTTCGCTACCGCTACCCGCACGAACTTTCAGGGGGGCAAAAGCAGCGCGTGTGCATCGCGCGCGCCGTAGCCTTGAAGCCGAAGCTGCTGCTGCTCGACGAACCGACTTCCGCGCTCGACGTATCCGTCCAGGCGCAGATCCTGGAATTCCTGCGCGACCTGCGCGAAGAGCTGGACCTGACCTACCTCTTCATCTCCCACGACCTCGCCGTCGTGCGCGAAATCTGCGACCGGGTTCTGGTGATGAAGCGCGGCAAGATCATCGAGCAGGGGCCGGTCGCGCAGATATTCGAGATGCCGGAGCGGGCCTATACGCAGCAATTGCTGGCAAGCGGGCGCAAGACTTCGACATCCGCGTTCCTCGGACGGCAACAGCTTGAAAGCTTGCGCCAATATTAGGCGTGACCGCGCAGTGCCCACAGTGACGTGCCCGACGCGGTCACGTCACGAGGGCGGGGTGTCGCGTTGCGCGATCCAGTCATGGTCGGGGTGGTTTTCGAAGCGCCATTTGCGCAACGGTCCGGCCATGACGTTGAGGTAGTACATGTCGTAGCCGTACGGCGCGCCGCAGGGATGGTGGCCCTTCGGCACCAGAACGAGATCGCCGTCTTTCACCGTCATGGTTTCGTCCAGCGAGCCGTCTTCGGTGAAGACGCGCTGGAAGCCGAAACCCTGCGGCGGGTCGAGGCGGTGATAATAGGTCTCCTCCAGATAGGTCATGCGTGGGAAATCGTCCTCGTCATGCCGGTGCGGCGGATAGGACGACCAATTGCCGGAGGGCGTGAAGACTTCGGTGACGAGCAGCGAATCCGCCACGTCGCGCTCTTCCATCGCGATCGGATGGATGAAGCGCGTATTGGCGTCCTTGCCGCGCGTGACCTTGTCGATGCCCGCCGGACCGATGATCCGTGCCGGCCTGCCACCCTTCGACGGCGCGGAGCAGACGGCGAGGGTGAGCGCCGTCGTCGCACTGGCTTTCCACGCGGTTCCGGGCGGAACGTAGAGGCAATGCGGCGGCGTCTTTTCGAAGACGCTCGCCCGCTCGCCCATCTCGCCGAAATCCTTGCCGCCGGCTTCGATCCGCGCCTTGCCCTCGACGATGACGAGGATCGCCTCTCGTCCCTCCAGAAGGCCATGAACGGTCTCGTCCGCCTCCAGCCGGTGCAGGTCGAAGCCGACATAGGACCAGCCGGCTTCCTGCGGCGTGAGCCGATGGACTTGGCCGTGATCGCCGCTTGGCTTTCGCAGAAGATTGGGCATCAGGCTCCTCCCGCCGTGTCGAAACCGGCATCACGCGCCATCTTCCGCAGCGCCTTGAGGCCCATCGACTGATAATGGACGGGATCGCACTGGTCGGGGTCCTGCTCGGCCTCGATGACAAGCCAGCCTGAATAATCGTGGCGCGCTGCGGTTTCCAGAACCGGCGCGAAATCGACGCCGCCCTCCGTATCGCCCGGAACCGTGAAGACGCCCGCGCGGACGCCGTCGAGGAATGAGAGGCGCTCAGCGCGAACTCTCTCCATGATCTCGGGCCGAACATTCTTGCAGTGAATGTGGCCGACGCGGTGCATGTATCGGACCGCAAGGTCCGCCGGATCGGCGCCGCCGAAATAGGCATGGCCCGTGTCGAGCAGGAGCCGGGTCGCAGGTCCCGTCGCATTCATGAAGGCATCGATCTCCGGCCCGGTCTCGACGACCGTCCCCATATGGTGGTGATAGACGAGTGGTAGGCCTTCGCTGGCGAGGTAAGCCGCAAAGCGCTCCATGTTCTCGCCGAAACGCTTCATCTCGTCGGCGTTCAGGACGGGACTTTCAGCCAGCGGCGTGCCGTTTGCTCCGTGGATGGCGTTCGATGTTTCGGCCGCGATGAACACCTTTGCGCCTGCTCGCTGGACCATGTCGAGATGGTCGCGGGCGACGGCGATTTCCTCCTCCACGCTGCGCGACAGAAGGTGGGTCGAATACCAGCCGCCGACGAAACGCAGGCCATGCGCGCCGAGCGTCTCTTTCAGCGCGTCGCCCTCGTCGGGCATCTTGTGCCCCTTCTCGATGCCGTCGAAACCGATCGCGGCGGCCTGTTCGAGGCATGTTTCGAGCGAGATTGCGGCTCCAAGCGAACGGTCGTCATCGTTCGACCAGGCGATCGGGTTGGTTCCATAGAGGATCATGCGTGTCAGTCCATCCACTGATGTTTTCGTGCGTCGTCATAGGCCTTTCGGGCCTCGAGGACCTGTTGGCGCTCCGAAACCTGTGGCACCGCGACGTCCCACCAGGCGCCGCCGGCTCCGGTCGTCTGCATCGGGTCGGTGTCGATCACGATCACGCTGGTGCGCGGGGCGGCGCGGGCGCGCGCCATCGCCTGTTCGAGCCGTGGCAGATCGTCGACCTTCTCGGCAATCGCGCCCATCGAGGCCGCGTGCGCCGCGAAATCGATGGCGGAAGCGACGACATGCGTGGCCGTGTCGAGCAGATTGTTGAAGCTCGTCCCGCCCGACGCGATCTGCAGCCGGTTGATGCAGCCATAGCCACGATTGTCGAGCACCACGACGATCAGTTTTTGACCGAGCATAACCGAGGTCGCGAGTTCGGAATTCATCATCATGTAGCTGCCGTCGCCGACCATGACGACGACCTCACGGTCCGGCCGCGCCATCTTGACGCCGAGGCCGCCCGCGATCTCGTAACCCATGCACGAAAAGCCGTATTCGACGTGGTAGCCGCCTGGACGGCCGGCGCGCCACAGCTTGTGCAACTCGCCCGGAAGCCCGCCCGCTGCGCAGACGAGGATCGCGTCGTCATCGACACTGCGCTGCACCGCGCCGATCACTTGCGCGTCGGAGGGGAGCCGGTTCTGGGTCTCGTCGCCGGTCGCGGTGACGGCATCGACGGCCGCGTTCCATTCGGTCATCAGGCGGGCATCATGCGCGGACGCGCGATGGTCGCCAAGGGCGGCTCCAAGGGCTTCGAGCGCCACACGCGCATCGGCGACGACGGTGAGTGCCGTGTGCTTGGCGGCATCATAGGGGGCGACGTTGATCGTCAGGAGGCGGCAGTCCGGATTGCGGAACAGTGCCCACGAGCCGGTGGTGAAATCCTGCAGGCGGGTGCCGATCGCGATGACGAGATCGGCATCCGCCGCAATCGCATTGGCGGCCGAACTGCCGGTGACGCCGAGCGAGCCGAGATTGAACGGGTGATCCCAGGGCAAGGCGGATTTGCCGGCCTGCGTTTCGGCAACGGGAATGCGATGCGTCTCGGCGAAGACGCTCAAGGCGTCTGTCGCCAGCGAATAATGAACGCCGCCGCCGGCGATGATCAGCGGCTTGCGCGCGGCGCGGATCGCACCCACGGCGGCGTCGAGCTCGCGCGGATCGGGCGGCGGTCGGCGGACAGTCCAGACGCGCGGCGCGAAGAAGCTTTCGGGGTAGTCGAACGCTTCGGCCTGCGTGTCCTGGCAAAAGGCCAGCGTGACCGGACCGCAATCGGCCGGATCGGTCATGACGCGAAAGGCGCGGGGCAGGGCCGTGAGCAGATGCTCGGGCCGCGAGATGCGGTCGAAATAGCGGCTGACCGGCCGGAATGCGTCATTGGCGGAGACCGTGCCGTCGCCGAAATCCTCGATCTGCTGGAGGACGGGGTCGGGCGCGCGATTGGCGAAGACATCGCCCGGCACGAACAGCACCGGCAGCCGGTTCACATGGGCGAGGGCAGCGGCCGTCACCATGTTCAGCGCGCCGGGGCCGATGGAACTCGTCACCATCATCGCCCGCCGTCGGTTTAGCGTCTTGGCATAGGCGATGGCCGCGTGCGCCATGCTCTGCTCGTTATGGCCGCGCCATGTCGGGAAGGTGTCGCGCGCGCCATGCAGCGCTTCGCCGAGACCGGCGACGTTGCCGTGGCCGAAAATTGCCCATGTGCCTGACAGGAACGGCACGCCGTCCTCGTTGAGCTGGTTGGCGCAGTAGCGCACCATGGCTTGCGCGGCGGTCAGTCGGATGGTGGTCATGCGGCAGTGTCCCTGGCGTTGCGGGCGTCGTCCCACGATTGGGCGAGCGCGCGATAGCGCGCGCTCATGTCGGTGACGGCGGCGGCATCCGTCATCGTGCCGGCGAACCACGCGCGCGCGGCGTCGCCGAAGATGCTGCGGCCGACGGCAAAGCCCTTGACGAGATCGAACCTGGCCGCGCGCCGGAACGCCTCGGCAAGCTGTGCCTGCGGCGCGTCGAGACCGAGAACGACGATGCCGCGCGTGTGGGGATCGTGTGCCTCGATGGCCGTGACCACATTCGCCCAAGCCCGCTCACTCGTCATCGGTTCGAGCTTCCACCAGTCGGGATAGACCACGCTCTGATAGATCTTTTCGACGATGCGCGCGGTCGTCATGTCGTCGACCGCACCCACCTTGGACGGAATGACTTCCAGCAGGAATTCGAGATCGTTGCGGCGTGCGGATTCGGCCAGCCGGGTGATCGTGGCGAGCTGGTCGCTCCACATCGCCTCGTCGTCGTCGGGATGGCAGAAGCACAACGCCTTGACGACATGGTCGCGCGGCCATTCGCCCAACGTCCCGCCCCAATCGGCGCCAAGTTCGGCTTCGAGCCGCAACGGTCGCGAGCCGGGTTGCTCGACCGGTCGTCCGATCCACAGCCCGCTGCCGGCGGCGGCATGAAGCGCATGGCGGCCAAGCCTGTCGTCGCAGAGAATTCCGTAGCCGTGATGCCCGTCGGCCACCCGCAGTGCCGCTTGCAGGCATAGTTGCTTGAACTGGCCGATGCGCTTTGCGTCGGCGCCGTCCATCGCTTCCAGTTGCGCGCGGTGGTCGAAGGCGAAGACCCGCATGTCCGGCCAATCGCCGCGCCGGTTTGTCGACCAGTGAATTTGCTCGAGTTCGCGGTCGTGGCGCAAGGCCGGGGTCACGATCCCGCGCTCGAGGAAGAAGTCGAGTTCCTGCGCCGACGGATAGGCAGGCGTACAGCCATGGCGCGAGACGGCGAGCGCGCCGCAGGCATTGGCATAGGTGAGGGCGACCGGCCAGGACGCGTCTTCAAGCCAGCCCTTGAGGAGGCCGGACATGAAGCCGTCGCCGGCGCCCAGCACGTTGAAGACTTCGATGCGGAAGGCCGGACCCGCCTCGCCTTCGTCGAGTGTGTCGGGGATCCCGCCGGTGAAAGCGGCGGCACCCATCGGCCCGCGCTTGGCGATAAGCGTCGCGTTCGTAACGGCGCGCACGGCCCTGAGCGCTTCGATCGTGTCTGTCGAGCCGCCGGCGATGTGAAATTCTTCCTCCGTGCCGACGATCAGGTCGAACAGAGGAAGATGCGACTGAAGCTTCGCCGTCACCACCTGCGACGCGATGAACCGGCTGTCGCCCGCATTGTGGCCGGCAAGCCCCCACAGATTGGGCCGATAGTCGATGTCGAGCGCGGTGCGCGCGCCGTTTTCGCGGGCAAGGCGCAGCGCCTTCAGCACGGCCGCTTCGGTGCGCGGATGGGACAGGTGCGTTCCGGTCGCGACCACCGCACGCGCCTCGGCGATGAAGGCGGGGTCGATGTCGGTCTCGTCGAGCGCCATGTCGGCGCAGTTCTCGCGATAGAAGATCAGCGGAAAATTGTCCTCGTCGCGAATGCCGAGGATGACGAGCGCGGTGAGCCGTTCGGGGTCGGTGACGACGCCGCGCGTGTCGACACCTTCGGCGGCAAGCTGCTCGCAAATGAAGCGGCCCATATGCTCGTTGCCGACGCGCGTGATGACGGCCGATTTCAGCCCGAGCCGGGCGGTGCCGCAGGCCATGTTGGTGGGTGAGCCGCCGATATACTTGCGCAGCGAGCGCATGTCCTCAAGCCGCCCGCCGACCTGCACGCCGTAAAGATCGACCGAGGAGCGCCCGATGGTGATGACGTCGAGGCTCATACGGTTCCCCCGAGCGAGCCTTCAAGTTCGGCCATTTCTTGCCCGCCCGCCATCAGATCCTGCAAGTCCTCCGCGCTGATCTCGCCGCGTGCGGCCGTGCCGAGCGTCTTGCCGCGATTGAGCACGGTGAAGCGATTGCCGACCGCCATGGCGTGGCGGACATTGTGGGTGATGAAGACGACTCCGATGCCCTGCTTGCGCACCCGGTCGATCGTCGCCAGCACATTCGAGGTCTGGCGCACGCCGAGCGCGGAGGTCGGCTCGTCGAGGATCAGGACCTTGGCGCCGAAATGAACCGCGCGCGCAATGGCGACCGTCTGGCGCTCGCCGCCCGACAATGTGCCCACGGCCTGTTCGGGCTCGCGCAGATTGATGCCCATGCGGCGCATTTCCTCCATCGTGACCCGGTTCGCGGTCTCGAAGTCGATCAACTTCAGCGGCCCGAATTTGCGGACCGGTTCCCGGCCCATCCAGAAATTGCGGGTGACCGACATCAGCGGGATCATCGCCAGATCCTGGTGCACGGTCGCGATGCCCGCTTCCATGGCGTCTCGCGGGCTTTGGAAGACGACCTCCTTGCCCTCGACGAACATCGTGCCGGCGGACGGCTTGTGCACGCCCGACATGGTCTTGATGAAGGTCGACTTGCCGGCGCCGTTGTCGCCGAGGAGACAGTGGCATTCACCGGCCTTGACGTCGAAGGACACGCCGCCCAGCGCGATCACCGCGCCGAAATGCTTTTGGATGTCACGCATCTCGATCAGGGACATCATCGTTCTCCCGTGATCATGCGGCGGATGAAGGTGTTCATGATGACGGCGAGGATCAGGATCGTGCCGAGGAAGACGCGGAAGAGCGAGCTTTCGGCCCCGGCGAAGAACAGGCCCTGCTGGACCACTCCGAAGATGAGGGCGCCAAGCGCCGCGCCGACGACCGAACCATAGCCGCCGGTCAGAAGCGCGCCGCCGATGACGACGCAGATGATCGCCTCGAATTCCTTCAGCAGGCCGCGGTCGGCTGCGGCCGATCCGAACTCCATCACCTGGCAGGTCGCAAAGACGGTCGCGCAGAATGCGGTGAACATGAACATCAGGATTTTGACCCGATCGACCGGCACGCCGACATAGCGCGCGGCCTGTGCATCGCCGCCGGCGGCATAGATCCAGTTGCCGAAGCGCGTGCGGGTCAGGAGGACATGCGCGAAGATCATCAGGCCGATGGCCCAGACGATCAGCATGGGAATGCCGTCGATGATGGGCTGGCCGCTGCGTGCGCCGCGATCATAGGTCGCGATCACGTCGGCATCGGCCAGCCAGACGAACAGGCTTCCGAAAATCTTGCCGCCGAAAAGCCAGGCGAGCCAGTCGCCCTTGGCCGCTTCGCCCACGCCGCCGATGATCGTCTGGCGCGTGGTCAGGATCGAAAGCCAGATCGTCAGGCCGCGCAGGATGTAGAGAAAGGCGAGTGTGACGATGAAGCTCGGCAATCCGGTGCGGATGACGAGCCAGCCATTGAGCGCGCCGATCGCAAGCGCGACGGCGAAGGCGCACAGGATCGCGATCCACACCGGCCAGCCCCACTGCACCGACACGATGGCGATGACGGTTCCGGCAAAGCCGATCATGGAGCCGACCGACAGGTCGAACTCGCCCGCGATCATCAGCAGGCAGGCGCCCACCGCGATGATGGCGAATTGCGCCGAGACGAGCGTCCAGTTCATCACGCCTTGCGCGGCGAACATTCCCGTATCGCCCGCGATGAGGACGAAGAAGACGAAGACGAGGATCGTGCCGCAGATCGCGCCGAGTTCGGGACGGATCATGGCGCGGCGGAAGCCCGAAACGGACTTCACGCGTTCGTCGGTGGTGGCCGTCATGGCGGGTCCCCCGGTGTATTGAGCGAAGAAGATGGGCGGCGCGTCGGCCGCCCATCGGCGGGACGGCCTAGCGGAACTCGCCCGCCAGCGTCTCGACCTGCTCGATATTGTCTTTCGTGATGAAGCCGGGGCCGGAATTGATGTTGTTGCCCGGCATGACCCCGTATCGCGCATAATTCGTCAACAGAACCACCGGCAGATAGCCCTGCAGGAAGGGCTGCTGATCGATCGCGAAGTCGATGATGTCGTCCTTGATCGCTTGCGAAATCTCGGCCGACAGATCGAAGGTGGCGAAGAAGATTTCGCCCTCCAGACCGGCATCCTGCACCGCTCGGATCGTCGGATGCGCGGAATTCGGCCCGAGCGTCAGGATCGCGGAGGTGTCCGGATTGGTGGTCAGATAGGCGGCGACCTTGTTCTGAACCTCGGAAGGATCGAGGCCGGAATCGATCATCTGGCTGCCCAGTTCGACGCCCAGCGCATCGGCAAACCCCTGGCAGCGTTCGACCGAGGCGGGGTTGGTGATGTAGTGATTGACGCACAGGAACGAGGTCGCGCCCGCTTCCTTGGCGCGCAGTCCGGCGGCGTGCCCGGCGTCGAATTCCGGTTGGCCGACATGCATCATGGCGCCGAGTTCGGCGGACTGTTCCTGCGTACCCGAATTGATGGTGATGACCGGAATGCCCTGATCGACGGCATCCTTGATCGGTCCGGACAGCACGTCGAAATCGGCGATGGTGACGATGATCCCATCCGGCCCGGCAGCGGTCGCCTGCTGGACGATGCGGGCCATGTCGGCGAGATCGCCGGTCGGCGGATTGCGGTAGTCGACGCGTACTTCCATCTGCTCGCCCGCGACCGCAATGGCGTTCTTGATCGTGTTCCACCAGCTATCGGAATCGGGCGCGTGGCTGATGAGAACGAACTGCTCGTCGGCAGCCAGTGCCGGAACCGACATCGTGCCGAGACCCGTTGCAACCGCCAACGCGGCAATCATTGTCCTGGACATTCTCTCTCTCCCTGAGATGTGTGCTGCCGCGCGAGACACCTCCATGGTCAAGCCGGTAAATGGAATATTCCGTCCATTTTGGAGTCAATGCAAGTCTATTTTTCCATCAGCTCCGACGCGCGCCGATCGCAACGACAAGGGCTGTTGCCAAAGAAAGCGTCGCCGACAGTGCGCGAAATGCCCCCACATCGATCTCGCTGACCGAAAGCGCGGTGACGTCCAGACGGCGCAGGGGGCTTGCCAGCGTGTCCGTGATCGCGATGACGGGGATGCCCTGTTCGCAGGCATAATTTGCCAGCTCGACGGTGGCCGGCGTGTAGGGTGCAAAGGTAATCGCGACCATGGCGTCGCCGGTGGCAAGGGCATGGCGCGCATCGATATGGCCGACCGCTCCGTGCAGCATGGCCGGCACTTCCATTTTCTCGAGCGCATATGCCATATAGGAGGCGACCGGAAATGCGCGCCGGAAGCCGACGAGATGGATCGTGCGTGCCTTGGCCAGCGTCTCGACGGCAGCTTCCAAAGCCTTGCTATCCATGGTCGTCGCGAGGTTTTCCAGCGAGTGCCGCCCAGCTTCGATGAATTCGGCCAAGAGCGCTGAGGGACTATCCTGTCCCTGTTCGTGCAGTGCCTTGATGCGTGTCGGATAGTCCGGCCAGCGCGGCGCATGTGCGTCGCGAAACAGGCGCTGCATGTCCGAAAACCCTCTGAAGCCGATGATCTGGCAAAACCGCACGAAGGCCGATGGCGGCACGCCGGCAGCCGACGACAATTCGGCGACGGTGGAGACCGCGATGCGCTCCGGGTTGGACGTCACGAAATCCGCGCATTGGCGCAGGCGCTTGGGCAGCGTGCCGGCGACTTCGCTAAGGCGGAGCTGGAAGGCTTCGATCGTGGTCGGCGGGGAAGATGCATCCATGCCTGTCGTCCTCAATGCGCTTGACAGCCGCCGGTCGGGCGGACATGTATATTTGGAACAAATATTCCATTTCGACAAGTCGCGGAGAGGCGCGCCGTCGAGATCTTGGCAAGCCGGGAGGAGCCTGTTGCCGATGGCGCAGATGGATGGAGGACGGGCGTGACCCGCGCGCTGGGGATCGGCCTGATCGGGACCGGGTTCATGGGCAAGAGCCATGCGCTCGCCTATCGCAACGCAAATGCGGTGCTTGGCGGGCTGCCGCCGGTGCGCCTCGAACTTCTCTGCGACGTGCCGCAGGACAAGGCCGCCCGCATGGCCGAGCAATTCGGCTTTGCGAACGCCACCGACGACTGGCGCGCTCTGGTGCGCGACGATGCCGTCGATATCGTCTGCATCACCACGCCGAACCGGATGCATCATGAAATAGCCCTGGCGGCGATCGCAGCGGGCAAGCACGTTCATTGCGAAAAGCCGTTGGCGCTGACGCTCGCGCAGGCCGAGGAGATGGCGCGAGCCGCGCAAGAGGCCGGCGTGTGCACCATGGTCGGCTACAATTACATCCACAATCCGGCCTTCACCCATGCAAAGCGGCTCGTGGACGCCGGCGAGATCGGCCGCATCGTGCATGTGCGCGGCTGGGTCGACGAGGATTATCAGGCTGATCCCGACCTTCCCTGGACATGGCGCGCGGCAATGGCAGAAGCCGGGCTCGGTGCACTCGGCGATCTGGGTTGCCATTTGGTCAGCATGGTCTGCCGGCTTGCCGGCCCCATCGACAGCCTGATTGCGGATATGGCGACCGTGCACGAAACGCGCCCGCTCGCTGAGTCCGACGGCCGAGCGGCGGTGGAGAATGAGGATCTGGCGAGCGCGCTCGTGCGGTTTGCAAGCGGGGCGACGGGCACGTTGGCGATCTCGCGCAGTGCCTGGGGTCGTAAGAACAGGCTGGGCTTCGAAATCCACGGCACCAAGGGCATGATCGTCTTCGATCAGGAGCGTATGAACGAGTTGATGCTCTATCGCAATGCGGGCGACAAGGCGCTCCAGGGCTTCACCACGATCCTGACAGGGCCGGAGCACGCGCCGTTCGGGGCATTCGTGCCGGCTGCCGGCCACCAGATCGGCATGAACGATCTCAAGACGATCGAGGCCGGCGCCTTCCTCGCGCAGATCGCAGGCGGATCGCGCACCGGACCCGATTTCAACGAAGCGCTCGTCTTCGAGCGCGTCATCCATGCCATCGCCGACGCCGCGCGCAGCGACGCCCGCATCCATCTCGCCTGAGGAGAATTTTCATGCCCATTCGGTTTGCCGTGCTTGGCGCGGGTCGCATCGGCAAGGTCCACGCCAAGGCCGTCAGCGGCGATCCGGACGCGACACTGGTGGCCGTCGCCGACGCCATGCCGCAGGCCGCGGATTTGCTCGCCGCGCTCTGGGGCGCCGAGGTTCGTTCCGTCGATGAAATCCTGGCGGCGGACGATATCGATGCCGTCGTAATTTGCACGCCCACCGACACCCATGCGGATCTGATCGAGCGCTTCGCACGCGCCGGCAAGGCCATCTTCTGCGAAAAGCCCGTCGACCTGTCGGTCGATCGCGTGCGCGCCTGCCTTGCCGTGGTCGAAGCGGAGAGCGGCATCTTGATGGTGGGGTTCAATCGCCGCTTCGATCCGCATTTCCAGGCTGTGAGGGCGCAGATCGATGCGGGCGCGATCGGAACCGTGGAAATGGTGACGATCACCTCGCGCGATCCCGGCGCACCGCCCGCGAGCTACATTCTCTCATCCGGCGGCATCTTCAAGGACATGGCGATCCACGATTTCGACATGGCCCGCTTCCTTCTGGGCGAGGAGCCGGTCTGGGTGAGCGCGTCGGCCGCTTCGCTCGTCGACCCTGCGATCGGCGAACTCGGCGATTACGACAGCGCGAGCGTCATCCTGACGACGACCAGCGGGCGCCAATGCGTCATCTCCAATTCACGGCGCGCGACCTACGGCTACGACCAGCGCATCGAGGTGCTGGGCACGAAGGGCATGATCGCCGCCGAAAACCAGCGCCCGGTCTCCATCGAGATCGCCGACGAGCGGGGTTTCACGCGACCGCCGCTGCACGATTTCTTCATGACGCGCTACACGCAGGCCTACGCCGCCGAGATCGCGGGCTTCATCGCCGCAATCCGCGACGGAACACAACCGCGACCATCCGGCCGGGACGGACTTTTCGCACTCATGATCGCGGAAGCAGCCTTGCGCTCCGTCAAGGAACGCCGTGCCGTGAACGTGGCCGAAATCCTGCCGTGCCAGTAATGATACGGGCAGCTCTCATCGGCAGGATGAGGGCTTTGATATCGTAGGCATTTCAGTGAGTTGAATGGCGCGCCCGAAAGGATTCGAACCTCTGACCCCCAGATTCGTAGTCTGGTGCTCTATCCAGCTGAGCTACGGGCGCGCAGCGATCGAAACGATCGCGGGGCCGGCGAACCGGCACCTGAAGTGGCCGTTACCTAGCCACTGACCGGGCGAAATGCAAGCGGCCTTTGGAGAAAAAAGCGCAGCGTGAGGATTCCCCATGGGCAGCCGCGAAGCGATCGGCTCAGGCCGGGCGGCGGATCGACTTGCGGGCTTCGTCGAGCGCGATGGGCTGGTCGGGGATGCAGATTTCGAAGATGGTGCGCCCACCGCGTGTCTCGACGAGTTCCAGTGTTCCCGCATGGGCGCGGACGAGTTCGTGCGCGATCGCCAACCCGAGGCCGGTGCCGCCGCTTCGCGCCGCACCGCGGAAGGCGGCGAAGAGATTTTCGCGTGCCCGCTTGGGCAGGCCGGGGCCGGTATCCTCGATCGTGATCTTCGAGACCGTTCCCTCCCGCAACGCGCCGATGGTCAGCCGCTTGACGACGGCGCTTTCCGTATCCGTCTGCATCGCCTGGACGGCATTGCGCGCCAGATTGGCGAGAACTCGGAAGAGGTGATCGGCGTCCGCCTCGACCTCGAGCCCCGGGTCGACCGCATTCACGAACTCGATATCGCCCTCGGGCGCGAGGCCGAGGATTTCGCCGACATCGTCGACCATCTGGGCAAGGCGCAACCGGCGCCGCGACGGGGGCGCTTCCTGCGTGCGGCCATAGGCGAGAACGCCTTCGGAATAGGATACCGCGCGATCGAGCGTGCGCACGAGCTTCGGCACGAAGGACTGGACGGTCGCATTGTCGATCAGGCGCAGCCGATCCGACATCAATTGTGCGGCCGCCAGCATGTTACGCATGTCGTGGTTGATCTTGGAGACGGCCAGGCCCAGCTCCGCCAGATGCCTCTGCTCGCCCAAAGTACGCTGCAATTCACCCTGCATGCTCGCCAGTTCGTGCTGGGCAATGCCGATCTCGTCGGTCCGGCGGTCGGGCCGGATGACACGGGCCGGGTCGTCCGGCGCGGCGGAAAAGGCGAGCATCGAGTGCGTCATCCGGCGGATCGGACGGATCATCATGCGGTTGATCGCCCAGAAGACGAGACCGGCCGTGATAACGGAAATGATCAGCGACAGGATCGCCACGTTGCGGGCATAGACCATCATGGCCGAGCGCAGGTCGGCGTCGGGAATGATAAGCTCGAATTCCTTAGTGCTGTCGCCGACGGGACCGAAGACCCGCAGCATCCGGTCGCCGCCCCAAAGCGCGGTCGACAGCGCATCGCGCACCGCCGCAATCGGCGACGTTGCTTCGATCGCGATATGCTCGTCGATCGCCGGAGGCATTTCCGCTGCGACGAGGAGCTGGGACATGCCTTCGTCGCGCACGGCGACGGCCTTCGCGCCGAGCGAGGCGAGGACGTCGTCCTGCGTCGCCCGCGAGAGGCTCGACGCGTCCTCGTCAACGAGCACGGTGGCGACGGCGGCGGCCGTGCTCAGCCGTTCCTCCAGCCAGCGCAGACGGAAATTGGCGATGGAGGGAATGAAGATCAGCACTTCGGCGATGAGCACGAAGAGCATGGTCAGCACGAGGAGCTTGGTCGAAAGGCCACGGCCCAGCGCGACGCTTGCGCGCCTGTCGAGCGCCGCCGCCTTGCCATCTGTCTCGCGGTCCCTCACGGCGTCTCCTGCCACCCTATCCGAAGACCCGGAGAAAGCGAATGATTCGCCTGACGACGGGTCTGCGGGCCATATCCGTAAAATAGGACATGGCAGCGCGTTTGCCAATTTCCCCCATGGTGGGGTAGGGCGAGATGAAGCCGGTCAGATCGCGCACGCGCATCTTCTTCGACAGGGCGAGCGACCAGAAATTGCCCATCTCGGACGCGCCCTTGGCGAGGATCGAAACACCGATAACGCGTCCACGACGGTCTGCGACAAGCTTGATCAGCCCGGTCGTCTCGCGCTCCGCCTGGGCGCGGTCATTGTCGTGGACCGGCCAGGTAAGCACCCGCACTTCGCCATGCGCCTTTCGTGCCTCTGCCTCGGTCAGCCCGACCTGCACAAGCTCGGGGTCGAGAAAGGTGATGCGCGGCAGAGATGCGTAGTCCGCCTTGGCCGGAAGACGAAACAGCAGCGCGCGGATCGCGATGCCGGCATGGTAGTTGGCTACATGGGTGAATTGCGGCCCGCCCGCCACGTCGCCGATCGCATAGATCCGCCGGTTGGAACTGCGCAGGCCCGCATCGACGGCGATGCCCTTCTTGTCGTGACGGACCTTCGCGGCGTCGAGAGCGAGGGCGGCCAGGTTCGGCGAGCGGCCTGCGGCGACAAGCAGATGCGATCCCGCGACGATCTGCTCGCCACCATCCTCTGATTTGGCGACGAGCCGCAGCCCGTCATCCGTCCGCTCGATACGAACGACCGAGTGACGCTCGACAAGCGCGATCCCTTCCGTACGCAGCGCATCGAGTGCGATGGCCGCCAGATCGGGATCTTCGCGCGAGAGGAAGCGGGCCGCTTCAACAACGGTGACGCGTGACCCGAGCCGGCGATGCGCCTGCGCGAGTTCGAGCCCGATCGGCCCGCCGCCGACGACGACCAGATGGTCGGGCCTCTGCTCGAGCTCGAAGATCGTCTCGTTCGTCAGCACCTCGACGTTTTCGATACCGGGGATCGGCGGAATGACGGGCGATGAGCCGGTCGCGATGACAAAGCGCCGCGCCGAAATCCGGTGACCGCCCGCTTCGAGGGTCCGTTCGTCGATGAAACGCCCCTCGGCTCTGATCACCTTGACGCCGAGGCCCTCGAAGCGCTCGACGGAATCGTTCGGCGCGATGGCTTCGATCACGGAACGGACATGGGCGTGAACAGCGCTGAAATCGATGGCCGGGTCGACCTGCTCGATCCCGAAGATCGAGGCCGTGCGCATTGCGTGCGCCCGTTTTCCCGCTGCGATCATCGCCTTGGACGGCACGCACCCATAGTTGAGGCAGTCGCCGCCCATCCGTCCGCGCTCGACCAGCACCACATCGACGCCAAAGGCAGCCGCGGCCGCGGCGACCGACAGTCCGCCCGATCCGGCCCCGATGACGCAGATGTCGGGCGTGAGATGCTCGTGCATGAATGATCCGATCAGTCTGCGGCAGGCGCCTTGGATGCGGTTCTGCGCGTCCAGTAGGCCTTGACGAGCATGGCCGAAATCGCCAGCAGGGCAAGCCCCGCGAGCGCCAGCGTGATCTGCGGCGTCACGATGTCGCCAAGCGTCGGCGTCCGGCCGGCGGCGTTGGCGGCCGTCAGGACGCTGTCGACGCCGGCTCCCAGATAGGCGAGCACGAACGTGCCGGGCAGGATGCCCAGGAACGTCGTCGCGACATAGGTGCCAAGGCGGACCTTGAAGAGGGCCGGCGCCACGTTGACGACGAAGAAGGGCAGGACCGGCGTCATGCGCAGCACGAGCAGATAGCCGAACGCGTTGTCCTCGAAGCCTTTCGACAAGGCTTCCGCACGTCCCTTGACGCGGCTGCGCAACGCATCGCCGAGCGCGGAACGGGCTGCCAGGAAGATCAGCGTCGCGCCGATCGTCGCCGAAACCGCGACCACGATGCCGGCGAGCGCCCAGCCGAAGAGAAAGCCCCCGAAGACGGTGAGGGCGCCTGCGGCGGGAAAGGCGAACGCCGTCGCCACCATGTAGAGAAGACCGAACAGAAATGGCGCGAGGATGCCGTAGGAGGACGCATAGGCCTGCAACTGGTCCTTGCGCGCGGCGAGTTCGCCAAGGCTCAGATATTCGTGCCAGCCGAGCGCATAGCCAATTGCCAGTCCGCCGGCGAGGATGGCGAGCGGCACGAAACGCCAGATCGATTTCGACCGGCCTGCTGTCATGGCGCCGTCCTTTGTCCGCTCGCGCGAAGTCGCGGCCGCAACGCGAAGGGTCGGTCGCGACAGATTGGTCATGGCTTTGGCATTGGCGAGGTTGGCTGGCAAGGGATGCTCCCGGTGCGGAGATGCGTCGTGCCGATACACATGGCGCGCATTCCGTCCGCCCACAATCCCACACGCCCGGTCTCAAGCGGTGTTGACGAGCGGCCTTGCGCGCTTCACCCCGACGTGACCGACATCGATTGACTCGCGCGGGCGATCTTCCTATAAGCCGCGCACGCTCGGGCCCAGGTTCTGGCGCGACTTATGTTGCGCATGGCCGGCCGAAGCTCCTCGTCCGATGAGACAGCTACCAAGAAGGGCCGCACCCCGCGGTATTAAATAAATGAAGCGTACCTACCAGCCGTCCAAACTCGTCCGCAAGCGCCGCCACGGTTTCCGCGCGCGCATGGCCACCAAGGGTGGTCAGAAGGTCATCGCTGCCCGCCGCGCCCGCGGCCGCAAGCGTCTGTCCGCGTAAGTCGTCGCGGGCCGGGCGCCATAGGGCAACGGGATTGACCGACCGGCCGCACGAAAATGCACCGGCGCGCTTGAAGAAGCGCGCCCAGTTTCTGGCCGTTCGCCGGGGCGAGAAGCGCCGGGGGCGGCTTTTTCTGTTGGAGGCGATGCGGCGTGACGACGCGGGAGAACCGCGTCTGGGCATCACCGTCACCAAGAAAGTCGGCAATGCGGTGGTTCGCAACCGCATTCGTCGCCGGCTGAAAGAAGCCGTTCGCGTCCATGCGGCGCGTGACATGGCGTGCGGCACCGATTATGTCATCGTCGGCCGCCGCGAACTGCTCAAGACGCCGTTCGACGAATTGAAGGCAGAACTCTCCCGCCGATTTCGCTGAGCGGGGATAGGGATTCCTTGATGGAAAACAATCGCAACTTCTTCATCACCATCGCGCTTTCCGTCGTGATCCTGACCCTCTGGCAGGTGTTCTACATGAACCCCCGCATCGAGGCGCAGCGCGAGGCAGCGGAGATCCAGGCGCAGCAACAGCAGGCGGCCACCCCCCAGGGGCAGGGCTCAAGTGTCGCGCCCGGTGATGGAGACGTGCCGAGCGCGCCCGGGACGCAGGCCGAAGTGCCCGGCGGCGGAGCGCCGTCGGCCGCGCCGCAGACGCGCGACGGCGCCATCGGCGCGACCGATCGCATCGCCATCGACACGCCGCGTCTGTCCGGCTCGATCAACCTGACTGGCGCCCGCATCGACGACCTGTTGCTGAAGGACTACCGCGTCACCGTCGAGCCGAATTCGCCGAACATTTCGTTGTTGAACCCGTCCGCGCTCGCCAACGGCTATTATGCCGAAGTCGGCTATGTCGGGCAGGGCAACGCCGGCGCGGTTCCCGGACCGCAGACGGTCTGGGCCGTGGAAGGCAATCCGCAGCTCACGCAGGACGCACCGGTCACGCTGACCTACACCAACGATGCAGGCCTGACCTTCGAGCGCACGATTGCGGTCGATGCGGACTACATGTTCACCATCTCCGACAGCGTCACGAACGCCGGCGGCGAGCAGGTCGAACTGATGAATTACGGACGCATCACGCGCGTCGGGACGCCCGACATCGAAGGCATCTTCGTGCTTCACGAAGGTCTGATCGGGGTGACGGGCGAAGAGGGGCTGCAGGAGATCGACTATTCGACGCTCGCCGAGGATCGTCAGATCACGCCCGGCAAGAGCAATGATGGCTGGCTCGGCATCACCGACAAATACTGGGCGGTGGCGATGGTCCCGTCCGATGGTCAGGCGTTCCAGCCGCGCTATTCCTATTTCGACGATGGCCGCGTCCGCTATCAGGCGGACTACCTGTCCGACGCGGTTTCCGTCGCGCCCGGCCAGTCGACCGAAATCGAGACGCGCGTCTTCGCCGGCGCCAAGGTCGTCGGCGTCATCGACGCCTATGAGGAAGCCTATGGCATCCGCCAGTTCGAACTCCTGATCGACTGGGGCTGGTTCTATTTCATCACCAAGCCGATGTTCTTCGTCATCGACTGGTTCTTCCGCCTGTTCGGCAATTTCGGCGTCGCGATCCTCGCGACCACCGTTCTCGTCAAGCTCATCTTCTTCCCGCTCGCCAACAAGTCCTACGTGTCGATGGCGAACATGAAGAAGGTGCAGCCCAAGCTGATGGAAATCCGTGAGAAATATGGCGACGACCGGATGAAGCAGCAGCAGGAGATGATGGAGCTCTACAAGAAGGAAAAGATCAATCCGATCGCCGGCTGCTGGCCGATCCTTCTCCAGATTCCGGTTTTCTTCGCGCTCTACAAGGTGATCTACGTCACGATCGAGATGCGGCACGCGCCGTTCTTCGGCTGGATCAACGATTTGTCGGCGCCCGATCCGACGTCGCTGTTCAACCTCTTCGGCCTTCTGCCCTACGATGTGCCGTCCTTCCTGATGATCGGTGTCTGGCCGTTGATCATGGGCATCACGATGTTCGTGCAGATGCGCATGAACCCGACGCCGCCCGATCCGACCCAGGCGATGATCTTCAACTGGATGCCGGTCGTCTTCACCTTCATGCTTGCGACGTTCCCCGCCGGCCTCGTGATCTACTGGGCCTGGAACAACACCCTGTCCGTTCTCCAGCAGGGCCTGATCATGAAGCGCCAGGGCGCCAAGATCGAGCTTTGGGACAATCTGTCCGGCATGTTCCGCCGAAAGCCCAAGGAACCGGCCGAGTAGGCAATGGATAAAAAGCCCCGCCGCAAGCGGGGCTTTTTTGTGGTCACAGTTAGGTGAACCTCGAAACTGGACGCTCAGCCCTCCCGTAACTCCCCATGTCAACGACACAACAACGCTTTGGGAGAGGCATCATGAAAAAGCTTTCGATCACGACCCTTCTGGTATCGGCCGCCGTCGCGCTGGCCATTCCGGCATCCGCCCAGCAGAACCCTACCGTCGGCGGCGCGCCGATGCTGGTTGAGCGCAACATCGTCGAAAATGCGGTGAACTCACCGGTCCACACCACCCTCGTCGCCGCCGTCCAGGCCGCCGATCTTGCCGGAACCCTGTCCGGCCCCGGTCCCTTCACCGTATTCGCACCGGTGAACGACGCCTTCACCATGCTGCCTGCCGGAACCGTCGACACGCTCCTCATGCCGGAGAACAAGGGCCAGCTCACGAGCGTGCTCACTTATCATGTCGTTCCCGGCAAGCTCAGCGGTCCCGAGCTTCTGCGCCGTGCCAATGCCGGTGGCGGCGAAGCCCAGTTGACCACGGTCCAGGGTGGAACGCTGACGGTGGTGCCGTCCGGCCGCGGCGTCGCCGTGACCGATGCGAACGGGACGACGAGCGTCGTCACCACGGCTGACGTCAATCAGTCGAACGGCGTCATCCACGTCGTCAATCGCGTCCTGCTTCCCTGACAGGAAAAAGCGCTCGGCCGGACTACCATTGTCCGGCCGTGCGACTGCGACCTGCTTGCGCTTGACAAGGCGGGCCGAAAGCTCAATGCCAACAACGGCCCTGACGGCCGTGGAGACTTGCGTTGAGCGATATGGAAGACCCCCGCCCGGCACCCATCGTGGCGGCACCGTTCCCGAAGAACTGGATCTTCATTCGCGGCGTCCCGTCGATGAAGTTCCTGCCCCCCGAAGGCCCGCCCGAAATCGCCTTCGCCGGCCGCTCGAATGTGGGCAAGTCGTCCCTGATCAACGGCCTGGTCGTCAGGAAGGGTCTCGCGCGAACCTCGAACACGCCCGGCCGCACCCAGGAACTCAACTATTTCGTGCCTGATGGATACTCAGGCGAAGCAGGCGACCTGCCGCCGATGGCGCTGGTCGACATGCCCGGCTACGGCTTTGCCAAGGCGCCGAAAGCGCAGGTGGACGCCTGGACGAAACTCGTCTTCGACTATCTGAAGGGTCGCGTCACGCTGAAGCGAGTCTATCTCCTGATCGATTCCCGCCATGGCGTGAAGCAGAACGATTCCGACGTGATGGACCTGCTCGACAAGGCGGCCTGCTCTTATCAGGTGGTCCTGACCAAGACCGACAAGATCAAGACGGCGGACATCGAGCCGCTGATCGAAGAGACGACACAAAAGATCAAGCGCCGCCCAGCCGCGTTTCCCGTCGTCCTCGCGACCTCGTCGGAAAAGAACGAAGGGCTCGAGGAGTTGCGCGAGGCGATCATGAGGGCCTGCATAACCTGACCGGGGTTGCGACCGGGAGAGGCGGCGATGAATTTCGATCTGATCGTCAAGGGCGGGACGCTGGCCGACGGCCGTATCGCCGATATTGGCATTCGCGGCGATCGTATCGCCGCGATCGCGCCGCAGCTTGGCACCGATGCGCGTGAATTGGTCGACGCGACCGGTGACCTCGTCGCACCGCCTTTCGTCGATCCGCATTTCCACATGGACGCGACTCTGTCCTACGGCACGCCGCGCATCAATGCGTCGGGAACGCTTCTCGAGGGCATCGGCCTTTGGGGCGAGCTGAAGCCGCTCTTGACGCATGAAGCGGTGAAGGAGAGGGCGCTCGCCTATTGTGACTGGGCCGTCTCGATGGGCCTTCTGGCCATCCGCACCCATGTCGACACCTGCGACGACCGGCTGCTCGCGGTCGAGGCGCTATTGGACGTCAAGAGGACTGTGGGGCCTTACCTCGACTTGCAACTCGTCGCCTTCCCGCAGGACGGTTTCTATCGCGACCCGACCGCGCGCGAAAACACGATCCGCGCGCTTGACATGGGCGTTGATGTGGTAGGCGGCATTCCCCACTTCGAACGCACGATGGCGGACGGCACCCGCTCGGTGACCGAACTGTGCGAAATCGCAGCCGAACGCGGTCTGCGGGTCGATATGCACTGCGACGAAACGGACGATCCGCTGTCGCGCCATGTCGAGCAACTGGCCTATGAGACGCAGCGTCTCGGTCTGCACGGCCGGGTGAATGGCTCGCACCTGACCTCGATGCACTCGATGGACAATTACTACGTCTCGAAGCTCCTTCCGCTGATGGCGGAGGCGGAGGTCTCGGCCGTGCCGAACCCCCTGATCAACATCGTCTTGCAAGGTCGCCACGACACCTATCCCAAGCGCCGTGGCATGACCCGCGTGCCCGAAATGCTGAAGGCCGGCATTCGCGTCGGTTTCGGCCAGGATTGCGTGCTCGACCCCTGGTATTCGCTCGGCACCGCCGACATGCTCGACGTCGCCTTCATGGGGCTGCACGTGGCGCAGATGACGAGCCCGGCCGACATGCGCCGCTGTTTCGACATGGTGACGACGGAGAATGCCGCCATCATGGGGCTCGAAGGCTATGGGCTCGAGGTCGGGAACGTCGCAAGCCTCGTAGTGCTCGACGCCGGCGACCCGATCGAAGCGCTGCGCCTGCGGCCCGACCGGCTCTGCGTGGTGTCGAAGGGCAAGATCGTGTCGCGCAAGCAGCGCAACGATTCCCGCCTGACGATCGACGGACGGCCGCAGAGCGTGCGGCGCCGGCACAAACTGGGCTAGGAGGCCAAAATGCGATCCGCGGTTCTGGCGTTTCTTGCCTTGGCTCTCGCTGCCTGCACGACGATCACACCGGAGGAGCGGCGAGCGCTCGATGAGGAGGCGTGCCGCTCCTACGGCTTCCGCGCCGGAACCGATGCCTTCGCGGGGTGTTTGCAACGCATCGATCTCGACCGCCGCGCGGAAGCACGCGCCAGCCGCGCCGAGTTCGACCGCTGGTCGCGCACGTCCGCTGTCGTCTACCGCCCGGTTTTCGTGCCGGTGCGCCGCGACTGAACGCGGATCACGGCCATTCGGCGAAGCTGGGCGCATGCAGCGCAGGGCGGTCGGTCCGCGCATCGATGACCGCGCGGCGATAGCGGCCCGGCGGGGTGCCCGTCATCTTGCGAAAAAAGCTCGAAAAATGCGCCGGGTCGGAAAAGCCGAGCGAGTGGCCGAGCTGCTGGATCGTCAGCGACGACCGCTCCAGCCGCAGCATCGCCTCGCGCGCCAGCCGCTCCGAGACCAGCGCCTTCGGTGATTTTCCAACCCCGTCGGTGCAGATCGCGTGCAGCCGGTCGGCCGAGACGCCGAGCGCGGTCGCATAGCGCGCCACCGGCCAGTGGTTGCGGAAATTCATCTCGACGAGCTGGCGGAACCTCTGCAGCAGGCTCATCCGCTCGCCGACCCCCGGCAGCGATTCCCGGCCGCCGGAAACGCGAAGCATCGAGACGAGAACGATGCGAAGAAGCGCCGACAGCAGCAGCGCCGACGCCTCTCGAGGCTGTTGCCGCTCCGCGATCACGGCGCTCAGGCATCGCTCGATCAAGCCCAGCGCTTCGGGATGACCGGCGAGCGAAAGCGTGAAGTCCCGATCGACCAGGTAGCGCAGGGCGACCGATTGCGCCTCGTCGCCGATCGCATCGACGAGCGTGTCGTCGCCGATCTGCGCCCGAAGCCCGGTCGCGCCCGCCTCGAGCCGCAATCGTCCCGGTTTCATGTCGCCCAGCCACAGCAATGCGGGCGCGGCGATGGCAAGCCTCTGGCCGCCAGCTTCCGCCTCGCCGCCGCCATCGGTCATGAGGACGAGCTGGCGTGCCACGCCGCCAGTCGCGCCGTTGAAGGACCAGAACCGCGCGTGCAGTCCGCAATCGATTGTGGCGACATCCATCTTTCAGTCCGTCTTGAAACCAGATTCTTACAATAGATCACCAGTTTTGTTCATATCAAGTGTGGGTGCCTTGCGCTTCAATCATTGGGTCGCTGGGAGAACGGAACTCCAAAGGAGCCGTGGCGGCTGAAGCGGAAAATGCGCTTCGCGGGAGGATGAATTGGCAAAGGCAGCGCGGATCGCGGCTCCCGTCGGGGAGGTCGTCGAAGCCCCCCATCTGGAGCGGGTCGGCCCGTTGACGGGGACAGTGGTCACGCGCGTACATGGGTCGAGCGTTGCGGAAGCTCGACATGCCGCCAACCGTGCCGCCGCAGCCTTCCCGAAATGGTCGCAGACCCCTCCATCCGAACGCCGCGCGATCTTGAACCGCGCCGCCGGTCTCCTGTTGGAGCGCACCGAACTGTTCGTCGCGAAGATCGCCAACGAGACTGGCGGCACGCGCGCCTGGAGCGAACTCAATTGCCGGCTCGGCGCGTCCATTCTGCGCGAGGCGGCGGCGCTCACCACGCAATTGACCGGCGAAACGATCCCTGCCGACCGGCCCGGCTCCTTCGCCATGGCTGTGCGCCAGCCCTGCGGCGTGGTCCTGTCGCTGGCACCCTGGAACGCGCCGATCGTCTTGTCCGTTCGTTCGATCGCCATGCCGCTCGCCTGCGGAAATACGGTCGTGTTCAAGGCCTCGGAACTCTGCCCGGGCACGCATGCGATGGTGTGCGACATCTTCGCCGAAGCCGGGCTTCCCGAGGGCGCGATCGCCGTCGTTCACAATCAGGAAGACCATGCCCAGGAAATCGTCGAAGCGCTGATCGCGCATCCGGCCGTGCGGCGCGTGAATTTCACCGGCTCGACGCGGTCCGGCCGCATCATCGCGGAGATTGCCGCACGCCACTTGACGCCCGCACTGCTGGAACTCGGCGGCAAGGCCCCGCTGATCGTACTCGACGACGCCGATCTCGACGAAGCCGCCCGGGCTGCCGCTTTCGGCGCCTTCTTCAACCAAGGCCAGATCTGCATGTCGACCGAGCGTCTGGTGGTGCAGGACAGCATTGCCGACGCCTTCCTCGAGCGCCTGTCCGCCGAAGTGAAGCGGTTGCGCCTTGGCGATCCGCGCGATGGCGCGAGCGAAATCGGTCCGATGATCAGCGAACAGGCGGCCGCGCGCGTCAAGGCGCTGATCGACGACGCCATGCAGAAGGGTGCGCGGCTCGTCGTCGGGGGCGAACAGCGATCGGTTTGGCTCGACGCAACGATCCTCGATGGCGTGACGCCCAACATGCGTATCTATTATGAGGAAAGCTTCGGCCCCGTCGCCTCGCTCATCCGCTTCACCGATATCGACGAGGCCGTCTCGATTGCGAACGATACCGAATACGGTCTGTCCGCCGCCGTTTTCGGCCGCGACGTCACGCGTGCGCTCATGGTGGCGCAGCGTCTCGAGACCGGCATCTGCCACATCAATTCGGCGACGATACATGACGAACCGCAAATGCCGTTCGGCGGTGTCAAATCATCCGGCCACGGCCGTTTCGGCGGTCGGGCCGGCATCGACGAATTCACCGAATTGCGGTGGATCACCATTCAGAGCGGACGGCCGGACTATCCGATCTGAAACCGAATTCCGGCAGGAGGATGCCGGGTCTTTGTCAACACTGGGAGGAAACAGGACATGATCAGACGCACGTTCATCGCACTTGCAGCCAGCGCCGCGACGCTGGCGCTTGCCGGCCACGCGGCCGCGCAGGAAACCATCAAGATCGGCGCGAG
Organism: Aliihoeflea sp.; assembly: GCF_052435475.1. Lineage (NCBI taxonomy): Bacteria > Pseudomonadati > Pseudomonadota > Alphaproteobacteria > Hyphomicrobiales > Phyllobacteriaceae > Aliihoeflea > Aliihoeflea sp. The sequence continues at coordinate 276,645 of NZ_JBQVMV010000003.1, forward strand.
CGCGCCGAAGACCGGCCCGCTCGCGGCCGGCGCGACCGTCAGTCACTGGCCGAACATCCAGCTTTGGGTGTCGGAAGTGAACGGACGCGGCGGTCTCCAGGTCGGCGACCAGCAGATGCAGATCGAACTGGTCGAATATGACGACCGCACCTCGGCCGAGACCGCGGTCCAGAATATCCAGCGCCTGGCCACCGTCGACAATGTCGATTTCATCGTCACGCCCTATTCGACCGGCCTCAACGTCGCGACCGCCCCGATCATCGCGCGCTACGGCTATCCGCACATCACGACGAGCGCGATCACCGACGGCGTCGAGGAATTCGCCGGTCGCTGGCCGAATTCGTTCTGGATGCTCGGCACCTCGAAGGAACTGGCTGAGGGCACTGCCGCCGCATTGAAGAAACTGAAGGATGCCGGGGAAATCGGCAACAAGGTCGCGCTCGTCCACGTCGCCGACGCGTTCGGCCTCGAACTCGCAGGTGCCGGCAAGCCGGCGCTCGAAGCGGCAGGGTTCGAGATCGTCTACGAGGCATCCTATCCGCTCGGCACGCAGGACGTCGCCCCGATCGTCAGCCAGGCCAAGGCTGCCGCGCCGGACGCATTCGTCGGTTTCTCCTATCCGGGCGACACCTTCGCGCTCACCGAACAGGCGCAAATCCAGGACCTCGACGTCGGCGCCTTCTATGTCGGCGTCGGCGCGTCCTTCCCTGCCTATGCCGGCCGTTTCGGCGCAACGGCGAACGGCGTTCTGGGCGCAGGCGGCACCAACCCGGATGACGAGAAGATCAAGGAGTACCGCGCCAAGCACAAGGAAGTGACGGGCGCGGACGCCGATTACTGGGCGAGCGCCGTGACCTATTCGGGTCTCCAGGTCCTCGAGCAGGCGATCGAGGCCGCCGGCACCAAGGACCGCGAAGCCGTCGTCGAGGCCATCAAGGCCGGCACCTTCGATACGGTGATGGGCGAGGTGAAGTTCGAGAACAACGTCAACCGCAACCTCTGGACCGTCGGCCAATGGAAGGACGGCGTCTTCTACGGCGTCGCCGCCAATGGCATCGACGGGGCGATCGAGCCGATCAAAAAAGACGGCTGGGAATAAGTCTTGAGAACGCGCCATCCCGGCGGTTCCGGGATGGCGCTTCCCGCCTTCGAGGCGATGCGAGTATGGTAGCTTAGAGAATGCAGATCATCGTCACAGGCATATTGCTGGGCGGCACCTACGCGCTGATCGCGCTGGGGCTGACACTGCAATACGGCGTCGCGCGTATCATGAACCTTGCCAATGGCGAGACCTTCGTTGCGGCCTGCTTCATCGCCTTCTGGCTGTTCACGGCCATGCAGATCAACCCACTTCTCGGGCTGCTCGTCATCGCGCCAGCCGCTTTCGCGATCAACTGGGCAATCTATTCGGTGCTTCTGAAGCCGCTGGTGGATCGGGCGAAGAACCGGGGCATGCTGGAGGTGGATTCGATCCTCGCCACGTTCGGCCTGCTCTTCCTCTTGCAGGGCCTGATGCTGCTTGCGTTCGGCGGCTCCTACTTCTCCTACACCTTCCTCGCCGAGCGCTTCATGATCCTCGGCAATCCGTTCGGCCTCAACCGCGTGGTCGCCTTCGGCGCGGCGGTCGCAATCGCCATCGGGCTCTACTTCTTCCTCTACCGGACGCGGCAGGGCACGGCCGTTCGCGCCGTCGCCGTCGATCCGAATTCGGCCAGGCTCGTCGCAATCGACGTCGCCAAGACCGCGGCCTTCGCCTTCGCGCTGGGCGGCGCACTGACGGCCTGCGGCGGGGCGCTTCTGTCGACCTTCTACACGTTCAACGCCTCGATGGGCGTCGTCTTCACCATGAAGGCGCTGATCATCGTCATCATGGGCGGCGTCGGCGACATTCGCGGCGCGGTGTTGGCGGCCCTCATCCTCGGCATCACCGAGACGGCGGTCGCGAGCCTCATCGATCCCGGCCTCACCATCGCCGCGACCTACGCGCTCTTCATCATCGTCCTCCTCTTCCGCCCGCAAGGCATGTTCGGGAGGCAGACCACATGACGCTCGACCAGTCGGAAATCCGCATTGGCCTTCTCGGTGCGATCGCTGTCGCCGCTCTCGCGACGCTGCCGCTTTTCAGCCAGGGCTACTACCTCTCGCTCGGCGTCAATCTGATGCTCTACGCCGCGCTTTGCACGGCCTGGACGCTCTTCTCCGGCCCGACGCACTACATCTCGCTCGCCACGGCCGCCTTCTTCGGCCTCGGCACCTATACGGTCGGCCTGTGGGTCGACCACGTGCCTTTCTTTGCCCTCGTGCTCGGTGGCGGAGTGGTCGCGGCCGTGCTGGCAGGGCTCGTCGGCCTCGCCACGCTCAGGCTCTCCGGCGTCTATTTCGTCATCTTCACGCTGGGCCTGGCCGAACTCGTGCGCCAGTTGGTCTCGTGGACGCAGACCAAGGTCTCGACGCGAATGGGCCTCTACGTCTTCACCGACTTCACTGAGATGCACATTTACTGGATGCTGCTGGCGCTGACGGTTGCCGTCTTCGTCGCCGGCTGGCTGATCGGCCGCTCGCGGCTCGGTTTCGCCATGAAGATCATCGGCAATGACGAGACGGTGGCGCGCCATGTCGGCATCGACACTGCGCGTGCCAAGATCATCCTCTTCATGATCTCCGGCGCGTTCATCGGCATTGCCGGTGCCATCTCCGCTCCGCGCTACGCGTATATCGAGCCGCCATCGGCCTTCAATCCGATGATCTCGTTCCTCGTCGTCATCATGGCTCTGCTCGGTGGCACGAAGCGTCTATGGGGTCCGTTGGTGGGCGTCATTCCCTTCACCATCCTGTTCGATCAGGTCTCCGCGCAATTCCCGAACCACACACCCATCGTCATGGGCCTCGCCTTCCTCGCCATCGTCTATCTCCTGCCCGACGGCGTGACCGGACGGCTGGAGCAGTTGCGCACAAGGATGAAGCGGTCGGAGAAGCCCGTCGGCGAGGAGAAGGTGGCATGACTGCTATCCTCTCCGTCGACCGCGCGCAGAAGAAGTTCGGCGGTCTCGTCGCCGTCAACGACGTCTCCTTCGACGTCCGTGAAGGCGAGCTTCTTGGGCTGATCGGCCCGAATGGCTCCGGCAAGACGACGATGCTCAATTTGATTTCCGGCGCGCTGCGCCCGAGTGCCGGCGAAATCCGGTTGAAGGGCGAGCGCATCTCCGGCCACGCCGCGCACCACATCGCCCGGCAGGGCGTCGCGCGCACCTTCCAGCTCGTGCGCATCCTGCCGTCGATGACGGCGGAGGAAAACGTCATGGCGGGGGCCGTCTTCGCGCGCAACCGGCTGTGGGGCGCGGATGCCAATGCTCTCGCCCGCAAGCTTCTCGCCCGCGTCGGGCTCGAGGGCAGGGCGGACATGCCGGTCGCGTCGATGACCTATATCGACCAGAAGCGCATCGAACTGGCGCGTGCGCTGGCGTCCGATCCGCGCGTGCTGCTGTTGGACGAATGGCTGGCCGGCCTCAATCCGACGGAGCTTCAGATCGGCATCGCCCTCATCGACGATCTGCGCCGCGAAGGCCGCACCATCATCATGGTCGAGCACGTGATGGACGCGATCCGCACGCTCTGCGACCGCTGCGTCGTCATGAACACCGGCACAAAGATCGCCGAGGGCGACGTTGCGAAGGTTCTGTCCGAGCCGGAAGTCGTACGCGCATATCTCGGGGACGACGACGATGCTTGAGGTGACGAATCTCGGCGTCCGCTATGGCCGCCACCTTGCGCTCGAAGGCGTATCGGCGAAGATCGCGAAGGGCGAAATCTGCGTCATTCTCGGCGCGAACGGTGCCGGCAAATCGAGCTTGCTCAAGGCCATCGCGGGCCTCGTGAAGACCGAGCCCGGCACCGAAATCGCGATGAACGGCAAGCCGATCCGGGGCGTCAAGGCGCATCGGATAGTCGAGGAAGGCATCGCACTCGTTCCGGAAGGCCGCGGCATTTTCGGCGACCTGACCGTGGCCGAGAACCTGCAACTCGGCGCATTCGCCGGCCGCGCGCGGCAGGACGAGGCGCAGACGCTGAAGCGCATCTACGAACTCTTCCCGCGCCTTGCCGAGCGCAAGAGCCAGATCGCGCGCACCATGTCGGGCGGCGAGCAGCAGATGGTGGCGATCGGCCGCGCGCTGATGTCGAAGCCCGACATCCTGATGCTCGACGAGCCCTCGCTCGGCCTGTCGCCCCTCCTGTCGAAGGAACTGTTCAAGTCACTGAAGGCCGTGGCTGCCACCGGCGTCGGCATCCTGCTCGTCGAGCAGAACGCCAAGCTCAGCCTCAAGATCGCCGATCGCGGCTATCTGATCGAGAACGGCCTCATCACCGGCGAGGACACGGCGGTCAACCTGATGAATGACCCGGCCGTCGCCAACGCCTATCTCGGCGGCGGCAAGACGGACGATGCCAAGCGTAGCGCGAAGCGCGGCATCGCACTGCCGCCCTTCCTCGCGCTACCCGCCTCGCTCGAGGCGATGGGCCGGATGGCGGGCGACCTCGCACGTCGCGCCGGCGCGATCCAGACGGCCTTCGTGCGCTATCTGCGCCGTGAAAGCCCGGCGCCGAGCGCCTTTGCCGGGCGCTACGACCCGAAGGCCGGTCCCGATCCGTGGGACGTCGCCGCCAGGGAAACGGCGCAGCCGAAACCGGCCTCCGCAGATGCCGGCCGCCTCTCCGATCAGGCGGGAGAACTGGCGCGGCGAGCGCAGGAACGGCTTGCCGCTCACATGATGGCGAACCGTCTGACGCGCGGAGCCGGCACCCCGCAGCCGTCAGAGCGCCCGGCATTCGTCACGCACTCGACCGAGCCGCGCCGCGCGGAACTTGCGTTCGATGCGGCCGCGCTCGCCGACCGCGCGACCAAGCGGCTTGCCGCCCATGTCGCAAGCCGGCGCAGGCCGATCGAGCGGCCCGTCCTGCCGCGCAAGCCGGTCGTCGCGGCGCCAGAAAAGCTCGATGGCGGCCACGGCCTCGTTGGTCACAACAGCGCCGGATTCGACATCGACGATGACGACGTGCAGGTCGCCGCAGCTCCCAAACGCATCGACTTGTCCGACGTGGTGGCCCGCGCCGCCGCCATCCAGGCCGAGCACGTCGCCGCGCGTCGCAAAACCCTCACCGCGTTCACGATACCGCCGCAACCGGCGGCCACGCTGGACGCCGATTCCCACACGAAGAAGAAATCGCCCAAAAAGCGGAAGAAGCATAAGGAGGCTTGAAAATGGCTCGTGTTTTCGAAGGAATGTATATCGGCGGCGGCTGGTCCGCGACGAAGAAGACCTTCAAGGATCTGAACCCGGCCGACGGCTCGGTGTGGGCTGAGGTGCCGGATTCCGGCCGCGCCGAGACCGCTGCCGCCATCGAGGCCGCGCACAAGGCGTTCCCCGAATGGGCCGCGCTGCCCTTCTCCAAGCGCGCGCATTATCTCCATAAGGCGGCCGAGATCTGGGAGCGCCGCAAGATGGAAATCGTCGATGCGATCCAGGCCGAAGGCGGCGGCTGGTTCGGCAAGGGCATGTTCGAGACCGGCTACGTGACGGAAGTCTTCCACGCCGCCGCGGCGTCGGTCTGGAACCCGATCGGCGAGGTCATGCCGTCAGAATACGGCAAGGTCTCGATGGCGACGCGCCGCCCGATGGGCGTCGTCTCGGTCATCTCGCCATGGAATTTCCCCTGCATCCTCACCGCGCGCGGCTTCCTGTTCCCGCTCGTCGCCGGCAACACGATCGTCTTGAAGCCGTCCGAGGAAACGCCTTATCTCGGCGGCCTGCTCTTCGCCGAAATCTTCGAGGAAGCAGGCCTGCCCAAGGGCGTCTTCAACGTCGTCACCTGCTCGCGCGAGAACGTGGCCGAGGTCGGCGACGAACTGATCGAGCATCCTTATGTGAAGGGCATTTCCTTCACCGGCTCGACGGCCGTCGGCCGTCAGGTCGCGGCGAAGGCCGGCGCGCATCTGAAGAAGTGCTGCGTCGAGCTCGGCGGCAAGGATTCGTTGATCGTGTGCGACGATGCCGAGATGGAGCGCGCCACACAGGCCGCCAATTTCGGCTCCTTCATGCATCAGGGCCAGATCTGCATGTCGGTCGAAAAGGTGCTCGTGCACGAGAAGATCTTCGACGATTTCCTGGCGAAGTTCGTCGAGCGCGCGAAGAAGCTCAAGGTCGGCGACCCGACCAAGAGCAAGGAGCACATCATCGGCCCGCTCATCAACGACAAGCAGGTCGCCAAGGTGAAGGAACAGCTCGACGACGCCATCGCCAAGGGCGCGAAGGTGGTGCTCGGCGGCAAGATCGAAGGCCGCTTCGTCGAGCCGACCATCCTGACCGGCGTAACGCCGGACATGAAGATCTACCAGGACGAAACCTTCGGGCCCGTCGTGCCGGTGATCCCGTTCCGCACCGATGACGAGGCGATCGAGATCGCCAATGACAGCGAATACGGCCTCTCGGCCGGCGTCATGACCCGCGATGAGGGCAGGGGACTTGCCATCGTCAACAAGCTCGACACTGGAAATTGCCACATCAACTGCTCGTCGGTGAACGATGAGCCGCATGTTCCGTTCGGCGGTTTCAAGGCGTCGGGCGTCGGCAAGCACGGTGGCCGCTGGTCACTCGAAACCTTCACTGAAACGCGCTGGATCACGCTTGATCGTGGCGGTCGGCCCTATCCGCCGATGTTCTGATCGAAACGGGAAAGGCCGGGCAATTGCCCGGCCTTTTTCTTAGCCCTGTGATGCGGCGATGCGCGATTTGGTTTCGCCGGATGCCTCGCCCTTATCGCCCGGCACACCGGCATTGGCCTGCCGCGACTGTTCCGGGCTGATCGGTGCCCCGGGGCGACGAATTGTGGCGGCGGCTTCCAGCACGATCGGCTTCAGCCCTTGGCCGCCCTTGTCGACCACTTCGAAGAAGTGACCACGCATGCGCGGTTCCCAGAACTTGTTGATGTGCTCCGCCACGCCGGCGACGCCCATGTCGTGCGGCTTCGATTCGAAGAACGTGCCGATCTGGTTCGCCATGCGGATCAGCTTCGTGTGGGGGTTGAAGGCCTCATGCGACATGGGTGCTGCTCTCGGGTGTCAGACGTTCGGGATGGGTGAATATGTCGAATTCGTCGCCGCGCACCAGCGCGACGAGGCTCATGCCGGCGTCTTCGGCGGTGCGGATCGCGAGCGCCGTCGGCGCCGAAACGGCAATGATGAAGGACGCGCCGATCGCGGCGGTCTTCTGCACCATCTCGACCGAAACGCGGCTCGTGACGACGACCGCTCCCGTCGAACCGTCCACGCCTGCCTGCGCCAATGCGCCGGCAAGCTTGTCGAGCGCATTGTGCCGACCGACATCCTCGCGTGCCAGGATGATGCCGCGGCCGGGAACGTAACATCCTGCAGCGTGTACGGCGCCGGTTTCCTTGTGGAGCGGCTGCACCTTAGACAGGAGCCGGATTGCTTGCGTGATGTCGTGCGCGGAAAGCGCCAGCGCCGCGTCGGATACGCCACGCACGGCACGCATCGCTTCCTCGATGGATTCGATGCCGCACAGCCCGCAGCCCACCGGCCCGGCAAGACGCCGCCGCCGTGCCTCGAACCGCGTGTTCGCCTTGTCGAAAAGGCGGATCTGGATGTCGATCCCCGCGCCATGATCCTCGACGTTGATCGCCTCGATCTCGTCAAGCGACGCGATGATGCCTTCCGTCAGCGAGAACCCGATCGCGAAATCCTCGAGGTCCGCGGGCGAGGCCATCATCACGGCATGCGTCGTGCCGCCATAAGACAGCGCGACCGGCGTTTCCTCGGGAACATTGCGGTCGGCGGTGGATGTGCCTGTCGTGCGGTGGGCGAGGCGGGGGAGGGTGGTGATTGGCGGACGGGTCATCGGAAAGGACCTCCGAGGGTCCGGCGCTTTACGGCGCCCCCCTCTGTCCTGCCGGACATCTCCCCCGCATGGGGGGAGATCACGCGCGTTATCCTCCGCGTTGGGCTGATCTCCCCCCTCGCGGGGGAGATGTCCGGCAGGACAGAGGGGGGCGCGAAGGAACTCGCCATCTCAGGTTTCCCTCACTCCGCCGCCTCCAGCGGCCTTGCGATCCGCCGCGACTGCCGCGCCTGGTCTTGGTAGTCCACCTGCCAGTCGGAAGGACCGTTGGATGGCGTCACCTGAACCGCTGTGACCTTGTATTCCGGACAGTTCGTCGCCCAGTCGGAGAAATCGGTGGTGATGACGTTGGCCTGCGTGTTCGGGTGGTGGAAGGTCGTGTAGACCACGCCCGGGGCGACGCGCTCGGTGATCAGCGAGCGCAGCGTCGTCTCGCCGGCACGGCTCGCCAACCGCACCCAGTCGCCGTCGCGAAGGCCGCGTTGTTCGGCGTCGTGCGGATGGATTTCCAGCCGGTCCTCGTCATGCCAGACGACGTTCTCGGTACGCCGCGTCTGCGCGCCGACATTGTACTGCGACAGGATGCGTCCGGTCGTGAGCAGCAGCGGGAAGCGTGGTCCGGTCTTCTCGTCGGTGGCGACATATTCGGTGCGGATGAACTTGCCCTTACCACGCACGAAACCGTCGATATGCATGATCGGCGTCCCGAGCGGGGACTTCTCGTTACAGGGCCACTGAACCGAGCCCATCTGGTCGAGATATTCGTAGGAAACGAGTTGGAACGACGGCGTGGTCCTGGCGATCTCGTCCATGATCTCCGACGGGTGCGCGTAGTTCCAGTCGAGCCCCATCGCCTGGGCGAGCTTCTGCGTGACTTCCCAGTCGGCAAGCCCGTTCTTCGGCGCCATCACCTTGCGCACGCGGTTGATGCGGCGCTCGGCATTGGTGAAGGTCCCGTCCTTCTCGAGGAAGGTCGAGCCCGGCAGGAAGACGTGGGCGTAGTTCGCCGTCTCGTTGAGGAAGAGGTCGTGGACGACGACGCACTCCATCGCGGCGAGGCCGGCCGAGACGTGGCTCGTGTCCGGGTCCGACTGAAGGATGTCCTCGCCCTGGATATAGATGCCCCTGAACGTGCCTTCGACGGCCGCATCCAGCATGTTGGGAATGCGCAGACCCGGCTCGTTGTCGAGCTTGGTACCCCACAGGCTCTCGTAGATATCGCGAACGGCGTCGCCCGAGATGTGGCGATAGCCCGGCAATTCGTGCGGGAACGAGCCCATGTCACACGCGCCCTGCACGTTGTTCTGGCCGCGCAGCGGGTTCACGCCGACGCCCGGACGGCCGATATTGCCTGTCGCCATGGCAAGGTTGGCGATCGCCATGACGGTGGTCGAACCCTGGGAATGTTCGGTGACGCCGAGCCCGTAATAGATCGCGCCGTTTCCGCCCCTGGCGTAAAGACGCGCGGCTCCACGGATTTCCTCCGGGTCGATGCCGGCGAGCGCGCCGACGGTTTCCGGCGAGTTCTGTTCCTCGGCGACGAAGGCCGCCCAGTCCTCGAATTCCGACCAGTCGCAGCGCTCGCGGATGAACGCCTCGTCGAACAACCCTTCGGTGACGATGACATGGGCAAGCGCGGTCAGCACCGCGACATTGGTGCCGGGCTTAAGGGGCAAATGGTGCTGCGCCTCGACATGCGCCGAACGCACGATGTCCGTGCGGCGCGGATCGAGCACGATCAGCTTGGCGCCCTGGCGCAGGCGCTTCTTCAGCCGCGAGGCGAAGACGGGATGGCCGTCGGTCGGGTTGGCGCCGATGATCATCACGACGTCCGTCTGTTCGACGCTATCGAAATCCTGCGTGCCGGCAGAGGTGCCGTAGGTCTGGCCAAGCCCATAGCCTGTCGGCGAATGGCAGACGCGCGCGCAGGTATCGACATTGTTGTTGCCGAAGCCCTGGCGGATCAGTTTTTGGACGAGATAGGTCTCCTCGTTGGTGCAGCGCGAGGAGGTGATGCCGCCGATCGCGCCCTTGCCATACTGGTACTGGATGCGCCGGAATTCCTTTGCGATATGGGCGAACGCTTCATCCCACGTCACCTCCCGCCACGGATCGCTGATCTTCTCGCGAACCATCGGGTTGAGGATGCGATCCTTGTGATTGGAGTACCCGTAGGCAAAGCGGCCCTTGACGCAGGAGTGCCCGCGATTGGCCTTGCCGTCCTTCCACGGCACCATGCGGATCAGGTCCTCGCCCTGCATTTCCGCCTTGAACGAACACCCGACGCCGCAATAGGCGCAGGTCGTGACGACCGAACTCGTGGGCATGCCCTTTTCGAGCACGGACTTCTCGCGCAGCGCATCGGTCGGGCAGGCCTGCACGCAGGCGCCGCAGGAAACGCATTCCGATGCGAGGAAATCGGTAGGACCGGCGGCGATGCGGGATTCGAAGCCGCGCCCCTCGACGGTCAGCGCGAACGTGCCCTGCACCTCCTCACAGGCCCTGACGCAGCGCGAGCAGACGATGCACTGTGCCGGGTCGTATGTGAAATAGGGGTTCGACGCATCGCGCGCGATGTAGTCGATGTTGAGCGAGCCGTTGCCCGGCGCGACATGGTTGCGGCCATCCGTGCCGTAGCGGTTCTCGGTGAGGCCCGTCGACTGGACGACGGCGTCGAACTCGCTGCCGCCGAGGCCAGAATTCGCGTCCCAACCGAGCGGATGGTCCGAGACGTAAAGCTCCATGACACCGCGCCGGATCGCACTCAGCCGGTCGGACTGCGTTTTCACGGAAATGCCCTCGGCGACGGGCGTCGTGCAGGAAGCCGGCGTGCCGCCGCGCCCGTCGATCTCGACGAGGCAGACGCGGCACGAGCCGAAGGAATCCAGCATGTCCGTCGCGCACAGCTTCGGAATCTCGGTGCCGATCTCCATCGCCGCCCGCATGATCGACGTGCCTTCCGGCACGGTGACCGAGCGTCCGTCGATCGTGAGCGTGATCTGCTTTTCAGCCTTGGAGGCCGGCGTGCCGTAGTCGATTTCGTGGATGAGACCCATGGGAATACTCCTAGCGGTCCGTTTTTTCTGCAAGCGTGTGGGCGACGAGGGCGTTCGCATGGCCGTGACCGAGGCCATGTTCGCTCTTGAGCCAGTTCACGATTTCCATGTGCTTCGTACCCGTCCGGCCCTGAATGAGCGCAGTCCAGTGCGTGATCGGCTGGCCATAGGTCTTCTCGATCGATGGAAAATAGGAGGCGGGGCCTTTGACTTTTTCGGCGCTCATTCCGCTGCCTCCTTGTGGGCGCGGGGCGCAAAGTCATCCGGGAAATGCGTGATGGCGCTCATCACCGGATAGGGCGTGAAGCCGCCCAGCGCGCAGAGCGACCCGAATTTCATCGTGTTGCAAAGGTCCGAGACGAGCGCGAGGTTTGCCTCCGGCTCGATGCCGGCGCCGATTCTGTCCAGCGTCTCGACCCCGCGTGTGGAGCCGATGCGGCACGGCGTGCACTTGCCGCAGGATTCCACCGCGCAGAACTCCATAGCGAAGCGCGCCTGAGAGAGCATGTCGGCGCTGTCGTCGAAAACGACGATGCCGGCATGGCCGATCAGCCCGTCCTTTGCGGCGAACGCTTCGTAGTCGAACGGCGTGTCGAACAGCGCACGCGGGAAATAGGCGCCGAGCGGTCCGCCGACCTGCACCGCCTTGACCGGGCGACCCGAAGCCGTCCCTTCGCCGATCTCGTCGACGATCTCGCCCAGCGTCATGCCGAACGCGGCTTCGAACAGCCCACCATGCTTGACGTTGCCGGCGATCTGGATCGGTATGGTGCCGCGCGAGCGGCCCATGCCGAAATCCTTGTAGTGCGCCGCGCCCTTGTCGAGGATGATCGGCACGGAGGCGAGCGAGATGACGTTGTTGACAACGGTCGGCTTGCCGAAGAGCCCCTGTAGCGCAGGGAGCGGCGGCTTGGCGCGCACCACGCCCCGCTTGCCCTCCAGCGAATTCAACAGCGAGGTTTCCTCGCCGCACACATAGGCGCCAGCGCCGACGCGCACTTCCATGTCGAACGCATGCGCAGAGCCGAGCACGCGCGGCCCGAGGACGCCCGCGCCGCGCGCAACGTCGATGGCCGCGTTCATGGTCGCGACCGCGTGCGGATACTCCGAGCGGATATAGATGTAGCCCTTGGTCGCGCCCGTCGCGATGCCGGCGATCGCCATGCCCTCGATCAGCACGAACGGGTCGCCCTCCATGATCATCCGGTCGGCAAAGGTGCCCGAGTCGCCCTCGTCGGCATTGCAGACGACATATTTGCGTTCGCCCGGCGCATCGTGGACGGTTTTCCACTTGATACCGGTCGGAAAACCCGCCCCGCCGCGGCCGCGCAGGCCGGATTCGGTCACGGTCGCGACGATGTCGAGCGGCGCCATCGAGACTGCCTTCTCGAGCCCGACGAGACCGCCAAGGGCGCGGTAGTCGTCGAGCGAAACGGGATCGATGATGCCGCAGCGCGCGAATGTGAGGCGCGTCTGGCGGGCGAGAAACGGAATCTCCTCCGGCTTGCCGAGCGACTTTTCATGCTTGTCGCCAACAAGGAAATCCGCGTCGAACAGTGAGGCGACGTCGGACGCGCGAACCGGGCCATAGGCGACACGGCCAGTCGCCGTCTTCACCTCGACCATCGGCTCCAGCCAGTAGAGCCCGCGCGACCCCGTGCGCACGATCTTCGCCTCGATCCCGCGTGCGGCAAGCTCGGCCTCAACCGCCTTCGCGACCTTATCGGCCCCGAGCGCCAGCGCCCCGGAATCGCGGGGAATGTAGATGGTCGTCATGCCTGCACCTCTGCCGCGATCTCTTCGATCCGTTCGGCGTCGAGCCGGCCGATCACCTCGCCATCGACCATGGCGGAGGGCGCGCAGGCGCAAAGACCGAGGCAATAGACGGGCTCGAGCGTCACCGCGCCGTCGGCCGACGTCTCGTGGAAACCGATGCCGAGCAGTGCCTGCAGTATGGCGGCCAGCGCGTCGCCGCCCATCGACTGGCAGGCTTCCGCGCGGCACAGCTTGATGACATGGCGGCCGGCGGGGGCGCGGCGGTAGTCATGATAGAAGGTCACGACGCCATGCACCTCGGCGTTGGAGATGTTCAGCGCGTCGGCGATCACCGGCAGGGCGTCCTGCGGCACGAAGCCGAACTCGTCCTGGATGCCATGCAGGATCGGCAGCAGCGGGCCGTCCAGCCCCTGATGCTCTGCGATGATGGCAGCGGTTCTCGCTGCGATCTGGGTACTTGCCTGCTGCATCGTCACGCAGCGCCCTCCCTGATCAAGGCATATGTGCGATTTCGATCAAGCCGCAGAAATGCCCCGGAATCAATAAAGCCGAATCGTCGTTCGATAGAGAAAATCTATCAAACGCGTTCATTCGACATTAGGTCAGCGCTCGGCGTCGAAGTCGCCTGCGAGCGTCATCGCCTCGTCCAGAAGCGCCGCGACGAGCGGCGTGTGCGGCTGCCGGTCGGCGGCCACGAGGCCGACCAGATGACTTGCGTCAGGCTCGACAATGGGGATAGCGCGGATCGGCTCGGCGAAGCCGAATGTCTCGGCAAGGTTGAGCGGCATGATCGACGACCATTTGCCGGTGCGGATATGCGAAAACAGCACGATCATCGAGTTCGATTCCAGCGTCGGCCGGGCGACGCTGCCGGCCTCGGCCAGATGCTGGTCGATGATGCGCCGGTTCTGCATGTCGGGCGTCAACAGGCACAGCGGCAGGTCTGCGACTTCGGCCCAGGTGACCGAACGGCGATCGGCAAATTCGGTGCCGGCGGCGGTGATGAGCTGGTAGCGCTCCGAATAAAGCGGCACCGAAACGACGCGGCCGAGCGGCTCGTTGTCGAGATAGGTGATGCCGACATCGATGTCGAAATTGCCGAGCAGGGACAGGACCTCGATCGAGGTGCGCGACAGCACCGAGAAGGTGACGCCGGGATGATGCTCGCGAAATGGCGTCGTCAGCCGCGGGATCATGGCGAGTGCCGTTGGAATGGCGGCGATTCGGATGCGCCCCGAAAGGCCATGCCGCGCCGCGCGCATCTCCTCCTTCATGGTCCGCGCATCGCCGGTGATCCGCCGCGCCCAGACGAGCACCTGCTCGCCCTCCGCGGTCAGTCCCTGAAAGCGCGATCCCCTCTTGACCAGCATGACGCCGAGCTTGTCCTCCAGCGCCTTGATCGCGGCCGAAAGCGTCGGCTGAGTGATACCCAGTTCCTCGGCGGCACGGCCGAAATGCTGCGCCCGTGCAAGCGCGATGAAGAATTCCAGCCTGTCGATCATGGCCGGACCCTATCGCGCGCGACGCTGCCGCGAAAGCCTCAGCCGCGCGCGGCCGCTTCGAGCGCCGCAACGTCGAGCTTGATCATCTTCATCATTGCGGCCGTGACGCGCGCGGCCTTCGCACGGTCCGGATCGGCCATCAGGCGCGGCAGTATTTCGGGCACGATCTGCCACGAAAAGCCGTAGCGATCCTTGACCCATCCACACTGGACCTCCTGTCCGCCATCGGCGGAAAGCTTGTTCCAGTATTCGTCGACCTCCGCCTGGTCCTTGCACAGGATCTGGAACGAAACGCTATCCGAGCGCGCTGCGCCCGGATGCGGACCGCCATTGAGGCAGACGAAGCCATGGCCCTCGATCCGAAATTCGGCGGTCAGCACCTGGCCCTCGGTCGTATGCGGCTCGCCGCCGCCCGGTGCTTTAAGAACATCGCCGATCTGCGTGTTGCGAAAGACCGACGCGTAAAAGCGCGCCGCCTCTTCGGCCTCGGTCTCGAACCAGAGCCATGTGGTCAGCTTGTCCTGCATGACGAACTCCTTCCTTGATGTCGTTCGCGCAAAGGACGCACGCGCCGCTTCGGCGCCGACATTGAGCGTGCGAAAAACTTCGCCGCTTGGTTCGCGGCCGATTATGGCCTATCTGCTCATCAGTCCATTCCAGCGAAACGTGCATCATGACCGTCACCAAGGAAACTGTCTTCGAAGCGCTCAAGACCGTGAAAGGCCCCGATTTCGAGGGCGACCTGGTCTCGCTCGGGCTCGTCTCGGATATCTTCATCGCCGATTCCAAGGTGTTCTTCTCGATCACCGTTCCCTCGGCGCGCGCGCAGGAGCTTGAGCCGCTGCGCGCGGCCGCCGAGCGTGTCGTCAAGGCGATCCCCGGCGTCGCCGACGCCGTCGTCGCGCTGACGGCGGAGAAGAAGGGCGGCGGCATGGAGGCAGCGCCTCCACGTCCCGCGCCGAAGTCCGCCCCCCGTCCCGCGCCTCCGGCCGCCCCGCCCTCGACCCAGTCCGGCAAGCGCGGCGTGCCCGGCATCCGCTCGATCATCGCGGTCGCGTCCGGCAAGGGCGGCGTCGGCAAGTCGACGACGGCGGTCAACATCGCGCTCGGCCTTGCGGCGCTCGGCCTCAAGATCGGCGTTCTCGATGCCGACATCTACGGTCCGTCCATGCCGCGTCTCCTTGGCATCACCGGCAAACCCGAGACGGTCGACGGCAAGACGCTGAAGCCGATGGAAAATTACGGCGTCAAGGTCATGTCGATGGGCTTTCTCGTCGAGGAGGAGACGCCGATGATCTGGCGCGGCCCCATGGTCATGTCGGCGCTGACGCAGATGCTGCGCGAAGTGCAGTGGGGCGAACTCGACGTGCTCGTCGTCGACATGCCGCCCGGCACCGGAGACGCGCAACTGACCATGGCGCAGAACGTGCCGCTCGCCGGCGCCGTCATCGTCTCGACGCCGCAGGATCTCGCCCTGATCGATGCCCGCAAGGGCTTGAACATGTTCCGCAAGGTCGACGTACCGCTGCTCGGCATCGTCGAGAACATGAGCTATTTCATCGCGCCCGATACCGGCGCGCGTTACGACATTTTCGGCCATGGTGGGGCCGAGCGCGAGGCCGAACGCCTCGGCGTGCCGTTCCTCGGCGCCGTGCCGCTGACGATGGACGTGCGCGAGACGTCGGACGCCGGAACGCCGGTCGTGGTTTCGAACCCGACCGGCCCGCAGGCCGGCGTCTATCGCGGCATCGCGCAAAAGGTGCTCGAGCGGCTGCGCGCGGAAGTGGCTGCAAGTGAAGCGGCAACGCCAAAGATCGTCTTCGAATAGTTGCGAAAAGGGGAAGGGGGAGGCCATGAGCCAGGACGTCGTCATTTACGAGAAGCGGGACGGCTATTCCGTCATCACGCTCAACCGGCCGGACCGGCTGAATTCGTTCAACGAGGCGCAGCATCATGCGTTGCGGGCCGCACTTGACGAATGCGAGAAGGATGCGAACTGCGGCGCGATCCTCTTGACAGGCGCCGGCCGCGGCTTTTGCGCTGGGCAGGACCTTTCGGACCGCGACCCGGCGATGATGGGCGAGCGCCCCGATCTCGGCAAGACGCTGGAAACCTTCTACAATCCGCTGGTACGCAAGCTGCGCGCAATGGAAAAGCCGGTCGTCTGTGCGGTCAACGGCGTCGCGGCCGGCGCCGGCGCCAACATCGCCTTTTCCTGCGACATCGTACTGGCCGCGAAGTCGGCGAAGTTCATCCAGGCCTTTTCCAAGATCGCGCTCGTCCCCGACGCTGGCGGCACCTACTGGCTGACCCGACACCTCGGCGAAGCGCGCGCCAAGGCGCTTGCCATGACGGCCGAACCACTCTCCGCCGAAGACGCTGCCAACTGGGGCCTCATCTGGAAGGCAGTCGACGACGACAAGCTGATGGACGAGGCGATCAAGCTGGTCGAAACCTTCGCCAAGGGCCCGACCAACGCCTATGCGCTGACCAAGAAGGCGATCCACGAAGCATCGGTGAATTCACTCGACGCGCAACTCGATGCCGAGCGCAAATACCAGCGCGAGGCGGGTATGTCGGACGACTACAAAGAAGGCGTCGCGGCGTTCCTGCAAAAGCGCCCGGCCGACTTTCGCGCGGTAAGGAAGGGCTGAGTAGGTCCGGCGTCGTCCCGGAACGCGCATGGCGCGAAGCGACAGGCGCGTATCCGGGATCCATTCCGTGCGGTCGAAGGTCACGGAATGGGTCCCTGTGTATCGTGTCCATGTCATAGTGGCTGCGGGCGGGAGACCGTTGGGTCCCTGGTCT
>NZ_JBQVMV010000004.1:0-265305 GCF_052435475.1 Aliihoeflea sp.
AAACGCGCCCTCAAGCTCGCCTGAGGCAGCCGGACAACGCTCCCCCCATCGCCAAACCGCGGCCAAATCAATCGCCAATCCACGCCGCCGCACACCTGCGACCGCATCAAAGCAAGCGCGTCGGGAATTTCGCAACGATCCCCACAAGGGGAGGGATAAAGGGTGGGGGTAGCCTCGCGCTGACGGGACCGCTTTACGTCCGTATCGCGATGCGTTGCAGGACCGTATCCCGCATGGCGGAACGTTCAGCCGATATCCGGATCGACCGGCGCAGCGTCTCGGCTGCCTGTTCCGCCTCGAATTCGCTGCGGCCATGGACGAGGCCGAGCATCGCGCCCTTTTCCACTCGCTCGCCCGGCGTGACGATCCGCGTAATGCCGACGGTCGGGTCGACCTTGTCTTCCGCGCGTCGGCGCCCGCCGCCCAGTTCCACGACGGCAAGGCCGATATCGCGCGTGGCGATGTCCGCGATGAAGCCCGCCTCCCCGGCCAGGACCGGGCGTTCGACGGCAGCTTTCGGCAAATAGCCGTCCATCTTTTCGACGAAATCGGCCGGCCCGCCGAGTTCGTTCACCATGCGGCCGAAGCGCTCGGCCGCCGCACCCGATGCCAGCGCGTCCTGCGCCCGCGCCGTCGCTTCCTGCGGCGTCGATGCGATGCCGGACGACATCAACATTTCCGCCGCAAGCGCCAGCGTGACATCCTCAAGACGCCGGTCGCGATGCGCGCCGGTAAGGAATTCGACGGCGTTGCGCACCTCGACAGCATTGCCGGCCGCCGAGGCCAGCGGGGCGTTCATGTCGGTGATGAGCGCGGTCGTCGGCAGGCCGGCGCCGTTCGCCACCTCGACGAGGCTGGTCGCGAGTTCCGAGGCCCTGTCCAGCGAGGCCATGAAGGCGCCGTTGCCGCATTTGACGTCGAGCACCAGCGATTTCAGCCCGGCGGCGAGCTTCTTCGACAGGATCGAGGCGGTGATGAGCGGGACGGACTCGACCGTCGCGGTAATGTCGCGGATCGCGTAGAAGCGCTTGTCGGCGGGCGCGAGGTCCGCGGTCTGGCCGATGATCGCGCAGCCGGCCGCCTTGACGGTCCGGCGAAACAGCGCCTCATCCGGCTGCGAGCGGTAGCCGGGGATCGCATCCATCTTGTCGAGCGTGCCGCCGGTGTGGCCGAGACCGCGTCCGGAAATCATCGGGACATAGGCGCCGCACGCCGCCACAATGGGGGCCAGCATTAGCGAGACATTGTCGCCGACACCGCCGGTCGAATGTTTGTCGGTGACCGGGCCGGGCAGGTCCGACCAGTCGAGCACGTGGCCGGAATCGCGCATGGCGAGCGTCAACGAAACGGCCTCGTCGCGTGACATGCCGTTAAGATAGGTCGCCATGGCGAATGCGGCGACCTGGCCTTCGGTGAAGGTGTCTTTGGAGAGACCGTCGACGAAGGCGGAGATTTCGGCCGCGGAGAGTGCGATGCCGTCGCGTTTTTTGCGGATGATTTCCTGGGGGAGCATTCGTCAGGGCGCCAATCTCATAGGGATGCGCTCCGTCGCGCCCCCCTCTGTCCTGCCGGACATCTCCCCCGCATGGGGGGAGACTACGCGGTGTCGATGACGAGCATGATCTCCCCCCTCGCGGGGGAGATGGGCGGCAGCCCAGAGGGGGGCGCGAAGGATCGCGAGGCTACCCATCCAACGCCTCATCCGCAAACATCGCCTTGAAGATCGCCGCCAAGCGCTTGCCGCCCAAGGGCGCCATGTCTTTCGTTTCCTGATGCGACAATTCCCCGCCCGTCATGCCGGCGGCGAGGTTCGTCACCACCGAGCACGCCGCGACGCGAAGCCCCAAGAACCGCGCGAGGATGACTTCCGGCACGGTCGACATGCCCACCGCATCGGCGCCGAAGACGCGCGCCATGCGGATTTCGGCCGGTGTCTCGAAAGAGGGGCCGGAGAACCACATGTAGACGCCCTTGTGGAGTTCCGTCCCGGTCGTCTTCGCGGCGCGCTCGATCGCGGCGCGCAGGCCCGGATCGTAGGCTTCCGTCAGGCCGACGAAGCGGCGGTCGGTCTGTTCACCGAAGAGCGGATTGGTGCCGGAGAAGTTGATGTGGTCGGTGATCATCATCACCGAGCCGGGCGGCATCTCCTCGCGCAGCGAACCGGCCGCATTGGTAAGCAGCAGCCGGTCGATGCCGATGGCGGCCAGCGTTTCCAGGACGGGGCGCATGGCGGCGGCGTTGCCGTGCTCGTAATAGTGCGCGCGGCCGGCGAGCATCAACACCGGACGGCCGGAAAGGTCGCCGGCGACGATCTGGCCGGCATGGCCGGTGACGCCGCTCTGCGGAAAGCCGGGCAATTCGCCATAAGGGATGCGCACGGCGTTCTCGACCTCGTCGACGAGGCCGCCAAGGCCGGACCCGAGGACGAGCGCGATCTTCGGCGCGCGGCCGGCGAGACGTTCTTTCAGGCGGGCAGCGGCTTCGGTCATTTCAGCGTGTCTCCCTTGAAGCCGAAAGGCAGGATTTCGGCCATGGTGACCGTCTCGACGATGCCGTTCTGGTCGCAAAGATGCAGCTTGGTGTCCGGATCGGCGAACTCGGCGAGCCGCTGGCGGCAGCCGCCGCAGGGCGTGATGCGATCCATCTTTTCGGCGACAACGGCGATTTCAGCCAGCTTGCCGCCGCCGGCCATGACGTAATGCCCGAGCGCCGTCGTCTCGGCGCACCAGCCTTCTGGATAGGACGCGACCTCGATGTTCGCGCCGGTGAAGACGCGGCCATCGGTCGTCAGAAGCGCCGCGCCAACCGGGAATTTCGAATAGGGCGCATAGGCGTGCGCCATCGCCTCGCGGGCGGCGACGAAGAGGTCCTTCGACATCACCGCTCCTTCACATAAGGCACACCGCCGGCGCGCGGTGGGATGGCCTTGCCGATGAAGCCGGCGAGGAGGATGACGGTGAGCACATAGGGCAGCGCCTGCATGAACTGCGTCGGCACCGGCCCGATGATCGGCAGGGGCGAGCCCTGGAGGCGGATCGAGACGGCGTCGAGGAAGCCGAAGAGCAGGCAGGCGAACATCGCAGGCACCGGCTTCCATTTGGCGAAGATGAGCGCGGCGAGCGCGATATAGCCGCGGCCGGCCGTCATGTCCTTCACGAACCCCGCGCCAAGGCCCATCGAAAGATAGGCGCCGGCAAAGCCGCACAGGATGCCGGTGCAGATGACCGCGCGATAGCGCAGCCACGTGACCGAGATGCCGGCGGTGTCCACGGCGGCCGGGTTTTCGCCGACCGCACGCAGGCGAAGGCCGAAGCGCGTGCGGAACAGGACCCACCAGGTAAAGGCGACGGTGGCGAAGGCCAGGTAGACGAGCATCGAATGGCCCGAGATCAGCTCGTAATAGATATAGCCGACCACCGGGACTTCTCTCAGTTCCTGCGCAAAGGGCAGATGAACGCCGGTGAAGCGCGTTTCGGCGGAGAGCGACGGCGTGCGCCCGCCCTGCGCGAACCAGGCTTGGCCGAGAATGACGGTGGTGCCGGCGGCGATGAAGTTTATGGCGACGCCCGAGACGATCTGGTTGCCGCGATTGGTGATCGAGGCGAAGCCGTGGACGAGCGCCAGCGCGACCGAGACCATGACCGCGAAGCAAAGGCCGATCCAGGCCGACCCATAGACGGCGGCAGCGGCCGCACCGGCGAAGGCCGCCGCCAGCATCTTTCCCTCGAGGCCGATGTCGAACACGCCGGCGCGCTCGGAATAGAGCCCTGCAAGGCAGGCGAACATCAGCGGGATCGACAGGCGGACGGTGGAATCCAGGATCTGGATCAGGACGACGAAGGCTTGATCCATCTCAGGCTCCCTTCTGGCCGGCGGCTTCGCCGGCGCCCGAGCGCGGCGAGATCGAGGCGAACAGCGCCTGCAGGGACGGGCGGAACATGTGCTCCAGCGCCCCGGCGAAGAGGATCACCAGGCCTTGGATGATGATGATCATGTCGCGGCTGATCGAGGGCATCATGAAAGCGATTTCCGCGCCGCCCTGATAGAGCACGCCGAAGAGGATCGCGGCCGGGATGATGCCCGCAGGGTGCGAGCGGCCCATAAGCGCCACCGCGATGCCGACGAAGCCGGCGCCGGTGACGAAATCGAGCTGCAGCCGGTTGGCGTCGCCCATCACGGGATTCAGCGCCATCATGCCGGCGAGCGCGCCGGAAATCAGCATGGTGACGAGCACGATCCGCGTCTCGCCGATGCCGGCATAACGCGCCGCCTTGGGGCTGAAGCCTTGCGTGCGGATCTCGTAGCCGAGCTTGGTGCGCCAGATCAGGAGCCAGACGAGGAAGGCGGCGAGCAACGCCAGAAGGAAGGAGATGTTGAGCGGCGAGGAACGCACCGAGGCACCGAACCAGTCGAAGACGAAGTTCAGCTTCGGCAGTTGCCCGCCATCGAGGAAGGTGCGGGTCTGCGGCGACATCGAGCCGGCCGGTTTCAGGACGGTCGTCAGGAGATAGACCATCAGGCTGGCGGCGATGAAATTGAACATGATCGTCGTGATGACGATGTGCGAGCCGCGCTTGGCCTGCAGATAGGCGGGGATGAACGCCCAGAGCGCGCCGAGGCACGCCGCGCCGAGGATCGCCAGCGGGAAGTTGATCCACCAGGGCAGGATGCCGTCGAGCGACAGGCAGACGAGCGCGACGCCCAGCCCGCCGACATAGGCCTGCCCCTCGCCGCCGATGTTGAACAGCCCGCCATGGAAGGCGACCGCGACTGCGAGGCCGGTGAAGATGAAGCTGGTCGCATAATAGAGCGTGTAGGCGATGTTCTGCCCGCGCCCGAACGCGCCCTCGATCAGATAGGTGAACGCCTCGACCGGGCTTTCGCCGACCAGAAGCACCACGAGGCCCGCCACCGCAAAGGCGACGACGACGTTGATCAGTGGGATCAGCCCGTAATCGGCCCAGGCGGGCAATTTCGCATAAGGTACGCTCATTCGGCGGCCTCCTTGCCGTCGATGCCGGCCATCAGGAGGCCGAGTTCGCCTTCGGTCGCTTCGCCGGAGCGTTCGCCGACCACGCGGCCGTCGAACATCACCAGTATGCGGTCGGAGAGCGAGCGGATTTCGTCGAGCTCGACCGAGACGAGCAGGACCGCCCTGCCCTGGTCGCGCATGTCGATCAGCCGCCTGTGGATGAATTCGATCGCGCCGACGTCGACGCCGCGCGTCGGCTGGCCGATGATCAGAACGCCGGGGTCTTTTTCCATCTCGCGCGCCAGCACGATCTTCTGCTGGTTGCCGCCGGAGAAATTCGCCGTCTTCAGCCGCTCGTTGCCGGGGCGGATGTCATATTGCCCGATCTTTTTCTTCGCATCGGCGCGGATCGCCTCGATGTTGAGGAATGGGCCGTTCAGATATTCGGGCCGGTCGTGATAGCCGAGGATCGAATTCTCGTATTCCTCGAAGGGCAGGACGAGGCCGACATAGTGTCGATCCTCGGGCACATGGGCGAGGCCGCGGTCGCGCAGTTCGCCCGGATCGGCCACGCCGGTGACGTCGATCGGCTTGCCGTCGAGCATGACGGTGCCGGAGACGGCCGGGCGGATGCCGGAAATCGTCTCCAGAAGCTGCGACTGGCCGTTGCCGGCGACGCCTGCAATGCCGACGATCTCGCCGCCACGCACGTCGAAGGAGACGTTGTCGACGACCTTGACCCCGCGCGAATCCACGACGGTCAAATTGCGGACCGAAAGCTTGACGTCGCTGGGCCGGGCGTCGCCCTTTTCGACGCGCAGGAGGACGCGGCGGCCGACCATCAGTTCGGCCAGTTCCTCGACCGTCGTCTCGGCGGTCTTGCGCGTCGCGACGATCTGGCCCTGGCGCATGACCGAGACATTGTCGGTGATCGCCTTGATCTCGCGCAGCTTGTGCGTGATCAGCACCACCGTCTTACCCTCGGCGCGGAGCTGGGCGAGGATGCGGAAAAGGTGGTCGGCCTCGGCCGGCGTCAGCACGCCGGTCGGCTCGTCGAGAATGAGGATATCGGCGCCGCGGTAGAGCGCCTTCAGGATTTCGACACGCTGCTGCAGGCCGACGGGCAGGTCCTCGATGATCGCATCGGGATCGACGTCGAGGCCGTATTCCTTCTCCAGCCGCTTCAGTTCCGAGCGGGCCTTGGAAATGGAGGAATTGAGCAGCGCCTCGCCTTCGGCGCCGAGGATGATGTTTTCGAGCACCGTGAAATTCTGAACCAGCATGAAATGCTGGTGCACCATGCCGATGCCGAGCGCGATGGCGTGGTTGGAACTGGTGATCGCCACCGGCTTGCCGCCGACGCGGATTTCGCCGGAATCGGCCTGGTAGAAGCCGTAGAGGATCGACATCAGCGTCGATTTCCCGGCTCCGTTCTCGCCGACGATACCGTGAATGGTGCCGGCCTTGATGTTGAGGTCGATATCCTTGTTGGCATGAACAGGGCCGAAGCTCTTGTTGATGCCGACAAGTTCGATCGCAGCTTCGGACATGCAGGATTTCCGTCTGGACGCCTTGGTCAAACCTCGGAATTAGCATGAGCGCATCCGGCCTGCAAATGCGGGCAGTTGACGCTTTGTCACTCGACAAGCGCCGGACCGCTTGGCACTTTCGCGCCCATGACAGCAACACCCCTCTCCCCCTTCACGTTCAACACCACCGCATCGATCGTGTTCGAGCCCGGCAGTGCCGCGCGGCTCGGCGAGATCGCCGGCAAGCGCGTCGGCAGCCGCGTGCTGTTCGTCACCGATCCGGGTCTCCTCAAGATCGGTCTCGCTGACGCCGCCATCGCCTCGCTGAAAGCGGCCGCTGTGGAGGTCACGGTGTTTGGCGAGGTCGAGGCAGACCCGTCGCGCGCGACCTTGATGAAGGCTGTGGAGGCCGGCCGGGGCGCGAGCGGGGTGGTCGGCTTCGGCGGCGGCTCGTCGCTCGACGTCGCGAAGCTGGCCGCGCTGCTGCTCGGCTCGGGCGAAGACCTCAATGATGCCTGGGGCGTGGCGCAGGCCAAGGGGCCGCGGCTGCCGCTGGTCCTGATCCCGACAACTGCAGGGACGGGATCGGAGGTGACGCCGGTCTCCATCATCACGGTCGGCGAAGAGGAAAAGCGCGGCGTTTCAAGTGCGCTCATCCTGCCCGACATCGCGATCCTCGACGCGGACCTGACGCTCGGCCTGCCGCCGGCAATCACCGCCGCGACCGGCATCGACGCCATGGTCCATGCGATCGAGGCTTATGCCTCGAAGAGCGCCAACAACAATCCGCTGTCGAAGATGCTTGCGCGTGAAGCCCTGCGCCTCCTCGGCGCCAATATCGAAAAGGTGATCGCCAACGGGCAGGACCGCGACGCGCGCGGAGCGATGCTGCTCGGCTCGATGCTCGCCGGCCAGGCCTTCGCCAATTCGCCCGTCGCCGCCGTCCACGCGCTTGCCTATCCGATCGGCGGCACGTTCCACATTCCGCACGGCCTGTCGAACGCGCTCGTCCTGCCGCACGTCCTGCGCTTCAACGCGCCGGATGCGGCGCATCTTTACGCCGAGATCGCAGGCGACTGCTTTCCTGCGCTGAACGGCGAAGAAGGCGTCCAGGGGCGCTGCGCGGCCTTCATCGAGGAACTGGCGGAACTGTCGAAGCGCGTCGGGCTGCAGACTCGCTTGCGCGATGTGGGGATCGGCGAGGATGCGCTCGCTAAAATGGCGGCGGATGCGATGAAGCAGCAGCGCCTGCTGGTGAACAATCCGCGCAGCGTTTCGGAAGCTGATGCTCTGGCTATCTACCGGGCAGCGTGGTGAGGGGAATGGCGGAAATGACTGCGGGACAGCGCCCCCCTCTGCCCTGCCGGGCATCTCCCCCGCATGGGGGGAGATCACGCGGTGCCGTCGACGAGACTAATCTCCCCCCTCGCGGGGGAGATGCCCGGCAGGGCAGAGGGGGGCGCCATGGAGCGCCTCCATTTCCGACCCGCGAAACGAAAGCGAGCGCATGAATTTCATCCTGCGTGACTTGGAGAAGATCGTCTGCGTGGCGATCTTCGCGGCCATGACGGCCCTCGGCTTCGTCAACGTCGTCGTGCGTTACCTGACGAGCTATTCGCTGGCCTCGTCCGAGGAACTCCTGACCAATGGCTTCCTGCTCCTGACCGTCTTCGGCGCAGCGATCGCCGCGCGCACCGGCGATCACCTGGCCGTCACGCTTCTCTACGATCTTGTTCCCGCGCCGGTCCGCAAGGCCATCCTGCTGCTTGCCACGGTTCTTTCGGCGCTGCTTCTGGCGCTTTCGGCCTGGTTCTGCTGGCAGCTCGTCACCAACCAGATGTCGAGTGGCATCCGCTCCTACGCGTTGCAGATTCCGGCATGGTACTACAGCGTCGCCCTGCCCTTCGGCTTCGCCCTGATCCTGATCCGCTACCTGCAATATGCGCGCGACGCCTTTGCCGGGCGTGCGGAACCGGAGGCAGCCAATGGCTGAGATGATAGGTATCGACATGGGCCCGGGCACGCAGATGCTGCTCGTCTTCGTCGTGCTTCTGTTTCTGAAGGTTCCGGTCGCCTTCGCGCTCGGCCTGTCCTCGATCTATGCGATGTGGGTGCTGGGCTTCGGGCTCGACCTCGTCGGCGACCTGATCGCCACCGGCATCGCCAAGTTCTCGCTTCTCGCCATCCCCTTCTTCATCCTCGCCGGCACGCTGATGGGCGCGCTCGGCATCGCCGAGCGGATGATCCGCTTCTTCCGGGTGCTGATCGGCGGCCTGCCGGGCGGCATGGGCGTGGTGGGAACCGTCGTCTGCCTGTTCTGGGGCGCGGTCTCGGGTTCGGGCCCAGCATCCGTCGCGGCGATCGGCCCGCTGATCATCAAGGGCATGCACGAGGACGGCTATTCGCGCTCCTTCGCCGCCGGTCTCGTCTGCACCGGCGCAGCGCTGTCGATCGTCATCCCGCCCTCGATCGGCCTCGTCATCTACGGCGTCATCGCCGAGACCTCGATCTCGCAGCTTTTCATCGCCGCGATCATCCCCGGCCTCTTCCTCGGCGTGCTGATGCTGGCGACGCTGCCCTTCGCGAAGAAATCGTCGCCCGCGGGGGGCAGCCCGAGCGTCGAGGCGCTCATGCCGATGCCCGACGCCGGCCTGCCCTATGGAAAGCGCCTGTGGCGGTCCTTCATCGATTCCTTCTGGGGTCTGGTGACGCCGGTCGTCATCCTCGGCGGCATCTATTCGGGCGC
This sequence comes from Aliihoeflea sp., assembly GCF_052435475.1. NCBI lineage: Bacteria > Pseudomonadati > Pseudomonadota > Alphaproteobacteria > Hyphomicrobiales > Phyllobacteriaceae > Aliihoeflea > Aliihoeflea sp. The sequence goes on from NZ_JBQVMV010000004.1 coordinate 9,248, forward strand.
CTTCACGCCGACCGAAGCGGCGATCGTCGCGACGGTCTATGCGATCCTCGTCGGCGGCCTTGCCTATCGCACGCTCTCGGTCGCCAAGCTCTACGAGGCGACCGTCGCGGCAAGTGCGTCGTCGGCCGTCGTCATGCTCGTCGTCGCCTACGCCAGCCTCTTCGGTTGGGTCGTCACGGTGGACGATTTGGTCGGCCAGTATTCGAGCGCGCTGCTGGGCCTTTCCGACAATCAATGGGTGATCCTCGCCGTCATCATGCTGATCCTGCTGATCGCCGGCATGTTCATGGACGCGATCACCATCATGTTCATCGCGCTGCCGATCTTCCTGCCGGTGTCGCGCGAACTCGGCTGGGACCCGGTCTGGTTCGGCGTGCTGGTGATGGTGAACCTCGCCATCGGCCTCTTCACCCCGCCGGTCGGCATCAATCTCTATGTCGCGGCCAACATCACCAAGCTGCCGCTGGAGCGGATCGCCTATGGTGCACTGCCGTTCCTTGTGACCTGCTCGATCGGCCTTGCGATCATCGCGGCCTTTCCGCAGATGTCGCAGTTCCTCGTCAATGTCCTAAGGTAATGAGCGTTTCCAATGGGTTGTAGGGCAGGCCAGAATGACGCAGGCACAATTGCATGGCTGCCATGCAATTTGTTGCATTGCACCATCCTGGCGGTGCTCCTATCTTCGGATTGTCAACGGCCAACCTCCTCCCTGGCCCGAGACAATGACTGCGGTGCACCTCCTCCCGCACCGCACGAAATCAGGCCCGTCGGATCTCCTCCCCCGACGGGCCTTCTTTTTTGCCGAAATTCCAGTCATGGCCGGCCGCTCTTCGGGGTGGCTCTCGCGCGCGTTCGCCTTTATGAACGGCGCCGACGCAAGATTGTGACCGTGCGCAGCCCTCGCAGCGATATTTCGTTGCCCGGTCGCGCGATGAGGAGATTCTGATGCCCCCCTACCGTTCCAGAACCACCACCCATGGCCGCAACATGGCCGGCGCGCGCGGCCTGTGGCGCGCGACGGGCATGAAGGATTCCGATTTCGGTAAGCCGATCATCGCGGTGGTAAACTCTTTCACGCCGTTCGTGCCGGGCCACGTCCACCTGAAGGATCTCGGCCAGCTCGTCGCGCGCGAGATCGAGGCGGCCGGCGGCGTCGCCAAGGAGTTCAACACCATCGCCGTCGACGACGGCATCGCGATGGGCCATGACGGCATGCTCTATTCGCTGCCGAGCCGCGAGATCATCGCCGATTCGGTCGAGTACATGGTCAACGCGCATTGCGCCGACGCCATGGTCTGCATCTCCAATTGCGACAAGATCACCCCCGGTATGCTGATGGCCTCGCTGCGCCTCAACATCCCGACCATCTTCGTTTCCGGCGGGCCGATGGAGGCCGGCAAGGTGAAGCTGTCGGACGGCAAGATCCACGCGCTCGACCTCGTCGATGCGATGGTCGCTGCCGCCGACGCCACGATGTCGGACGAGGACGTGGCCGTCATCGAGCGCTCCGCCTGCCCGACCTGCGGCTCGTGCTCGGGCATGTTCACCGCCAATTCGATGAACTGCCTGACCGAGGCGCTCGGCCTGTCGCTGCCCGGCAACGGCTCGACGCTCGCCACCCATGCCGACCGCAAGCGGCTGTTCCTCGAGGCCGGCCAGCGCATCGTCGGCCTCGCCAAGCGCTATTACGAGAGCGACGACGCGACCGCGGTGCCGCGCAACATCGCCTCGAAAGGCGCGTTCGAGAACGCGATGGCGCTCGACATCGCCATGGGCGGATCGACCAATACGGTGCTGCACATCCTCGCCGCCGCGCATGAGGGCGAGATCGACTTCACCATGGACGACATCGACCGGCTGTCGCGCAAGGTGCCGTGCCTGTCGAAGGTCGCGCCGGCGAAGTCGGACGTCCATATGGAAGACGTTCATCGCGCCGGCGGCATCATGGCGATCCTCGGCGAACTCGACCGCGCGGGGCTGATCCACCGCGACCTGCCGACCGTTCACGAGCCCACGCTCGGCGATGCGATCGACCGCTGGGACATCGCAGTGACCGACAATCCGGCCGCGCTCGAGCTTTTCTCGGCCGCGCCCGGCGGGGTGCCGACGCAGGTTGCGTTCAGCCAGAGCGCCCGTTGGAACGAACTCGACCTCGACCGTGAAAAGGGCGTCATCCGCGACGCGCAGCACCCGTTCTCCAAGGATGGTGGCCTCGCGGTGCTGAAGGGCAACGTCGCGCTCGACGGCTGCATCGTGAAGACCGCCGGCGTCGACGAATCGATCCTGAAATTCTCCGGGCCGGCGCGCGTCTTCGAAAGCCAGGACGACACCGTCAACGCGATCCTGACGAACAAGATCAATCCCGGTGACGTGGTGGTGATCCGCTATGAGGGACCGCGCGGCGGGCCGGGCATGCAGGAAATGCTCTACCCGACCAGCTATCTGAAGTCGAAGGGCCTCGGAAAGGCCTGTGCGCTCCTCACCGACGGCCGCTTTTCGGGCGGAACGTCGGGTCTGTCGATCGGCCACGTCTCGCCGGAAGCGGCCGAGGGCGGCACGATCGGGCTGGTGCGCGAGGGCGATCGGATCGAGATCGACATCCCGAACCGCACCATCCACCTTGTCGTCGACGATGCCGAACTGGAAGCGCGCCGCAAGGCGCAGGCCGCGGCCGGGTGGAAGCCGGCTGAGAAGCGCAAGCGCAACGTGACCCCGGCGCTGAAGGCTTACGCCGCCTTTGCGACGAGCGCCGCGAAAGGCGCGGTGCGGCAGGTGCCGGAGATCGACTGAACCAGCGCCGTGGCGGGCGACTTTCCTTTTGAAAGCCCGCCCGCCAGACGCTAGACGAAAAGCCCATGCCGGCGGGAGGATTTCGCACGGCACCGATTTCAAGGAACGACGCAGCCCGGAAGGCTGCGCCATCAACAGGGAGGACTACGCATGAACCTGACCAGGACCCGCCTCGCCGGGCTGACCGCGCTTCTGGCCGGCTCGCTTCTCGCCGGCTCGGCGCTGGCGCAGACCGAAGTGAAGCTCGGCTACGCGCTCGCCGTCGATTCGCATTACGGCGTCGCCGCCAACAAGTGGCAGGAAGTCGTCGAGGCCGGCACGGACGGCCGCTACACCTTCACCCATTTCCCCTCATCCGGCCTTGGCGGCGAGCGTGAAGTGCTCGAAGGCCTGCAGATCGGCACCGTCGAGGCGACGATCGTCTCCTCGGGCACGCTGTCGAACTTCGTGCCGGAAGCCGGCGTCTTCGACATTCCCTTCCTGTTCCGCAACCTCGAACATGCCCGCGCCGTGATGGATGGCGAGGTCGGCGACGAGCTTTTGACCAAGTTCGCCGATGCCGGCATGATCGCAATCGCCTGGGGCGAACAGGGCTTCCGCCACATCACCAACAATCGCGGCGCGATCGACGGCCCGGACGACATGGCCGGCCTGAAGCTGCGCACGATGGAAAACCCGGTCCACATCACCGCCTTCGAGACGCTGGGCGCGGCGCCGACCCCGATGGCCTGGCCCGAAGTGATCGGCGCGCTGCAGCAGGGCACGATCGACGGACAGGAAAACCCGCTCTCGGTCATCACCTCCGCCAAGCTTTCGGAAGTGCAAAAGCACCTGACGCTGTCCGGCCACGTCTATTCGCCGGCCATGCTGCTCGTCTCGCCGGATCTGTGGAACGCCATGTCGGACGAGGACAAGGCCGTCTTCACCGATGGCGCGACCCAGGCCGTCGCTGCGATGCGCGGCTTCGTCGACGAGGTCGAGGCGAGCGGCGTCGAGGAACTGCGTGCCGCGGGAATGGAAGTCGGCGAACTCTCCGACGAGCAGAAGGCGCAGTTCCAGGAAGCGCTGGCGACCGCCTATGAGCAGTATTACGGCCAGTACGACCGCGCCCTGATCGAAAAGATCACCGCGGTCGAATAAAGCCCGTGCATCGACCGGGCCGGCTCCGGCCGGCCCGGCTTTCACCCTTGTAGGGATGCGCCCATGCGGACCGCCGAAAAGATCTTCGTCGAAGCGAACAAATGGGCGCTCGTCCTGATCCTCGCCGCCATGTCGGCCATCGTCTTCGCCAACGTCACGCTGCGCTACACGACCAATTTCTCGATCGTCTGGGCCGAGGAGGTCGCGCGCTATCTGATGGTGTGTATGACGTTTCTCGGCGCGGGCCTGGCGCTGCGCACCGGCGGCCTCGTCGCAATCACCAATCTGCATGACGCCATGCCCGACAAGCCGCAGCGTGCGCTGCGTGCCATCATCGTCGCCGGCCTCCTGGTCTTTTTCGCGGTGATGATCTGGGTCGGCTATTCCTATGCGCTGCGCATGCGCTTTCAGATGACGCCTGCGACCCGCATCCCCTTCTCGGCCATCTATGCGGCAATGCCGATCGGCTTCGCGCTGATGACGATTCATCTCCTGCTCATCGCCCGCCGCTTCGTCGGCGACAACGCCTTCGACCGCATCGCCGGCGTCGACGAAAACTCGGCTGCCGGTGGCTGACGCATCATGACCACGATCCTCTTCTCCTCTTTCCTGATCCTCCTCGTCATCGGCTTTCCGATCGCCTTCGTGCTGGCGATCTCCGCCTTCCTGGCCGTCGCCTTCGGCTCGAACTATCCGATGCTCGTCATCGTCAAGGAGATGTTCTCGGGGCTCGATTCCTTCCCGCTGATGGCGGTGCCGTTCTTCGTGCTGGCGGCAGAGCTGATGACAGGCGGCGCGATGACGATGGTGCTGCTGCGCTTCGCGGCACAGTTCGTCGGCCATCTGCGCGGCGGGCTCGGCTACGCCAACGTCATGTCGTCGGCGATGTTCTCGGGCATTTCGGGCTCGGCGCTCGCCGACGCCGCCGGACCCGGCGCGATGATGACGCGGATGATGGAACGGAGCGGCTACGACAAGGCATATGCCGGCGCGCTGACCGCATCCTCCGCCGTCATGGGGCCGATCATCCCGCCATCGATCATCATGATCATCTACGCGCTGCAGGTGCAGGAAGTGTCGGTGGGCGGGCTCTTCGTTGCTGGCATCGTGCCCGGCCTCATCATCGCACTGGCACTGTGCGGGACCAATTTCCTCGTCAGCCGCAGGCGCGGCTACAAGAGCGACGAGCCGCGCCCGCCGGTGCGCGACATGATCCGCACGACCATCCACGCCATCCCCGCCCTGCTCCTGATCGTGATCATCATCGGCGGTATCCGCTTCGGCGTCTTCACGCCGACGGAGGCGTCCGTCGTCGCGGTGTTCTATGCGCTTTTGTGCGGCATGTTCGTCTACCGCACGCTGAAGATCCGCGCCTTGCCTGAGATCATCCTGCGCGCCGCGCTGGTCAGCGTGTCGGTCCTGCTGATCCTCGCGGCCGCGCGCGCATTTGCCTGGGTACTGATCATCCAGAGCGTGCCTCAGACGCTCGCCGCCGCCATCATCGCGATGGAACTGTCGCCGATCGTCTTCCTGCTCGCCGTCAACGTGCTGCTGCTCGCCTTCGGCCTGTTCATGGACCCGCTGCCGGGCGTCATGGTGCTGGTGCCGATCCTGGCGCCGATCGCGACGACGCTCGGCATCGACCCGACCCATTTCGCCATCGTCGTGATTCTCAACCTGACGATCGGCCTGATCACGCCGCCCGTGGGGAGCCTCCTTTTCGTCGTCTCATCGGCGGTCGACCTGAAGGTCAGCCGGCTGGTACGGGAGATGCCGCCCTTTCTCGCGACGCATCTGATCGTGCTCCTGCTGATCACATTCATCCCGGCTCTCTCGACCTGGGCGCCGCGCGTGAGCGGATTTTGATCGCCGTCACCATTTCGCCATCTTGACGGGAACTTAATTTCACGGAAAGCATTACAACGACATAAAGCGTGAAATGGCGCGAGGAGGCTTCATGACCGCGACGAACGTCCAGTTTCCCGAACCCGTCGTGCTGCGAACCGGCGACCGCGTGCTCGAAATCCGCGATGCCATGCAGGCGGCACAGACGCTCGCCGAGGCGTGGCCGGCGACGCGGGGCAAATGGTATCATGCCGCCAATCGCGCCTGCCGCAGCGCGGTCAGGGGCGAGACATCGCCGCAGCTTGCGCGCAACATGTTCGCCCAGGCAGTCGACGAATCGCGCCTCGGCGCCTGATTGAAGCGGATGACAGATTGCCGCGGATGATTTTGCATGGCTTCCATGCAATTTTTTCGATTGCCGAAATAAATGACCGATCCTAGATAAGGGAGGTCGACGGATCGACCTCCTCCCCGATCCCGAGACGTCGGCGACGCACCTCCTCCCGCGTCGCCTGGAAATCGGCCCGCCGGACCTCCTCCCCCGGCGGGCCTTTTTTGTGCGCGGCCCGCGGCGCGGCTTACGCCCTCTTAAGGGTCTGCCGACATAATCGCGGCATGGCACGACGCAGAAAATCGAAGTCCGGGAAATGGATCGTCACCGGCGCGCTCACGGCAGCGCTGGCGGGCGGGGCCTATCTCTGGCTCGGCGACGACGCGGCGCGACGGTTGCACGATGCGGCGCAAAAGCCACCGGCGAAGATCGAGCGGCCGGTGGAGAAGAAGGCGGTGCGACCGCCGGCGAAGGTTCAGCGTGCGGCGCTGCCGAAAGCTTCCGTCAGACAAGGGCCGAAGCCGGTGGCGCCGGTCTCTATGCCCGTCGACCGGCCACGCAAGACTGCCGTCCCGAGGCCATCCCTGGCCGTCGGGAACTAGCGCGGCGGGCATTCTGGCGAATGCCGCGATGCCGCCCTAGTATTCTTTTCCAGCCGCATTTGTGCGACGCCGGACGATACCGTCCGGCTGCAAAATGCTAGTCCGCGTTTTCCTCGATCTTTTCCATATCGTCGTCCGACAGGCCGAAATGATGGCCGATCTCATGGATCAGGACATGGCTGACGATGTCGCCCAGCGTTTCCTCATTCTCCGACCAGTAATCGAGAATGGCGCGGCGGTAGAGGGTGATGCGGTTCGGGCCTTCGCCCGATTGCGGGTTCCAGCGCTCGGCGATGCCCTTGCCCTCGAACAGGCCGAGCAGGTCGAACGGCGTTTCGAGCGCCAGATCGTCCATGGTCTCGTCGGTCGGAAATTCCGCGATGAGAATGACGATCTCGCCCGTCAGTTGCCTGAAGGTTTCCGGAAGGTGTGCGTAGGTTTCCAGCGCCAGCAGTTCGAACTCTTCCAGCGAGGGGGAGAGCTGATCGTGCCAGGCGCGCGTTTTGTAGATGCGGCCCATGCAGCGCCATATAGACCTTTTGCAGGCCGATTTCGACCCCCGCCGGAAATCAGCGCCGTTCGTCGTCCTCGAGCGTCCGCGCCTCCGACGGCAGCATGACCGCGATGCCGTCGCGGATCGGATAGGCAAGCCGCGCATGGCGCGAGACGAGCTCCTGTCGCGCCTCGTCATATTCGAGGCCGCCCTTGGTCAACGGGCAGACCAGAAGCTCCAGCAGCTTCGGATCGGTGAGGCGGCTGCGGACGGGGGGATGGGTCGTCACTGGAGGCTCCCGCCGCCCAGATCCCCGTCGCGCGCGAGCGCCATCTCGGTGATCGCGATCAGCGTCTCGGCGCGGGTCTTGAGGTCCGGCGCTTCGAGCAGCGCCTGCTTTTCCGCCGCGCCATAAGGCGCCATCATCGACAGCGCGTTGACCAGCGAACGGTTTTCGGCCCGCCGGATCGAATCCCAATCCGCCTCGAGGTCGTTCGCCTGCAGATAGGCCTGGAATGCGCGCAGCAGCGCGGGACGGTCGAGTTCGCTCGTGTCCGACGCCTCGTCGAGATCGGCGACGAAGGGCAGGATGCGGCACTGGCGGTAGGCGGTCTTGACATGCGCCTCGTGGTCGAGCCGAAAGCGGCAGACGCCCTGGAGCGAGATCAGGTAGCGGCCGTCCCCCGTCTCGGCGAAGGATGTCAGCCGGCCAAGGCAGCCGACTTCGCAAAGCTGCGGTTCGCCATCCTCGCGCAGGCTTCCGTCGAGCGCGGGCTGGATCATGCCGACGAGGCGGCTCTTCGACAGGATCGCGTCGATCATCGCCAGATAGCGCGGCTCGAAGATGTTGAGCGGCATGCGCCCGCCCGGCAGGAGCAGTGCGCCGGCGAGCGGAAACACCGGCACCATCTCCGGTATGTCCCTCGCGCTGCGATAACGTGCGTTTCCCGCCTGCACGGCTGCTCCCTCATTGGCCCGGGCCGGTTCCACTCGGCCGGTTCCGCTTCCACGATTTATGTGGTGCAGCGGCGGTGAACCTCAAGGGCCGGTGGATCAGGAGAAGAGCACGGAGGAGAGCTTGCGCCGCGCGGCAAGCGTCGCCGGGTCGGTCATGCCCCAGGCCTCGAAGAACTTGAGGAGCTGCGCCCGCGCGCCGTCCTCACGCCATTCGCGGTCCGCCTTGACGATGGCGAGCAGCGAATCGGTCGCCGCCGCCCGGTCACCGCGCGCGTTCTGGATCAAAGCGAGGTCGAAACGCGCCTCGTGATCGGCGGGATCGGCGGCGAGCCGGCGTTCGAGCGCTTCAGGGTCGCCGAGCCCGGCGACCTGCTCGTCGAGGTCGAGCCGGGCCTTGATGGCGAGCATGTCGGCATGGCCGGCCTTGTCGGCGGGAACCTGTTCGAGCACCGACAGCGCATCGTCCTTCTGGCCGGCGTCGAGGAGAAGCGTCGCGAGCGCGGCGCTGGCCTGCGGATGGCCGGGCTCCTCGGCGAGAACGGCCGAATAGATGCCGACCGCGCCCTGCAGATCGCCCGCCGCGCGTGCCTCGCCGGCCGCCGCCAGCGCGTCCTCGATCGCCGCGCCGGCATTGCCCGGGCCGGCCACCTTGTCGATGAACTCGACGATCTTGCTTTCCGGCACCGCGCCCATGAAGCCGTCGACCGGCTGGCCGTCCTTGAAGGCGATGACGGCGGGGATCGACTGGATGCCGAGCTGGCCGGCGATCGACGGGTGATCGTCGATGTTCATCTTGACGAGCTTGACCCGTCCTTTGGCTGCCGCAACGACCTTTTCGAGCGCCGGCTGGAGCTGCTTGCAAGGCCCGCACCATGGCGCCCAGAAATCGACGAGAACGGGCTGCTTGCGCGATTCCTGCACGACGTCGGTACCGAAGCTTGCGGTCGTCGTGTCCTTGATCAACCCGTCGGCCGGCGCGGCTTGGGAGCCGACGAGGCCGGCGCCCCCTTCCATGGAGGCGGCGAAGGCGGGCTGGGCGGGATCGCGGTGCATGGGAACTGTCCTTTCAAGATAAGCGGGCGCGGCGCGGCGTGTCGTCAATGTGGCGAAACGGCCGAAACATTCAAGATCAACGGCTCATGTCCGGTGGCGCGCAGGAATTTGACGAGGTCGTCGGCGCGGATCGAGGTGGTGGCGGTATTGACCAGCGGATGGGCGTTGATCGTCTCATGCGCCATCAGCGCGGCATCGAGAACGAAGGTGACGTTCCCGCCCGCATCGTTGATCGCGCCGAAGGCCGTCACCGCGCCGGGAATGACGCCGAGATACTCCATCAGCTTCTCCGGCTTGCCGAACGAGACGCGCGACGACGCGCCGATGACGTGGTGGACCTGCTTCAGGTCGACCTCGGCGGTCTCTTCGACCGTCAGGAGAAAGAACCGGTCCTTCTTGTCCTTGAGGAAGAGGTTCTTGGTGTGCCCGCCCGCGATCTGCCCGCGCAGCGACTGCGATTCATCGACGGTGAAGAGCGGGGGATGCTCGACGGTCTCGACCGAAATGCCGAGTTCGGCAAGCATGTTGAAGAGATCGTCCTGTGTCTTCGGCATGGGAGCTCGCAAGGGGAGTTCGAGATGCGTCCTCATAGTCGGCGAGGCTCCGTTGCGAAAGCTGGTTCGGCGATATTTCCCTGTTGCAATCACAATCGAGTTCGGCCATATAAGCCCCGTTCCCGGCGATGCTGGGTGCGAGCGGGTGTAGCTCAGGGGTAGAGCACAACCTTGCCAAGGTTGGGGTCGAGCGTTCGAATCGCTTCACCCGCTCCAATTATCTCCACCGAAAAGCCGCGGCTCGTCCGCGGCTTTCGTGTTTTTCGGCCTCAGTTTTCATCGATTTCCCGCGCGAGTGCGTCGAGATGCGCCTGCGCGGCGCTCGATGCTGCGCGCTCGACGGCGCGGTAGCGGGTGACGAGGGCGAAGCCGAGCGGCGTGAGTTCGGCGCCGCCGCCGCCGGAGCCGCCCTTTTGCGCGAGGATGACCGGCCGTCCGAAGAGCTGCGTCAGTTCCTCGACCAGCGACCACGCCTGGCGATAGGACATTTTCATCTCGCGCGCGCCGGCCGAGATCGAGCCCGTGGCCGCGATGTGCTCCAGAAGCGCGATCTTCCCCGGCCCGATCCGGCCTTTCGGCGGCAGGTCGATGCGCAGGCTGAGGCGCGGCGGTTCCAGCATGGCTCAGCTCTCCTTCAGGCGAACGGTCTTGACGATGGCGTGGACGGCCATGCCCTCGGCCAGATCGAGCCGGACTGCCGAATGACGGGTGATGCGGGCGGTGAGACGGTCGCCATTGCAATCGAGATCGACCAGAAGGTCATGCGCATGCGCCGGCCGCAATCCGGTGACGCGGCCCGCAAAGACGTTGAGTGCGCTGATGCCTTCAGGCGGCTGAGTGGCGAGGAGGATGTCGGACGCACGCACGAAGATCGGCACCTTGTCGCCGGGCATGTGGGTGGAGGGCGGCAGGTGCCACAGGCCCGCTGGCGAGCGGAAGAGCGACAGGCCGATGGCGGCGTCGAAACGGTCGAAATCAAGCACCAGGCGCGAGCCGCCTTCGTCTCCGACCGATCCCGGGAGAAGGTCGAGCCCGGCGAGGATATCGCGCGCCGGGCCTGTCGCACTGACACGGCCCCGATCGAGCACGACGATGTCGGTGGCGAGCCGGGCCACCTCGGCGACGGAATGGCTGACATAGACGATCGGCACGCGCGCCTCATCGCGCAGGCGCTCGATGAAAGGCAAGATTTCCGCCTTGCGGGCGTCGTCGAGCGAGGCGAGCGGCTCGTCCATCAGGATCAGGCGCGGACTGGCGATGAGCGCGCGTCCGATGGCGACGCGCTGCTTCTCCCCGCCGGAAAGCCTGGCCGGCTTGCGGTCGAGGAGGTGCGCGATGCCGAGAAGGTCGACCGTTTCTGAAAAGTCTCCGTAGCGCTCGGCCTGCGGCACGAAGCGACGGCCATAGATGAGGTTCTGGCATACGGTGAGGTGCGGGAAGAGGCGGGCGTCCTGGAAGACGTAGCCGATGCGGCGCTTGTGCGGCGGCAGGAACGTGCCCCTTGCGGTGTCGACCAGGACGCGGTCATCCGTCGATATCCGGCCCGAATCGGGCCGCACCAGCCCGCCGATCATGTTGACGACGGACGTCTTGCCCGACCCGGACGGGCCGAAGAGCGCGGTCAAGCCGCCGGCCGAGCGGAACGCGATGTCGAGCGCGAAATCGCTCATCTTGTGGCGCAGGGCGACGTCGAGGCTCATGCGCCCTGCATCCGGCACGACACGCGGCGCGCCAGGATTTCGCTGGCGACGAGCGCGGACATGGCGACGGCGATGGCGATGAGCGTCAGGCGCATTGCGCCCGTGCCGCCGCCGGGCACCTGCGTGAAGGTGTAGATGGCGGACGGCAAAGTCTGCGTCTGGCCGGGAATGTTGGAGACGAAGGTGATGGTCGCGCCGAACTCGCCCATCGCCTTGGCGAAGGCGAGGATGGTGCCGGCGATGATGCCGGGCAGCGCGAGCGGCAGGGTGATCGTGGCGAAGACGAAGGCCGGATGGGCGCCGAGCGTGCCGGCCGCCTGTTCGAGCTTCGGGTCCACCGCCTCGATGGAGAGCCGGATCGCCCGCACCATCAGCGGGAACGCCATGATGGCGCCGGCGAGCGCGGCGCCGGTCCAGCGAAACGAGAAGACGAGGCCGAACACCGTTTCGAAGAACTGGCCGAGCGGCCCGCGACGGCCGAATGCGAGCAGCAGGAGATAGCCGGTGACGACGGGCGGCAGGATCAGCGGCAGGTGGACGAGACCGTTAAGCAGCGCCTTGCCTGGAAAGGACCAGCGCGCGAGCGCATAGGCGACGAGGATGCCGAAGGGCAGGCTGGCGACCGTCGCCCAACTGGCGACCCAGATCGAAAGCCGCACAGCGGTCCATTCGGCAGGTGAAAGCTGCAGCCACTCCATTCCCGTTCAGTCGCCGGCAAGGACGGTGAAGCCCTGTTCCTCGAAGATCGCGCGGGCTGCGTCCCCTTGCAGATAGTCGAGGAAGGCGGCGGCGTCGGGATTGGCGCTGTCGGCCGTCAGCGCGGCGGGATAGATGATCGGTCCGTGGCTGTCTTCGGGAAAGGTGCCGACGACACGCACGCCGGGCTCGGCGGTCGCATCGGTCTGGTAGACGATGCCGAGCGGCGCCTCGCCGAGCGCGACGAACTGGAGCGCGGCCCGAACGTTCTCGGCCTGCGCGACCTTGTCGGCCACAGCGTCCCAGACGCCGAGCGCTTCAAGTGCCGCCTTGCCGTAGCGACCGGCGGGCACGGCGTCGATATTGGCCATGGCAAGTCGTCCATCGCCGAGCGCGCCGGAAAGGTCGAAGCCGGGCTCGATGGAAAGCTCGACCGAGGAGTCTGCCGGTGCGACGAGGACGATGCGGTTGCCGAGAAGGCGGCGCTCGCTTGCCGTGTCGATCAGGTCGCGATCGGTAAGATAGGCCATCCAGTCGAGATCGGCGGAGATGAACAGATCGGCTGGCGCACCTTCTTCGATCTGCCTGGCGAGCGCGGAACTGCCGGCATAGGAAACCGTGGCTTGCCTGCCCTCTTCCTGCGACCAGGACTCATTGATCGCGTCGAGTGCGGTCTTGAGACTGGCGGCGGCAAAGACCGTGACCGGCTCCTGCGCGCGCGCCGGCAGGGCGACACACAGGGAAATCGCAATGGTCGCAAGAAATCTGCGCATCTGAAACCTCCCACCGCAATAGCGATGGTTTCAGATGAACATAACGTATCGCTTCGTGCAAGGCGTGGAAGAAGCCGAGGGCGACAGTCGATATGTCCGGACTGCCTCAGCGGTCCGGAATGATCTCGATTTCCGAGCGCCGCGCCTTGACGGCCGGCAAGCCGAGGATGAATTCCGCGAGATCGTGCGGCAGTGACAGCGTGACGTGTTCCTTGCCGTCGCTTTCAGTCTCGGCGAGATCGGCGATCATGCCACCGGCGACCGTGTTGTTGGTCTTCGGGCTGATCAGGATGAAGGCGCCGGTGTCGCGGCAATCGGAAAAGCGGTCGAAGATCGCATCTTCCGCAAAGTGCAGGCGGACCCGGCCAATGGCATTGACGGGCAGCGTGGTCGATTTCGTCCAGCGCCCGGCGCCGAGATCGTAAGCCTCATCGATGGACACGCGGACGCGCTTCATCCGGCCGGCAGCCTTGAGCCAGAGGCGCGCGCCATCCTTCAGGCCGTCCGTTTGCAGCGTGACCAATGTCGCCGTGAAATCGCGTCCGGTGAGCGGCGTGGCATCGGCTGCCGTGAGCACGTCGCCGCGCGCGGCGTCGACCTTCCGGTCGAAGACGAGGGTGACGGCAGCGCCGGCTTCGGCGCGCTCCACGTCTCCGTCGAAGGTGACGATGCGGGCAACCGAGACCGTCTGACCCGACGGCGCGACCACGACGCTGTCGCCGACGGCGACGGAGCCGGCCGCGACCGTGCCCTGATAGCCGCGAAAGGTTTCGCCGGGGCGCGAGACACGCTGGATCGGCATGCGGAAGGACAGGCCCGAAAGCTGCGCCGTCGGGGCCGTCTCCAGAGCTTCGATCAATGTCGGGCCGGAATACCAGCCGAGATTTTCACGCGCCGGCGTGACGATGTTCTCGCCCTTGAGCGCGGAAAGGGGGATTGCGGTGATCGCCATCTCGCCGAGCCGGGCGGCATAGGCGCGGAATTCGAGTTCGATATCGTTGAAGACCGCCCGGTCGTAGCCGACGAGGTCGATCTTGTTGACCGCGAGCACGACCTGCCGGATGCCCATGAGATGGACGATGGCGGCATGGCGGCGCGTCTGTTCGAGAAGGCCGGCGCGCGCGTCGACAAGAAGCACGGCGAGGTCTGCCGTCGAGGCACCGGTCGCCATGTTGCGCGTATACTGCTCATGGCCGGGCGTGTCCGCGACGATGAAGGCGCGGCGCGGTGTCTGGAAATAGCGGTAGGCGACGTCGATCGTGATGCCCTGTTCCTGCTCGGCCTTGAGCCCGTCAAGGAGCAGGCCGAAATCGGGCAGTGACAGATCGTTCTGCTTCGACCCCTTGGCGATCAGCGCCGCGCGGTGATCCTCCGCGACGGATTTCGTGTCCCACAGCAGGCGGCCGATCAGCGTCGACTTGCCGTCGTCGACGCTGCCGCAAACGAGAAAGCGCAGACGGCGGCCGTCTTCATGATCGGCTGCGACGGGCTCGCCGTCACGCTCGAATTCGGGTTCGAGCGGCAGGATTTCAGCGTCGAGGCTCATGGTCAGAAATATCCTTCGAGCTTCTTCTTTTCCATCGATCCCGCCTCGTCGCGGTCGATTGCGCGGCCCTGGCGCTCGGAAACGGTTGCGGTGGTGATCTCGTCGATGATGTCGTCGATGGTCTCGGCTTCGGAGAAGATGCCGCCGGAAAGCGCGAAGCAGCCAAGGGTGCGGAAGCGGATCGAGCCTTCCTGGCGCACCTCGCCAGGCCAGAGCTCCAGCCGCTCGTCCTTGGCGAGAATGATCATGCCGTCGCGCAGCACGAAGGGCCGGCGCTTGGCGAAATAGAGATCGACGATCGGGATTTCCTCGGCCTTGATGTACTGCCAGACGTCGAGCTCGGTCCAGTTGGAGAGCGGGAAGACGCGCACGCTCTCACCGCGCGCGATGCGGCCATTGTAGAGGTTCCACAATTCGGGTCGCTGGTTGCGCGCGTCCCAGCGATGATCGGGCGAGCGGAAGGAGAAGATGCGCTCCTTGGAGCGCGAGGCGTCCTCGTCGCGCCGCGCACCGCCGAAGGCTGCGTCGTAACGGCCGGCATCCAGCGCCTGGCGCAGCGCCTCGGTCTTCATGACGTCGGTGAAGTAGGATGAGCCGTGCTTGAACGGGCTCAACCCCTCGGCCGCACCGCGCGGATTGGTATGGACGTTGAGGTCGAGACCGAGGTCGCGCGCGGTCTGGTCGCGAAAGGCGATCATCTGCGAGAACTTCCAGCCGGTATCGACATGGAGCAGCGGAAAGGGGGTCGGTTCGGGCCAGAAGGCCTTGCGCGCGACATGCAGCAGGACGGACGAATCCTTGCCGACCGAATAGAGCATCACCGGCCGCTCGAACTCCGCCGCGACCTCACGGAAGATGTGGATCGCTTCGTTCTCAAGGGCCTGGAGATGCGGCGAAAGGCGGCTGGAGTGGCTGTTGTCGTCGGTGGTCTGGAGGCGGGCTGCTGCTGCGGTCATGTTGCGGGCACTTGCACTTTCCGGGAGGAGATCGGGGTGATCGGCGAGGCGGCGTCCTTGACGTGGAGCCCGCATTCGCGGGTCTGGTCCTGTTCCCACCACCATCGCCCGGCGCGTTCGGGCTCGCCGGGCTTGATCGCGCGGGTGCACGGCTCGCAGCCGATCGAAGGATAGCCGCGCGCGTGGAGCGGGTTGAGGGGGACGTCGTGGCGCGCCGCATAGGCATTGATCGCGTCAAATGTCAGGTCGGCGAGCGGATTGACCTTGAGAAGGCCGCGCTGCGCGTCCCATTCGGCGAGCGGCGTTTCGGCGCGCGCGCCGGACTGCCCGCGCCGCACGCCGGTGATCCAGATTTCAGCCCTGTCGAGTGCCAGCGAAAGCGGGCGCAGCTTGCGAATGTCACAGCAGGCGTGCCGCGCCTCGACGCTGTCGTAGAAGCCGTTGAGGCCGTAGCGCGCGGTGTAGGTCTCGATGTCGATGGGCGCCGGGCGATAGCGCTCGATAGCAAGGGCGAAGCGGCGCTCGGTCTCATCGATCAGCGTACGCGTTTCGTCGAACAGGCGGCCGGTGTCGAGCGTGACGATCTCGATAGAGCCCGCCGTGCCGGAACGCGCGATGGCCGCCGTGATGATTTGGTCCTCGATACCGAGCGAGGTCGTGAAGACCTTGCGGCCGGCAAAGCGCGCCACGCGTTGAAGCCTCGCTTCCAGATCGAGGGAGCTGAGTTCGTCGGCGAGGGCGGCAATGGCGGCAGGTGCGTGCGTCATGCCTGCAAAGATGCGGGATCGGGCCGCGCCGCGACAGGAAACGGGCTCTCATTTTGCCGCGGATGCGAGCAAATTCGAACCCGTTTCGCCGCCAGCGCGCAATTGCCGGCCTCAATGGGCGGGGAAGAGCTTCCACGCGCGCGGCCGGAACGCGATGCGCGTGCCCTCCGCGACCGGGCTGTCGGCCGGCAGTTCGATCTCGACCCGGTGGCCGGGGCCGCCGACGGCAAGCTCGATGCGCCGGCGCGCCTCGACCCGGCGCGTGGCGGTGACGGTGCCGGCGATGCAGCCGCCGCAGCCTTCCAGCACGTCGATGTCATGCGGGCGGAAATAGAGCTCAGCCGGACCGGCGGGCGCGTTGTGCGCCTCAAGGCCGATGGTCCGGTCCTCCAGCCACACCTGCCCGTCCTCGACGCGAACCGGAAGTCGGCTCGATTCGCCGATAAAGCCGTAGACGAAGGGCGAGTTCGGCGTGTCGTAGATGTCGTCGGCCGAGCCGACCTGCTCGATCCGGCCGCGGCTCATGACGACGACGCGGTCGGCAAGTTCCAGCGCCTCCTCCTGGTCGTGCGTGACGAAGACGGTGGTGTGGCCGGTGCGGTCGTGGATCTCGCGCAGCCAGCGGCGCAGATCGCGGCGCACCTGCGCGTCGAGGGCGCCGAAGGGCTCGTCGAGGAGCAGCACCTTCGGCTCGATGGCGAGCGCGCGGGCGAGCGCGACGCGCTGGCGCTGGCCGCCGGAAAGCTGGTTGGGGAAGCGCTTTTCGAGGCCCGAAAGCTGGACGAGGTCGAGCAGTTCGAGCGCGCGGCGGTGGATTTCCGATTTCGGCGGACGGGTGGCAGCGGGCCGCACCTTCAGCCCGAAACCGATATTGTCGAGGACGTTCATGTGCCGGAAGAGCGCGTAATGCTGGAAGACGAAGCCGACATTGCGCTCCTGCACGCTCTTGCGCGACGCGTCCTCGTCGCCGAAATGGATCGCCCCGCCGGTCGGAAAGTCGAGCCCGGCGATGAGGCGCAGGAGCGTCGTCTTGCCGGACCCCGAAGGTCCCAGAAGCGCGATCAGTTCGCCGGAGCGGATGTCGAGCGAGACGTTGTCGAGCGCGTGAAAGCCCGAGAAGGTCTTGTCGATGGAGTTGACGCGAAGTTCCATTGAGGGATTCCCGATTAATGTCCGCGCAGGCCGTCGCCGCGACCGTAGACGCGTTCGAGAACGGCCTTGAGGACGAGCGTGACGAGGGCGAGGACGGCAAGGAGCGAGGCGACCGCGAAGGCGGCGACGAAATTGTACTCGTTGTAGAGGATCTCGACCTGCAGCGGCATGGTGACGGTCTCGCCGCGCAGCCGGCCGGAGACGACCGACACGGCGCCGAACTCGCCCATGGCGCGGGCGTTGCAGAGGAGAACGCCGTAGAGCAGGCCCCATTTGATGTTGGGCAGCGTGACCAGCCGGAACGCCTGCCAGCCCGACGCGCCGAGCGAGATCGCCGCCTCCTCGTCGCCGGTGCCCTGGTCCTGCATCAGCGGGATCAGTTCGCGGGCGATGAACGGGAAGGTGACGAAGATCGTCGCCAGCACCACGCCGGGAACGGCGAAGAGGATCTGCAGCCCGTAGGAGTTGAGGAGCGGGCCGAAATAGCTCTGCGCATTGAAGAGCAGCACGTAGACGAGGCCGGCGATCACCGGCGAGACCGAGAAGGGCAGGTCGATAAGCGTGATCAGGAACGCCTTGCCCTTGAACTCGAACTTGGCGATCGCCCATGCGGCCGCGACGCCGAAGACCAGGTTGGCCGGCACGGCGATGGCCGCGACGAGCAGCGTCAGCCTGATCGCGGCGAGCGCATCCGGCTCGACGATGGAGGCGAGCGCCACCTGCCAGCCGCGCCGCAGCGCCTCGGCGAAGACGGCGACGAGCGGCATGAAGAGAACCAGCGCCAGAAAGGCGACGGCGATCGAGATCAGCACCCATTTCGCCGCCGGGCTCTCGCCGGTCGGATCGCGAAAGGGCGTCTCGGGTGTAGCTGCGAACGAGCCCTGCAAGGCCAGACTATCCGCCATAACCGAACCTCCTGCGGCTCCAGGCCTGAATGAGATTGATGGTGAGGAGCACCACGAAGGCGAGCACCAGCATGATCGCGCCGATGGCGGTCGCGGCCGGATAGTTGAACTCTTCCAGCCGGATGACGATCAGAAGCGGTGCGATCTCCGAGACGAACGGGATGTTGCCCGCGATGAACAGCACCGAGCCGTATTCGCCGACGGCGCGGCCGAAGGCGAGGGCGAAGCCGGTGAGGATCGCCGGCAGGAGGCCGGGAAGGATGACCCGCCACACGGTCTGGAAGCGGTTGGCGCCGAGGGTCGCTGCGGCTTCCTCGACCTCGCGGCTGATCTCCTCCATCACCGGCTGGACGGTGTGCACGACGAAGGGCAGGCCGATGAAGATCAGCGCGATCACGATGCCGGTGGGCGTGTAGGCGATGCGGATGTCGTATGGCTGAAGCCACTGCCCGACCCAGCCATTCGGCGCGTAGATGGCGGTGAGCGCGATGCCCGCCACCGCCGTCGGCAGCGCAAAGGGCAGGTCGACCGCCGCATCGATCAGCCGCCGGCCGGGGAAACGGTAGCGCACCAGCACCCAGGCGACGATGACGCCGAAGACGACATTGACGCTTGCCGCAAAGCCCGACGTCCAGAACGAGGTTCGCAGCGCGGCGACGACGCGCGGGTCGGTCGCCAGTCGCCAGAACTCGGTCCAGCCGAGCGACGCCGATTTCCAGCCCAGCCCCGCGAGCGGGATCAGGATCAGGAGCGAGAGATAGAAGATGGTGAAACCGAATGTGAGCCCGAATCCCGGGATCACGCTCGGCTCCTTCCAGCGCCAGCGCGCCGGCGCTGAAAGCACCGCACTCATCGATCAGCGACCCGGCAGGTAGATCTGGTCGAAGACGCCGCCGTCGCCGAAGAAGCGCGGCTGCGCCTCCCGCCATCCGCCGAGATCGTCGATGGTGACGAGTTCGAGATCGGGGAAGCGTTCCAGTTCGGCCGGTTCCACCACGTCCGGTTTTGCCGGGCGGTAGAAGTTGCGGGCGGCGATGTTCTGGCCGACATCCGAATAGAGATATTCGAGATAGGCGGTCGCGACCTCGCGCGTGCCCTTGGCGTCGACATTGGCGTCGACCACCGCTACCGGCGGCTCGGCGAGGATCGAGAGCGACGGGACGACGATGTCGAACTGGTCGGGCCCGAGCTCCTCGATGGCGAGGAAAGCCTCGTTCTCCCAAGCGAGCAGCACGTCGCCGATGCCGCGCTGGACGAAGGTCGTGGTGGAGCCCCGCGCGGCGCCGTCGAGGACAGGTACGTGCTTGAAGAGTTCGGTGACGTATTCGGTCGCCTTCGCTTCGTCGCCGCCATGTTCCTTGAGCGCCCAGGCCCAGGCGGCGAGGAAGTTCCAGCGCGCGCCGCCCGAGGATTTCGGGTTGGGCGTGATGACCTCGACACCCTCGCCGACGAGATCGCCCCAATCGGTCAGGTTCTTCGGATTGCCCTTGCGCACCAGGAAAACGATGGTCGAGGTGTAGGGCGCGTTGTTGTTGTCGAGCGTGCCGCGCCAGTCTTCGCGGATCTTGCCGGTATTCGACACGATGGCGTCGATATCGGCTTCGAGCGCCAGTGTGACGACATCCGCCTCGAGCCCGTCGATGACGGTGCGTGCCTGGCTGCCGGACCCGCCATGCGTGGTCTGGATGTTGACCGTTTCCCCTTTTTCCCCCTGCCAGTGCTCGGCAAAGGCCGCATTGAACTCACGATAGAGTTCGCGCGTCGGATCGTAGGAGACGTTGATGATGGTCTGTTGCGCATAGGCGAAACCCGATCCGCCAAATTGCACCGATGCGGCCAGAGCCGCCGTGAAGAGAAGATGTCTTCGCGTGAACATGTCGACTGCCTCCGTTGACAGCCCCGATCCTACGCTTGTCGCCGCCCGGCGGAACGCTGCCCGCGACCAAACTTGGCGGGCTTTCGGAATGGTCGTTCCAAATTGCGGCGGAATGACGCAAAAAGCGCGCCGGTGTTCAGGCGCGTACGAAGACGGTCTGGAAAGTCGAGACAGGCTCGTTGCGGTCAGCGAAGCCGTAGATCTCGTCGATCAGGCCGCGTGCGGCGCCGGCATCGAAATCGGCGAGGCCCAGAAGCTCCACGGCCTTGACCGTCAGTTCTTCGCGCTCGAGCGGATTTTCCGGATCGCCCTTGCAGGCCTCGCGGCGCTCCTCGAGCCAGATGTCGCCGACGCGCGCCTTGACGCTTGCTCCCCAGGCCGCCGGATAGGCGGCCTCGATCGCCGGGTCGACGTCGAGCGACGTGATCGCGCGCAAATGGCGCGCAGCGGCGCGGTGATTGCCGTCGAAGGACGATGTCGTGACGGCGCCGGCCCGGATCGCCTCGGCGACGCAGTGCTGGAGCGAGAATTTCGCGCCATAGGGCTCGGTCGGGTCCGGCCGGTCGCACACGTCGAGCGCGGCGCGATAGGTTTCGACACGAATCTCGTCGGGCATCGCGCCGTCGAGACGCGAATTGAGCGCCAGCGCGGCGTCGATGGCCGGATGCGTATGGCGGCAGCAGGGCCAGGGCTTGATCGAGGTCTGGACGAGTTCCCACGGGCCGTCCGCATCGGCCAGCACGGCATCAGGGACAGGGTCCGGGCAAAGCGCCGCGAAGAAGCCCTTCTCGCCTTCCAGGATCGTGTCCGCGCCGGTGAAGCCTTCGCGCGCCAGAAGCGCGGCGATGACGCCGGATTCGGCCGCGCGGGCGGTGTGAAGATGCTTGCTCATCGCCCCGGCCGACAGGAATTCCCAGACGCCACCCGATTGCGTGCCGGCATTGCCGAGCGCCCAGACGGCCTGATCTTCGTCGAGGTCGAGAAGATACGCGGCCGCTATCGCCGCGCCGAACGTGCCGCAGGTCGCGGTGTTGTGCCAGACGCGATAATGCGCCTTGCCGACTGCGTTGCCGACCCGGCAGCAGGCCTCATAGCCGTGAAGCACGGAAATCAGGAAGTCCCTGCCGCTCGCCCGCAGCGTCTCCGCCAGTGCGGCGGCGGCGGGCACGACGACGGTGCCCGGATGCGTGACGGAGGTGCGGTGAAGGTCATCGAGTTCGAGAATGTGCGCCAGACCGCCGAAATAGAAGGCGCGCCGGCCGGCATCGGGCGTCGACCACGAGGAGAGTGTCGCGATCGCCTTGGCAGGCGCGGTGTCGCGCGCGGCAAGGGCGCAGGCGAGCGTGTCCACGACGAAGCCGGCGGCGCGTTTGAGGTCGGCGTCGGTGACGGGCTTGCTGCGGATCAACCGGACGAGTTCGCGGGTCAGCGTCATGGGTCAGAATTCCGTGGTCGAGATCATGATGAGGCGATCGTCCGTGTCGCGAGCTTCCAGCGCAAGACCCGTCTCGGCGGCCACTTCCGCAAGACGGATTTCGGTGCCGCAGAAGACTGGTGACATCGCCCGGAACGAGAAGGCGGACGGCCGCTTGCCTGCGATCCTGCGGGCGCGCTCGAAGAGCAGCATGGCGACCAGCGGGCCGTGGACGATCAAGCCGGGATAATGCTCGACGCCGGTCACGTAAGGCTGGTCGTAGTGGATGCGGTGGCCGTTATAGGTGAGCGCGGAAAACCGGAAGAGCGTCACCTCGTCGGGCGTCACGCTCTCCTCGGACAGAACCGGCTTGTCGGCGCGCGGGGCGGGCGGCTTGGCTGCCGCCGGGTCCTCCGCCTCGCGATAGACGATGTCATGCTCCTCGGTGGCGACGACAGTGCCGCCCTGCACGATCTCGTGCCGGACCGTGACGAAGGCGAGTGGCCCGGAGCGACCCTGCTTTTCGGTCATCGACAGGATGGTCGAGCGCTTTTCGGCCTCGGCTCCGAAGGCAAGGTCGCCCCGAAAGGTGAAGCGCCCGCCGGCATACATGCGCCGCGGCAGCGCGATCGGCGGCAGGAACCCGCCTTTCGCCGCGTGACCGTCGAGGCCGGTCTCATCGCGCGGCGTCGCTTCGAGAAAATAGAACCAGTGCCAGAGCGGCGGCAGGATCGCATCCCCTTCGGCGAACGCGGTGGACCAGTCGCCGAGCATGGCGCGGGCGCGCGTCGCGGGCGAGCGCACGATGTCGTCGTTGACGCTACGGGTCCGGCCGACCCAGTCGCTGGTATCCGTCATGATCGCCTTCAGAACGAGCGGGGCAGGCCGAGCACTTTCTCGGCCACGTTGGAGAGGATCAGATTGGTCGAGATCGGCGCGATCTGGTAGAGGCGCGTCTCGCGGAACTTGCGCTCCACATCATATTCCTCGGCGAAGCCGAAGCCGCCATGCGTCTGCAGGCAGGTGTCCGCAGCGCGCCACGAGGCCTCGGAAGCCAGCATCTTGGCCATGTTGGCCTCCGGCCCG
Organism: Aliihoeflea sp.; assembly: GCF_052435475.1. Taxonomy (NCBI): domain Bacteria; kingdom Pseudomonadati; phylum Pseudomonadota; class Alphaproteobacteria; order Hyphomicrobiales; family Phyllobacteriaceae; genus Aliihoeflea; species Aliihoeflea sp. The sequence continues at coordinate 31,884 of NZ_JBQVMV010000004.1, forward strand.
CACGGCTCGCCGCGGTCGAACATTTCGGCGGCGTGGCGCACGGCTAGGCGCGCGGCGTGCAGCTCGACATGATTACGCGCGATCGGGAACTGGATGCCCTGGTTCTGGCCGATCGGACGACCGAACACTTTGCGTTCCTTGGCGTAATTCGTCGCCCGCTCGATGAACCAGCGGCAATCGCCGATACATTCGGCGGCGATCAGGATGCGCTCGGCATTCATGCCGTCGAGAATGTAGCGAAATCCCTTATGCTCCTCGCCGATCAGCGCGTCGGCGGGAATTTCGAGATTGTCGAAGAAGATTTCCGTCGTCGCGTGGTTGATCATCGTCGCGATCGGCGTGATCCGCATCTGGTCCTTCGGCGCCGCCTTCATGTCGACGATGAAGACCGACAACCCGTCCGTGCGCGAGGGCAGGGAGCCCTTGGGCGCCGTGCGGGCGAGGAGGATCATCAGGTCGGAATGCTCGGCACGGCTGGTCCAGACCTTCTGGCCGTTGACGACATAAGTGTCGCCGCGCTTCTCGGCCATCGTCGCGATCGACAGCGTGTCGGTGCCCGCGCCCGGTTCGGTGACGCCGAACGCCTGCAGGCGCAATTCGCCGCTCGCGATCTTCGGCAGGTATTTCTGCTTCTGCGCCTCGCTGCCATGCCGCAGGAGCGTTCCCATCGTGTACATCTGGGCGTGGCACGCGGCCCCGTTGGCGCCGGAGGCATGGACTTCGGCGAGGATGGCCGCCGCGGCACGCAAGGGCAGGCCGCTACCGCCATATTCCGCCGGGATCAGCGCGGCGAGCAGCCCGGCTTCCGCCATCGCGGTGACGAACTCGGTCGGGTATTCGCGGGCGCGGTCGACCTTGCGCCAATAGGCGTCGGGAAAGCGCCGGCACAGCGCGCGCGTCGTCTCGCGAATGGGCTCGAGGTCGTCGTCGGAAATGGGCTGAACGGAATCCATCGGTCTCACTGAAGTGGGGCTCGGAGCCTGCAAATTGTGCCCGATCGGGCTCTAAGGCAAAGATAATTTCCTTTTAGCGACGATAGGTTTTCATTATATCGTGCCGGCATGGACATGCGGCACCTGCGCTATTTCATCGCCATCGCCGAGGAAGGTTCGCTGTCGAAGGCGGCCGAGCGGCTGAACGTCGCGCAGCCGGCCCTGAGCCAGCACATGCGCAATATCGAGGAGGACCTGAAGGTCACGCTCCTCTTCCGCTCTTCGCGCGGCGTTCAGTTGACCGAGGCCGGCAAGCGGCTTCTCGAACATGGCCGGCTGGTGGTCGAATCCTTCGAGCAGCTCTTCGACATCGTCGGCGGCACCGAGGTCGAGCTGTCCGGCGAGGTCCGCTTCGGCCTGCCGGGAACGGTGAGCCAGGTGCTCTCGGCGCGACTGATCGACGAGGCTTCGCGGCGCTACCCGAAGATCAGGCTGAGGATCGCCGAGGCGATGAGCGGCTTCATCTTCGACTGGCTGCGCGAGGGCAAGGTCGACATCGCCGTCCTCTACCGCGCCCGCGAGACGCGCGGACTTGCATTGACGCCGGTGCTTTCGGAAGAACTGCGCCTGTTCGCGGCCCCGGGCATGGCCGTCGGCGATCGGCGCCCGGGCGCGGACGCCGTGCGCTACGCCGATGCCATCGCCCTGCCTTTGATCGTCCCGAGCCCCGGCCACGGCCTGCGCGACCTGCTCGACGAAATGGCGCTCAGCCATTGCGAGACGCCGCTCAACGCCCGCACGGAAATCGATTCCTACGCACCGATCAAGACGCTGGTCGAGCAGGGTCTGGGCTATTCGATCCTGCCGGCCATGGCGATCAAGGCCGAGACGGAGGCCGGACGACTGGTGTCGTGGCGGATCGGCGAACCCGATCTGCGCCGCCAGCTTCTGGTCGCGACGCCGGCGGATCGGCCGATGAGCAGTGCGACGAAGGCGATCGAGAACCTGACGATGGAGATGCTGTCGCGGCTCGTCGGCGAAGGCGTCTGGGATGCAAGACTCCTCGGCGCCGTCAAGGCGCCCGCCGGCTCATGACGCCTTGCGGCCGCGCTTCGGGCTGAATTCGTCGCGCAGCTTCTCGGTATGGCTGCCGAGCGGCGGCACGGGGCCGGGCGCGCGCACCTCGCCATCGAAACTCGCCGCGCGCGAGAACATGCGGATCGCGCCGCCAGGCACGGCCAGGTCGACGAAACGCGCCTGCGGATGATCCTCGATATCGGCCACTTCCGACACCTTTCCATAGGCGATCGACGCCGCCTGCAAGCGCTCGACGACCTCGTGGCCGGCCAGCCGACCGAGCGCGTCCTGAACGGCGGCGTCGGTGTCAGCCCTGCGCGCCACGCGGTCGTTGTTGGTGGCGAAGCAGGGGTCGGCTGCCAGATCCGGGCGGGCGAGGACGGCAATGCAGAGCTTGTGCCATTCGACATCGTTCTGGATCGAGATCAGGAAGGATTCGCCATCGGCCGCGTCGAAGATGCCGTAGGGCGCGATGGACGGATGTGCGAGGCCGAGCCGCTTCGGGGCCGAATTGCCGTAGCGATGCGCGATCCACGGCACGTTCATCCAGTCCATCAGCGAATGGAAGAGCGACACCTCGATATGGGTGCCCTCGCCCGTCCGTCCACGCAGGATCAGTGCCTCGAGAATGGCCTCGTAGGCGTGCATCCCGGTGGCGATGTCGCAGACCGAAACGCCGACCCGGGCCGGACCGTGTTCGGTTCCGGTGATCGATGACAGGCCGCTTTCGGCCTGGACGAGTAGATCATAGGCCTTGCGCGTCGCCATCGGTCCCTCTGCGCCGTAGCCGGAGATCGAGCAGGTGACGAGGCGCGGATTGGCCGCGCGCAGCACGTCGTGGCCGAGCCCCAGCCGGGCCGCCGCGCCGGGCGCGAGATTCTGGATGAAGATGTCGGCACCCGCGAGCATCTCGCGCACCATGGCGAGATCGTCTTCCGCGCGCAGATCGACGACGCAACTTTCCTTGCCGCCGTTCAGCCAGACGAAATAGGATGACGAGCCTTCGGCGAAGCGGTCGTATTTGCGCGCGAAATCGCCTTCGGCGCGCTCCAGCTTGATGACGCGTGCCCCTGCCTCCGCCAGCCGTTCGGAGGCATAAGGGGCTGCGACCGCCTGTTCGAGCGCGACGACGAGAAGACCGTCGAGTGGCCTCATACGATTGTACCTCCGATTTTTCCGGCTTCGATGGTGGTCGCCAAAGCCCGCCGGCGCCAATACTTATGCGCTATCTGGCCTATAACATTCTGTTTTGACGGGAACGGCGAAACTGCTGGAATGCCGATATGGGGAGCGTGACATGACGGACGGACGACGCAAGGTCGCCCTGATCACCGGCGGCGGAACCGGCGTCGGCGCGGCATCCGCCCGCGCGCTGGCGGCACGCGGCTTCGACGTCGCGATCAATTACAGTCGCAGCGCGAGCGAGGCGGAAACGACGGTCGGCACCCTGCACGATTCCGGCGCGGAAGCGATCGCGCTGCAGGGTTCGGTCGCGGACGACGCCGACTGCCGGCGACTGGTCGCCGACACGCTGTCGCGGTTCGGACGGCTCGACGCCCTCGTCAACAGCGCCGGCGCGACGCAGTTCGCCGCGCTCGACGACCTCGAGGTGCAGAATGCGGAGGATTTCCAGCGCGTCTATGCCGTCAACCTGATCGGCCCCTACCAGATGATGCGCGCGGCGGCAGATCCGCTGCGCGCGAGCGGAGCGGGGGCGGTCGTCAACGTCTCGTCCATCGCCGGCGTCAACGGCAATGGCAGTTCGATCGCCTACATCGCCTCGAAGGGCGCGCTCAACACGCTGACGCTGACCATGGCGCGACTTCTGGCGCCGAAGGTACGGGTGAATACGGTCCTGCCGGGCCTTCTCGACACGCGGTGGCTCGAGGCGGGGCTGGGCAGCGAAGCCTTCGCGAAGGTGAGGGAAAACTTCGCCGCACAATCGGCGCTGGACGACATCTGCACGGCCGACGACGTCGCGGACGTCGTCGCCTTCCTCGTCTGCGACGCTCGCAAGATGACGGGCCAACTGATGCCGGTGGATGCCGGTTTCCTGCTCGGCCGTGGCGCGAAGGTCTCGAAATGAACCCGTTGTCGGACATTCCGACTTAGCCTAGCTTCGGCACGGACGCGCCGGAACGGAGGAACAGATGGCCTATCCGCAGACCCGCCACGAGGTGCATTACGGCAGCCGGATGGTGCGCGCCTTCGTCGACAGGCCCCCTTATATCGACGCGATGTTCCGCGCCGCGGTCGCCGCCGCGCCGGAGCGTGACGCGATCGTGATGGATGCGGAGCGCATGAGCTATGCGGCGCTCGATGCGCGGGTCGAGGCCGTCGCGGCAAATCTGGTCGCGCGGGGACTGGGCAAGGGCGACCGGATCGCGCTCCTTCTCGAGAACGGCTTCGCCTTCCTCGAATGCGTGCTGGCTGCGGCGCGCGCGGGCCTGATCGTGGTGCCGATGAACACGCGGCAGCGGCGGCCGGAAATCGAGTTCGTTCTCAACCAGTGTCGCGCCGCGGCGCTGGTCTATGATGCCGATCACGCCGCCAACCTGCCGGCGGAGGATGAGGTGCCGGATCTGCGGATGCGCTGCGTCGTCGGGCAGGGACCGGACGTGCCTTACGAGGATCTGGCGCGGCCGGCCGCTGCCGCGTCGTTCCCGCAAGTGGCCGAGGACGACGTCTTTTGCCTTCTCTACACGTCGGGGACGACCGGACGGCCGAAGGGCGCGAAGCTGACCCACTTCTCGACTATCCACTCGACGATCAACTACGCCTCCGCGCTGGCGCTGACCCCGGCCGATGTCGGGCTGCTCGCCGTCCCGGCCTCGCACGTCACCGGTCTCGTCGCCGTTCTTCTCACCATGATCCGCGCCGGCGGCACGACGGTGATGCTGCCGGCCTTCAAGGCGCGGCATTTCCTCGAAGTCGTGGCGCGGGAGAAGGCGACCTTCACCATCATGGTCCCGGCAATGTACAATCTGTGCCTGCTCGACCCCGACTTCGCCGGCTTCGACCTGTCGCACTGGCGCATTGCCGGCTTCGGCGGGGCACCGATGCCGCAGGCGACGATCGATCGCCTCGCCGGGGCGGCGCCTTCGCTCAACCTCGTCAACTGCTACGGCTCGACCGAGACCACGTCTCCTGCGACGATCCTGCCGATCGGCGACATCGCCGCCCATCCGAAAGCCGTCGGCCGGCCGGTCGCGGGCTGCGACATCCTCATCGTCGACGAGCACGGCCGCGAAGTGGCGCCGGGCGAAAGCGGCGAGCTGATGATCGCGGGCGCGATGGTGGTGCCCGGCTACTGGGAAAATCCGGAGGCCGACGCTGCCGGCTTCATCGATGGCTACTGGGTGTCCGGCGATGTTGGTTCGGTGGATGCCGAAGGCTATGTCCACGTCTTCGACCGCAAGAAGGACATGATCAACCGGGCCGGCTTCAAGGTCTATTGCATCGAGGTCGAGAGCGTCCTGTCGCGCCATCCGGCGGTGATCGAGAGCGCGGTCGTCGGCCGCCCCGATCCGGTTCTCGGCGAAAAGGTCCACGCCTTCATCGTCGCCCGCCCCGGGGCTGCGGATATGCAAGCCATCCGCGCCTACTGCGCGGAGCGCCTGTCCGATTACAAGGTGCCGGATGCGATCACGTTCCTCGAAGGCCCCCTGCCGCGCAACCCGAACGGCAAGATTCTGAAGACGTCGCTGCGCCAGATGCTGCCGGCGGACGATGTCGCTGCCGCGCGTTGACAAGTCGCGAGGCCGGGTGTCAATGTTGGAATGTCGGACATTCCGATAAGTGCCTCTGGGAGGAGGCGGCGACGCTTGCAGGCCGGGAGAAGCGCACTTCTAAGACGGAAATGACGCGCGATCGGGCCTTGATCACGTGAAGGCGGGAAACGACCCGCAATCTATCACTCAGGGAGGAAACATGACGAAACTCGCGAAATGGGCGGTGCTTGCCTCCGCCACCTTGTGGTCCGGCGCCGCACTCGCGCAGACCAATCTGATGATCTCGGCCTCGCTGCCGCAGGTTCATTTCTGGGTCGGCCAGCACATGGACCCCTTCGCCGACGCCATCGAGGCCGAGACCAATGGCGAGATCGCCTTCACGCGCTTCTATGCCGGCGAGCTGACCTCGGTCGGCCGCGAGCTCGACGCGCTGCAGGGCGGGACGGTCGCCGTCGCGGCGCCGCTGCTGGCGCCCTATCACGAGGGGACCTTTCCGCTTTCCGACGTGACCCAGCTTCCCACCATCGGCACCAATTCCGAGCTGATGACCCGCGCCTTCCTGAAGCTGATGGACGACGACACCGAGCTGGCGGACGGCAAGACCTTCTATCAGTACGAGATCGAACCGAAGGAAATTCGCGCCTGGCCGGTGGCGACGACTGCGGCCTATGCGATTTCCTTTGCCGGCGAAAATCCGGATTCGGTCTCCGGGTTGAGCGGCAAGCCGATGCGTGCGGGGTCGGCACTGCACACCATCTTCCTCAACGAACTGGGCGTCACGCCGGTGACGATGCCGTCTTCCGCATCCTATGAGGCGCTGTCGCGCGGAACGGTCGAAGGCACGATCCTGTCGATCGGCGACTGGCGCTCCTATTCGCTCCAGGACGTGCTGACCCACACGATCACCGGTGTCGCCGTTGGCCACTGGGGCAGCTATCTGGCGATCAACAACGCGACCTGGGAGACGCTGACGCCCGAGCAGCAGGAAACCTGGGACCGGGTCGCGCGCGACATCGCGATGCAGAACGCCGCCGGCATCGACGCGCAGGACATCGAGGTGCAGGAAGAGGCCGCGGGCGCAGGCTCGGTCTTCACGCCGATCACCGACATGTCGCAGGAAATGCAGGACCACATCGCCATGGCTTCGACAAACACCTGGCAGACCTGGGTGGAGCAGACGGAGGCCGCCGGTCACCCCGGCCGTGCCACCGCCAAGCGCTGGGCCGAACTGGTCGTCGAGGAGGGCGGCGAACTGCCCGCCGGCGTCGCCGAATTCCTCGAGCTTTGACGTCTTGAAGACGGCGCTCCGGCGCCGTCTCCTTCCCTCGACCAACGGATGTTGCCAAGTGTCGCACAGCCTCGCCTTGTGGTTCGTCGCCTTCTGGTTCGCAGCCTTCCTCCTCCTCGGGCAGAACGTCGCCACGGTGCTGTTCGGCGCCGGCCTTCTGGGCATGTATCTGTGGGTCGGACCGCAGCTCTTCCAGGGCATTCTGGGCCAGGACATCTTCTTCACCGCCTCGTCCTATTCGCTGTCGATCATCCCGCTCTACCTCCTGATGGCGCAGCTTTTGATGCGCGGCGGGCTGATCGTCGATCTCTTCCGCGTCGGCCATCGCCTGTCCGGCTACCGCCGCTTTCCGCTCGGGGTGGCGACGCTGGTGACCGGTGGCATGCTGGGCGCGGTGTCGGGATCGGGTTCGGCTAGCGCGGCGGCGCTGGCGACCCTCGCCGGCCCCGAACTCGAACGCGTCGGCTATACGCGCCGCTTCGCGATCGGACTTGCGGCCGTCGCCGGCTCGCTGTCGGCGGTCATACCGCCGAGCCTGATCGTCATCATCTACGGATCGATCACCACAGTGCCGATCGGCCAGCTCTTCATCGGCCTTCTCGGACCGGGCCTCCTGTGCCTGCTGGTCTATGTCGTCTGCATCCGCCTGTTCGGCGAAGTGACGCCGGGAGCCACCGAAGGGATCGCGCCGGCGGGGGCCGATCACGTCGGCGGATCGAGCTTTGCGGCCAGCGCCTTTCTGGTTTTCCTGATGGTGGTCGTCTTCGGCGGCATATATGGCGGCGTCATCACGGTCGGCGAGGCCGGCGCCATCGGCGCCTTCACGGCGCTTATCGGCCTGACATTCATGCGCCGTATCGGCATCGGCGACCTGGCCCATGCGCTCGCCGATTCGGTCAAGATCACCGCGATGCTGATGATGCTGGTGATCGGCGCACAGATCTTCGCCCGCTTCCTGTCGATCTCGCGCGTGCCGCGCGAACTTCTCGCCCTTGCCGAACCGCTTCTGGCAAGCCCCGGCATCATCGCGGCGCTGCTCCTGTTCCTGCTCTTTATCGCCGGGATGATCCTCGAATCGGCGGCGGTCATCCTCTTGATCGTTCCGATCGTCCTGCCGATCCTGCAGGCGGCAGGCATCGATCTCCTCTGGTTCGGCGTGATGGCAAGCTTCATGATCGCACTCGGCCTTTTGACCCCGCCGGTCGGCCTGTCCGCCTATGCCGCATCGGCCGCCGCGCGCTATCCGGTGGCGCAGGTGTTTCGCCCGGCGACCCAGTTCGCGGTCGTCGCGGCGATCGTCGTCGGCGGCGCGATGATCTTCGTGCCGGGTCTCGTCACCTGGCTGCCAAGCCATATCCGCTAGGAGCCTTCGATGAACCTCTATCGCGGCCTTGGAAAGTTCGAATGGGGCATGGCCTCGATCGGAGCGGGCCTGTGCCTGTTCGTGATGATGATGATCACCGTGATCAGCGTCTTCGGCCGCTACGTGCTCCAGACCGACCTCGTGCCGGGCGCCTACAACATCATCGAGCGGGTGGTCTTCCCGCTATTGATCTTCTGGGCCCTGCCGCTGGCCCATCGCGAGGGCGTGTTCCCGAAGCTCGAAATCCTCGCCGACGCCCTTCCCTTCGCGGCCCGCAAGCTTCTCGCGCTCTTCGTCATCGCGATCGAACTCGCGATCTTCCTTCTTTTGACCTGGTATGTCGGCAAGTTTGCCTGGGCGGGTTTCGCGAGCGCCCGCACGATGCAGATCGGCTCGGACTACTATCCGCTCTGGCCGCTGTTGATGATGGTGCCGCTGGCCTTCGGGCTGATGATCATCGAGATGATTGCGACGCTCATTCGCGACGGCCGGGCCCTGGCGCGCGGGCGCGAGGACGATGCGGCGAACGGGCACGCCCCTACGGGGTGACGCCCGGCTCGATGCGCTGGTCGATGCTGAGGCCGGCGAGTTCCCATCCGCGCTTCAAATCCGCAACATGCTTGCGCATCCACAATTCGGCATGCGCCCCGTCGCGCCGTTCGATGCCCGCCACCACCTCGCGATGGGCATCCACGAGGCGGCGTGCCGCCTGCGGCAACTGCATCTGGAAGGTTTCGAAAGCAGGATAGAGCAGGAGGCCGACCGGCTCCCGCGACAGGAGCAGAACCTTATTCGCGGCCGCCGCCGAAACGAGCGAATGAAATTCGAGGTCGAGCTTGCCGGGCGAGATGCCGCGTTCGACGATGGCGGCAGTGGCGTCGAGATTGGCCTTGAGAGCGGCGATCTGCGCGTCGGTCGCCACGTCCGCCGCAAGCTGTGCGGCCAGCGGCTCGAGCACCATCGCGACCTCCCACAATTCATGGAACGTCACCTCGTGCATGACGAGAGCGCGTGTCGTGCGCGGGGCGAGATCGGCCGAATGCGGCACGGTGACGAGAAGGCGCTTGCGCCCCTCGCGCCGCACCAGCCCCTCGCTTTCGAGCTGGCGGATGCCCTCGCGCACCGTCGAGCGGTTGACGCCGAACTTCGCCGCGAGCTCGATTTCGCTCGGCAGGGGCTCGCCGGGCTTCAGCGCGCCCGAAAGAATGTGCTTCTGCAGTTCCGTCGATACGGCCTGATAGGCCGGCGGCACTTTCAGTTTCTCGATTTCCAACGCGTCCCGCTCCGCACTCGATCCGGATTCGATCTAGCACGAATCCGGGTGCAGCAGGCAAGTTTTTGTCCGACAATCGGTCAGCTTGGAGTGAGGAGGGCGGCCGTGTCGGGCCGCCCTGCCGCGATCTAGCGAATAGCCGTCGGGTTGATGATGGCCTGGACGCCGCCCGTCATCTTCGAATGGCCGAGAACGAACATGAATTCGGACACGCCGTCAGCGACGAGTTCCTCCGTGTTCATGTTCTCCAGGATGTAGATGCCGTTCTTCGCGATCAACTCCTGATGGACCTCGAAGACGCCGGTGCCTTCCTCGAAGGGAATGACCTCCAGCCCCCAGGTGTCGGCGCCGACCGCGATCACGTTCTGCTCGGCGAGCCAGCGCGCGCCGTCGAGGCCGAGACCGGGTTCGGAGGTAATGTAGCGCTCATCGTCGTTGCCGACGAGCGACAGCCAGCCCGTATAGAACAGCACCACGTCGCCCTCGCGGATCTCGACGCCCTGCTTCTCCGCCTGCGCCTGGATTTCGGCGCTGTTGAAGGCGGTGCCTTCGGCCAGCACCTCCTCGCCGAAATGGTCGGTCATGTCGAGGACGACGCCGCGCGTGACGATGTTCGGCACCTTCTCGATGCCGAGCTTCGTCAGCCCGTCGGCCTGCACGAAGAGGCTGTTCTTGTGGCAGTTGTAGTAGACGTTGTTGACGCCGATATGCCCCAGCCCGTCGATCTGCGAGCCGGTGCCGACATAGCCCATATAGATGTCGTCATTGTAGTTGGTGTTGGTCGGCCCAAGCCCGACGCCGCCGGTCTGGCCCGGCTGGTTGATGACCAGCGCCCAGGAGCGCGGACCGAAGGCGGGCGTGTCCTTGTTGACCTCGACGCCGAGCGAATAGGTCTTGCCTTCAGTGACGAGTTCGGCGGCCGCAAGCGCGAGTTCCGGCGACAGCAGATTGGCCGCGCCGATCTGGTCCTCCGGGCCCCATTTCGACTTGCACCATTCTGGCGCGTCGGGCGCGTTGGCGGGCCATTCCTCGGCTGCAGAGGCATCTGCCGGCGCCGCGCTTTCTTCCTGCGCGGCCTGCGGCGCCGCATCGTCTTCGGTGTCGGTGTCCTGCGCAAGCGCGCCGGTCGAGATCAGCGCCGCGGATGCGAGCGCCAGAAGGGGCAGGCGGTATGAATGCGAAAACATGTTCGTCCTCCCTGACGAAATCATGGCGGGGAGGCGGTCGCCGGCCCCGCAAGGCTAGTCAATTGGCATTTTCGTCTTCGTTCCTGTCTGTGCCTGCCCTCCTCGCTTCTCGTCAGATCGTGCGGCCGCCATCCACTTCGAGGATGACGCCGGTGATGAACTCGGCCTCGTCGGATGCCAAATAGAGGCACGCATTGGCGATGTCCTTCGGCGTCGACATGCGGCCGAGCGGAATCGTCGAGACGAATTTCGCGCGGTTTTCCGGCGTGTCCTCGACGCCCATGAAGGCGGACAGGAGACCGGTCGCGCCCATGACCGGAGCGACGCAGTTGACGCGGATCTTGTCGGGCGCAAGCTCGACGGCCATCGAACGCGAAAGCAGGTTCACCGCGCCCTTGGTCGAATTGTACCAGGTGAGGCCCGGACGCGGCCGGATGCCGGCGGTCGAGCCGACATTGATGATCGCCCCGCCGCCCTGCGCGCGCATGACCGGAATGGTCGCCGCCGTCATGTGGAAGATCGACTTGACGTTGATCGCGTAGACCTTGTCGAACTCGTCTTCCGTCACCTCCATGATCGGCTTGTTGCGGTGGGTCCAGCCAGCATTGTTGACGACGATGTCGAGCCGGCCGCCCTGCGTGGCGGCTTCCACGGCACGCTTGATGTCGGCGGCCTTCGTCACGTCGCCGCCGACGGCAACGGCGCCATTGCCGCAGGCTTCGGCCTGAGCCTTCGCACCGGCTTCGTTCAGATCCATGATGGTGACGCGGGCGCCCTCACGCGCGAATGTCGCCGCGATCTCCGCCCCGAAGCCGGAGGCTCCGCCCGTCACCAGTGCCGTCTTTCCCTGCAAACGCATAATCAGTTCTTTCCTTCAAAATCGATGGTGGAGCGGCACGTCGCCGCCCGAAACGATGGCATCTAGTCGTGCTTGACGACGATGGTCTTGACCACGGAGAGGTCCTTCAGCGCCTCGAAGCCTTTCTCGCGGCCATGGCCGGACTTCTTCATGCCGCCGAAGGGAAGCTCGATGCCGCCGCCTGCGCCATAGGCGTTGACGTAGACCTGGCCGGCGCGGACCTTGCGGGCGACGCGGGTCGCGCGATTGGCGTTCTGGGTCCACACGCCTGCGACGAGGCCGTAATCGGTGCCGTTGGCAAGCGCCACGCCGTCCGCCTCGTCCTCGAACGGGATGACGGAGAGGACTGGCCCGAATACTTCGTCGAGCGCCAGCGCATTGTCGCGCGGCACGCGGCCGAACATTTTAGGCGCGACATAGTAGCCGCCTTCGGGAACGCCATCGGCGATGCTGCCCTCGGCGATCACCTCGATGCCGTCATTGCCGGCATTGCCGCAGAAACGCTCGACGCGGCGCTTCTGACCGGGATTGATGACCGGGCCGAGGTCGAGGTCCATGTCCGGCGTGCCGGCGGTGAGTTTGGCGAACCGTTCGGCGACGGCGCCGACGATGCGGTCATAGCCGGATTTTTCGACCAAGAGACGCGAGCCGGCCGAGCAGGTCTGGCCGGCATTCTGGACGATGGCGTTGACGAGCGAGGGCAGCGCCGCATCGAGATCGACATCGGCGAAGACCACCTGAGGCGACTTGCCGCCCAGCTCCAACGTGCAGCCGATATGGTTCTTCGCCGCCGCGATCTGCACCATCGTGCCGACTTCCGGGCTGCCGGTGAAGGACAGGAAGTCGAAGCCGCGATGGGCGGTGAGCGCCGCGCCGGCCTCTTCGCCGGTGCCCGGCACGATGTTGATCGCGCCTTCCGGGAAACCGACTTCAGCGGCCAGTTCTGCCAGCCGCAGCGGCGTCAGGCAGGCATCTTCCGCCGGCTTCATCACGATGGCGTTGCCGACCGCGAGCGCCGGGCCGAGCGTGCGGCCGAACATCTGCGCGGGATAGTTCCAGGGAATGATCTGTCCGGTGACGCCGTGCGGCACGCGCTCGGTCAGCGCCAGATAGCCGTTGAGGAATGGGATCGTGTCGCCATGCACCTTGTCGGCGGCGCCACCATAGAACTCGAAATAGCGCGCGCAGGCGACGATGTCGGCGCGGGCCTGCTTCAGCGGCTTGCCGCAGTCGAGCGCTTCGAGCGCGGTGAGTTCGTCGGCATGATCCTCGATCGCGCGCGACAGCTTCAGGAGAAGCCGCCCCCGCTCGACGGCGGTGAGCCGGCCCCATGCGCCTTCCTCGAAAGCGCGGCGGGCGGCCTTGTAGGCACGGTCGACATCGCCCGCGCTGCCGGCCGCGATGCGCGCGACGACGGCGCCGGTCGCCGGTGCGTAGACGTCGACCGTCCCGCCCGTTTCGTTCGCGTGCCATTTGTTGTCGACGAAGATGCCCTTGGCTTCCATGATCTGGCCGGCGGCGGGTTTGGACTGGATGTTCATCAGTGAACGGCCTCCACGAGTTCGGACTGCTGGATCTCACCGCGCTCGATCGTGACGATCCGCTCGGCGAAACTCTTGAGCAGGCCCGGATTGGATTCGGTGATGATCAGGGACAAGGACCTGTCCTGATCGCGCAAGGCCCGCAGGGCCTCCGCATAGCGATTGGCGAGAACCGGGGCTAGGCCCTGAAAGGGCTCGTCGAGTAGCACAAGCTTGGTGCCGAGCATCAGCGCGCGGCCGAGCGCCACCATCTTGCCCTGTCCGCCCGAAACCGAGCCGGCGGGGCGAGGGCCCATCTCCTTCAACTCCGGCAGGATCGAATAGACGCGGTCGAGCCGGCGCTTGGTCTCGTCGCCCGACAGATTGGCAACGCGCGCGGGCAGGCGGATGTTCTCTTCCACCGTGAAGGCGGAGAAGAGGCGCCGATCCTCCGGCGCGTAGCCGATGCCGAGGCCGGGACGCTCATGCGCGGGGACCTTGTCGATCGCCCTGCCGTCGAGCACGATGTCGCCTGTCGAGGCGACGAGACCCATCGTCGCGCGCAGCGTCGTCGTCTTGCCGGCGCCGTTGCGGCCGACGAACGCGACCGTCTCGCCATGGCCGACCGACAGGTTGACGCCGCGCAGGATCGGCGTCGAGGCGATCGAGACGTGAAGGTTCTGCAGGTCTAGCATGATCAGCTCCCGATCACGGTGCGGATAACTTCGGGGTCGGTCAGAACTTCGTCCGGCGGGCCTTCCTTCTGGATGCGGCCCGAACTCCACACCGCGACGCGATTGGCGTAGCGCGAGACCATTTCCATGTCGTGCTCGACGAAGACGGAGGTGACCTTCTGCGCCCGCAAGGCGCCGATCAGCGTGTCCATGATGGCGAATTTCTCCGACGAGGCGACGCCGGAAGTCGGCTCGTCCATCAGGAGAACGGCAGGTTTCAGCGCCAGCGCCAGCGCGATGTCGACAAGCTTGCGCTTGCCTTCGGGAAGTTCGGAAGCGACGCGGTCCTTGACGTCGGAACAACCGACCTGCTCCAGGATCGCCTCGGCTTCGGCGCGCTGGGGAATGTCGGCAAGGCGCGTGAACATGCCGAGCCGGCCCGCCCGGGACGCCGACGCCAGAAGCATGTTCTCCAGCACGGTCTGCTCGGCGAAGAGCTGCGGAATCTGGAAGGCGCGGGCAATGCCGAGCCGCGTGATGGCGCGGGGCGAGGAACCGAGCAGCTCCCTGCCCTTGAAGCTGACGCGGCCGGCCTGCGGCTTCAGATAGCCGGTGCAGATGTTGAGGAAGGTGGTCTTGCCGGCGCCGTTCGGGCCGATGATGGCGAGATTGTCGCCCTCGAAGACGTCGAGCGCGACGCCGTCGGCCGCCACCACGCCGCCGAAGCGGATCTCGATGTCGCGTGCGGACAAGAGCGCGTTCATCGCACCGCCTCCTTGGCTTCGCCGAGCGGGCTCGGCTTCTCCCTGGTCCGCCGGCCGCGCCAGCGATTGCCGACATTGACCAGCGAACCGACGATGCCCGCCGGCGCGAACAGGATGATGCCGAGCAGCATGAGGCCGAGCGTGAGCTGCCACGTGTCGCCGAGATAGGCGGCGGCGGTGACGCGGATGAACTCGAACGAGAACGACCCGGCAAGCGCGCCCAGCACCTGCCCCGCACCGCCGAGGATGGCGACGAAGACGAATTCGCCGGAGCGCGTCCAATAGGCGTAGTCGGGCGTGGCGATGCCCTGGAAGACGCCCACCAGCGCCCCGCCGACACCAGCAAGCGCGGCCGAGGCGACATAGACGACGAGCAGCGTGCGGCGCGGCGAGATGCCGAGATATTCGACCCGCGTCTCGTTGCTCTTGATCGCCTTCATCGCATGCCCGACCGGGCTGTCCATCAGTCGCCAGGCGCCGAAGATGGCGAGCGCGAGAAGGGCGAGGGAGACGTAGTAGATGCCGAACTCGTAATTGGCGCGCGACATCTCCCGACCCAGCAGTGTGGGACGCGAGATGCGCAGCCCGTCCGACCCGCCGGTGATGTGGATGAACTTCTCCAATAGGGAAAACAGCACCATCGAAAAGGCGAGGTTGAGCATGGCGAAGAAGATGTAGCGGTAGCGCACGACGAAGATGCCGACGAAGAGGCCGGCGACCACCGATGTGGCGAGCGCGGCGAGAAGCAGCAGGAAAAGCTCGCCCCCGCCCCCCATCCAGCGGCCGACGAAGCCGGCCGTATAGGCGCCGATGGCGAAGAACATCGCATGGCCGAACGAAACCTGTCCCGCCTGAAGCAGAAGGATGATGCCGATTACCGGCAGCGCCTTGGCGAAGACGATCGTCAGGAACGCGTCCCATTGCGGGAAGACCAGCGGATTGAGCGCGGCGAGGAGAACAATCGCAGGAAAGATCACGCGCATAAGCATCAGATCTTCCTCGCCGTCGTCTTGCCGAAGAGACCTTCGGGCCGGATTAGGAGAACGAGGACCATGATGAGGTAGGGCATGACGACCTCGAATTCGGGCGCGAAGAACACCGCCATCGACCGGCCGAGCCCGATGAGCAGCGCCGCGATGGCCGCACCCTCGATCTGGCCGAGACCGGCGGTCGCCGCAACGGCGAAGGACAGCACGATCATCTCCGCCCCCATGCCCGGCAGGACGGAAGTGGTGGGTGAGGCGAGCGCGCCGCCGAGCGAGGCCAACGTCACGCCGATGACGAAGGTGAGGAAGAACACGCGCCGCGCATTGATGCCGATCGCCGTCGCCGCCTCGCGGTCCTCCGTCACGGCGACGATGACCGAGCCGGCGAGCGTGTAGCGCAGGAAGAAGCGCAGGCCGAACAGTACGGCGAGCGCGACCAGCGGCAGGAACAGCGTCTGGTAGGCGGTGTAGGTGATGCCGGCGACATTGACATTGCCGAGCTGGCGCAGCGGGTCGGAATAGAAATAGGGCTGCACGCCCCAGACGAGGCGCTGGACGTTTTCCAGCATCATGAAGACGGCGAAGGTGACGAGAAGCTGCAGCGTCTCCTCGTAGCCGTAGATGCGCTGGAGCAGAAACCGCTCCATCAACCCGCCGACCGTGATGCCGACGACGGCAGCGGCGACGATGAACATCGGAAAGGCGAGCCAGGGCGACAGGCCCATGCCCGCCATGGCGATGCCGAGGCTGGCGGCCGCGTAGGCGCCGAGCGCGTAGAACGAGCCATGCGCCACGTTGAGGATGCGCATGACGCCGAAGACGAGCGTCATGCCGACGGCGACGAGGAAGACGAGCGCCCCGTAGGCGATGCCGTCAAGCGCGGCGAGAACGAGAATCTGCAGGGACATGGGCCGTTCGGGGCCTTTGCACAAGTGAGCGGGAACGATGCGGCCGCCGCGCCTTCGCATGCGGGGATGCGATGGCGCGGCGGTTGGGGAGGACTATTCCTCGTGCTTGTATTCGCTCGCCTCGGTCTCGATGAAGGACGCGTCGAGCGTGCCGATCCATTCGAGCGAGTTTTCGCCGGGCGGCGCCATGATGCCTTCCGCATCGAAGATCATCATGTCATCGATGATCGGGAAGTCGTAGCCCTCGACGGTGCGCGACACGCCCATCAACTGCGCTTCGAGCGCCTGGTTGTCCTCGCGGATCGTGAGCGGACGTCCATAGCCCTTGAATTCGAGCCCTTCCATCGCCGCAATGACCTGGGCGCGATCCGGGAAGGCGCCGCCATTGCCCTCGGCCGCCTTGTCGTAGGCCGCCTGCAATGCGGCGAAGGCCTGCGCCATGTGGAACACGGAGTAGATCGGGTAGGCGCCCGTCTTCTCCCTGAACTTGTCGACGAAGACCTTCATGTCCTCGTCGTCCTTGGTTTCAGGATGCAGGAAATAGTGGTCGCCGCGTGCGCCGACGATGACGCCGTCCGGCAGAACGCCGCCCAGGCGCTGGATCGACGATTCGGCCAAAGGCAGGACAAAGGTCGAGTTGTTGAAGAGACCGCGCTGGTTGGCCTGCTGCACGAAGGTGTCGAGATCGCCGCCCCACGAGGTCGACAGGATGACGTCCGGCTGGGTGGCGAGAAGGCGAGAAATCTCGGCCGAGAAATCCGGTGCGCCGAGGCGGGGGAAGAGCTCGGCCACGATCTCGACTTCGGGCTTCAGCTTCTTCAGCGCCGCCGAGAACAGCTCCCAGCTATCGCGGCCCCAGGCATAGTCCTGGTTGACGACGGCGATCGTCTCGAAGTCTGGCTTGGTCTTCAGGAGATAGAGCAGCGCCGCCATCATCTCGGGCGTCGCATTGGCCTGCGTGCGGAAATTGTAGGTCGATTCCTCTTCCTCGAAGATGCGCTGCGTGCCGCAATCCCAGAGGATGTTGAGGACTTCGAGATCTTCCATCAGCGGCGTCAGGTTGATGCAGTTGCCCGACGAGATCGAGGCCATCATCACGTCGACGTCCTCGTCCTGGACGAGGCGGCGCACTTCGGTCGTCAGCGCCTCGGCGCCCGCGCCTTCGTCGACGAAGAAGAGCTGCACCTGCGCGCCCAGGATACCGCCGGCGGCGTTGATATCCTCGACAATCATCTGCGCCGCGGCCTGGGCCGGCACGCCGAACACCGACGCTGCGCCCGAGGTGAACGTCGTGATGCCGATCTTGATGTTTTCCGGCGCGTCCTGCGCCATTGCGGGTTGTGCCACGGCAAGCGCGAACGCGGCTGCCAGCGACGATAGGACGAGTTTGCCTTTCACGAATTCCTCCCAGAATTTGCGACGGCGCATCTGCTGCGCACGTTCCTCCACTTCAGGATCGTTCCCGGTTTGAAATTGGAACGCAAAGACAGATTTGCTTGAATCGCTATAACGGCTTCTTATGGCGGACGCGACGTCGCCCCCATGCCTGGCTTATGGCTTCCATATCGCTTTCCTATTGGCGCCGGGCGCCGTGAACGGCAATCCTGCGCGTCGGCACTAGGGAGGGACATCATGGCCGCCGTCACATCAGGATCGACGACACGCACACGCGCGACCGTGCTGCGCAACGCCCCCGCAACGCGCCCCTATGCACAGTCCCGCCCGCTGTCGGTCGAGGAGATCGAACTCGACGCGCCGGGCCCCGGCGAGGTTCTCGTCGCAATCAAGGCGGCGGGGCTTTGCCATTCGGACCTGTCCGTCATCAATGGCGACCGGCCAAGACCGCTGCCGATGGCGCTCGGCCATGAAGCGGCCGGAATCGTCGAAGAGCTCGGCGAAGGCGTGCGCGACCTCGAAGTCGGCGACCATGTGGTGATGGTGTTCATGCCGTCATGCGGCCATTGCGTCCCCTGCGCGGAAGGCCGGCCCGCGCTGTGCGAACCGGGGGCGGCGGCAAACGGTGCCGGTACCTTGCTGGGCGGAGCGATTCGGCTCAGGAGCCACGGCCAACCGATGTTCCACCATGTCGGCGTTTCGGCATTCGCCGGACACGCCGTCGTCTCGCGCGCCTCGCTGGTCCGCATCGATAAGGACATCGCCTTCGAGCATGCCGCGCTTTTCGGCTGCGCGGTGCTGACAGGCGTCGGTGCGGTCGTCAACACGTCAGGCCTCAAGGCCGGTCAGTCCGTCGCGATCGTCGGCCTCGGCGGCGTGGGGCTCGCCGCCCTGCTGGGTGCACGAGCCGCCGGTGCCTCCATCATCGTCGCAGCCGACCTGATGCCGGAAAAGCTGGCGCTGGCCCGCGAACTCGGCGCCACCCACACGGTCGATCCGCGCGACGAGGCAGCAATGGAGCACATCAGGACCACCACGCGCGGCGGTGTCGACGTGGCAGTCGAACTCGCCGGCTCCGTGCCTGCCCTCGAATTTGCCTACCGCATCACCCGGCGGGGCGGAACGACGGTGACCGGCGGGCTCGCCAATCCGGCGAGCCGGGTGTCGATCCAGCAGGTCTCTCTCGTCGCCGAAGAGCGGACGCTCAAGGGCAGCTATATCGGCAGTTGCATCCCCTCGCGCGACATTCCCCGCTACATCGAGATGTTCCGGCGCGGCATCCTGCCGGTGGACAGGCTCATGTCCGGCACCGGGCCGCTCGAAGCCATCAACGAGGCTCTGGACGAGCTCGAAGCTGGCCGGGTCATCCGCTACGTCTTCGTGCCTTGATGCCGGTGATCCGGCACATATCTAGCCGGCGAACGATCTCGCGATGATGATCTTCTGGATATCGGAAGTGCCTTCGTAGATCTGGCACACCCGCGCGTCGCGATAGATGCGCTCGAGCGGGAAATCGGCCATGTAGCCATACCCGCCAAAGGTTTGCAGCGCCCCCGAAATGACGCGCTCGGCGGCTTCGGACGCAAACAGCTTCGCGATCGCCGCTTCGGTGAGGCACGGCTCGCCGGCATCCTTCATCCGCGCCGCATTCAGAACGAGCTGGCGTCCGGCTTCGATCTGCGTCCGCATGTCGGCGAGACGGAAGCCGACCGCCTGATGCTCCATCAGCGTCTTGCCGAAAGAGCGACGCTCCGCGGCATAGGCGACCGCGAGATCGAAGGCGGCCTGCGCCATGCCGACCGATTGGGCGGCGATGCCGATGCGACCCGTCTCGAGGCTCGACAAGGCGATGCGGTAGCCCTCGCCCTCGGCACCGATCCGGTTTTCCTCCGGTATCTCCAGGCCCTCGAACCGAAGGGAGCAGGTGTCGGAACAGCGCTGGCCAAGCTTTTCTTCGACTTTCGCAACGATATAGCCAGGCGCGTCGGTCGGTGTCAGGAATGCAGTGATGCCGCCCTTCGGCCCGGCATCTTCCATGCGGGCGAAGAGGATCGTCCAGCCGCCGATCTTTCCCGACGTGATGAATTCCTTCGTGCCGTCGATGACGTAGCGGTCGCCCGTCCTTCTGGCGCGGGACTTGAGCGAGCCGGCATCCGAGCCTGCCTCGGCCTCGGTGAGCGCAAAGGCGCCGATGAACGCACCCGCCGCTGCGGGGCGCAGCACGCGCTCCTTCTGGTCGGCATTGCCGTATCGCTGCAGGATCGCGTTGAACGGTGCATTGTGGACGCTCATGACCGTCGAGATGGCGCCGTCACCGGCCGCGATCTCCATCAGCGCGAGCGCATACGACACATAGTCGGCGCCCACGCCGCCATCGGCCTCGGGAACGGTCATGCCCATGAAACCGAGCTCGGCAAGGCCCGCAACGATTTCGGACTCGATCGTCTTGTCGCGATCGCGCTGTGCCGCGCCGGGCGCCAAGACCTCGCGCGCAAAGGCTCGCGCGGTATCGCGGATCATCGTCTGTTCGTCGGTCAGGATCATCAGACATCTCTCATTCGCCGGTAAAATCCGGCTTGCGCTTGGACAGAAAGGCAGTGACGCCTTCGCGGAAATCCGCCGTTCGCGTGCCCGCCAGAAAGGCCGCGCGTTCGGCTTCGAGATGTTCTGGGAGCGGCCGCTCGAGGGCCTGGTCGGTCAATCGCTTGAACTGGCCGAATGCCCGTGTCGGTCCACTGGCGACCCGTCCCGCTATCTCGTCGGTCGCAGAATTCAGCTCGCCGGCCGCAACGACGCGGTTGACGATGCCCGCGGCAAGCGCCTCGCCGGCATCGAGCGCCTCGCCCAGAAACATCAGTTCCGCCGCCCTCGCCCGCCCGACCTTGCGCGGCAGGAACCACGTCCCGCCGCAATCCGGCGACGATCCGACCTTGTCGTAGGCGACGACGAAACGCGTACCTTCTTCGGCGATCACCAGATCCGCATTCAGCACCAGCGAAAGCCCGGCGCCGGCCGCGACGCCCTTCACCGCTGCGATGACCGGCGCATCGATCGCCCTCAGGCGCAGGAGCGCGGGGTGAAGCGCATCGAGAAGGGCGTTGACCACTTCGGCCGAGCGGGTGAAATCCGCGCCGAACGCGGCGACGTCGCCGCCCGCAACGAATGCCCTCCCCTCGGCGGCAAGGATGACGACGCGCACGCCGCCCGCCCGCGCCACATCTTCGACGGCGTCGCGAAACGCCTTGGCAAGCGGCACGTCCAGCGCATTGAGGACGTCGGGTCGGTTGAGGACGAGACGGACGATACCCGCGGCGTCGTTTCGTTCGACCCTTACAAGCTCGCTCATCTGTTCCTCGCTCGATATCCAGGCCGCACAGGCACCGACGAACCTATTCTAGGGAATGGCGGCCGGGTCAAGCCGCGCGGCCCCGGCAACCGCCGCCCACTCTTGACAGAGGCCGCGATTCTTGGCCCCTAGCGTCAGCAGGAAGCGGGAATTATGGCACAGAAAAAGGCCCATGAAGTCGACGGTTGGCTGGCGCGGCCGCAGGGCGCGTTTCCGGTCGTGCTGATCTATGGTCCCGACCGGGGGCTCGTTTCCGAACGCGCCACGCTTTACGCGCGCCAGGCCGGGTTTCGGCTCGACGATCCGTTTTCCGTCACACGCCTCGACGCCGGCGAGATCGAATCCGACCCCGGGCGTCTCATGGACGAGGCCAATACGGTGGCGATGTTCGCCGACCGGCGGCTGATCTGGATCAAGGGCGCCGGCACGCACAAGGCGCTGGGCGCATCGCTGAAGGATTTGTGCGCAAGCCCGCCGGAGGCGACGACCATCCTCGTCGAAGGCGGCGACCTGAAGAAGGGCGCACCCGTGCGCGCAGCAGTGGAGCAGGGTTCGGCCGGAATGGCGCTGCCCTGCTATGTCGACCAGGCGCGGGCGATCGAGGGCGTGATCGACGAGGTCCTGGGAAGGGACGGCATCACCATTGCGCCCGACGCGCGTCAGGCCCTCAAGGCTTCGCTTGGCGGCGACCGGCTCGCCACCCGATCGGAGATCGAGAAGCTGGCGCTCCATGCCGGTCGCGACGGCCGGATCGAGCTCGCTCACGTCGCTGAGATCGTCGGCGACGTTTCGGCAAAGTCCCTCGACGACGCGACCGATGCCATTCTGGCAGGCGATGTCGCCGGCTTCGACCGCGCTTATTCGGGCTGGGTGAATGCGGGGAACGCGCCGTTCCAGCTCGTCTCAGCGGTGATGCGGCAGTTTCAGCAACTCGAGATGCTGCGTGCAGCGGTGGATGGTGGCGCAAGCGCATCGTCGGCAGTCGCAGCGGTGCGGCCACCAGTATTCTTTAGCCGACGAGACAACGTCGAGAGGGCAGTTCAGAAGTGGACGTCGTCGTCGATCGCGCGCGGGCTCGAAAGGCTGCAAGCAACGGTTCTTGCCATGCGAACTCGATCGCAGCTCGATGAGCCGACCGCCCGCCAAGCAATGCTGGCACTCGCCATCGAGGCCCGGCGCCTGCGATAGGCGAGCCGGGTGTTTCACGTGAGTCCGGTCAGTGACGTTGCAGACGGTGGCAGATCGTGTCGAGTTGCTCGAGGCTCGAATAGCGTATCTTGATGTCGCCGCCACGCTGGCCGTGCGTGATGGAAACCTTCAGACCCAGCGCATCGGACAACGTCTTTTCGAGCGCGATCGTGTCGGCATCTTTCTCGGCCGCTGCATGCCGCTCGGCCTTGGCCGATTCCTGTCTGGCAGGCTGCTGCGCCAAGGCCTCCGCTTGTCGCACCGACAAGCCCTCATCGACAATCCGCCGCGCAAGACCGGCCGGGTCGAGCGCCGTCACCAGCGTGCGCGCATGGCCCGCCGACAGCGAGCCGTCGGTCACCAGCGATCGGACGTGATCGGGGAGTTTGAGGAGGCGCAACGTGTTTGCAACATGGCTCCGGCTTTTGCCGATGACTTGGCCGAGATCGGCCTGTGTGTACTGGTGCTCATCGATAAGCTGCTGATATCCTTGCGCTTCCTCGACCGCATTAAGATCTGCGCGCTGGACGTTTTCAATGATGGCAAGCTCGAGGGCAACCCGATCCGTCACGTCCCGAATGACGATCGGTACGGCCGCCAGCCCCGCGCGTTGCGCCGCCCGCCACCGGCGCTCGCCGGCGATGATCTCGTAGTGTCCGTCCGGCATCGTCCGCACGACGACGGGCTGAACGATCCCATGCTCGCGGATCGACTGGGTCAGATCTTCAAGATCGCTTTCCGCAAAGCTGCGCCGCGGATTGCGCGGGTTGGGCGACACGTGCTCGATCGGCGCCGAGCGATCCGCACGAACCGACATTTGCTCGGAAGGCGCCGCCGGCCTGTCGAGATCGCCGATGAGCGCGGCCAGGCCGCGGCCAAGCCGCTTTCGGGACAGATCTTCGTTCATCTCGCTCTCCCTTTAAGCGGCGCGCAATACGCGTTCGCGCCGGATTACTTCCGACGCCAATTGCAGATAGGCCTGACTGCCGGAACATTTGAGATCGTAGAGGATCGCCGGCTTTCCATAGGACGGCGCCTCGGAGACGCGCACATTGCGAGGGATCACCGTCTCATAGACCTTGTCACCCATATGGCTTCGCACGTCCTGAACGACCTGATTTGCGAGATTGTTGCGACCGTCGAACATCGTCATCACGATGCCCTGGATCGTCAGCCGAGGATTGAGGTTAGCCCGAACCTGGTCGACCGTATGCAGCAACTGGCTGAGACCTTCGAGCGCGAAGAATTCACATTGGAGCGGGACCAGCACCGAATCGGCTGCGGCCATGGAGTTGAGCGTCAGAAGGTTAAGAGACGGCGGGCAATCGATAAGAATATAGTCGAAGGACCCCGAGCCGCCTTCCGCCGATTGGATCGCTTTGCGCAGGCGCAGGGCACGGTCCGGCGCGGACGAGATTTCCATCTCGACTCCGAGAAGGTCGAGCGTTGATGGCACGACCGACAGTCCTGGAACGGCAGTCTTGACTGCGGATTGCGCGATCGTCGCCTCACCGATCAACAAATCATAGGACGAAATCTCGCGCTCGGCGCGTTCAATACCGAGGCCGGTGCTCGCATTTCCTTGCGGGTCAAGGTCCACGATCAGTACGCGCTCACCGATTGCAGCGAGAGCGGTCGCGAGATTGATCGCGGTTGTCGTCTTGCCGACACCGCCCTTCTGATTTGCCACCGTGATGATCCGTGGCTGCGATCCCACCATGATCAGTGCTCCAGACGCTGAACGTTGGACAATTCCAGAACGCGACTCATTGCGTCAACCATGCTCGGATGTTCTATCAGATCGAAGCGCCAATGGTCACGCGCTTCGCGAATTTCCTGTTGGAAATCGCGCCCCTTGGGATAGAGGGCACGTGACCTACCGGGTTCGAGCCATGTTTCCGTAAGCTCCAGAAGCTTGACAAGCGGCGCTAGCGCCCGGGCCGACACCAGCGACGGCTGCAGCGCACCAACGGCGGCCTCGATCCGTTCGGGTCGAACAGCCAGATCGAGGCCGAGCTCCACGCCTGCGGATCGCAGGAAAGCTGCCTTCTTGCGGTTGCTTTCGACCAACGTCGTGACAAGACCGTGCGGCGCCCCGAGGATTGCGATCACAAGACCGGGCAGGCCTCCGCCACTCCCAATGTCAGTCCAGTCCCTCTCGTCGCGTCGAAAGCGCCACAACTGGGCTGAGTCGACAATATGCCGATCCCAAAAGTCGGTCTGAGACCCCGATGCCGCCAAGTTGATCGAGCGGTTCCAGCGACGGAACAGCCTCTCGAACTCGACAAGCTGTGCAAAAGTTTCACGTGAAACCTCACCGGCAACCCGGCTCAGTTGATCATACTGCTTCATGCCGCGACCGTTTTGGGTGTTCGCTGCAAGTGCGCCAAGAGCAGGGAAAGCCCTGCTGGCGTCATTCCCTCGATGCGGCCCGCTTGCGCGAGGGTAGTGGGCCGGACGGAGCCAAGCTTGGCCTTCATCTCGTTGGAGAGCCCGAGGATCGCGACGAAATTCATGTCCGGCGGTATAAGAATGTTCTCGTTCTTGCGCAGGTTATCGATGTCGGCGGTTTGCCGCTGGAGATAGACCGAATAGCCGGCCTCGATTTCGAGGAGGTCACACGTCGTACGGTCGAAGCTCGCCAGATCCGGCCAGACGCGTGTCAGATCTTCAAACGCGATCGTCGAATGCGCAAGAAGGTCATAGGCGCTCCGAACTTTGCCATCGGCATTGACCGGCAGATCTTTCCTGATTGCCTCAGAGGATGAAAGCTTTAGTTCGTCAAGTCGAGACTTCAATACCGCCAGTCGCTTGCTGCGCAGGGCGAACATATTCGCCCGCTCGGTGCCCACGACACCGATCTTCAAGCCAAGCGGCGTAAGTCGCTCATCTGCGTTATCCGCCCGGATCGACAGCCGATATTCAGCGCGGGACGTGAACATGCGATAGGGTTCCGTCACCCCGCGGGTCGTCAGATCGTCGATCATCACGCCGATATAAGCCTCCGACCGTGACAGCGAGATGAGCGCGGCCCCGCCAGCGCGGTTTGCTGCATTCATACCGGCAAGTATGCCCTGCGCCCCGGCTTCCTCGTAACCCGTCGTTCCGTTGATCTGGCCTGCCAGAAACAGGCCTGAGCAGGCTCGCATTTCGAGACTGGACGATAAGTCCCTGGGGTCGATGTGATCGTACTCGATCGCGTAGCCTGGCTGCACGATCTCGGCGGCGTGCAAGCCCTCCATGGACCGGATGAATTCGACCTGCACGTCCAGCGGCATCGAGGTCGACACGCCGTTCGGATAGACCAGATCGGACTCCAGCCCTTCCGGCTCCAAAAAGATCTGGTGGCCATCGCGGTCGCCAAACCGAACGATCTTGTCCTCGATGGAAGGACAATATCGCGGCCCGACGCCCTCGATCGCCCCGCCATACATTGCGGAGCGGTGAAGATTCTCGCGAATGACCTTATGTGAGACGTCGTTTGTCCGCGTTATCGCGCACTCGATCTGCGGCGTGGAGATTGATGCGGTCAGCGTGGAGAACGGCGTGGGTTCGGCGTCTGCCGCCTGCTTATCCAACGCGTCCCAGTCGATGGAAGATCGCTTTAGCCGCGGAGGCGTGCCGGTCTTCAAGCGACCAAGGCGCGCACCAAGGCGGGCAAGCGTCGTTGCGAGGCCGGTCGTTGCCTGCTCTCCCATGCGGCCGGCTACGGTCTGGTCCGTCCCGATATGAATGAGACCTCGCAGGAACGTGCCGGTCGTCAAAACCACCGCTCCACAAGCCACATAGCCTGCCTGTTTTAGATGAGCGCCGGCAAGCTTGTTGTCGCGAACCTCAAGATCGAGCACTTCATCGGCGATGACTGTCAGGTTCTCCTGCTCCTGAACCAGCTCGGCGATAGCGCGCGCATAGAGCTTGCGATCCGCCTGGGTCCTCGGTCCGCGTACTGCCGGGCCCTTGCTACGGTTCAGCAAGCGAAACTGAATGCCCGCCCTATCGGCAGCACGACCCATGATCCCATCGAGGGCGTCGATCTCGCGAACGAGCTGGCCCTTTCCCAGGCCCCCGATCGCGGGATTGCAAGACATCACTCCCAGATTCTCCGGGCTCAACGTGACCAGTGCCGTTTGCGCACCCATGCGCGCGGCAGCCGCGGCGGCCTCGACACCCGCATGGCCGCCACCCACCACAATGACATCAAAACGTTGATGCTGCTGTTTCACGTGAGTCATTTCCCTATGCAGAAACGTGAAAATATGTCGCCAAGCAAATCCTCGACGTCAATTGCGCCGGTCAACCGGCCAAGCGAATCGGCCGCGATGCGTAATTCTTCGGCGACGAGCTCGAATTCGAAGGTGCAGTTCGCCCGGTCGAGAGCGGCAATGCAGCTTTCAAGATGAGCAACATGTCGCTGCTTCGAAGGGACCGTATCGAGGATTTTGGTTCGCGAATCAAGAATTGTCGTCAGCTCGGCGATCAGGCAGTCGATACCGGCACCAGTCTTGGTGGATATTGCGACGACGTCCGCCGGACATGACCGCTGGTCGGATTTGCTATGAACAGGCAGGACCAGCTCTGCGTCCATTTCGGGTACTTGCTCCAAGCCGTCGTCGAGGAGCAGAACGAGATCGGCAGTTCGGGACGCGGTCCTCGCCCGTTCGACGCCAATCTGTTCGACCGGATCGAGGGTCGTACGAAGCCCGGCCGTATCCGTTACGCGTACGAGCCTGCCCGCAATATCGAGACGAACCTCGATGAGATCGCGTGTCGTGCCAGGGATATCCGTCACAATGGCAACATCGCGTTTCGCTAAATAATTGATAAGGCTTGACTTTCCGGCGTTGGGAGCGCCTGCTACGACTATATGGAATCCTTCGGTGATGACTTCAGCAATTCTATAGCCGTCTAAATGATGACGGATACGAAGCGCCAGACCATTGATCTCCAGACGTACGGCATCGCCAAACTCCGGCGGCACGTCTTCCTGGTCGGAAAAGTCGAGGTCGGCCTCGATGCGCGCCCAGATCGATAGAAGGTCCGCGCGCCATCCCTCATAGAGCCGGCGCTGAGCCCCGTCGGCATTGGACAAGGCGAGGCGCCGCTGCGCGTCCGTCTCGGCAACGATCAGGTCGGACAGCGCCTCGGCGGCCGTCAAGTCGATCCGACCATTGAGAAATGCGCGCATGGTGAATGCGCCGGCCTCGGCCGGTTCGAGGCCTTTCAGTTGCCCCAAACGGCGGAAAAGCGCGGCCGCAACGGCGCGGCTGCCGTGAAGCTGAATCTCAAGTACGTCCTCTCCGGTAAAGCTGGCCGGCGCCGGGAAATAAATGCAGAGCGCATCGTCGATCGGTGAGTCCGTCTCGTCGCGGATCGTCGACAGCACCGCGCGACGGGGTTCGAGCGTAGGCCGACCGGTGAGGAGCGGAATGATGGCCGGCACATGCGGCCCGGAGATGCGAACCACGGCGACGCCGGCGGGCAGGGCGCCACTCGAAAGCGCATAGATCGTCGTCAGCGAGCTCATTGATCACTCCAATGCGAAACGGCGGACATGAGCTGCCCGCCGGATCGATAAGCCTTCACTGGCAACCCCCGAAGAGGTCAGGTGTTCATGGAATCGAAGAAGTCGCCATTGGTCTTGGTCTGCTTCAGCTTGTCCATGAGGAATTCGATCGCGTCGGTCGTGCCCATCGGAGCAAGGATGCGGCGCAGAACGAAGATCTTCTGCAAATCCTGGCGCTGGACAAGGAGGTCTTCCTTGCGGGTGCCGGATTTGAGAATGTCCATGGCCGGGAAGATGCGCTTGTCGGCGACCTTGCGGTCGAGCACGATTTCCGAATTGCCGGTGCCCTTGAACTCTTCGAAGATGACTTCGTCCATGCGGCTGCCAGTGTCGATCAGCGCGGTCGCGATGATGGTCAGCGAGCCGCCTTCCTCAATGTTGCGCGCGGCGCCGAAGAAGCGCTTGGGGCGCTGCAGCGCATTGGCGTCGACGCCGCCGGTCAGGACCTTGCCGGAGGACGGAACGACCGTGTTGTAGGCGCGGCCGAGACGGGTGATCGAATCGAGCAGGATGACGACGTCGCGGCCGTGCTCAACGAGGCGCTTGGCCTTTTCGATGACCATTTCGGCGACCTGCACGTGGCGCACTGCCGGCTCGTCGAAGGTGGAGGAGACGACCTCGCCCTTCACCGAACGCTGCATATCGGTGACTTCTTCCGGACGCTCGTCGATCAGGAGAACGATCAGATAGGCTTCCGGGTGATTGTGCGCGATGGAGTGTGCAATGTTCTGCAGGAGAACGGTCTTGCCGGTGCGCGGCGGCGCGACGATCAGACCACGCTGGCCCTTGCCGAGCGGCGCGACGAGATCGATGACGCGGGCCGACATGTCTTTCGAGGTCGGAACCTCGAGCTCCATCTTGAAGCGCTCGTTCGGATAAAGCGGCGTCAGATTGTCGAAATGGATCTTGTGGCGGATCTTCTCGGGGTCTTCGAAATTGATCGTGTTGACCTTGAGAAGCGCGAAATAGCGCTCGCCTTCCTTAGGGCTTCGGATCGGGCCTTCGACCGTATCGCCGGTCTTCAGGGAAAAGCGGCGGATCTGCGAGGGCGAGATGTAGATGTCGTCCGGGCCGGGCAGGTAGTTCGCGTTCGCAGAACGCAGGAAACCGAAGCCGTCCTGCAGGATTTCGACCACGCCTTCGCCGATGATCTCGACATCCTGCGCCGCGAGCTTCTTCAGGATCGCGAACATGAGCTCCTGCTTGCGCATGACGCTCGCATTCTCGACCTCGAGCGATTCGGCAAACGCAATGAGGTCGGTCGGACCCTTGCTCTTGAGCTCTTGTAGTTTCATTTCCTGCATAGACGCACTCGGCTGGCGATGGGGGGAAGTCGATTAAGACGTAGGAAGGCTGCGGCGCGGATATGCCGTCATGAAAGAAGCGGACCGCGCGGCGAAAGGAAGGACTGTTCTCTTAGCGCTGCGCTTTTGAAAGCGCAAGCCGGGCATCCGAGCCTCAGAACGGCTTTACCACGACCAGGACGACGATGACAATCATCAATAGGGTCGGGCCTTCGTTCATCAGGCGCCAGTGCCGGGCCGACTTTTCGTTCCGGTCCTCGGCGAAGAGACGGACGGCCTTGGAGAAATAGCCGTGCAGCCCCGACATGGCGATGACAGCCAAGATCTTCAAGTGCAGCCAACCGCCCGAAAATCCGAAACCCTGCCAAGCGAGCCAGAGGCCGAGGACCCAGGCGACCGTCATCGCCGGATTGATGATGACGCGCAAAAGGCGCTGTTCCATCACCTTGAAGGTTTCGGATTGCGGCGTGCCGGGACCGATTTCGGCATGGTAGACGAAGAGGCGCGGCAGATAGAGCATGCCCGCCATCCATGAGATGACCGCGATCACATGCACGGCCTTCGCCCAAAGATAGGCCTCCGCCGGAAACAGGAGCAGGACAGCCGCGATCAGGACGAGGAAGACGCCAAGCGCGATGCCCGCCCGCGTGCCCGGCCCGGCCCTGTTCGTCGTATCGCTCACCGCGTCGCTCCCCGAACCTGCGCGATCATCGCCTCGACATGATCGATTGGCGTCGGCGGCGTGATGCCGTGGCCCAGATTGAAGATCAGCGGGCCGCCGGCGAGATTGTCGAGAATGGCCGCCACGCCCTCACGCAGCGCCTCGCCGCCGACGACAAGCCGCAGCGGGTCGAGATTGCCCTGGACGGGCCCCTTGGCCTGCAGGCGTCGTGCCT
Source organism: Aliihoeflea sp. (assembly GCF_052435475.1). NCBI lineage: Bacteria > Pseudomonadati > Pseudomonadota > Alphaproteobacteria > Hyphomicrobiales > Phyllobacteriaceae > Aliihoeflea > Aliihoeflea sp. The sequence continues at coordinate 62,138 of NZ_JBQVMV010000004.1, forward strand.
GGCTCCAGGGAACGCTCCAGTCGAGCCCGAGCGCCGTCACGCCCGTCTTCCCCCGGTAGCCCTCATAGAGCGCCCCTGCCCCCTTCGGAAAGCCGATGATCGGCACGTTGGGGTGAACCATGCGAACCTTGTCGACGATCCGCTTCATCGGCTGAACGCAGAACGCCTCGAACGAAGTTTCGTCGAGAACGCCCGACCAGGAATCGAAAATCTGGACGCAGTCGGCTCCGGCTTTGATCTGGCGGATCAGATAATCGGCCGAGCAGTCGGCCAGAAGCGCGAGCAGCTTTCGCATCTCGGCCGGGTGCCGGTAGCCGAACAGACGCGCCGGCGCCTGGTCCGGCGTGCCATGCCCGGCGATCATGTAGGTCGCCACCGTCCAAGGCGCCCCGCAAAAGCCGATCAGCGTCGTCTCCGGCGGGAGTTCTGCGCGCAGGCGCCGCACCGTCTCGTAGACCGGCGCGAGATGATCGTGCAGCGGGGACGCATCGAGCCGCTCGACCTCATGCGCCTCGATCGGCGTCATCAGCGGTCCGCGTCCCTCCTCGAAGCGCAGATCGCGGCCGAGCGCATGCGGGATGACGAGAATGTCGGAGAAAAGGATCGACGCGTCGAAGCCGAAGCGGCGGATCGGCTGCATCGTCACTTCGACGGCAAGATCGGGGTTGTAGCAAAGGTCGAGGAAACTCCCCGCCTGTTTGCGCGTTTCCCGATACTCCGGCAGGTAGCGTCCGGCCTGTCGCATCATCCAGATCGGAGGCGGAAAGACGCTTTCTCCCTGCAAGACCTTCAGCATCTTCCGTTCGATCGTCATTCGCGGCCTTTCCGTCGAGCGTCTTAAAAAATTAAAGAAATTTTTAAGAACTCTTATGGTTCTTAGAGTCTGTTGGAATCGGGGTTTCCCGCTTCTCCCCGAACGCGTGCGCGTCGGCCAGTGGTTATATCGCCGCAAGGGCAATTGCGAAACCTGTTGATGGTCAACGGGGATCGTCGAAATTTGACGTGCGAAATCAGTAGGTTGCCCTCGGCAATCCGGCACGCACCGATGCAACGCCCTGTGCAATTCGTCGGCATTGCCCACGCAATTTCCCACAAGCGCGATCTCGCCCCACAGTTTCGCGAATTGTGGAGAAACGGCCATCTGATACATTGGCCCGCGAACGGCCCTGCCGCTCTCCCGCTTTATGCACACTCGCCCACAGGGCAGGCAGAATCCCGTGAACAAACCCCAGAATTTCTTCCATCTCCACCTGATTTCGGATGCGACCGGCGAAACGCTGCTCGCGGCAGGCCGCGCCGCCGCCGCCCAATACAAGAACGCGCGCGCGATCGAGCACATCTACCCGTTGATCCGGACCGACAAGCAGCTCGAAAACGTCTTCGTCGACATCGAGGAAGCGCCCGGCATCGTGCTCTATACGGTGGTCGACCAGGAACTGGCGGCGCGGATCGACGCGCACTGCCAATTGCTCGGCCTGCCCTGCGTCTCCGTGCTCGAGCCGGTGCTGATGGTCTTCCAGTCCTATCTCGGCACGCCGGCCGGCCGCCGCGTCGGCGCGCAGCATGTCCTCGACGCGGATTATTTCCGCCGCATCGACGCGCTCAATTTCACCATGGAGCATGATGACGGCCAGTTGCCGCCGGACATCGAGGAAGCCGACATCGTCTTGATCGGCATTTCGCGCACCTCGAAGACGCCGACCTCGATTTACTTGGCCAATCGCGGCATCAAGACCGCCAACGTGCCGATCGTCATAGGCGTGCCGATCCCGCCGCAGATCGTCGGCGCGAAAAAGCCGTTGATCGTCGGGCTGATCGCGACCGCGGAGCGGATTTCGCAGGTGCGCCAGAACCGCGTGCTCGGCGGAGCGGGGTTCGACCATGGCGACTATGTCGACCGGCTTTCGATTTCCGAGGAACTGGCTTATGCCCGTCAGATCTGCCACCGGCATGGCTGGCCGATGATCGACGTCACGCGGCGCTCGATCGAGGAAACCGCAGCCGCCATTGTCGCGTTGCGCAACAAGACCCAGCGCGAGGAGGCGTTGTGACGACGAACATCATACTGGCTTCGGCCAGCCCGTTCCGCGCCAGGATGCTTGAGGATGCCGGCATCGAGGTGACCATCGAGCGGCCGTCGATCGACGAGCGCGCGGTCGAGCAGGCCGTTGCTGGCGCGGGGCTTCGGCCGGACGATCTGGCGCAGATCCTCGCCGAGGCGAAGGCCGTCGACGTCAGCCAGAATCATCCGGGCGCGTTTGTCATCGGCTGCGACCAGACCCTGTCGCTGGGTGAAGAACTCATGCACAAGCCTGCCGACATGGAGGACGCGCGCCGCCGACTCCTGAAGCTTTCCGGCAGGACGCACCAGTTGAACAGCGCGGTGGTCATCGCGCAGGACGGCGAGGCGATCTGGCGGCACGTCTCCGTCGCGTCGCTGACCATGCGCGATCTCGATCCCGGCTTCGTCGGCCGTCATCTGTCGGCCGTCGGCGATGCGGCGCTGTCATCTGTGGGCGCGTACCAGATCGAGGGGAGGGGCATCCAGCTCTTCGACAAGATCGAGGGCGATCACTTCACGATCGTCGGCCTGCCGCTTCTGCCGCTGCTGGCGAAACTGCGCGAGCTGGGCGCGATCGATGGCTGACATGACCCGGGCTTTCGTGATCGGCCATCCGATCGCCCATTCCCGTTCGCCGATGATCCACGGCCATTGGCTCGCCGCGCATGGAATATCCGGCGACTACCGCGCCATCGACGTCGCGCCGGCCGACCTCTCGGCATTTCTGGAGCGCGTCCGGCGCGGGGAGTTTGCCGGCGGCAACGTCACCATTCCGCACAAGGAAGCGGTCTTCGAGGCCGTCGCCCGCCGCGACGCGGCCGCAGGCGCCATCGGCGCGGTCAACACGCTCTGGCTCGAAAAGGGCGAACTCGTCGGCGGCAATACGGATGCCTATGGTTTTGCCGCGAACCTCGACGCCGGCGCGGCTGAATGGCGTCAGGCTGAGACGGCTCTGGTGCTCGGCGCGGGCGGCGCGGCGCGTGCCGTGCTTCATGCGCTGCGCGAGGCCGGTATAGCCAAGGTGACGGTTGCCAACCGCTCCGCCGCTCGGGCCGGCGAACTTGCGCTTGCGTTTCCGGGCGTCAAGCCAGCGGGTCTCGATCAGGCGCCGGCGTTGCTTGCGAGGACCGATCTTCTCGTCAACACCACGTCGCTCGGCATGAAAGGCCAGCCGTCGCTCGATCTCGACCTCGAGGCGCTCCCGGACCATGCGATCGTCACCGACATCGTCTATGCACCGCTGATCACGCCACTTCTGGCGCGCGCCGCAGCCCGCAATTTGAAGACCGTCGACGGGCTCGGCATGCTCCTGCACCAGGCCGTGCCGGGATTCGAGCGCTGGTTCGGCGTCAGGCCGGCGGTCACGCCTGATCTCCACGCCTTGATCGTCGCCAATCTCGAGGCGAAGCGATGATCGTCATCGGATTGACCGGATCGATCGGCATGGGCAAGTCGACGACCGCGCGCTTCTTCCGCGAGGCGGGCGTGCCGGTGCATGATTCGGACGAGGCCGTGCACCGGCTCTATGCCGGCAAGGCGGCACCGCTGATAGAAGCAGCCTTTCCGGGAACGGTGAAGGACGGCGTCGTCGACCGCGCGCTGCTCGGCAGTCGCATTCTGGGTGACGCGGCGGCGCTGAAAACGGTCGAGCGCATCGTCCATCCGCTGGTGCGTGCCGACGCCGACGCCTTTCTGGCGGAACATCGGGCGGCAGGCCAGAAACTCGTGGTGCTGGACATCCCGCTCCTGTTCGAAACCGGCGGGGAAGGGCGCGTCGACCGCATTGTCGTCGTTTCCGCGCCGGCCGATATCCAGCGCGAGCGGGTCCTGGCGCGGCCGGGGATGTCGGTGGAGAAGTTCGAGGCGATCCTTGCCAAGCAGATGGCGGACGCCGAAAAACGAAAGCGCGCCGATTTCGTCGTCGAGAGCGGCGGAGGGCTGGAGGCAGCGCGCGCGGCGGTCGAGGCGATCGTGGCGGAACTCAAAGGCGAAGCGGCATCCGATGCGTGAGATCATCTTCGACACCGAAACGACCGGGCTCGACCCGAACGAGGACCGGATCATCGAATTCGGCGGCATCGAACTCGTCAACCGCTTCCCGACCGGGCGCAACTTTCACGTCTACATCAACCCGCAGGGCCGGCAGGTTCATCCCGAGGCGCTGGCCGTTCACGGCATCACCGATGCCTCGCTTGCAGACAAGCCTGTCTTCGCCGGCATTCTCGACGATTTGCTTGCCTTTCTCGAAGGCGCGCATCTGATCGCGCACAACGCGAATTTCGACATCGGCTTCCTCAATGCCGAGTTCGGGCGGCTTGGTATAGATATGGTCGAGCCGGCGCGCGTGGTCGACACGCTGGCGATCGCGCGGCGCAAGCACCCGATGGGCCCCAATTCGCTGGACGCGCTCTGCCGGCGCTACGGCATCGACAATTCGCACCGGACCAAGCACGGCGCGCTGCTCGATTCCGAATTGCTCGCGGAAGTCTATATCGAACTGATCGGCGGACGGCAGGCGGCACTCGTTCTCGACGTCCAGACAAACGCGGCCGGAGAACGGTCCGACGGAAGTGCGGCGATCGAAATCCGGCCGCGCCCCAGACCGCTTGCCCCACGCCTCGGCGCTGACGAGATCGCCGCGCATGAGGACCTCGTGCGAACGCTGGGCGACAACGCGATCTGGCGTGTGGTCGACCCATCCTACGCGGCCGCCGCGAACGGGTCCTGAAACGAAAAAACCCGGCTCAAAGGCCGGGTTTTCCATGTCGTGATCAGCGTTTTGATCAGGCGGTGCCGGTCGGCTGCGCAACCTTGGCGCGGGCCTGTTCCTCGGCCATGCGGCGCTGGAACATCTGCGCGAAATCGATCGGGTCGATCATCAGCGGCGGGAAACCGCCCTGGCGGGTGATGTCGGCGATGATCTGGCGCGCGAACGGGAACAAGAGGCGCGGGCACTCGATGAAGAGAAGCGGCAGCATGTGCTCCTGCGGGAAGCCGTCGATGCGGAAGACGCCGCCATAGACGAGCTCGGCATTGAACACGACATTCTTGTCGACCTCGGCCTTGGCGTTGATCGTCAGGACGACGTCGAATTCCTTGTCGGCGATCGGGTTCGCATTGACGTTGACGTTGATGTTGATGCCGGGCGGCTGGGTGCGTGTGCGCAGCGATGCCGGTGCGCCGGGGTTTTCGAAGGAGAGATCCTTCACATATTGCGAGACGACGTTGAAGGTCGCTCCCTGCTGCGCCTGGGCGCCGGGCTGCGCCGCGCCGCCGCCGTTCTGACCATTGGTGTTTTCGGGCGTTTCGGCCATGTCGTCGTTCCTCTCCTCGTCCGGATGGATGAACCGGACGGCTGTTGCTCCAAGAAATCGGGCGTTCGCTAACATGCACGCCCGATCGTGACAAGTTTAGCGAGGCGGCAGGCGCGGATCGGATGGCGATCGCGTCGGCTGGTCTTCCTGTGCCGAAAGGTCGCTGTAATCATCGGCGTCGAGATCGACCACCCCGTCGCGGGCGCGGCGCCGTGCCTGCCAGGCAGCGCCGCTCTGGACCGTCGTGACGCGGATGCGCTCGCGCAGGAAGCGCCAGCCGAAATCGCGCACCGGAGGCAGGAAAAGGAGAAGGCCGATAGCGTCGGTCACGAATCCGGGGATGATCAGGAGGATGCCGGCGACGACGATCATCATGCCGTGCACGAGGTCGCGGCCGGGCGAGCCGCCGCGGTCGAGCTCGGCGCGGATGCGCTGAATGGTATGGAAACCCTGGACGCGCACGAGAATAATGCCCAGAAAGGCCGAGGCGAAGATCAGCCCGAGGGTCGCGAGGACGCCGATCTGGCTACCGACGGCGATGAATGTGGCGATCTCGACCAGTGGCAGGGCGAGGATGATCAGGGGAATCAGCGGCAATCGCACGATGGGGCCTCAAAAGCGGTTCGCCGGTATATAGGGAACACCTGTGCGCATTTGAATGCAGGCGACTTGCGATCTATATGCAAAAGATGGACGGCACGCTTGATTTCGTGCTGGAGGACTTAACCTAGAGCGCTGAGGGGCGTGCGATGCGCGCCGGGCGATCTGAAATGTTGATCAGGCATGGAAACGGCCGGCCGACCGGCCAGCATCGTTTCCGGGCTTCAGTGTAACGACGAACAGGGTCTTGGCGGACGATATGGAATTTTTCGATTTCGGAACCATCTTCTTCCTCGTCGCCGCCGCGGTGATCTTTTACCAGTTGCGCAGCGTGCTCGGCCGACGGACAGGCAACGAGCGTCCGCCGCAAGATCCCTATACGCGCCCCGACGCCGACAAGCAGGCGGCGCCCGAAAACGTCGTCTCGCTGCCGCGCCGGCGCATGGGCGACGCGCCGCCCGCGCCTGATTTCGCGGCGATCGACGCCATCGCGCCGGAAGGCACGCCCGTCAACAACGGCCTGCGCGCCATTCGCCAGGCCGATCCGAGCTTCGATCCCAAGCAGTTCGTCGACGGTGCCAAGATGGCCTACGAAATGATCGTCATGGCCTATGCGGACGGCGACCGCAGGACATTGAAGAATCTTCTGTCGCGCGAGGTCCATGACGGCTTCGTGCAGGCGATCTCCGACCGCGAGACGCGCAACGAGAAGGTGCAGTCGTCCTTTGTCGGCATCGACAAGGCCGATATCGTCGCCGCCGAGCAGAAGGGCTCCGAGGCGCACATCACGCTGCGCATCGTCAGCGAACTCATTTCGGCCACGCGCAACGCCTCGGGCGAGGTGATCGACGGCGATCCGGAGACGGTGGTCGAGGTCAAGGACGTCTGGACCTTCGCCCGCGACACGCGCTCGCGAGATCCGAACTGGAAGCTGGTCGCGACCGAAGCGGAAGAATAGGACCGGGTCTGCTGGCATGGACACGCCGGCTGCCCTCGATTTCCTGAAATTCGACGACATTGCCGATTGGCGGCGCGACGACCATCGCGCCGCCTTCGACGCATTTCGCCGCTCGGCGTTCCGCCATCTCGAAAAGCCCTACAAGACCGGCGCGTTCGGCATTTCCGCCGATGATCTTGGGACCGCCTTCGCGGCCGCGCGCGACGGTGTCGACGACGCCCGAGGGTTCTTCGAACGGCATTTCCGCCCGGCGCGCATCGTCGCCGAGGGTTTCGTGACCGGGTTCTACGAGCCGGTGGTCGAGGCGAGCCCGGCGCGGACGGAACGATTTCGCTATCCGATCCTGTCGCGGCCGGCGGAACTCGTCGATATCGATGATGAAAATCGCCCGGTGGGCTGGGACGCCGGCATCGCCTTCGGCAGGCAGACGGCCGGTGGCATCGTGCCGTTCTTCGATCGCGGCGAGATCGAGCGCGGTGCGCTTGACGGGCGCGGGCTGGAGATCGCGTGGCTCGCGGACAAGGTCGACCTGTTCTTCATCCACGTCCAGGGCGCGGCGCGGTTGGTGATGACGGACGGCAGCGAAAGGCGGGTCACTTACGCCGCGAAATCCGGCCATTCCTTCTCCGGACCAGGCAAAATCCTCGCAGATCTCGGCGAAATTCCGCTGAAAGACGTCACGATGCAGTCGATTCGAGCCTGGTTTGCTGCCAATCCGGGCCGAATTGACGAGATTTTGTGGCAAAATCGCTCGTACATTTTCTTCAAGGATGCCCCCGTCCCCGACCCGGCGCTCGGCCCGATCGCGGCCGCGAAGGTGCCGCTGACGGCGGGGCGGTCGCTCGCCGTTGATCGCAGGCTGCATACATTCGCGACGCCCTTCTTCGTCGAGGCGCCCGAGATGGATTTCGCGCGGCTGATGATCGCGCAGGATACCGGTTCGGCGATCGTCGGTCCGGCGCGGGGCGATATTTTCTGCGGTTCGGGCGACGCGGCGGGGGAGGTCGCCGGCGTCATCAAGCACGCAGCGAACTTCATCATGCTGGTGCCGGAGCCGCGGGAATGACGCGCCGTGCCAAGGGGTTGAGTCGGGAGGACCGTCAGCTCTGGTCGAAGGTCGCGCGCTCCGTCGCGCCGATGCCCGGCAAGAGCTTTCCGGACGAAATGGAGGATGCGCTCGCCGCTTCCGAGGAGAAGGCATCGCCGGCCCTGCCGCCGGTGATCGCCGAGGCGAAGCACCAAGCGGAAATCCTGCGCCGCGAACCGTCGCAGCGGCCGGTGATCGACCGGCCGACGAAGAAGAAGCTCGCCAAGGGGCGGCTCGCGATCGAGGGCAAGGTCGACCTCCACGGCATGACTTTGGGCGAGGCCCATGGCGTCCTGCTCGCCTTCCTGCACAATGCCTATGCGCAGGGGCGGCGGCATGTTCTGGTGGTGACGGGAAAGGGCTCGTCCATGGGCAGCGACGGCGTGCTGCGCCGGCAGGTGCCGCAATGGTTCGCGACGCCGGCCTTTCGCGGCCTCGTTTCCGCGCATGAGGATGCGGCGCGCCACCATGGCGGGCAGGGTGCGATGTATGTGCGCCTGCGCCGGCGGCCCGGGGACGCGACATGACGCCCTTCGGCAAGAAGGTGCGTGCGATGCGCACCGAGCGCGGCATCGCGCAAAAGGAGATGGCGGCGGCGATCGGCGTCAGCCCGGCCTATCTCTCGGCGCTGGAGCATGGAAGGCGCGGCGTGCCGAACTGGGCGATGGTGCAGAAGATCATCGGCTTCTTCAACGTGATCTGGGACGAGGCGGAAGCGCTCGAGGACCTCGCCCGGCGCTCCGACCCGCGCGTCACGGTCGCTACCGCCGGGCTGTCGCCCGAGGCGACCTTGCTTGCCAACAGGCTGGCGGCACAGATTTCGATGCTGTCGCCCGACGATATCGAGCAGATCGTCGCACTGCTCGACGAAATCGATCAGAAGAGCGCTTCGAGATCTTCCAGCCGGTCGTTGACCAGCCAGCCATAATAGTTTTCTTCGGGCAGGCGCGGAGCTTCGCCGCGGGCGGCACGTTGGGCATTGTCGCGCTTGAGCCGATAGGCGCGCTGCTCGGGGTTCCCGACATTGTAGAGCGTCGCCGTAATCCCCGGATTGCCCGATATGTCGAAGCCGGCGAGCCGCCTGTAGGCGTCGATCGACGTCTTCAGTGTCGCCGCGACATAGGCGAGCGTCAGGTCCGGGTCCATGATGGTGCGGTAGACCGCCTGCGGGTCCGAGGCGTCGAGCTTCGGCAGGCCCGAGACCTGATGGACGAGATCGCTCATCTGCAGGGCCGTGAGCGGATTGAGCTGGCCGATGCCGAAGGTCTGGCCGGCATAGAAGGGCTGGAAGAAGACCGCGCCGAAGCGATTGTCCGGGTAGGAGTTGCCCTCGACGGACCGGCCGCGGAAGTCGCGCTCCCAGACCATCTCGCGGCAGGACCAAAGATCGTAGCTGTCGGCGGCGACGGCATTGCATTCGGCAAATTCGGGCCGCCCGACGAATGTGGCGATGTTTTCTCCGCCATGGGCGAACTGGAAGCTGGTCGACAGGTAGGAGACCGCCTTGACGTAATAGGTCTGCAGCCGGTCGTAGGCGTCGACATTGTAGGTGTGCTCGCCGATGATGGCGCCCGCCATGTGAACGGGATCGATGCCGTAGCGCGCGGACACCTGGCGAATCTTCGCCCGCAGCGATTCGTCCTGCTGGAAGAGCCGCAGCACGCGCTGGTATTTCGCTTCATAGGTGGTCGACAGCGCCCGGGTGCGACTGGCGGAGCCGCCCGGAACGGCAGGCTGCTCGGCATTGCGATTGCCGGGCGGGACCTTCGTCACGGCATGCGCTTCGCCAACGCCAAGCGCGAGCGACAGCGAAACGAGAAGTCCGGCAAATGCTTTCATGAGATTCGGGGCCTCGGCCAAAGCGCCGCGAACATAGTGAGCGGCTATCGGCCCGTCGAGCGCAGATTGCGCCCGCCGGACCTTGCCGTTTCACTTCATCGCGAGGTGTTGCCGAAGCGCCTACAAGATGAAACGGGACAAATCTGTGTTCTTGGCGAGATCGCCGACATATTTGCGCACATATTCGGCGTCGATCGTCACCGCCGTGCCTGACTGGTCGGGCGCATTGTAAGAAATCTCGTCCAGAACCCGCTCCATCACCGTCTGCAGGCGGCGTGCACCGATATTCTCGACCGTCGAATTCAGGTCGACCGCGATGCCGGCGAGTTCGTCGATCGCATCATCCGTGAAGTCGAGGGTGACGCCCTCCGTGTCCATCAGGGCTATGTACTGCTTGATGAGGCTCGCCTCGGTTTCCGTCAGGATGCGGCGGAAATCGTCCTTTTCGAGCGCGCGCAGTTCGACGCGGATCGGCAGGCGGCCCTGAAGCTCCGGCAGGAGGTCTGACGGCTTGGCGACATGGAACGCGCCGGATGCGATAAAGAGGATGTGGTCCGTCTTCACCGGCCCGTATTTGGTCGCGACGGTGGTGCCTTCGACGAGCGGCAGGAGGTCGCGCTGGACGCCCTCGCGGGACGGCCCGGTGCGGCTGTCGCTGCCAGCGACCTTGTCGATCTCGTCGAGGAAGACGATGCCGTCGTTCTGGGTGACGTCGAGCGCGCGGGCGATGACCTCGTCATTGTCGAGGAGCTTGTCGGATTCGTCGTTGATCAGGTGGCCGTAGGATTCCTTGACGGTCGTCTTGCGCGTCTTGGTCTTCTGCCCGCCCATCGCCTTTTGCAGCATGTCGTTGATGTTGAGCATCTGCGCGCCCGGCATTCCGGGGATTTCGAAACCGCCCATCGGCGTTCCGGCATCGGCGACCTCGACCTCGATTTCCTTGTCGTCGAGTTCGCCCGAACGCAGCTTCTTGCGGAAGGAATCGCGCGTCGCGGGGCTCGCCGTCTTGCCGACGAGGGCTTCAAGGACGCGTTCCTCGGCGTTGAGATGCGCGCGCGCCTTGACGTCCTCGCGCATCTTTTCGCGCGTCAGGCCGATGGCGGTCTCGACGAGATCGCGGATGATCTGCTCGACGTCACGGCCGACATAGCCGACCTCGGTAAACTTGGTCGCCTCGACCTTGATGAAGGGCGCGCCGGCGAGCTTGGCGAGGCGGCGCGAGATTTCGGTCTTGCCGACGCCGGTGGGCCCGATCATCAGGATGTTCTTCGGCATCACCTCTTCGCGCATCTGGCCTTCGAGCTGCTGGCGGCGCCAGCGGTTGCGCAGTGCGATGGCGACGGCGCGCTTGGCGTCCTTCTGGCCGATGATGTAGCGGTCGAGTTCGGAAACGATCTCGCGGGGGGAGAATGTGCTCATGAGTTTTCGGTGTCCTGCGGTGCGTCCAGCGCCATCAGATGGGCCGGACCATAAAGTGAGTTTCGCGTGTCGATGTGGCGAAAGCCCGCCTTCTCGTAGGCGCGGATCGCGCGGGCATTGTCTGGGTGCGGGTCGATGACGAGGCGCGGCGCGCCTTCTGCGAAGAGTTCCTCGGCGAATTGCGCAATGATCGTGCTGCCATGGCCCTTGCCGACGAGATCGGCCGCGCCGATCGAGATGTCGAGGCCGAGCGTGCCCATCGGCTGATCGGCATAGGGATGGTCGTCCTCCAGATGCGGATCGTAGGACTGGAGATAGGCGACCGGCTTGCCGTTGAGTTCGACGATCAGCGGTTCGGTCGAGATGTCGTCCATCGCCGCCTCGATCTCCGCGATGCCCTTTTCCGGATCGCCCCACCATTCGCGCACATGCGGCTGGTCGAGCCAGGCGCGCAGCGTCGGCAGGTCGTCCGGCTCGACCGAGCGGAAAGCGTAGCGCGGCCTATTCGGCATCCAGCACTTCCATGACGACGTTGGAATTCGTGTAGACGCAGATCTCGCCGGCGATCTTCATGGCGCGGCGGGCAATTTCTTCGGCATCGAGGTCGGTGTCGGCCAGGGCGCGGGCCGCGGCGAGGGCATAATTGCCGCCGGAGCCGATCGCCATGATGCCCTGCTCGGGCTCCAGCACGTCGCCATTGCCGGTGAGTGCCAGCGTGACCGACTTGTCGGCAACGAGCATCATAGCCTCGAGGCGGCGCAGGTAACGGTCGGTGCGCCAGTCCTTGGCAAGCTCGACGCAGGCGCGGGTCAACTGGTCGGGATATTGCTCGAGCTTGGCCTCCAGCCGTTCGAGAAGGGTGAACGCGTCGGCGGTGGCGCCGGCGAAGCCGGAAATGACGTTGCCCTTGCCGATGCGGCGCACCTTGCGGGCATTGCCCTTCATGATGGTCTGGCCAAGGCTGACCTGCCCGTCGCCGGCGATCACCACCTTGTTGCCCTTGCGCACGGTGACGATGGTCGTGGCGTGCATGGAAGTCTCGTTGGACATATCTGCTCCGATACTGTCTCCGGCGGACCCGATGGCGCCCGCCACTCGGCTCGTTATGTATGCTGCCGGTAAGCGTTTGCAATCGGCGCACCGAGGCTGGTATGAGGCAAGCGCTTATCTGATGAGGGCAGGGACGCCACCATGGCCGACGGCAAGAGCGCGCGCAGCGCGACGATCGAGCGCAAGACGAAGGAAACCGAGATCACCGTCACGGTCGATCTCGACGGCACGGGCCGGTCGCAGATTTCGACCGGCGTGGGCTTCTTCGACCATATGCTCGACCAGTTGTCGCGCCATTCGCTGATGGACATGACGATCGAGGCCAAGGGCGACCTCCACATCGACGACCACCACACGGTCGAGGACACCGGCATCGCGATCGGGCAGGCGATTGCCAAAGCGCTCGGCGAGCGGCGCGGCATCGCGCGCTACGGCTCGATCGATCTCGCGATGGACGAGACGCTGACCAAGGCGGCGATCGACGTTTCCGGTCGGCCGTTCCTCGTCTGGAACGTCGCGTTCTCGGCGCCGAAGATCGGCACGTTCGACACCGAACTGGTGCGCGAATTCTTCCAGGCACTGGCGCAGAATGCCGGGATCACGCTGCACGTCCTCAACCATTACGGCGCCAACAACCACCATATCGCCGAGACCTGCTTCAAGACGGTGGCGCGCGCGCTGCGCATGGCGGTGGAGCCGGATGCACGGCAGGCGGGCATGATCCCGTCGACCAAGGGCACGCTGAAAGGCTGACACTATGGCAAGCTTCGTCGTGATGGAGCCGCCGGTGCGTGACCCGGCCGAAAAGGCCGTCCTGGTCCGCGACGGGTTTCACGTCTTCGGCCTCCTGATCCCGTTCGTCTGGTTCGCGTTTCATCGCATGTGGCGCGAGGCGGCGCTTGCGCTCGCTGCTGCGATCGCGCTGTCGGTCGCCGGAGCCTATGCGGGTCTTGGCGGGGCGACGGGCTGGCTGTCGCTGCTCGTCGGCGTCTATGTCGGGCTGGAAGGTGCGGCGCTGCGCATCGCCTCGCTGAAGCGATCCGACTGGAACGAATGGGGCGTTGTCGAGGCGCGAAGCGCAGCGGATGCGGAAATCCGCTATCTGGCCGACCGTGAGGTAATCGTGGCAACCGAGACGCCGCCGCGCGTGATGGCGCCGTGGTCGCGCACCGCGCCTGCCGCGCGCCACAGCGGCCCGGCGCTCGGCCTGTTCGGCTATCCCGGAGCCAAATGATGCGGGTCGCTATCATCGATTACGGGTCGGGCAATCTGCGCTCGGCGACCAAGGCCTTCGAGCGCGCCGGGCGCGAGGGCGGCACGAATGCGCAGATCGAGCTGACGGACGATGCCGCGCGGGTGGCGAGCGCGGACCGCATCGTGCTGCCGGGTGTCGGCGCCTATGCCGATTGCCGGCGTGGGCTCGACGCCGTGCCGGGCATGGTCGAGGCGCTGACGGAGGCGGTCATCGCCAGGGGGCGGCCGTTTCTCGGCATCTGCGTCGGCATGCAGCTTCTTTCGACGCGCGGTTTGGAGAAGACGATCACGCAAGGCCTTGGCTGGATTCCCGGCGACGTGAAGGAAATGGAGCCGGTCGACCCCGCGCTGAAAATCCCGCAGATCGGCTGGAACACGATTCACGTGAAACAGGAACATCCGCTCTTTGCCGGCATCCCGACCGGCGAGCGCGGCCTGCACGCCTATTTCGTTCACTCCTACCAGCTTGCCGCAACCGACCCGGCGCAGGTGCTGGCGACGACCGACTATGGCGGCCCGGTGACCGCCGTCGTCGGCCGCGACAACATCGCCGGCACGCAGTTCCATCCCGAAAAAAGCCAGGCGCTGGGCCTCGCTTTGATCGCAAATTTCCTGAGGTGGAAGCCATGATCCTCTTTCCCGCAATCGACCTGAAGGACGGCCAGTGCGTGCGGCTGAAGCTGGGCGAAATGGATTCGGCGACGGTGTACAATGCCGATCCGGCCGCGCAGGCGAAGGCGTTCGAGGATCAGGGGTTCGAATGGCTGCATGTCGTCGATTTGAACGGCGCGTTCGAGGGGCACTCGGTCAATGGTGCGTCGGTCGAATCGATTTTGAAGGCGACCAACAATCCGGTGCAGCTTGGCGGCGGCATCCGTACGCTGGCGCAGGTCGAGAGCTGGCTGGAGAAGGGGCTTGCTCGCGTCATTCTCGGGACCATCGCGGTGCGTGACCCCGAACTAGTGAAGGAAGCCTGCCGGCTCTTTCCCGGAAAGATCGCCGTCGGCATCGATGCCAAGGGCGGCAAGGTCGCGGTCGAGGGCTGGGCGGAAGCCTCGACCCTAGGCGTCGTGGAGCTGGCGCAAAAATTCGAGGGCGCCGGCGTTTCGGCGATCATCTACACCGATATCGACCGCGACGGCGTGCTGACCGGTATCAACTGGGAATCGACCATCGCGCTTGCCGATGCCGTCTCGATCCCGGTGATCGCCTCGGGCGGGCTCGCCTCGCTGGCCGACATCGTGCGGATGACGATGCCAGATGCGCAGAAGCTGGAAGGCGCGATTTCGGGCCGTGCGCTGTATGATGGTCGGATCGATCCCGCGGAGGCGCTGGCCATCCTGAAGGGCGAGAAGGCCGTTCCTCCCGCCTACTTCGAGGAGCCACGCTCGTGACCCTCAAGGCCCGCGTCATTCCATGCCTCGACGTCAAGGACGGCCGTGTCGTCAAGGGCGTCAACTTCGTCGATTTGATCGACGCCGGGGACCCGGTCGAAGCGGCAAAGGCGTATGATGCGGCAGGCGCCGATGAGCTCTGCTTCCTCGACATCACGGCTTCGTCCGACAATCGCGAGACGATCTTCGACATCGTGGCGCGCACGGCCGAGCAGTGCTTCATGCCGCTGACGGTGGGCGGCGGGGTTCGACAGGTGGCTGACATCCGCAAGCTGCTGCTTGCCGGCGCCGACAAGGTTTCGATCAACACCGCCGCCGTGAAGAACCCGGACTTCGTCGCCGAAGCCGCCGACAAGTTCGGCAATCAGTGCATCGTCGTCGCGATCGACGCCAAGAAGGTTTCGGGCGCAGGCGAGGCGGATCGCTGGGAGATTTTCACCCATGGCGGGCGTGAGAAGACCGGCATCGACGCGGTCGAATTTGCGCGGAAGATGGTCGATCTCGGCGCGGGCGAACTGCTTTTGACCTCGATGGACCGCGACGGCACCAAGATCGGCTACGACTTGGCGCTCACCCGCACCATCGCGGACGCGGTGCGCGCGCCGGTGATCGCATCCGGCGGCGTGGGCAATCTCGACCATCTGGTCGAGGGCGTGCGCGACGGGCATGCGACGGCGGTGCTCGCCGCCTCCATCTTCCACTTTGGTACCTATACGATTGCGCAGGCCAAGGCGCATATGGCACAAGCTGGATTGCCCATGCGGCTCGATCCTGCTGCGTGAGCTTCGGAGGGTAGCATGGCGGATTTCACGCTCGCCGATCTCGAGCGCATCGTTTCCGAGCGTGGACGTTCGGGCGCTGACGATTCCTGGACGGCGAAGCTGTTCGCCAAGGGGCCGGAGCGGGCCGCCAAGAAGATGGGCGAGGAAGCAGTCGAGGCCGTGATCGCCGCCGTCAAGGGCGACCGCGGCGAACTCGTTTCCGAAACCGCCGACCTGCTCTATCATCTGACCGTGGTGCTGGCGCTCGCCGACATCCCGCTTGCCGATGTGATGGCCGAGCTGGAGCGGCGCACCGGCCAGTCGGGCCTTGCCGAGAAGGCGTCGCGACCGCAATGAGCGCGCGCAAGCGACCACGCAAGGAAAAGGCGGGCGGCATGGACCAGCTCACGCCGGACCAGTTCTATTCGCCCTATCGCCGCTTCTCTGCCGAGGAATGGGCCGGATTTCGCGCCGACACGCCGCTGACGCTTTCGGAGGACGAAATCCGTCGCCTGCGCTCGATGGGCGATCCGATCGACCTCGAGGAAACGCGGCGCATCTATCTGTCGATGTCGCGGCTCCTGTCGGCCCATGTCGAGGCGAGCCAGCTTCTCTTTCGCCAGCGGCAGATATTCTTCCGGTCCGAAGCGGCGACAAAGACGCCTTTCATCATCGGCATCGCGGGTTCGGTCGCGGTCGGCAAGTCGACGACGGCGCGCGTCCTGAAGGAGCTCTTGCAGCGCTGGCCGTCGAGCCCGAAGGTCGACCTGGTGACGACCGACGGCTTCCTGCAGCCCAATGCCGAGCTGCGTCGCCAGAACCTGATGGAGCGCAAAGGCTTTCCCGAAAGCTACGACGTCGGCGCGCTGTTGCGCTTTCTCTCTGGCATCAAGTCCGGCGCCCGCAACATGCGCGCGCCGCTCTATTCGCACTTCACCTATGACGTGCTGCCCGGCGAGTTCGTCACCATCGACCAGCCGGACATCCTGATTTTCGAGGGCATCAACGTCCTCCAGACGCGCGACCTGCCGAAGGACGGCAAGGTGGTGCCGTTCGTCTCGGACTTCTTCGATTTCTCGATCTATGTCGATGCCGAGGAAAGCCAGATCCGGCAATGGTACGTCGAACGCTTCATGCGCCTGCGCGAGACGGCCTTCCGCAACCCCGACGCGTTCTTCCATAAGTATTCGCAGCTTTCCGAAACCGCCGCGCTGGCGATCGCGGAAGGTCTCTGGACCAACATCAATTTGAAGAACCTGACCGAGAACATCTTGCCGACGCGCCCGCGGGCGGATCTGATCCTGCGCAAGGGCGGCGACCATCTGGTCGAGGAAGTGGCGCTGCGCCGGTTGTGACGGCCGCGCCGTGCGCCCTTCTCCCCTTGTGGGAGAAGGGAAGGCGTCAGCGTCCCGTCACCCGCCGTAGCGTCAGATTGATCCGCCCGCCATTCTTCAGGAGCGTCGAGGTGCCGGGATAGATGCGGTCGACGCCGTGGAAAGCGAGACGACTCTCGCCGCCAAGGATCACGACGTCGCCGGAGGATAGGCGCAGCGAACGGGTCGGATCGGAGCGCTGCGTGCCGCCGATGCGAAACAGGCACTCGTCGCCGAGCGAGACGGAAACGACCGGCGCGCCAAATTCCTCCTCATCCTTGTCCTGGTGTAGGCCCATTTTCGCCGATGCGTCGTAGAAGTTGACGAGGCATGCCTGGGGCGCCTTGTCGACGCGGGCCTCGTTTGTCCAGAGTTCCAGAAGCAAGGACGGGATCGGCGGCCACGTCGTGCCGGTCTCGGGGTGCGTCGGTTGGTAGCGGTAGCCGCGTTCCTTGTCGGTGACCCAGCCGAGATCGCCGCAATTCGTCATCCGAACGCTCATCTCCTTGCCAGTGCGGGGCATGCGCGGGACGTAGAGTGGCGCGGCCGCGACGACGGCACGGATTTCGGCGACGAGCGCTTCCTGTGCGTTGCGATCGAAATAGCCCGGGAGGTGCCGGAAGCCGGTCGGAAGGACGAAACCTGCCATCAGTCGAAGCCGACCTTGCCGCGGTTCTTTTTGATGGTCGAGCGGCCTGACTTGGCCTTCAGGCGGCGCTCAACCGAGCCTTTCGTCGGCTTCGTTTTCCTGCGCGGCTTGGGTGGCGGTTCGGCGGCCTTTGCGATCAGTTCGGCCAGGCGCTCGCGGGCGTCGTCGCGGTTCTGCTCCTGCGTGCGGAAGCGGCCAGCCTCGATGACGATGACGCCGTCCTTGGTGGCGCGCTGGCCGGCGAGCTTGATGGTGCGCTCGCGCACGCGTTCGGAAAGGGCGGGCGAATTGGCGGCATCGAAGCGAAGCTGGACGGCGGTCGCGACCTTGTTGACGTTCTGGCCGCCGGGCCCGGAGGATCGGATGAACTGCTCGTCGAGCTCGCTTTCGGCGATCTCGATGTTCGGCGCAATGGAAAGGCCGTCGCGTGCGGTCATGTCTTCCAGACGATGATGTCGTTGGCCGGCTTCTTGGTGATGTCGGGCACGAGCGCGCCGTCTGCCGGATAGCCGGCGACGAGCAGGATCAGCGCCTTTTCGTGCTCGGGCCGGCCGCAGATCTCGTTGAGGAAGCCCATCGGCGAGGGCGTGTGGGTGAGCGTCGCCAGTCCGGCATTGTGGAGTGCGGCGATGAGGAAGCCAGTGGCGATGCCGACCGATTCGGGCACGTAATAGTGCTTCACGCGCTTGCCCTCGGCGGTGACGCCGTAGCGCTGCGCGAAGATCGCGATCAGCCATGGCGCGGTTTCGAGGAAGGGCTTGTTTGCGTCGGTGCCGATCGGGGCGAGCGCATCCAGCCATTCCTCGGAGGCGCGGCCGGAATAGAACTCGCGTTCTTCCTTTTCCGCCGCCGCGCGGATCGCCGTCTTCGCGGCCGGATCGCCGATGCACACGAAGGTCCAGGGCTGCTGGTTGGCGCCGGACGGCGCGCCGCCGGCGGTCATGATGCAGGTCTCGATCAATTCGCGCGGAACCGGTCGCGCGGAGAAGTCGCGCACGGTGCGGCGCGCTTTCATCAGTGCCCTGAAATCCTGCGCACGGGCCATCATCTCGGCTTCGTCGCGCTGGGTGAACTCGAGCGGTCTGTGCGGCGTGTGCTTCATGAAACTCCTCCCTGGCATAGGAGATTTGCACCGGCACCGGCCAAAAGAAAAGGCCCGGTCGATGCCGGGCCTTCTGCTGGATGCCGAATGGCTATTCGGCCGCTTCCTGGTAGCGCGGCGCGGCGTCCCTGACGGTCGCGTCGACATGCTCCTCGAACTTGGTGAAGTTGTCGGTGAACATGCTCGCGAGCTTTTCGGCCTGGCGGTCATAGGCCGCCTTGTCGGCCCAGGTGGACCGCGGGTCGAGGATCGAGGAATCGACGCCGTCGACCGCAACGGGAACCGAAAAGCCGAAATTCGCATCGGTGCGGAATTCGCCGTCGCGCAGCGAACCGTCGAGCGCGGCGGCGAGCAGCGCGCGGGTCGCCTTGATCGGCATGCGCCGGCCGACGCCATGGGCGCCGCCGGTCCAGCCGGTGTTGACCAGCCAGCAATCGACGTCGTGGCGGGCGATCAGGTCTTTCAAGAGGTTGCCGTATTCCGACGGATGGCGCGGCATGAACGGGGCGCCGAAGCAGGTCGAGAAGGTCGCTTCCGGCTCGGTGACGCCCTTTTCCGTGCCGGCGACCTTGGCGGTGTAGCCGGAGAGGAAGTGGTACATGGCCTGCGCCGGCGTCAGCCTGGCGATGGGCGGCATGACGCCGAACGCGTCGGCCGTCAGCATGATGATGTTCTTCGGATGTGGTGCGACGCCGGTTTCGCTCGCATTCGGGATGAAATCGAGCGGGTAGGCGCAGCGCGTGTTCTCGGTCAGCGAGCCGTCGTCGAAATCGGGCACGCGCTCCTCGTCGAGGATGACGTTTTCGAGAACGGTGCCGAAGCGGCGCGTCGTCGCGAAGATTTCCGGCTCGGCCTCGGCCGACAGCTTGATCGTCTTGGCGTAGCAGCCGCCTTCGAAGTTGAAGATGCCGTCCTCGCCCCAGCCATGCTCGTCGTCGCCGATGAGCGTGCGGGTCGGGTCGGCCGAAAGCGTGGTCTTGCCGGTGCCCGAGAGACCGAAGAAGACGGCCGAATCGCCGTCGCGCCCGACATTGGCAGAGCAGTGCATCGGCATGACGGACTTTTCCGGCAGGAGATAGTTGAGCGCGGTGAAGACCGACTTCTTCATCTCGCCCGCATAGGAGGTGCCGCCGATGAGAACGATCATGCGCGAGAAATCGACCGCGATCACGGTCTCGGTGCGCGATCCGTGGCGCTCGGGATCGGCGCGGAAGGAGGGCAGGTCGATGATCGTCAGTTTCGGCACGAAGCCGGCAAGGTCGGCTGCCTCCGGGCGGATCAGAAGGTTGCGGATGAAGAGCGAGTGCCAGGCATATTCGGTGACGACGCGCGTCGGCAGGCTGTGCGACGCGTCCGCGCCGCCGATCAGGTCCTGAACGAAAAGGTCCTTGCCTTTGGCGTGCTCGAGGAAGTCGGCATGGAGGCGGTCGAACGCCTCGCGTGACATCTTCTTGTTGTTGTCCCACCAGATGCGCGAATTCGTCATCTCGTCGGCGACGATGAACTTGTCCTTGGGCGAACGGCCGGTGTGCTGGCCAGTGCGGGCGACGAGCGCGCCGTGGGCGGTCAGTTCCGCCTCGCCGCGCCGCAGCGATTCCTCGTAAAGCTCGGCGGCGCCGAGATTGTAATGGACCTTGCCGAGGTCTTTCAGACCGCTGGCATCGATCCCGCAGGCGGGATTGCGCTTACCGATTTCCGTCATCTGCTCCACCAAGAAAACCGCACCGACATAAAGCGAGGCCCTGCATGGTCGCCGCCGAAAACGGCAACTTCAAGCAGGGCTGAATGGTCCAGAAACAGAAAAACCTAGCGATATCAAATCATTAATCGATTTAAAACTTCAGCTCTAACGTTTAATCGGTTATATCTTCTTTAATCGAAGCGCGGCGTCGCCATATGCCGTGCAGCTGGCCGCGGGCACAGTCCGATCTGCGGCTGTGACACGGCATGAAATCTGTGCCACATTTTGTACCAGATTTGTCCCGCAAGAGACGGCCCGCGTTTCTTTTGAGAGCAAGGGACAGCCGCCTATGAAGGAGCCGCTTGAGATGGCAACGATCGCGCTTGTCGATGACGACCGCAACATTCTCACGTCGGTCTCGATCGCGCTCGAATCCGAGGGCTATCGTGTCGAGACCTACACCGATGGTGCGTCCGCGCTCGAGGGCCTCGGCGCCCGTCCGCCGAATCTCGCGATCCTCGATATCAAGATGCCGCGCATGGACGGAATGGAGCTCCTGCGCCGGCTGCGCCAGAAGACCGATCTCCCGGTGATCTTCCTGACGTCGAAGGACGACGAGATCGACGAACTCTTCGGCCTGAAGATGGGCGCCGACGACTTCATCCGGAAGCCGTTCTCGCAGCGTCTTCTGGTCGAGCGTGTCCGCGCCGTCCTGCGCCGGGCGAGTGCCCGCGAGCCGGGCGCCAAGCCGACCACCCAGCAGGCCCGCTCGCTGGAGCGCGGCCAGCTCGTCATGGACCAGGAGCGCCACACCTGCACCTGGAAGGGCGAGCCGGTGACGCTGACGGTGACCGAATTCCTGATCCTGCATTCGCTGGCGCAGCGGCCCGGCGTGGTCAAAAGCCGTGACGCGCTGATGGATTCGGCCTATGACGAGCAGGTCTATGTCGACGACCGCACCATCGACAGCCACATCAAGCGGCTGCGCAAGAAGTTCAAGTCGGTGGACGACAGTTTCGACATGATCGAAACGCTCTATGGCGTCGGCTACCGCTTCCGCGAGGCCTGAGCCGCAGGGACCGGAGTACCGGATGTTGAATGGCGGCTGATACGGATCGACCCGTCAGGACGCTGCCGAGGGCAGCCAGGCCGAGCGTGGTGCGCTGGACGCGATCCTGGCGTGCCGTGCGGCGCCTGCTTGGTCAGTACATGTTCTCGAGCCTGACCAAGCGCATCCTGTTCCTGAACCTCGCCGCGCTCGGCGTGCTGGTTGTCGGCATCCTCTACATGAACCAGTTTCGCGACGGGCTGATCGACGCACGCGTCGAAAGCCTGATGACGCAAAGCGAGATCATCGCCGGAGCGATCGCTGCATCCGCGACCGTCGAGACCGATACGATCACCATCGACCCCGAACGGCTGCTGGAGCTTCAGGCCGGCGAAAGCCTGCCGCCGGACCAGCGCGCGCTCGACAGCCTCGAGTTTCCGATCAATCCGGAAAAGGTCGCGCCCGTCCTGCGGCGGCTGATCTCGCCGACTCACACCCGCGCGCGCATCTTCGACCGCGACATGAACCTTCTGCTGGATTCGCGTCATCTTTATTCGCGCGGCCAGATCCTGCGCTACGACCTGCCCCCGGTGGTGCCCGCCGAGCCGGGCTTCTTCGACCGCGTGCGGGTGATCTTCGCCGAGTTCTTCCGCCGAACGGACCTGCCGATCTATCGCGAACAGCCCGGCGGAACGGGGACGGCCTTCCCCGAAGTGGTCGCCGCGGCCAACGGCACTTCGGGCTACCTCGTCCGTCTGTCCGAGCAGGGCGAGCAGATCGTTTCAGTCGCGGTGCCGATCCAGCGGTTTCGTGCAGTTCATGGCGTGCTGATGCTGTCGACCCAGGGCGGCGACATCGACCGCATCGTCGCGGCCGAACGGCGAGCGATCCTGCGCCTCTTCGGTGTCGCGGCGCTCGTCACCGCGATTCTCTCGATGCTGCTCGCCTCGACTATCGCCAACCCGCTGCGCCGGCTTTCGGCGGCAGCGGTCCGCGTGCGCCGCGGCGGCAAGAACCGCGAGGAAATTCCCGACTTCTCCGACCGCCAGGACGAGATCGGCAATTTGTCGGTCGCCCTGCGCGACATGACCAACGCGCTTTATGCGCGCATCGAGGCGATCGAAAGCTTCGCCGCCGATGTGAGCCACGAACTCAAGAACCCGCTCACCTCGCTGCGCAGCGCGGTCGAGACGCTGCCGCTTGCCAGGAACGACCAGTCGCGGGCGCGGCTGATGGAGGTCATCCAGCACGACGTCCGCCGCCTCGACCGGCTGATCACCGACATTTCCGACGCCTCGCGGCTCGATGCGGAGCTTGCGCGCGAGGACGCCGAACGTGTCGATGTGGAAAAGCTCGCCCGCGACCTGACGCGGCTTCTCTCGGAGCAGAGCCGCGCCCATGCCAAGGTGATCGCGGTCGACTTCAAGGTCGAAAAGGCGCCGCATCAGGGCAAGGGCTTCCTCGTCAACGGGCACGATTTGCGGCTCGGCCAGGTCATCACCAACCTGGTCGAAAATGCCCGCTCCTTCGTGCCCGAGGATGGCGGACGCGTCTCGGTCACGCTGGCGCGCACGCAGCGCTGGGTGCTGATCACGGTCGAGGACAACGGGCCAGGCATCCGCATCGAGAACATCGACCGCATTTTCGAACGCTTCTATACGGACCGGCCCTCCAGCGAGGCCTTCGGCCAGAATTCCGGCCTCGGCCTGTCGATCAGCCGCCAGATCATCGAGGCGCATGGCGGGACGATCACGGCCGAGAACATCCCCGGCGGCAAGCCGGGCGACCTTCGCGGCGCGCGTTTCACCGTCAGGCTGCCGGCGGAGGACTGACCGCGTGAACGGGAATGCGCACGGCACGCTCGTCCTTCTGGGCGACAGGGGGGTGTTGATCATCGGCCCCTCGGGAAGCGGAAAATCGAGCCTGGCACTCGACCTGATCGCCCATGCCGACGGGTTCGCGAGGCTGGTCAGCGACGACCGGGTGCTCATCGAAAGCAGCCCGCAAGGGCAATTGATCGGGCGGGCTCCATCGGTCATTGCCGGCCAGATCGAAATCCGCGGCATCGGCATTGTCGCACGGCCATTCGAGCCGCGTGCCGTGATCGACCTCGTCGTCGAACTCGTCGATCCCGACAGCATCACCCGCATGCCCGAGCCTACGGAATGCGATGGGGTGCCTCATCTGCGGGTTCCGTGGCGCTCCTGCGCGATGGCGCGGCAACATGTCGCCGCTGCGCTCGACCGGGCGAAATCGGGACTTTAGGCCACAGTCAGGTCTCAAATGACAAGAAATCCGCGTCGCTGCGGCGGATTCGGCCTTGTCAACCGCCCAAGTCGTGACAAGGATACCGACCCTGTCGAAGGGGAGAGACCGGCACAAGACTGAAACCAATCAGATCCGGTCGGCCGATACGGCATTCAGCACGACGCAAAGCTTACGGAGCACCAATTGACCGAAACACGCACCGCGCGCTGGGGCCGGCGGAAACGTGCAGACAGAACCATCGACACCCGGGCATGCGCGGCATGATCGGCATCGTGCTCGTTACCCATGGTCGTCTGGCCGACGAGTTCCGCTCGGCGGTCCAGCACGTCGTCGGCCATCAGGAGCAACTGGAAACGGTCTCGATCGAGGCCGAGGACGACATGGAGCAGCGCCGGCTCGATATCGTCGAGGCCGTGCGCCGCGCCGATAGCGGAACCGGCGTCGTGGTCCTGACCGACATGTTCGGAGGGACGCCGTCCAATCTGGCGATTTCGGTCATGGAGCCGGGCAGGGTCGAGGTCATCGCGGGCGTCAACCTGCCGATGCTGATCAAGCTGACCAGCGTGCGCAAGGCGGACGACATGGTGACGGCGCTCGAAGAAGCGCAGAATGCCGGCCGCAAATACATCAATGTCGCAAGCCAGGTCCTGAACGCCAAATGAGCGAGACCACCGACCGCCCTTCCATCGTGCGCGACCTGACGATCGTCAACCAGCGGGGCTTGCACGCCCGCGCCTCTGCCAAGTTCGTTCAGACCGCCGGCGCCTTCGACGCGATCATCGAGGTCGAGAAGGACGGGACGACCGTGGGCGGCACGTCGATCATGGGGTTGATGATGCTTGCCGCGAGCCCCGGCTGTTGCATTCGCGTCTCGGCCAGCGGCCCCCAGGCCGAGGACGCCATGCGCGCGATCGAGGAACTCGTCGCCAACCGCTTCGGCGAGGAAATCTGAAATCTGCGCGGGCAGAGCGGTTCATGACATAACGATGTCTTTATATCCCATTGCCGATCTGGCAGGGGTCTGCTAGTTAGCGCGCCATGTATGGCCGCGCGCGGCCGATGACCCTTCATCCAAATTTCAGATCGGGAGCCTTCCATGGCCGCCAATGATTACGTAGTCGCCGATATTTCGCTGGCCGATTGGGGCCGCAAGGAAATCGAGATCGCCGAGACCGAAATGCCGGGCCTGATGGCCTGCCGTGAGGAATTCGGCACCGACAAGCCGCTCAAGGGCGCGCGGATCACTGGCTCGCTGCACATGACGATCCAGACGGCGGTGCTGATCGAGACGCTGAAGGCGCTCGGCGCGGACGTCCGCTGGGCGTCGTGCAACATCTTCTCGACCCAGGATCATGCAGCGGCAGCCATCGCGGCAGGCGGTACGCCGGTCTTCGCGATCAAGGGCGAGACGCTCGAGGATTACTGGACCTATACGGACCGCATTTTCCAGTGGGCGGACGGCCAGCCCTCCAACATGATCCTCGACGATGGCGGCGATGCGACCATGTACATCCTGCTCGGCGCGCGTGCCGAGGCGGGCGAGGACGTGCTGTCGAAGCCGGGCTCGGAAGAGGAAGAAATCCTCTTCGCGCAGATCAAGAAGCGCCTTGCCGAGACGCCGGGCTTCTTTGCCCGCCAGCGCGACGCGATCAAGGGCGTGACGGAAGAGACGACGACCGGCGTCAACCGGCTCTACCAACTCCAGAAGGCCGGCCTGCTGCCGTTCCCGGCGATCAACGTCAATGACAGCGTGACCAAGTCGAAATTCGACAACAAGTATGGCTGCAAGGAATCGCTGGTCGACGGCATCCGCCGCGGCACGGACGTCATGATGGCCGGCAAGGTCGCGGTCGTCTGCGGCTATGGCGACGTCGGCAAGGGCTCGGCCGCCTCGCTCAAGGGCGCCGGCGCGCGCGTCAAGGTGACCGAGGTCGATCCGATCTGCGCCCTGCAGGCGGCGATGGATGGGTTCGAGGTCGTGACGCTGGAAGATGCGGCGCCCACGGCCGACATCGTCATCACCACGACCGGCAACAAGGACGTCGTCACGCTCGACCACATGCGCCTTTTGAAGGACATGGCGATCGTCGGTAACATCGGCCATTTCGACAACGAGATTCAGGTCGCTGCCCTGCGCAACCTGAAATGGACCAATGTGAAGCCGCAGGTCGACATGATCACCTTCCCGGACGGGAAGCGGATGATCCTGCTGTCCGAGGGCCGTCTCCTCAACTTGGGCAATGCGACCGGCCATCCCAGCTTCGTCATGTCCGCCTCCTTCACCAACCAGGTGCTGGCGCAGATCGAACTCTGGTCGAAGGGCGAGCGCTACCAGAACGAGGTCTACGTTCTGCCCAAGCACCTCGACGAAAAGGTCGCACGCCTTCACCTCGACAAGCTCGGCGCGAATCTCTCGGTCCTGTCGGATGAGCAGGCGGCCTATATCGGCGTGACGCCGAAGGGCCCGTTCAAGCCGGAACATTATCGCTACTGACCTGCGCGACGCGACACGCGGGCAACACCTTCGATTTTCTTCGGCGACCTGACGGCCGCCGAAGTCGTTTCAAGGTGGGGCAAGCTTCACGCAGTCCGGGCGAGACGATACATTGTCCTGATTCGTGGGGACGAGCCGGACGCTGAGGGGTGGCCGGCGAAAAGGTGTAACTCCCACTGGCGGCTGAGAGGTGGGAACTTTGGGACGAGGCGAAGCGAAAGCAGGGCGGTTCGACGCGCGCCGGCGTGCGCGTGGTTTCGGCGTCCGGGCCGCTGCCGCCGCACTTGCCGCGACGACGGCCATCGTGCCCGGAACCGCGTTCGCGCAGACCGGGCTGAGAGTGAACGACGTCGCACAGTTCTCGCTTCTGGCAGGCGTCGTCTCGGCGGCCTTCATCTCGGCCTTCCTCCTGATTCGCGAGCGGGGCCGCATCGACCGCGAAAACCAGCAGCTCAAGGCCCGCCTCGCCGATCTCGGCACGGCGCTGCGGCGATCCGATGCGCTCCTCAATCTGCGCGACCAGCGGGTCGTCGTCTGGGACGACCGCAATTCGCGTCCCGAACTTGTCGGCACACTGCCGCCCGACGCCGGTGCGCCCGAGGACCGCGCGACCTTTCTCGCCTTCGGCCGCTGGCTGGCGCCGCAATCGGCCTCGGCGCTGGAACGCGCGCTCGGCCAGTTGCGCGACAAGGGGACGAATTTCGAACTCGTCATCGAGACCATTTCCGGGTCGGTGATGGAGGCGCAGGGCCGATCGAGCCTGTCGCATTGCGTGGTGCGGTTCAGCGCCCTTTCGCGACGCCAGCGCGAACTGGCCGAACTGCAGCTCGACCATCAGCGCGTGCTGCGCGACCATGAGACGATCCTGGCTCTGATCGACGCCCTTCCGGCGCCGTTCTGGCTGCGTGACGGACGCGGCAAACTCGAATGGGTCAATAAGGCCTATGCGCGACTTGTCGACGGCGGCACGGTCGAGGCCGTTCTGCGCGACGAGCGCGAACTTCTCTCCGAGAACGCTCGCGACGCGATGGCGCGCAATCGGGCGGCGCGCCCGATCTTCGAACAGACCCTGTCGGTCGTGGTCGGGGGCGAGCGGCAAATGTATGCCGTGACCGATTTTGCCGCGCCGGACGCGTCGGCCGGCCTGGCGCTCGACAAGACCGAGGTCGAGACGATCCGCGAGGAATATCAGCGCACGATCATCAGCCACGCCGATACGCTCGACCAGCTCCAGACAGCGGTGGCGATCTTCGACGCCGACCAGAAGCTGCTCTTCTTCAACCAGGCCTTTCAGAAATTGTGGGCGCTCGACCCTGCCTTCCTCGAAAGCGCGCCCGACCAGACGCTTCTGCTCGACCGGTTGCGCAGCGATGGCAAGCTGGCGGAGCAGCCCGAATGGCGGCGCTGGAAGGAAACGATCCTCGCGGCCTACCGCGCCATCGATCCGCAGGAGCATGTCTGGCACCTGCCTGATGGACGCACCTTGCGCGTCGTCGGCAATCCGCAGCCCAAGGGCGGTGTGACCTGGGTGTTCGAGAACCTCACCGAACAGCTCAATCTGGAAAGTCGGTACCACACGGCGGTGCGGGTCCAGGGCGAGACGCTGGACAATCTGGCGGAGGGAGTCGCCGTGTTCGGGCCTGACGGCAAGATCCGCCTTGCCAATCCCGCCTTCTCGCATTTGTGGAACCTCGCCGAAGGCCTCGTGAAGACCGGCACCCACATCGCCGTGATCCGGGCGGCCTGCGAGGGCAACGCGATCGAGAGCCCCTGGAGCGATCTCGTCTCCGTGGTGACCGGCTTCGACGAGGAGCGTCGCGACCGGCACGGCCAGGCCGAGATGCGCGACGGGACCGTGCTGCGCTATGCCGTCATCCATCTGCCGAACGGGCAAGTGATGACGACCTTCGTCGACGTGACCGACAGCGTGAATGTCGAGCGCGCCCTGAAGGATCGCAACGAGGCGCTGGAGCGCGCGGACCGTCTGAAGAACGATTTCGTCCAGCACGTCTCGTATGAATTGCGCTCGCCGCTGACCAACATCATCGGTTTCACCGAATTGCTGTCGCTGGGCGGGACGGGGCCGCTCAACGAACGGCAGCGCGAATATGTCGGCCATATCGGCTCGTCCTCGGCCGTTCTCCTGACCATCGTCAACGACATCCTCGACCTCGCGACCGTCGATGCGGGCATCATGCAGCTCGATATCGGGGAGATCGTCATCGACGAGGCGGTCCAGTCGGCCTCCGACCTGGTGGTGGAGCGTCTGCGCGAGCACAACATCAAGCTCGCCGTCGACCTCTCGCAGGCGCCCGCGACGCTCCATGCGGACGGCCATCGGCTGCGCCAGATCCTCTACAATCTTCTCAACAACGCCGCCAATTACGCGCCGGAAGGCTCGACCGTCCGCCTCGACGTCAGGGCATTGCCCGGCGATCTGGTGGAGTTCCGCGTCGGCGACGATGGACCGGGCATGTCAGAAGAGGTTCTGGAGACGATCTTCCAGCGCTTCGAATCGCACGCGAATGGCGGGCGCAAGCGCGGCGCCGGGCTGGGTCTGTCGATCGTCAAGAGCTTCGTCGAACTGCATTCGGGAACGGTCGAGATTCGCACGGGACGGGACCAGGGCACGACGGTCATTTGCCGGCTGCCCGCGATCGCCACGCAGAGCCGCGCGGCGGCGGAGTAAACCTACATGGTAGATCGCCTGCTCGCCGACGAAGCCGCCACACGCGAGGCCGGCAACGACATTGCCGCTGCCCTGAAGCCGGGCGATGTCCTGGCGCTCCATGGCGATCTCGGCGCCGGCAAGACGACGCTGGCGCGAGCGATCATCCGTTCGCTTGCCGGCGATCCCGAACTGGAAGTGCCGAGCCCGACCTTCACGCTCGTCCAGGCATATCCGGGCCGTCTGCCGGTTGCGCATTTCGATCTCTACCGCATCGGCGACCCCGACGAGATGCGCGAGCTCGGGCTTGAGGAGGCGCTGGTGGAGGGCGCGGCGCTCGTGGAATGGCCTGACAAGGCGGGCGTTTACCTTCCCGAAACCACGATTCACGTGAAACTTTCGGAAGAAGGATCGGGCAGGCGGCTGGCCATCGACGGCCCCGACGCGGCCATGGCGCGATTCGACCGGACGTTCGCCATACGCCGGTTTCTGGACGATTCGGGGCGTCGACACGCCCGGCGCGGCTATCTCGCGGGCGATGCCTCGGCGCGTTCCTACGAGACCATCGGCGGCGACGGCGCGATCGAATTGCTGATGAACGCGCCGCGCCAGCCCGACGGCCCTCCGATCCGTGACGGCAAGCCCTACAGTCAGATCGCGCATCTGGCGGAATCCGTACTGCCCTTCGTGGCGATCGACGAGACGCTGCGCGCCAGGGGCTTGTGCGCGCCGCAGATCCGCGCGGCCGATCTCGATGCCGGCCTGCTCCTGATCGAGGATCTGGGCCGCGGCACGATCCTCGCCCAAGATGGCACGCCGATCGGCGAGCGCTACCGCGCGTCGGCGCAGATGCTGGCTGACATGCATCGTCACGACTGGCCGCACGACATCGCGCTCGCGAGCGGTAGCACCTATCATGTGCCGGCTTACGACCGCGCCGCGATGGCGATCGAGACCGAGCTCTTGATCGACTGGTATCTGCCCTTTGCGGCCGGTCGGCCGGCCACCGATGACGAACGGGGTGCGTTCCGCGCGGCCTGGCAGGCTCTTTTCGCTAGGCTTGACGAAGCGGAAAAGGGCCTCGTTCTTCGCGACTTCCATTCGCCGAACATCATCTGGCGCGAAGGCGAGACGGGCACGGACCGGATCGGCATCATCGATTTCCAGGACGCGCTGATCGGGCCGACCGCCTATGATGTGGCATCTCTGGCGATGGATGCGCGCGTGTCGATTTCCGAGGAACTGGAAGCGGGCATCCGCAACGCCTATGTCGATGCGCGGGGCGCGGATTTCGACCGCGCCGGGTTCGAGGAGGCCTATGCAATCATGTCGGCGCAGCGCAATTCCAAGATCGTCGGCATTTTTGTGCGGCTCGACGTGCGCGATGGCAAGCCGCAATATCTGAAGCACCTGCCGCGCATCCGCGATTATCTGGAAAGGGCGACCCGGCACGCGTCGATGGCCGAGCTGCGGGCGCTCTATCGCTCGATGCAGGTCCTGCCGGAAGGAGCGGCATGAACATCTCTGGCATGAAAGCGATGATCCTGGCTGCGGGCCTCGGGACGCGAATGCGCCCGATCACCGACACGATCCCGAAGCCGCTGGTCAAGGTCGCCGGACGAACATTGCTCGATCGCGCGCTCGATGCGCTGGAAGAGGCTGGGGTGGAATCCGCGGTGGTCAACGTCCACCATCTGGGCGATCAGGTCATCGCCCACTGCGCTGCTCGCGCGCATCCGCGGATTCTCGTTTCGGACGAAAGGGAACGGCTGCTGGATTCGGCCGGCGGGATCGTCAAGGCGTTGCCGCTCTTGGGTTCGGCACCGATCCTGCTCCTGAACGCAGACACGTTCTGGATCGACAGCGGCCGTTCGAGCCTTGCTTCGCTCGCCGGCGGGTGGGACGCTTCGCGCATGGACATGCTGTTGATGCTCGTCCCGGTCGGGGACACGACCGGTCATGGAAGCAAGACGGACTTCACGATCGATGCTGACGGACGCCTCGCGCGTGCGAAGGGCGATCCCAAGGGGCTCGTCTATGCCGGTGCCGCGATCATCGATCCGGCAATTTTTTCCGGCGCCGCACCTGAACCGCATTCGCTCAACCTCTATTTCGACCGGGCCATCGAAAAGGGACGGCTCTTTGGTCAGATGATGGACGGTCACTGGATCACGGTCGGAACGCCCGGCGCGATCGCCGAAGCCGAGGCTGCGATCAGGATGCGGCAACCGGCGCCGGCATGACGGGCACGCCGAACGTCCTGAACATTCCGGCCGCAGCGCCATTTCTGGCGACCCTGATTGACGCACTGCTGGATGGAACTCTGGTGAGCGGCTTCCGTCATGACGGATCGCCCCTCGCTCTGGCCGATGTGACGATCTACGTGCCGACGCGGCGTGCCGCGCGCGAATTGCGGTCGAGCTTCGTCGACCGGCTGGGCGGCCAGTCGGCGATCCTGCCGGTGATCCGGCCGCTCGGCGAATTCGACGACGATGGCTGGCTGTCGGGCGAGGGGGCACTCTTCGACCTGCCGCCGCCGATCGAACCGCTGGAACGCATCGTCCGGCTGGCACCGCTGGTGCAGGCCTGGAAACGCCGGCTGCCGGCGCATCTGGCCGCGCTCTACGGCGAGGACCTTGCCATCCCGGCATCGCTCGCCGATGCGCTCTGGCTTGCACGCGACCTGTCGGCGCTGATCGACGAGATCGAGACGGAGAGTGGCGACTGGTCGCGCCTCTCCGAACTCGTGCCGGCCGATCTTGCCGGCTGGTGGCAGATCACGCTCGAATTCCTCCAGATCGTGACCACGGCCTGGCCCGACTATCTCGACGCCGTCGACCGCTCGAATCCGGCTAAATACCGAGATGCGCAGATCCGCGCCGAAGCACGACGTCTTGCCGCGCGTGCGAACCGGGGACCCGTAATTGCCGCCGGCTCGACGGGTTCGATTCCGGCGACGGCCGAACTCTTGCATGCCATCAGCCGCCTGCCGCAGGGCGCGGTTGTGCTGCCGGGGCTCGACCGGTCGATCGACGCCGCGAGCTGGGCGGCGATCGGCCGCGAGAACGCGCCGCCCTCGATCTACGGTCACCCGCAGACGGGACTGAAGAAGCTTCTTCAGCGCCTTGGCGTCGATCGACGCGAAGTCGTTGACATAGGCAGGGCGTCGCCTGGCCGGCAAGCCCGAATCGAACTGATCGGACAGGCGCTTCGCCCGGCCGAAACGACGGAGGCTTGGGCGCACGAGCGCGACATTCTCGATGCGGCGCTGGCAGCAGGCGCGCTTGACGGCGTGACGCTGATCGAGGCGGCGAACGAGCGCGAGGAGGCGCTGGCGATCGCGATTGCGCTGCGCCTCGCGATCGATGTGCCCGACCGCACGGCCGCCCTGGTGACGACCGACCGCGAACTTGCCCGCCGCGTCGCCAACGAGCTGCGCCGGTTCGGCATCGTCGCCGACGATTCCGCCGGAACCCTTCTGTCGACTTCGCCTCCGTCGGTCCTGATGCGGATCGCGGTCGAAGTTGCATTGCGACCCGGAGACCCGGTCGGGCTTTTGTCCCTGCTCAAGCATCCGCTGCTTCATCTCGGGTGCCCGCGCGCCGTCGTGCGGCGTGCAGCCGAAACCATCGATCTCGTCGCGCTGCGCGGGGGCACCGGGAGACCGGACGTCGCGGCGATGGGCGACGATTTCGCGAGCCGGCTCGCTGCCCACGATACCGCTTCGCGCCGGCCTTTCTGGCTCGGACGGCTGGGGGCCGATCGGCGCAGCGAAGCGTCGGACATCGCACACAAGATCGCCGAAGCGGTCAGGCCTCTCTCCGCGCTGCGCGACAGCGCCGAGATCGACCTCGCGCAGGCTCTGCGCGCGACAGTCGAGACGCTGGAAGCACTTGCGCGCGACGAAACGGGCCGGCTCGACCCCGTCTATGGCGGCGAGGCGGGCGGGCGCCTGGCCGAATTCCTGCGTAGTCTTGCCGGTCTCGACGCCGCGCTGACCTTTGCCCCCGACGAATGGCCCGACATTCTCGCGGCGCTGATCGCCGGCGAGACGGTCAAGCCGACGCCCGCCGGCGATCCGCGCGTATCGATCTGGGGCCCGCTCGAGGCGCGCCTGCAAAGCGTCGACACGATGATCATCGGCGGACTGAACGAGGGAAGCTGGCCCCGCAAGGCGGAGCCCGACCGCTTCATGTCGCGCATGATGAAATCGGGCCTCGACCTCGAACCGCCGGAGCGGCGGATCGGCCAGTCCGCGCATGATTTCACCATGGCGATGGCCAATGGCGAGGTCGTCCTGACCCGCTCGGCCCGCGCCGGAGAGGCGCCTGCCGTCGCCTCGCGCTGGCTGCAAAGGCTGATGACCTGCGCCGGGCCGGATGGCGCTACGGTGATGCGCTCGCGTGGCGCCGAAATCCTCCGGTGGGCGCGGCTTCTCGACGAGCGGCCAGGGGTTGCCTTTGCCAGGCGGCCCGAACCGAAGCCGCCCGTCGACTGGCGCCCGACACGGTTTTCGGTCACGCAGATCGAGACGCTCCGGCGCGACCCTTACGCGATCTATGCAGCCGAGATCCTTCGGCTGCAGCCCGTCGAACCCCTGTTGCGCGATCCGGGCGCCGCGGAGCGCGGAACGCTTTTCCACGACATCCTGCACGGATTTGCCGTCGCTGCGATCGATCCTTTTGCGGCGGATGCGACGGCGGAACTGCTGCGGATCGGCCGGGAACAGTTCGACAAGGCGGCGCTGCCGACCGACGTCGACGCCGTCTGGTGGCCGCGATTTGCGAAGATGGCAGGAAATTTCGTCGCTTGGGAACAGGAACGGCTCGGCGTGACGCGCCGGTTCGCCGAAGCACGGGCGAGCGAAACGCCGATCGGCTCGACGGGCGCGACGCTGCGCGGCTTTGCCGACCGCATCGACCAACGACCGACCGGAATGGCCGACATCGTCGACTTCAAGACGGGCTCGAACCCGTCGAAGGGACAGGCGCACACGCTGTTGGCGCCGCAGCTTGCGCTCGAGGCCGCGCTTCTGGCGCGTGGCGCCTTCGGCGACATCGGGCCCGCGACGCCGGCCGAGCTCGCCTACGTCCGATTGAAGCCGAACGGCGAGGTCGATCACGACCCGATCCACGAATTCAAGAAAGAGATCAAGTCGGGGCCGGAACTTGCCGAGGATGCGTGGCGCCGGCTCGAAGAGCTTGTGGCGCACTACCAGCGAGCCGAAGCCGGCTATCTGTCGCGCGCCCTCCCGTTCAAGGAAGGCGATGTCAGCGGCCGCTACGACCATCTCGCGCGCGTTCTCGAATGGTCCGCCGGCGGCGACGAGGGAGGGGGCGAGGAATGAAATCGGACTTCATCGTTCCCGAGACGACGATCCGCGACCAGGCGCGCGCATCGGACCCGAAGAATTCGGCCTGGGTGTCCGCCAATGCCGGCTCTGGCAAGACGCACGTCCTGTCGCAACGTGTGATCCGGTTGCTGCTGGACGGCACCGACCCGTCGCGCATCCTGTGCCTCACCTATACGCGAGCGGCGGCGGCGAACATGTCGAACCGCGTCTTCGAGACGCTGAGTTCGTGGACCGCGCTGGACGATGCGACGCTCGCGGCGAAGATCGGCGACCTCGACCGGCGCCCGCCGACGCGGGAGCGGCTGGTTCGCGCGCGGCGGCTTTTCGCGGAGGCGCTGGAGACGCCCGGCGGCCTGAAGATTCAGACCATCCACGCCTTCTGCGAAGCGATCTTGCACCAGTTTCCACTCGAAGCGAACGTGGCCGGGCATTTCGAGCTTCTCGACAACCAGATGGAAGCCGCACTGATCGCCGAGGCGCGCCGCTTGATGATCGCCGGCGCGTCGGGCGGCAACGAGCCGGAACTGGCCGAAGCCTTCGCCGATATTCTGGACATCGGCGGTGAAGCCGGCCTCGAGGCGCTGCTGGGCGCCATCGTCCGCCGCCGTGACGATCTGCGCAGCTTCATCGCGCAGGTCGGCCCGGCGCCCGAGAACCACGCGCCGCTTTTCGCCGCCTTCGGCTTCGACGGACGCGAGACGGCTGACGACATTCTGGCGACCATCTGGCCGGACGGTCATTTCGGCCGGCCACTGGCCGAGCGCTTCGCCGACCGGGCGCTTGCGGCCGGCAAGGTCAAGGCCCAGCAATTCGCCGATGAACTTCTGGCCGCCTGCGATGCGGGTGACGCGGAAGCGTGCCTGCGTGCCTTGCGCAAGACCTTCCTCACCAAGAAGGGACCGGTCTACGATCCGCGCGCGACCAAGCAGATTCTTGCCAAGGGCGTGGCCGAGCATTTCGTCGGTTTCGACGAGGAATTCGCGCGCATGGCGGCGGCGGTGCAGGAGGCGCTCGACCGCGCGGCGCTGCTCGCCATGCTGAAGGCATCGCGCTCCGCGCTGATCGTCGCCGACTGGCTGATCGCGCGCTATGAACGGCTAAAGAGCGCGCGCGGATTTCTCGACTTCAACGACCTGATCCGTCGCACCGCCTCGCTGCTGGCGCGGCAGGATGCTGGCGCGTGGGTGCACTACAAGCTCGACAAGGGTATCGACCACATCCTTCTCGACGAAGCGCAGGACACGAGCCCCGACCAATGGCGGGTGGTGAAGCGGCTTGCCGACGAGTTCTTCGCCGGCCAAGGAGCGCGCGATACCGAACGCACCGTGTTCGCGGTCGGTGACGAGAAGCAGTCCATCTACTCGTTCCAGGGCGCCGAGCCCGAGGCCTTCGCCGTATCGGGCCATGAATTCGCGCGGGATGTGGAGGCGGCCGAGCGCAGTTTCGAGCGCGTGCGGCTCAGCCACTCCTTCCGCTCCACGCAGGACGTGCTTTCGGCGGTCGATCTGGTCTTCGCGCGACCCGAAACGCGCAAGGGCCTGACCCGCGATATCGAGGACATCGAGCACAGCGCGATCCGGACCGATGCGCCGGGACAGGTCGAGGTCTGGCCGTCGCTGGCGCCGCAGGACGTCGAGGCGCCCAACGACTGGACGCAGGCGATCGACCATACGTCGGCACCTGCGGCAAGGCTTGCCGAACTGATCGCGAGGACCGTGGCCGGCTGGCTGGCGCGGGGGGAGGCGATCCCCGGCCGCAATCGCCGCATGACGGCAGGCGACGTGATGGTGCTGGTGCGCAAGCGCGGCAATTTCGTCCACGCGCTGTCGCGCGAACTGAAGAACCGGCACATACCGGTCGCCGGCGCGGACCGGCTCGTCCTGGCCGATCACATCGCGGTGCAGGATTTGATGGCGATCGGACGCTTCGCGCTCCAGCCGGAAGACGACCTTTCGCTCGCCGCACTCTTGAAGAGCCCGATCTTCGGAATCTCCGAAGAAAAGCTGATGGCTCTCGCCTATCCTCGCAAGGGTTCGCTTTATGCGGCCGTTCGCGCGGAGGCCGAAACCGACGTGGAACTGCGGCTCGTGCGCGACCAGTTGCAGATCTGGCGCGACGAAGTCGGCTTCATGCCGGCTTTCGAGTTCTACGGCCGGGTGCTGGGTCGCGACGCGGCGCGCGCGCGGATCGTCGCCCGGCTTGGGCCGGAAGCCGGCGACGTCGTCGACGAGTTCCTGAGCTTCTGCCTCGCCGCCGAGCGCAGCGGCGCCGCCGGGCTCGAGGCCGTGCTTGCCCTCCTCGACGGGGGCGGGCCGGAGATCAAGCGCGAGATGGACCAGGCCCGCGGCGAGGTGCGGATCATGACCGCTCATGCCTCGAAGGGGCTCGAGGCGCCGGTGGTTTTCCTCGTCGACAGCGGCTCAGCGCCGTTTTCCGACAGCCATTTGCCGATTCTGATGCCCTTCGATCCGCCGCGCCCCTCGTGGCAGGGCCAGGGTTTTCTCTGGCGCGTCGGTGGCGAGACCGGCAACGGCTTGTCCCGGCAGATCGCAGCGGTGGCGCGCGAGAAGGCTGAGGAGGAATATCGGCGGCTGCTTTATGTCGGCATGACGCGGGCGGAGGACCGGCTGATCGTCTGCGGCTATCAGGGCAAGCGCGCGCCGGCGGATTTGACCTGGCATGGCATGGTGAGCTCTGCACTGGACGCATCCACGCATTCCGTTCGGGAGCCACATCCGGTTTCCGGCGAGGACATCATCGTCTTCCGTCGGACCCCGCGCCGGCCGCTGGTGGTCGAAGCCGCCGACACTGCGAGCGAGCGGGCGGCACCGGTGCTGCCCGCCGCCCTGCATGACAGATTGCCGCCCGCGCCGATCCTTCCGCGTCCTCTGGCCCCGTCAGGCGTCGGCGCCGTGATCGAGGCGGTCGGCGAAGCGGTCGCGACGCGGGAATCGCCGATCTTTCAGGCCGGGACCGAACCGTCACGGGCGCTTGAACGTGGCTCTGCAATCCACCGCCTGCTGCAGTCCCTGCCGGACGTGCCCGAAGACGACCGCGCGCCTTCGGCACGACGCTATCTGGACCGGATGGGGCAGGACTGGAGCGAAGCGGAGCGCGAGCAGATGTGGTCCGGGATCGAGGCGATCCTCTCCGACCCGGCCTTTGCCGGCGTGTTTGCCCCAGGCTCGCGGGCCGAGGTGTCGATCATGGGCCGCGTCACCGTCGGCGGTGTCGAGCGCGCCGTTTCCGGCAAGATCGACCGGCTGGTCGTCACTGCGAACGAGGTGCTGATCGTCGACTACAAGACCAACCGGCCTGCGCCGCGCACGCTCGCGGAGGTTCCGCCCGGCTATCTGGCGCAGCTTGCGCTTTATCGGGCCTTGTTGCGCCCGCTCTATCCGCACCACGTCGTTCGAGCGGCATTGCTCTTCGCCGAGGCGCCGGTGCTCATCGACGTGCCCGAAGCCGTGATGGATGCCAGCCTTGCCGGCATTTCAGCCGACACCCGATCGGGCTAGGCCCTCAGGTCGCAGTCGATGACGATGTCGCTTGCGAGCCCGTAGACGAAGGTTTGCGGGCGCCTGGCCTGCGCGAGCAGAGAGACCGGGCTGGTCGTCAGGCCCGACGGTCCGGCGCCGATGATCAGCGGCGCGATGCCGATGTGAAGCCGGTCGATCAGATCGGCATCCATGAAGTGGCCGATCGTGATGCCGCCGCCTTCGATCATGATCCGCCGGAAGCCGCGATCGATCAGGCCGGCGATGATCGATACCGCATCGAGCCCCTCGGCGGACATCGCGACCTTCAGCGTTTCGACGCCGGCGGGCCGTTCGCGCTCGCAGGCCTGGACGACGAGGCAGCGCTCGCCTGCCATCACCGCGGCGTCGTCCGCCAGTCGCCCGCGCGGGTCGATGACGACGCGTGCCGGGTTGTCGCCTTTGACGAGGCGGACGGTAAGCCGCGGATTGTCCTGGATGGCGGTGTTGGCGCCGACGATCACGCAATCGGCCAGTGCCCGGCAACGGTGCAGGTGCTTGAGCCCCTCGGGCCCGGATACATCGGCTGCATCGCCGTCGACAGTGGCGACGCGGCCATCGAGCGACTGGCCGATCTGGGCAAAGACGAGCGGCCGGTCGCCTTGGCCGAGAAGTGGCGCGTAGAGGTCCCACCCGGCGCGCTCGGCCGGCGTCCAGGAATCGGATCGTTTCGGCTGGCCGCTTCTTCGAGCAGCAAGAAGCGCATCCCAGACGCGGTCCGTAACCGTCGCGGCAGCGACGGGCATCGGCGTCTCGGCGCGGCGGCCCGTCACCGGCTTTTCGATGCGTTCATGCTGGTTCATCGCTCTCCGTTTCCTCCTGCGCCGGCGCGTCGAATGCGTCGATGAAGCGCTTGCGGAACCTGTCCATACGCCAGACCGGAGCGCCGGGCCCCGGAACCGCTCCTTCGTCGAATGACCAACTTTCGATTGAATCCAATGTGGCGCGGTCGCCGATGAAGTGAACGGGGACGTCGCGATTTTCTTCGTCGCCGGAAACGAAGGTTGCGGGCTGGTGGTCGCCGAGGACGACGATCAGCGGCGCAGGTCGTTCCTGGCTCCTCCGTTCGATGAAGGAGGCGATCGTGCGAAGGGCATAGTCGATCGACAGGCCGAACTGGGCGCGTACGCGGTCGCGGTCGCGCCAGACCGTCTCCGGAGTGTCGCCGGCGCGTGCCTGGTCGTTGAAGATCGTGCCGTCGCCGATCGCATCCCAATCGACGAGTTGCGGGATCGGGGTCCACGGCGCGTGCGAGGATATCAGCGCGATTTCGGCGAAGACCGGGAGGCGTTCGGGTTCGTCGAGGACGAGCCGTTCGAAGGCCGAGAGCGTGTACTGGTCGGGCATCGTGACCCAGTTGAAGGGCAGGCCGCGATAGCCGAGATCGTCTTTTGCAAGGATGCGGTCATAGCCGAAATAGCTGCCCTCCGGCCATGCCATAGTGATGGCCGGCATTATTGCGACGCTCTGCCAGCCCGAGTCGGATGCGAGCGCCATCAGCGACCTGCGAGAACTGGCGAGCATGGCGCGATAGCGGCCCTGGCTGTCGATCCACAGGCCCGAAAGGACGCTGCCATGGGCAAGCCAGCTCTGGCCGCCGACCATGGGAGCCGTCATATACGCCGACCGGATGTCCATCCCGGCGCGTTCGGCGCCCTGTTCGAGTTCGGCGAGCGCCGACTTCGTCGGCGCGGCGTAGAGGGGATTTTCGAGCGTCGAGCGGCCGTAGGACTCGACGAAGACGAGGAACACGTCGCGCCCCGCGAGTCCCCGCAAGAGCGGTCGGTCGTCAGCGACGTCGTCCGAGCGCGCCTCGACTTCGAGCGCGGCGATCTGCTCCTGCGCGGAACGTGCGGCGCTGACATGGGTGGCAAGAAGGTTGCTCGTCGCCGTCGAGGCGCGACCCGTCAGGGCAAGGGCGGCCGCGAAGATGAGGAGGATGGCGAGCATCGGAACGGTGCGCCGCGCCGAAAGGCGGGCGAAAACGCCGGTTGCCCACCAGATCTTGGCGAGGACGGCCGCAAGGGCAAGCGTACCACCAAGAAGATAGAGCACCGCCGCGAAGGTTCCGCTGGTGCCCGAGGCCAGCATCCACCCTGCATGGAGCAGCGGCAGGTCATAGGCGAAGTTGAACGGCCGGCTAAGCGAGGCGTAGAGGCCGAGATCGGCACATTTGACGAGGATGGCGATGCCGAGCAGTCCGGTGAAGATCACCCGCAGGA
This sequence comes from Aliihoeflea sp., assembly GCF_052435475.1. Classification (NCBI taxonomy): domain Bacteria; kingdom Pseudomonadati; phylum Pseudomonadota; class Alphaproteobacteria; order Hyphomicrobiales; family Phyllobacteriaceae; genus Aliihoeflea; species Aliihoeflea sp. The sequence continues at coordinate 102,270 of NZ_JBQVMV010000004.1, forward strand.
CAGGCATGACGCTGCTGTTGCGGGGCACGGCGGCAAGAAGGCCCGCAATCAGGGCGAGTTCGACCGGAAACCGGGCCATGCCGGCCAGGACGGCATCCTGCGGCCGTGCCGGCATCGCCAGTATCGCGAAGACGAGCGCGCAGGCGGCAGCAACCGCCAGAAGGCGCGGCCGCTCAGCCTGCCGCGCGGCGCGCATAGACGTCTCCTGAACGACCTTCGTGAACTGCCGCTGCAACCCGGAGGCGGATGGCCGCCGCATCGACCCAGGAGGGCGACAGGAACCGCAGCTTCTCGCCGGTCATCAGGTTGAATTCGTACGTGCCGAGGCTCTCGAGTCTGGCAATGCAGGCCTCAGCGACGTCGGCCATCGATGGCAGGAATTCGAAGGCGAGTGCCGGCACCGGCCGCGACAGTCCGGCAAGGACCTGATCCTCGAAACCCTCGACATCGATCTTGATGAAGGCAGGTTCGCCATGCTCCGCGATCAGCGCATCGAGGGTGATCATCTCGATCGGCGCCGTCTCGTCCCAGACCACCGCATCGAAGCCCGGATCGCCCTTGACGGCGCGGTCGATATCCCCGCGCAGCGAGGATACGGTGGGATGCAGGCTGGAAACGGACATCGACGAGCGGCCGACATGGGGGCCGACGGCGAGCGGCAGGACGGTGATGTCCGCAGGAAGGGTGCGCTTGAGGAAGCGGTAGAAGAGCGGTTGCGGCTCGAGCGTGACGACTTTGGCGCCGGTCCGGCGAAGCGCCCGCGAGCGGTTGCCGACATGGCCGCCAATGTCGAAGGTGACGTCTCCGGGACCGGCGAACTGGCGGTAGAATTGCCCGGTGCGACCGATCCGGTGCGGCCGCGAGTAATAGATGATCAGCGACCGCGCCAGCCCGGCGGCGCTGCGAAGGCCGCTCATGAATCCACCGGCCGGCGCAGGAGATGGAGAGTGTCGACGGCGAACGACCAGGCGAGGAGAACGAGCGCCCCGGCCGCGATCCAGATCGAATGGGGAGGCTGGACCTGCGGCAGGAGGAGCAGGCCGAGTGCTGCGATCTGGATCACGCAGACGGCCTTTCGCCGCATGGAGTCGGGCAGCGGAGCCTCAAGCTTCGGCGTCAGCCGGCCGGCGAAGAAGAAGGCGTATCGCATCGCGCCGATCAGCAGCACCCACACTCCGGCCTTGTCGTTGGTGAAGGCGAGCGCGGACAGAACGAGGACAAACAGCGCGTCGATCTCGAGATCGAACCGGGCGCCGAAGGTCGAGGCCAGTCCGGTGCGTCGCGCCAGCCACCCATCGACCCCGTCGAGTGCGAGAATGAGAAAGGCAAGGCCTCCGATAAGCAACGCCGCGTCGCCGCGTGGCGCCGGCGCGAACAAGGTCGCGGCGACGAGCGCGACGAGTCCGGCGCGAAACAGCGTCACCGCGTTGGCGGGCCCGAATGCCTCGTGTGGATGGCTGGCGGTGATGCGGGTGATGATGCAGGCGGCCACAACGAGGTAGAGCACGATGCTCGCCGCGCCCCAGCCGAGACCGAGCGCATCGAGCCCCATGGCGGCCAGCGCCGTCGCCGCGCCGATGGCCTGAACCCAAAGCCCGGCTCGTGCCGCCAGACCGTGCGGCAGGCCCACTCCGGCAATTCGGGTCGAACTGGTCGTCATCGCTTGCTCCTGGCCTGCAAGTATGGCGCGTGCTTTGCCGGCTGCAAGCCCACCCTTCGCTCTAGACCTTTGACTTTGCTCAACTCTGCGTCATTCTCTTGGCGTCCAACTGGATGAGATACGACGATGGGCTACGATCGGATGTCCCGCATCCTGCATTGGCTGACCGCGCTGATCGTTCTGGCGATGATCCCCGTCGGCCTGGTGATGACCAATGTCGATGATCGGGCCGTTCAGGACCCGCTCTTCATCTTCCACAAGAATGCTGGGGCGATGCTGCTCGTGCTTCTCGCAGTGCGGCTGGTCTGGCGCGCAACTCACCGCGCGCCTCCCTTGCCCGACAGCCTGCCGTCGATCCAGAAGTTCGCAGCCCGCGCGACGCATGCCGCGCTCTACCTGCTGCTGATCGTCATGGCGGTGAGCGGCTATGTGCGGGTTCGGGCCGGGGGCTTCCCGGTCGAACTGTTTGACGCGATCGGCGTGCCGAGTTTCGTGCCGCGCGACGATGCGCTGGCGCAAACGGCCAAGTCGATCCACGCCCGCGCCAAGTTCGGCATCGGCCTTTTCATCGCGCTTCATGTCGGCGCGGCGGCCTATCATGGCCTCGTGCGCCGCGACGGCGTCTTTTCGCGAATGTGGCCGCCTACGGCTTCGGCTGCGCGAGTTCCTTGAGGCGCGGTGCGCCGGCCGCGATATCGGCATCCGTGGGGTCGACGCCGGCGGCCAGCAACCGCCGCGCGATCATGTGATCGGCCGCGCGGTTGATCGAATCGACCGCCAGCAGCCGCGGCCCGGCAAAATGCCAGACGGAGAAGGCGTTTTCGTCCGGATTGCCCGAGAGGACGAACCGGTCCGCATCGAAGGAGAGGCCGGCCGTCTGCAGCTTGATGTCGCCCTGGTCCGACCAGAACCACGGCACGTCGCGATAGGGTGCGGGCTTGCCGGCGACGGTGCGCGCGGCATGCTTGGCCTGGTCGCTGGCATTCTGCACGGATTCGAGGCGCACCGGCCGCGCGGCGTGCCAATGATGGAAGCTCGCGGCGTCGCCGACCGCCAGGATGCGCGGATCGGCGGTGCGCAGCGCCTCGTCGACGACGATGCCGTTGGCGATTTCGAGCCCGGCCTCCGCTGCAAGCTCGACATTCGGCACGACGCCAGTGCCGAGGATCACCAGATCTGCCGCAACATGCGAGCCGTCGGCAAGACGCACGGCCGTCACATGGCCGTTCGATCCCTCGATGCCGGCGACGCCTGTCGCGATTCGCAAGTCGATGCCGGCGGTGCGCGCGCGTGCGTCGGCATAGGCTGAGATCTCCGGCGCGACCGAACGGCCGAGAACGCGCGGCGCCATTTCGAGGAGTGTCACCTTCTTGCCGAGGCCGGCGAGCGTGTGGGCAATCTCCATGCCGATGAAGCCGCCGCCGACCACCGCGGCCGACTGCGCAGTCTCGATCGCCTGACGGATGCGGCCGGCATCCGCGAAGTTGCGCAATGCGAAGACGCCGTCGAGCGCGAGGCCATCGAGAGGCGGCAGGCGCGGACGGGCGCCGGTGGCCAGGATGATGTGCGAGAAAGGCAGCGACGTGGCGTCGTCGAGCGACACCGTGCCGGCGTGACGATCGATCGAAGCGACGCGGCGGCCGAAGACGAGATCGACCTCGTTGTCGCGGTAGAAGCTTTCCGGCCGCAGCATCTGCGACCCGCCTTCGGGCGTCTTCAGGAAGGTCTTCGACAGCGGCGGTTTGTGGTAGGGCAGTTCCGTCTCGTCATTGACGAGCGCGATGCGACCGGAATACCCCTCCTGCCGAAGGCTTGCCGCGGCCTGCGACCCGCCATGCCCAGCGCCGACGATGATGACCCGATCTTCCACGCGCGCTCCACTCCGCTTTCTGTCCGCCTGCTATGTGCGACGGGACGGCAGCATGTGCAAGGCGGCAGCCGTGTCAGGCGGGCAGGGCCAGGACGTCGAGATGGCCGACCGTGCAAGGGGCGCTCGATGCTGCCGCAAGCCGGCGTCGGAGCCAGGCATCGGCCGAACCGACGTCGAGTTCGCGCGCAGCATCCGCGATCCCGGTGACGAGCGCGCGTTGTAGTTCGGTCTCCGCCGGCCCGAGTTTCCAAGGGCTGTCGGCGATCGTGACGCGATAGCCGCGTCTGCGCATCGCCTCGGCGAGGTGGGATGCACCCGAAGGGCCGAGCGCGGGGCCAAAGCCTTTCTCGCCGCGCTGATGCGCGTTGAAGGCATCTCGGATCGTCGCATCGTCCGGGTGTGCCGGGCTCCATTCGAGGACGCCGTCATAGCTGAGCGCGGCGTAAAGGCCCGTTCGGGACGCGGCGAGCCGGTCTGCAAGAACGTCGATCCAGCGGGCGCTGGCGAGGTCGAACAAGGCCGACGCGGTGACAAGCGCAGCGCCGTCGAGAGGAATGTCGTCGGTGCGGGTGAGGTCGAGTTCGACCGTTTCGACCATCGGGCCGGAGCGTCGCGCGGCCTCGGCGAGAAGAGCCGGATCGTGGTCGACCAGACGCCAGCGTGCCGGGATTTCGCCGATAGCGCGCAGGGTAGAGCCGGTGCCCGAACCGAGATCGACGATGACGGGGTCGGGTTGCTGCGCGAGGAACGCGCGAACGTCTGCCAGCATCGACGCATCGCGCGCGGCGTTGTCGGCGCTTTCGCGCAGATCGAGCCATGCCGTGGAAAAGCTCATCGGCCGATCTCCAGCAACGCGCGGGCGATGATGGTGGTCGTGTCCGACCAACGCGGTAGACGCTCGGCCGCCCGGCGGGCGCCTTCGCCAGCGCTGGCATAGGATGCGTCGTCGGTGAGGAGTCGCCGCAAGGCATCCGCGAAAGCGGCCGGATCGTCGGCAGGCACGAGTGCGCCGGCGTCGGGCGGCACGACTTCGGGCACGGCACCGACCGCACAGCCGACCACCGGCAGGCCCGCGGCGAGAGCTTCGGCATAGGCCATGCCGTAGCCTTCGTGGCGGGTGGCGAGGACGAAAATGCCGACCTGCGCGTATTCAGGATCGAGATCGTTCAGCGGGCCGGTGAATTCGATGCGATCGGCGAGACCGGCATCCGAGATCATCCGATCGAGCCGCGCACGCCAAGGTTCGTCGCGCGAGGGCCCGACGAACCGGGCGTTCCAATCCAGATCGGCGATCCTTGTGAGCGCCTCGACGAGGATGTCGTGACCCTTGCGCGGGACGATGGACGCGACGCAGAGGAGACGCGTTCGATCTCTCTGATAGGTAAGCATAGACTTACGTTCCGTCCCGGGTGGCGCGACCTGCAGGACCGACGCAGGCACGCCGAAATGGTCCATCAGCCGGCGTCCGGTCGTCTCGCTCGTACAGATGATCGTCGCCGCATGACACAGCGCCGCGCGCTCGTCCGCCTCGAACCGCGCTGCCTTTTCGGCTGGCAGCCCGCCTTCATCAGCAAGCGGATGATGGACCAGCGCGGCAAGCCGCAATCGGCCGGCTTGGCCGGCCATGAGGTCGGGAAGCCGGGCGAAGGCGAGGCCGTCGACCAAAACCAAGGCATCACCCGGCAGGTTCGCAAAGGCCTCTTCGGCCGCGCGGTGGGTTGCCGCGTCGATGTCGGGATAGCTGCCGGGCAGCGAGACGATCTCGACCGTCCAGCCGAGCTCGCGGAACCCTTCAGCGACTTTCCGGTCGTAGCCATATCCGCCGGTGGGCGTGTCGATATCCCCCGGAACGACGAAATGGAGATGCGACCTCGTCACAACTCGCCTTCATACCAGGCGCGCGCGACGTGGCTCTCGTGAAGCTGGACACGGATCTTCACGATGCGGCCGTTGTCGCCAAGCCCCTTGGTGCGGACGGTTGCGGCGAGTTGGTCGAAGATGTGCTTGCACAGGAATTCGGTTGTCGTGATCTTGCCCTTGAAGGCATCGATTTCGTCGAGATTGCCGTAGCGCAGCGGGTCGAGCGCGGCCTTCAGCGCGTCGGTCGCAAGCCCGATATCGACGGTCAGCCCGTTTTCGTCGATGTCGCGGGTGTAGAAGGCGGCGTCGACGACGAAGGTCGCGCCGTGCATGTTCTGCGCCGGGCCGAAAACGGGTGAGGACAGGCTGTGGGCGATCATGATGTGGTCGCGAACTTCGACGGCAAACATTCAGGGTCCTTCGACTGTTGGGGCGTAGCTGATACGGTGGCAGAGCGTCGCCGGATCGGCGAGGATCTTCGCATAGTCGCGGTCGAGCTTGGCGAACGGGCTCGTACCGGAGATCAGCGCATCGAGCGCATCGTCGCTGGCGAGGAGATCTAGCGCCTTGGCAAGCCGCCGCCGGAAATTCCAGCGCGGCGCACGCTCGGTCGGGATCGAGCCGACCTGCGAGGAAACCAGCTTCAGCCGCCCGGCGTGGAAACTGGCGCCCAGCGCAAGATCGACGCGCTTATCGCCGTACCAGCTCGCCTCGACGATCCGGCCTTCGCGGCCTGCGCAATCGAGTGCGGTCTGGAGGCCGGCGGCGCTGGCGCTGGCGTGGATGGCCACGTCGCAATTTCCCGCCGGCTGCGAGGCGAATGCGACGCATAATCGCCCGGCGATTACCTTTCGCGCCGGATTGACGTCGACCAGCGTGACTTCGGTTCCGGGAATGCGGCTGCAAAGCCATGCGCAGAGCGCGCCGACGACACCCGCGCCGATCACCGCGACGCGGTCGCCCGGCGCCGCGCGCGCGTCCCAAACAATGTTGAGCGCCGTTTCCATATTGGCGGCGAGCACGGCACGGGCAGGCGGAAGATCGACGGGAAGCGTCGTCAGGTCTGCATCCGGCACCGCGAAACGGTCCTGATGCGGAAACAGGGAGAATGCGATTTCTCCCGTACGTGGGCCGGACGCGATGCGCCCGACATTGGCGTAGCCATACTTGACCGGATGGGGAAAATCGCCGGACTGGTGCGGGCCGCGCATTCGCTCGTGCTCGGTTTCCGGCACTGCGCCTTGAAAGACGAGCGATTCGGTGCCGCGGCTGATCCCGGAGAAAAGCGTTTCGACTTCGACCAGATTGTTGCCGACGGGCAACTCTTCCTGCCGCAGCGCACACATACTCGTTCCGGTGATCCACAACGCTGTCGGCATTTTTCCTCGCTTCGGCCAAAAAGCTAGATGCTTTCCGGCACTTGGCAAGGCGCAACCCCCACGAAAGGCGAATCGGCTGAAAGTCATGCTCTATTGCAATGCAACAGGTGACTGCTAGATTCGTTACGACATGATGACAACAGCCCCGACCGGTCAGGCAAATCGCCGGCCGAGGCTCTGGGGGCCAATCCATGTATTATCAGTTCTACGAATTGAACCATGCCGCGCTGCAACCGGCACGCGCCTTCGCCGACGCGGTGAAGCTTCTCTATTCCAATCCGCTCAATCCGATGTCGCATACGCCGATGGGGCGCACGATCGCGGCCGGCGCGGAGATGTTCGAGCGCACGACGCGGCGCTACGGCAAGCCGTCCTTCGGCATCACGCAAACCAAGGTCGGCTTCGACCAGGTGGCGGTGAGCGAGCGCGTGGTCTGGAAGAAGCCGTTCTGCGACCTGATCCATTTCGAGCGCGATCTGCCGAGGAACCGCAAGGCCGACCCCAAGCTGCTGATCGTCGCGCCGATGTCCGGCCACTACGCGACGCTCCTGCGCGGCACGGTCGAGTCGATGATCCAGCATGCCGAAGTCTACATCACGGACTGGACGGACGCTCGCATGGTGCCGGTCGCTGACGGCCGGTTCGACCTCGACGACTATGTCGACTACGTGATCGACATGCTCCACCATCTCGGCCCGGACACGCATGTGATGGCGGTCTGCCAGCCATCGGTGCCGGTGCTGTCCGCCGTATCGATCATGGAGGCGCGTGGCGACCGCTTCGCGCCCGCCTCGATGACGCTGATGGGCGGGCCGATCGACACGCGCCGCAATCCGACCGCCGTCAACAAGCTGGCGGAGGAAAAGGGCATCGACTGGTTCCGCGACAACGTCATAATGCAGGTGCCGTGGCCGGAGCCCGGCTTCACGCGCAACGTCTATCCCGGCTTCCTGCAACTGTCGGGCTTCATGAGCATGAACCTCGACCGTCACATCATCGCGCACAAGGATTTCTACATGCACCTCGTCAAGGATGACGGGGACTCGGCCGAGAAGCATCGCGACTTCTATGACGAGTATCTGGCGGTGATGGACCTGACGGCGGAGTTCTACCTGCAGACGGTGGATACGGTGTTCGTGCAGCACGCTTTGCCGAACGGCACGATGCGCCATCGCGGCGAACTGGTCGATCCGAAAGCTGTCAAGAATGTCGCGCTTCTGACCATCGAGGGCGAGAACGACGACATTTCGGGCCTCGGTCAGACGCAGGCGGCCCACGACCTGTGCGTCAACATTCCGGATGACATGCGCGCCCACTACATGCAGCCGAAGGTCGGCCATTACGGCGTCTTCAACGGCTCGCGCTTCCGCTCCGAAATCGTGCCGCGCATCGCCGACTTCATGGCGAGCAACCCAGGCACTGCCAAGCGTGAGCGGCCGAAGCCGCGGATCGTCGCCAACAAGGGCTGATCAGCCGAAGGCAAGCAGGGCCGCGAGCCCGATCGTGCCGACGAGGATGCGCCAGATGGCGAAGGGCGTGTAGCCGCGCTTCGCCACGAAATCGAGCAGATAGCGGACGACGAAGACGCCCGCGATGAAGGCCGTGACGAAGCCCGCGCCGATGAGCCAGAAATCGTCGACGGTGAGGATGTCGCGGTTCTTGTAGAGGTCGTAGGCAAACGCACCGACCATGGTCGGCATCGCAAGAAAGAACGAGAACTCGGCCGCCGAGCGCTTGTCGGCGCCCATCAGGAGCGCGCCGACGATGGTCGCGCCCGAACGTGACGTGCCGGGGATCATCGCGAGGCACTGGATGAAGCCGATCTTGAGGCAGACCGTCAGCGGAAACTCGGCGACATGGGTGTATTCCGGCTCGACATGGCGCCGGTCGATCCAGAGCAGCACGACGCCGCCGAGGATCAGCATGACGCAGATCACCATCGGCGTCTCGAACAGCACCGTCTTGATGAAGTCGTGCGCCAGCGCGCCGATCACGGCCGCTGGCAGGAAGGCGAGCAGGATGCCGCCGACGAAACGTTGCGTCTCGCGATGTTTCGGCAAGGTGACGGCCAGATGCCACAGCCGCGCGGAATAGACGGTCAGGATGGCCATGATCGCGCCGAGCTGGATCAGCACCTCGAAGCTGCGGCCCGTCGACTCGAAGCCGAGGAAGTGCCCCGCGAGCAGCAGGTGACCGGTGGAAGAGACCGGGATGAATTCCGTCAGCCCTTCGAGAATGCCGAGAAGGGCCGCGACGAGAAGGGATTGCTCTTCCATGAAAACTCCGGGGCAGGCCTGTCTCAAAGGTTCGCTTGTCAGGCGGGCCACGCTTGCCTATAGCTGCCCGCGCATCGCCGCTTTCGAACCCGAATCTGCGCCGAGGATTAGCCACCGGGCCATCAAAAGGCCAGACTTTTCGGGCCAGTCCCCCTGCGACATACCCACCGAGTGCCCATGCTGACCCTGTTCCACCATCCGCTTTTCGCGTCCTGCCGTTTTATTCGCCTGGCCTTCGGCGAATATGGCGAGGACCTTTCGCTGATCGAGGAAAAGCCATGGGCGCGGCGCAGGGAATTCCTGCACCTGAACCCGGCCGCGACGCTGCCCGTGCTGCTCGCCGAGGCCGACGAGCCGATCGTCGGTGCATCGGTGATCGCCGAATATGTCGACGAGACGCGCGGCGCGCTGAAGCGCGACAAGCGGCTGATGGCCGAAAACCCGATCACGCGCGCCGAAATCCGCCGCCTGGTCGATTGGTATCTGGTAAAGGCCGATGGAGAGGTGACGCGGCATCTGGTGCGCGAGCGCGCACTGAAACCGCATATGCCGCCCGAGCATGGCGGCGGCTCGCCCAATTCGACGGCGATCCGCGCCGCGCGCGCCAATATCCGCCAGCACATGAAATACACCAACTGGCTCGCCGGCACCCGCAACTGGCTCGCCGGCCCGCGCCTGACCTATGCCGACCTTGCCGCCGCGGCCTCGATCTCGGTGCTCGACTATATGGGCGAGATCGACTGGAGCGAGCACGGCGCGGCCAAGGAGTGGTATACGCGCATGAAGTCGCGCCCCTCCTTCCGGCCGCTTCTGGCCGACCGGTTCCGCGGCCTCACCCCGGCCTCGCACTATGCGGACCTCGATTTCTGACATGACAGCCCCCCGAAACCCCGTTCCGGCGGCGCGTCTTCGGGAGTTCATCGAGGCCGAGGCAAAGGCGCTCGGCTTCGACGCTGTCGCGGTGACGCGGCCCGATGCGATCGTCGAAGCGGGGCCACGGCTCGGCGATTTCGTCGAGGCCGGCCGGCACGGTACGATGGAATGGATGGCCGACACGCTTCAGCGCCGCGCCCATCCCAATGCGCTGTGGCCCGAGGCGCGTTCCGTCATCATGCTCGCCATGAACTACGGCCCGGACGAAAACCCGCTGGCGCTCCTCGACCGACGCGACCGGGCGGCGATCTCGGTCTATGCGCGCAACCGCGACTATCACGACGTCATCAAGGGCAAGCTGAAGACGCTCGCGCAGAAATTTGCCGCGCGCACAGAAGCGGACGTCAAGGTGTTCGTCGACACCGCGCCGGTGATGGAAAAGCCGCTCGCGGCTGCCGCCGGTCTCGGCTGGCAGGGCAAGCACACCAATCTCGTCAGCCGCGAATTCGGCTCCTGGCTCTTCCTCGGCTCGATCTTCACGACAGCGGAACTTGGCGCCGATGCGGCGGAGATCGATCACTGCGGCTCGTGCCGCGCTTGTCTCGACATCTGCCCGACCAACGCGTTTCCCGCGCCCTATCAGATCGACGCGCGGCGCTGCATTTCGTACCTCACCATCGAGCACAAGGGCCCGATCCCGCACGAGTTTCGCGCCGCGATGGGCAACCGCATCTATGGCTGCGACGACTGCCTGGCCGTGTGTCCCTGGAACAAGTTCGCGCAGGCGACGCGCGAGGCGAAGCTCGCGGCCCGCGACGACCTCGTCGCGCCCGCGCTGGCTGATTTGCTCCGGCTCGACGATACCGCCTTTCGCGAAAAGTTCGCCGGATCGCCGATCAAGCGGATCGGTCGCGACCGCTTCGTCCGGAACGCGTTGATCGCGGCTGGAAATTCGAACGAGTCGGATCTTTTGCCGCTGGTCGAAAACCTTCTTGCCGATCCGTCGCCCCTGGTCCGCGGCGCGGCGGTTTGGGCCTTGTCGCGGCTGGCCGGGCGGGAGAGGTTCGATCGGCTGCGTCTGGCTGCGATGGAACAGGATGATAACGTGAAGGCGGAATGGGTGCACGCGATGGAGCCGGCATGACGAAGACCTTCCTCATCTTCGGCGCCGGCTATTCGGCGCGCGCCTTCGCGCGACAGGCGGTCGAAGATGGACACCGGGTGATCGGAACGACGCGCAGCGCCGAAAAGTTCACTGATCTTTCCGCGATCGGCATCGAGTCGCTGATCTTCGACGGCACGACGCTGAGCAACGATCTCGCACAGGCGCTGGGCAAGGCGACGCATCTCGTCGTCTCCGTCGCGCCGGACGAGACGGGCGATCCGGTGCTTCGTGCCGCGAGCGAAGCGATCCGCGGGCAGATGCCGCGACTGCGCTGGATCGGTTATTTGTCGACCGTCGGCGTCTATGGCGATCATGACGGCGGCTGGGTCGACGAGGATGCGGACTGCCGGCCGGTGTCGAAACGCTCGATCTCGCGGCTTGCATCCGAGAACGCCTGGCGCGCATTGGCGCTCGACACGGGCAGGCCGCTCGCGATCCTGCGCCTGTCCGGTATTTACGGCCCCGGTCGCAACGCCTTCGTCAATCTGGCGGAAGGCAAGGCGAAGCGCATCGTCAAGCCGGGCCAGGTCTTCAACCGCATCCATGTCGACGACATCGCCGGCGCGCTTGCCTTTCTGGCCGAGAGGGAGGCGGACGGCATCTTCAACGTCACAGACAACGAACCCGCTCCCCCGCAGGACGTCGTCGCCTATGCGTCCAATCTGATGGGCGTCGATGCGCCGCAGGAAGTGCCGTTCGACGCCGCGACCATGACGCCGATGGCGCGTTCCTTCTATGGCGAGAACAAGCGGGTCTCGAACGCGAAGCTGAAATCGGCGGGATATTCGTTTCGATTCCAGACCTATCGCCATGCTCTGGACGCCATGTGGCGCGATCACACTTGGCGACAGAGGCCGCCGCGTTAGGGTTTCGCTAACCTTGCCGGACGCAGGCTCGGCTGGAAGCCAAGCGGGGAGAATCACCGATGCGCGCGAGGAACTGGATCAAGGCCGCCTGTGTCGCCCTTTCGATGACGGCCGCGACGAGCGCCGACGCGCAACTGGCGAAGGATCTGTTCGGCAACCAGCCGCTACCCGCCGCCGCCGAGGCGCGCGTCTATGGCTCCTACTCCAAAGGCTGTTTTGCCGGCGGCATGGCGATCGCGAACGATGGTCCCAATTGGCAGACGATGCGTCCGTCGCGTAACCGCCGCTGGGGTCACCCCGACATGGTGCGGCTCGTCGAACGCCTGTCGCGCGACGCGACCGCTGACGGTTGGCCGGGCCTGCTTGTAGGCGACATCTCGCAGCCGCGCGGCGGTCCGATGCTGTCGGGCCATGCCTCGCACCAGCTCGGCCTCGATGCCGACATCTGGTTCCAGCCGATGCCCCAGCGCCGCCTGTCGACATCGGAGCGCGAGAATCTCGAATTCGTCTCCATGCTGCGCGACGGCGAACTGACCGTCGACGACCGCAAATGGTCCCCTGCCCATGCCGGTATCCTGCGCCGTGCGGCGAGCTATCGCGAGGTCGAGCGCATCCTCGTCCATCCGGGCATCAAGAAGAAGCTCTGCGAGACGGTGACGGGCGATCGCTCCTGGCTTGGCAAGGTGCGCCCGTTCTGGGGTCACGATTCGCACTTCCACATCCGCATCGGCTGCCCTGCCGGTTCGCCCGGCTGTCGCCCGCAGGAAGGGATCGGCCGCGGCGACGGCTGCGATTCCTCGCTCGCCTGGTGGTTCACGGACGAGCCGTGGCGCCCGGCCACCGGCCCGCAGCAGCCACGCGCGCGCGACGTGATGCGCATGGCCGACCTGCCGCGCGAATGCTCGGCCGTCCTGCAGGCGCCCGCCCCGCAATCCGAAGCCATGGTGACCATCGGCGGGCCGGGCAGTACGATTGGCCAGACCGTTGCGCCGCCGATCGCCGCGAACGCCTACGCCCCGACGCCGGAGAGCGCCATTCCGGTGCCTTTCCCGCGCCCTCAGCCTTGACTTGGCCGGCCGCGTGTGACCTTCAAATAGCCTTGATTTGAACAGCGATACGCGACAGCCGCCCTGATGATTTCTGAAATCGACGCCGCCGGCGTTTTGCAGTTCCCCGTTCTCGTCGGAGATATCGGCGGCACCAATGCCCGCTTCGCCATCCTGCCGTCGCGCGAGGCGGCCGCGATCGAATTTCCGACCGTCGCGACGGCCGACTATCCCGACATCGACGTTGCGCTCGAACGCGCCATCCTGACGCGGACCGACATCAAGCCGCGCTCTGCGGTGCTCGCCATCGCAGCGCCAGTCACCGGCGACGAGATCCGGCTGACCAATTGCCCCTGGACGGTGCGCCCCAAGATCATGATCGACCGGCTCGGTTTCCGGGAAGTCGTGATCCTCAACGATTTCGAGGCCCAGGCGCTGGCCGTCGTTGCGATCGGACCTGAGCATCTGGAAAAGATCGGCGGCGGCGACGCCGATCCGGAGGCAAGTCGCGTCGTGCTGGGTCCCGGCACCGGTCTGGGTGTTGCCGGCCTCGTACGCGCCGGCAATGTCTGGGTGCCGGTTCCGGGCGAAGGCGGCCATGTCGACATGGGCCCGCGCACCGCACGAGATTTCGCGGTGTTCCCGCATATCGAGCGCATCGAGGGCCGTATTTCCGGCGAGCAGATGCTGTGCGGGCGCGGCCTCGTCAACCTTTACCGTGCCGTCGCCGCCGCCGACGGTAGGCCGGCCGAGTTTACCTCCCCGGCGGGGATCACCGCTGCAGCCCTGGCGAAGTCCGACCCCGTCGCCGGAGAGGCGCTCGACATCTTCGTCACCTGCCTTGGCCGGCTTGCCGGCGACCTCGCGCTGATTTTCATGAGCCGCGGCGGCGTCTACCTGACGGGCGGCATCGCCCAGAAGATCGTGCCGGCCCTGAAACATGCCCGCTTCCGTGCGGCCTTCGAGGACAAGGCGCCGCATTCGGCCCTGATGCGCGATCTGCCGGTGTTCGTCATGACCCACCCGCTCGCCGCCCTTGCCGGCCTCGGCGCATTCGCACGCACGCCGAAGGCGTTTCATATCCGCACCACCGGGCGTCATTGGCGCGCGTCGTGAACCGCGTGCGGCGGATTGGCGATTGCATCGCGGGTTCCAAGGGGGCATAGGCAGGCGGCCTGCGCGCAAGCGGCAGGCGACTAGACGGGATTTCGACCACTTGGCAGAGGCCCAGACCACGCAGCGCAAGGCGGAGCCCGGCGAAATCGTCGCGGTGATGCGCCGGATTCTGGCCGAGAACGGCCGCGAATACCTGCCGCAGTACGCCCTCGCCACCCTATGCCTCGTGGCCGTGGCAGCGACCACCGCGTTCAGCGCATGGATCATGCGCGACATCATCGACGAGATCTTCTATCGCGAGAACTACTCGCTCGTTCCCTATATCTGCGGCGCGATCATCGCCGCCTTCGCGATCCGCGGCATCGCCAGCTATGGCCAGGCGGTGATCCTCGCCCGGATCGGCAACAATCTGGTCGCGCGCTATCAGCGCCGCCTGTTCGACCACCTAATGCGGCTCGGCCTCGACTTCTACTCGAGTGCCCGCTCCGGCCAGCTCGCCGCCCAGATCAGCCAGAACGTCACCGGCATCCGCGACATGCTGTCGATCACGCTGACATCGATCGCGCGCGATCTCGTCTCGCTGATCGGGCTCGTCGCGGTCATGGTCATGCAGGACCCGCTCCTGTCGGTGATCGGCCTTCTGATCGGTCCGCCTCTGGTCTACGCGGTCAACTACCTCATGCGCCGGCTGCGCCGCGTCACACGTGAATCCGTCGAGGTCAATTCGCATCTTTTCGGCGCGATGCAGGAGACCGTGCAGGGCATAGCCATCGTCAAGGCATTCACGATGGAAGAGCAGCTTTCGCGCAAGCTGGCCGAACTGGTGGCCTCGGCCGAGAACCGCGCCAACAAGATCGCGCGCGTCTCCGAGCGGCTGACCCCGATCACCGAAATGCTCGCCGGTTTCGCCATTGCCGGCGTCATCGGCTACGCCGCCTATCGTGCCTCGTCGGCCGGCCAGTCGCCCGGTTCGGTCTTCGCCTTCATCACTGCGCTTCTCCTCGCCTACGATCCCGCGCGCCGGCTTGCCCGCGTGCAGGTCAATCTGGAGCGCTCGCTGGTCAATGCGCGGATGATCTACGAACTGCTCGACCAGGAGCCGCCGCAGCGCGATGGGCCCGGAGCGAGCGAACTGGTCGTCGGCGCCGGCGGCATCGCCTTCCGGAACGTGTGCTTTTCGTACGGCGCCGACAAGCGCGTGCTGGACGACGTGTCCTTCGAGGCGGAGCCCGGCAGGGTCACCGCCATCGTCGGCTCGTCGGGCGCCGGCAAGTCGACCATCGTCGCACTCGTCCAGCGCTTCTACGACGTCGATTCCGGCCGGATCGAGATCGACGGGCAGAACATTGCCGGCGTCACCAAATCCTCCCTGCGCGCGCGCATCGCCTATGTCTCGCAGCACCCCTATCTTTTCGAGGGCACGATCCGTGACAACATCCGCTACGGCCGTCCCGAGGCGAGCGACGAGGAGATCGAGACCGCCGCGCGGCTCGCCAACGCCGACGAT
This sequence comes from Aliihoeflea sp., assembly GCF_052435475.1. Lineage (NCBI taxonomy): Bacteria > Pseudomonadati > Pseudomonadota > Alphaproteobacteria > Hyphomicrobiales > Phyllobacteriaceae > Aliihoeflea > Aliihoeflea sp. The sequence continues at coordinate 117,888 of NZ_JBQVMV010000004.1, forward strand.
TTCATCCGCGAAAGCGCCTCCGGCTACGACACGCTGGTCGGCGAGAACGGCGTCACGCTTTCGGGCGGCCAGCGACAGCGCCTGTCGATCGCGCGCGCGATCGTGCGCAATGCGCCGATCCTGCTGCTCGACGAGGCGACCTCCGCGCTCGACAACGAGTCCGAGGCGCGCGTGCAGGACGCGCTCGACACGGTGATGAAGGGGCGCACGACGATCGTCATCGCGCATCGGCTGTCGACGGTCGTCAACGCCGACAAGATCGTCGTGATGGAAGAAGGGCGCGTGGTCGAACAGGGCACGCATCGCGCTCTCATTGCCGACCCGGCCGGACTTTATGCACGCTTCCATCGCCTTCAGGGCGAGCGCAGCCCCGACCTCGTCGCCGATCGGGAACTGGAGGAGAAAAGCGCATGAGCGATATGGGTCTCGTCGTCGTCGGCGCCGCCGGCCGCATGGGCCAGGCGATCATCCGCTCCATAGCCGCCATCGACGGCGTCAAGGTGGTCGGCGCGCTCGACCGCAAGGGTGCGCCCGCCATTGGTCGGGACGCCGGCGAACTGGCAGGGGTTGGACAGATCGGCGTTGCCATTACCGACGACCCGCTGCCGCTCTTCGCCAGCGCCGACGGCGTGATCGATTTCTCCGCGCCTGCCGCAAGCGTCGAATATGCCGGCTATGCCGCGCAGGCACGCATCGTCCATGTCATCGGCACGACGGGATGCTCGGCGCAGGACGACGCCGCGATCGAAGCGGCCGCGCGCCACGCCACGATCGTGAAGTCCGGCAATATGAGCCTGGGCGTCAATCTTCTGGCAGCATTGGTCGAACAGGCCGCCCGCGCATTGCCCGCGGCAGACTTCGACATCGAAATCCTGGAAATGCACCACCGCCACAAGGTCGATGCACCCTCGGGCACGGCGCTTCTGCTCGGCGAGGCGGCCGCGAAAGGCCGGGCGATCGCATTGGCGGAGAACTCCGTGCGCACGCGTGACGGCCATACCGGCGCGCGTGAGGCGGGCACCATCGGCTTTGCGACGCTGCGCGGCGGATCGGTGGTCGGCGACCATTCGGTTCTGCTTGCGGGGACGGGCGAGCGCATCACGCTCTCCCACCACGCCGAGGACCGCTCCATCTTCGCGCGCGGAGCCGTGCAGGCGGCGCTCTGGGCGAAGGACCGGAAGCCCGGCCTCTACGCGATGCGCGACGTCCTCGGCCTCGCCGACTGACCAAGGGTCAACGGCCCGGCGGGCGATTATTGCAACGCCCGGCGGTTTATCCGTTGACACCATCTTCCCGCCCGCTTACATCGGCGGCGCACCTAGCCCAGGTGGCGGAATTGGTAGACGCGCACGGTTCAGGTCCGTGTGCCGCGAGGCGTGGAGGTTCGAGTCCTCTCCTGGGCACCACCTTTCTTGAAAGGTGGTCGAAGCGGCGGAAATCCTGCGATCAAACCATTCGGAATTCCGGCCCGACGGGCCGCTTCAGGCGATGGCGCTGCTTCCTTTCCTCTCATTTCGAAATCGTCGAAGTCAGCCCGCGAACGCGGCACTCGTTGCGCTCCCGACCAGGACTGCCGCTCGGGTTTGTATGGCGGACGGAATTGTGCTGTGACTTTTGGCAGGCGATTCCCCGCACGCTTGTGGCTTGAAGCAGGCTACGCGGCGCACCACATCTGGTTCAACGACGGTTCCAAGGAGACCCTAAATGGCCACGGTCAAGATCGACAAGAACAACTTCCAGGCAGACGTCCTGCAGGCCGCTGAGCCCGTGGTGGTGGATTTCTGGGCGGAATGGTGCGGCCCGTGCAAGATGATCGCGCCGGCGCTCGACGAGATTGCCAGCGAGATGGGCGGGAAGGTCAAGATCGCCAAGGTCAATATCGACGAGAACCCGGAACTCGCCGCCCAGTTCGGCGTGCGTTCGATTCCGACGCTGATGATCTTCAAGGGCGGCGAAGTGGCCGACATGAAGGTCGGTGCAGCGCCGAAGACGGCACTGTCGTCCTGGATCAGCGGCAACGTCTGATCGATCGGCAAGAGTTTTCGAAAGCCCGGCCAAGCGCCGGGCTTATTCGTTGCGGACGCGGTTCAGTGCGGAGGCGTGCCGTTTTTGTCGAGCACTTCGCCGGCCAGATAGAGCGAGCCGCAGATCAGGATGCGCGGTGGGATCTCGAGCCCGTTCCAGGTTTCGGCGAGAAGCCTGAGTGCGCTTTCGACTGACGACACCGGCTCGGCCGACAAGCCCGCCTCCATGGCGCGTGCGGCGAGTTCGTCATTCGGCACGCCGGCGTCCGAATGCGCCACCGGAACGGTGAAGACGTGCCGCGCCATGCCGTGAAAGGCGCTGAAATAGCCGGATTGGTCCTTGGTGTTGATCATGCCCGCGATCAGGAAGAGCGGACGCGGGCGCTTTTCCTCCTGCTCGGCCATGGCCTCGGCGATGACCGTACCGGCACCCGGATTGTGGCCGCCATCGAGCCAGATCTCGGAGCCGGCAGGGGCAAGATCGACGAGATGACCGTCGGTCAGCTTCTGCATCCGTCCCGACCATTCGACCTTCTTCATGGCGCGATCGGCGACGCGCAGCGACCCGTCGAAGCCGGCAGCCTTGATGGCGGCGATCGCAGTGGCGGCATTGGCGAACTGGTGACGTCCGACGAGGCGTGGTGGCGTCAGGTCGAGGAGGCCGCCTTCGTCCTGATAGATCATCCGCCCGTTCTCCTCATAGGCGATGAAATCCTGGCCGTAGACGAGGAGCGGGCAGCCGAGTCGCTCGGCGGTGTCGACCAGCACGTCTCGCGCTGCGTCATGCTCCTGCGCCCCGATGACGACGGGCGCGCCGCGTTTGATGATCCCGGCCTTTTCCACCGCGATGAGCTCGACCCGGTCGCCCAGATAGGCCTCGTGGTCGAGCGAGATCGGCATGATGACGGAGACGGCCGGCCGCGCGATGACGTTGGTCGCGTCGAAGCGGCCGCCGAGGCCGACTTCGAGGATCGCCGCGTCGGCCGGATGCTCGGAAAAAAGCACGAAGCCGACCGCCGTCAGGATCTCGAACACGGTGATCGTCTGGCCCTGATTGGCCTCGGCCACGCGGGCGATGGCGTCGGCGAAGATCGCGTCGTCGACGAACTGGCCGCCGCCCGCCTCGCCCAGCCGGTATCGTTCGTGCCAGCGCACCAGATGCGGCGAGGTATGGACGTGGACGAGCCGTCCGGCGGCTTCCAGAAGCGCGCGGGAGAATGCCGCGGCGGAGCCCTTCCCGTTCGTGCCGGCGATGTGGATGACCGGCGGCAGCCGATCCTGCGGATTGTCCAGTTTTTCGAGCAGCCGCCGGATGCGCTCCAGCGACAGGTCGAAGCCCTTCGGATGCAGCGACATCAGCCGCTCGATCTGCTGCCCGGCGGTCAGGAGGGTCATGGCAGGTATCCGGACCGGAGGATCAGGCGGGGGCGCGGCTGTCGGCGAGTTCTGCCGCCGGAGGCGTCATGTCGGCCAGTGCCGGCATGTCTGCGGCGGGCCCATGCGTCAGGATTTTCAGGAGACCGGCGATGGTTGCCTTCAGTTCCAGCCGCGAGACCACCATGTCGACCATGCCGTGATCCATCAGATACTCGGCGCGCTGGAAGCCTTCGGGCAGCTTCTCGCGGATGGTCTGCTCGATGACGCGCGGGCCAGCGAAGCCGATCAGCGCGCCCGGCTCGGCAATGTGGACGTCGCCCAGCATCGCATAGGAGGCAGTCACGCCGCCGGTCGTCGGATTGGTCAGGACGACGATATAGGGCAGGCCGGCTTCCTTGAGCCGGTCGACCGCAACGGTCGTGCGGGCAAGTTGCATCAGGGACAGGATGCCTTCCTGCATCCGCGCACCGCCGGAAGCGGCGAAGAGCACCAACGGGCGCTGCTGTTCGACCGCCGTCTCGAAGCCGCGAATGATCGCGTCGCCTGCGGCCATGCCCAGCGAGCCGCCCATGAAGGCGAAATCCTGCACGGTCGCGACGATCGGCAGGCCGTCGATCGTGCCGGTGGCGTTGACGATCGCATCGTCCATGCCGGTCTTGGTCTTGGCGTCGCGCAGGCGGTCCGTATAGCGCTTCTCGTCGCGGAACTTCAGCGGATCGACGACGGCCTTGGGGTTTTCGATCGTCTCGTAATGACCGTAATCGAAGAAATAGCGCAGGCGCTCCTTGGCGGAGATCTTCATGTGATGTCCGCTCGACGGGATCACATACTGGTTGCTCTCCAGATCCTTGTGAAACACCATCTCGCCGCTCTCCGGGTCCTTGATCCAGAGATTTTCGGGCATGTCGCGCCGGCCGAGCATCGAATTGATCTTCGGGCGGACGTAATTGTTGATCCAGTTCATCGCGGAGCCTTCCGTTCTATCTGGAAAATGGGGTGTCAGACGGCCTGTGCAAGGCGCGCGGAGCGAACGCCCTGCGCGAGGCCGGACACGAGGGTCGCGACGGCTTCGGCCGGATCGGCGGTCTTCTCGCCTTTCGGGCCGAGCACGTTGGCGACCGCGTTGACGATCGCCGTGCCGACCACGACGCCATCCGCCGACGCACCGATCGCGCGCGCCTGCTCGGCCGTCTTGACGCCGAAGCCAACGCAGATCGGCAGGTCGGTGTGGCCCTTGATGCGTGCCACCGCGCCCGCGACCTTCGATGTATCCGGCAGAGCCGAACCCGTGATGCCAAGCATGGAGACGTAGTAGACGAAGCCCGACGTATTCTCGAGCACCTTGGGCAGGCGTTTGTCGTCGGTGGTGGGCGTCGCGAGGCGAATGAAGTTGATACCGACCTTCAGCGCCGGAAGGCACAATTCGCCGTCCATTTCCGGCGGCAGGTCGACGACGATCAGCCCGTCGATGCCGGACGCCTTAGCATCGGCGAGGAATTTCTCGACGCCATAGATGTAGATGGGGTTGTAGTAGCCCATCAGGACGATCGGGGTGGCGTCGTCGTCCTTGCGGAAATCCGACGCCATCTGCAGCGTCTTCTTCAGAGTCTGTCCGGCCTTGAGCGCTCGTAGGCCCGCCGCCTGGATCGCGGGACCATCGGCCATCGGATCGGAAAACGGCATGCCGAGTTCGATGATGTCGGAACCGGCCTTCGGCAGTGCCTTCATGATCGAGAGCGAGGTGTCGTAATCCGGATCGCCGCCCATGAAATAGGTCACGAGGGCGGGTCGGCCTTCGGCCTTCAGGTCGGCCATGCGGCGGTCGATGCGAGTGGTCATATGATTAGAGCCCCATGCCCAGGATCTTGCCGACGGTGAAGATGTCCTTGTCGCCGCGGCCGCAGAGATTCATGACGATGATCTGATCCTTGCCCATCTTCGGCGCGCGCTTGACGACTTCGGCCAGCGCGTGGGCGGGTTCGAGGGCGGGGATGATGCCTTCGAGCCGCGTCAGAAGCTGGAAGGCCTCCAGCGCCTCGTCATCCATGATCGGCACGTATTCGACGCGGTTGGTCTCTTTCAGCCAGGAATGCTCGGGGCCGATGCCGGGATAGTCGAGGCCGGCCGAGATCGAGTGGCCGTCCTTGATCTGGCCGTCCTCGTTTTGCAAGAGATAGGTGCGGTTGCCGTGCAGGACGCCGGGCGCGCCGGCGGTCAGAGAGGCGCAATGTTCTTCGCCGTCGAGGCCCTTGCCGCCGGCTTCGACGCCGACGATCTTCACCGATGCGTCGTCGAGGAACGGGTGGAACAGGCCGATGGCGTTGGAGCCGCCGCCGACGGCTGCAATCAGCAGGTCCGGCAGGCGGCCTTCGGCGGCCATCATCTGCTCGCGCAGTTCTTTTCCGATGACGGCCTGGAATTCACGCACGAGTTCTGGATAGGGATGCGGGCCGGCGGCCGTTCCGATCAGGTAATAGGTGTCCTCGACATTGGTGACCCAGTCGCGCAACGCCTCGTTCATCGCGTCCTTGAGCGTGCCGTGGCCGGACGAGACGGGGATGACTTCGGCACCGAGAAGCTTCATGCGGAACACGTTGGGTGCCTGACGCTCGACATCGGTCGCGCCCATATAGACGACGCAGGGCAGGCCGAAGCGGGCACAGACGGTGGCCGTCGCGACGCCGTGCTGGCCGGCGCCCGTTTCGGCGATGATGCGCGTCTTGCCCATGCGTCGCGCCAAAAGGATCTGGCCGAGGCAATTGTTGATTTTGTGCGAGCCGGTATGGTTCAGCTCGTCGCGCTTGAAGTAGATCTTGGCGCCGCCGAGATGCTCCGTCAGTCGCTCTGCGAGATAAAGCGGCGAGGGCCGGCCGGTATAGTGCGTGTTGAGATGATCGAGTTCGGCCTTGAAGGCCGGATCGGTGCGCGCGACCTTCCAGTGCTCTTCCAGGTCGAGGATCAGCGGCATCAGCGTCTCGGCGACGAAGCGGCCGCCGAAAATGCCGAACATGCCTTCCGGGTCGGGGCCTGCGCGGAAGGAATTGGGCGCAACCGGACTGTTCATGACGTCAACTCCCTGGATGCCGGCAGACCGGCGCGGGCGGCCTCGACCGCCTCGAAGAATTTCGCGATCAGCGCCGGGTCCTTGAGGCCCGGAGCGCTTTCGACGCCTGACGATATGTCGATGCCGGGCGGGTTCGCCTGCCGCAGCGCATCGGCGATGTTGCCGGCGTTGAGGCCCCCGGAAAGCATGTAATCGAGGCCGGGGTCAAGGGCGGCGAGAAGCTGCCAGTCGAACGAGACGCCATTGCCGCCGGGAAGGTCGGAGCCCTTGGGCGGCTTGGCGTCGAAGAGGAAGCGGTCGGCGGTGCCACGATAGGGTGCGACCGCGTCGAGATCTGTGGCATCTCTGACCGAAAAGGCCTTCATGACCGGCAGGCCGTAGCGCGCTTTGACCTCGGCAACGCGCGCCGGCGTCTCACGTCCGTGAAGCTGAAGCATGTCGGGCGACATGGCAGAAACGATCGTGTCGAGCGTAGCATCGTCGGCATCGACGGTGACGGCGACTGACTTCGCCTTGCCCCTGACGCGGGCAGCCAGACGCCCCGCCTCGGCAGGGCTCAAGTGGCGCGGGCTCTTTTCGAAGAAGATGAAGCCGACATGCGAAGCGCCGCCGGACAGCGCCGCATCGACGGCTTCATCCGTCTTCAAGCCGCAAATCTTGATGTCGAGGGTCATGGCCGGGCAAGTGCCATGGAATCGCGGCGAAGTCGAGGAGCGGCCGCTATTCGAAGCGGATCGCCTGTAGCGCGCCGCCATTCTTCTTCAGCCAGGCGCGGGCCTCGTCGGTGCGGGGGCAGAGTTCGCGGCAGAGCGCCCAGAATTTCGGGCCGTGGTTCATCTCCTTCAGATGCGCCACTTCATGCGCGACGAGGTAGTCGATCACCGTCTTCGGCGCCATCATGATGCGCCAGGAAAAGGACAGGGTGCCGTCCGAGGTGCAGGAACCCCAGCGGCTCGTCGTGTCGCGATAGCGCACGGTTTTCGCGCGGCGACCGACAGAGGCCGTGTGCTTGGCGACGAGGATCTCGATGTCGCGTTTCGCCTCGCGCTTCAAGAAGTCCCCGAGGCGCCGTTGCAGGTGGGCGCCATCGCCATGGACGACGAGGGCCGGTTCGCCCTCGACTGCGCCGACCGTCACCGTGCCGCGTCCCGGCTGGTGGACGATCAGATGCGGGACGCCGCGAACGGGCAGCTTGACGCCGGGACGCAAGGCCGCGTCGTCCGGCAGTTTCGCCAGTCGCGTTTCGAGCCAGCCTCGATGCCGATCGAGGAACCGGTCGACCTCGCGCGGATCGATGCCAGGCGGCACGGTGACCCGCAGCCCCTTGCCGCCCGTCTCGATCCTGAGCGTCAGCCGTTTGGCGCGCGCATTCTCGACGATGCGCAACGGCAGCGAGCGCGCGCCGATCGCGTGCATGCCCTCGATCGGAGCGACGGGAAGGCGTGGGCGGGATTTGAACAGGCCGAGAACCATGGTGCGAGCCTAGATGATTCGATGCGGGTTGAACCACCAAATGCGAAAGCGGCGCCGCTTGCGCGACGCCGCTTCGATGTCATCCCAATCGCGGCCAATCAGGCCGGGTTGAGGATCTCGCCGTCCTGCGGCTTGTCCGGCGTGTTGCGCGAGCGCTTGGCCATGAAGCGGTCGAACTCTTCCTGGTCCTTTGCGCGGCGCAGTTCGCGGGCGTACTCGTCGAATTCGTCGCGCATCTCGTCGAGCTTGCGGCGTTCTTCATTGAGGCGGTCGAGTTCCTTGGTGCGCCAGTCGTCGAAGGCGACATTGCCGGTGCGCGGCGCGCCCGTGCGGTACGAAGCCTTGCGACAGGAGGAGAAGAAACCGTCCGTCGCGCGATTGACGTCGCCCTTGAAGGCGTCGAGGCGGTCGCCCCAGATGATGTAGGCGAGCATGGCGAGGCCGAGCGGCCAGAACACCATGAAGCCGATGACCATCAAGGCGATGGTGGCAGGCGTCCATGCAGGACGGATCAGTGCTTTCGTCATCGTCACCCGTTCCTTTTCGGTGGCTCGCAGCCCATGCGGCTGCTTCATTTCGAGATGGGAACGGGTCAAACCGACTTCAAGAAAAATCGGACATGGCGCGATCAACTCCGCTTGGCGCGCGCGGCGATCCGGTCGAGGACGAGCACGAACAGCCCGGCGAGGAGGCCCCAGAACGCGGCTCCGATCCCGCCGATGGTGAGCCCCGAGGCGGTGACCGTGAAGGCAACGATGGCCGGGATGCGCTCGGCCGGGTCTGCCATCGCAAGGCCGAGCGCGTTGGTCAGCGGAGCCAGCAGCCCGATGCCGGCGACGAGCAGGATGAGGCTTTGCGGCAGCACGTCGAACAGCGCGACGAGCGAGGCGCCGAAGATCGCGAAGACGACGTACCACAGCGCGTAGAACGGCCCGGTGAGCCAGCGCTTGGCCGGATCGGGATGGGCATCGGGATCGGTGCAGATCGCTGCCGAGATGGCAGCGAGGTTGGTCGTTAGAGCGTTGAAGGGTGCGGAGAGGAGCGAGACGAAGCCGGTCGTTCCGATCAAAAGCCCGGTGGGCGGGTTGTAGCCGGCGGCGCGCAGGACAGCGATGCCGGCAAGGTTCTGCGAGGCCATCGTGACGAGGTAGAGCGGCACGGCGAGGCCGACGAAAGCCGTCAGCGAGAAGTCGGGCGAGGTCCAGATGAGCGTGGAAATCTCGAACGGCGGCAGGCTGCCGACACGGCCGAGCGCAACGGCCAGTGCGCCGCCGCCGACGAGCACCGCCAGTACCGAGAGTGCCGGATTGAAAAGGCGCAGGACGAAGAAGGCGAGCAGGAGCGGCAGGACGAGGACGGCATCCATGCCGACGGCACGCGCGGCGCCCATGACGAAGGCGACGACGATGCCGGCCAGCATGCCCGACGCGACCGAGGACGGGATCATCGAGACGAGACGCGTCAGCGGGCGCACGAGGCCCGTCAGCGTCAGCAGCAGCGCCGCGCCGATGAACGCGCCGACCGCCTCGGCCATGGTGAAGCCGGCGCTGGCGCCCAGAAGCGCGGCGCCCGGCGTCGTCCATGCCGTGATGACCGGCATGCGCGTCCACCAGGAGAGAAACGCCGCCTCGGCAGCCTTGGCGAGGCAGACGGCGGTGACCATGCTGGCGGTCTGCTCAGTCGTCGCACCGACCGCAGCAGCGGCGGCGATGACGAGCGCCAGCGTCGAACCGAAGCCGACGATCGCCGCGACGAAGGAGGAGACGACCACCGAAAGCCGCATCAGGCGGAAATCCGCTCGCAGAGGCCTTCGGCAGCTTTCAGGATCAGCGCAATGTCTTGCGGGCGCGACAGGCGGTGGTCGCCATCCCTGACGAGCGAGAGCGTGACGTCGTCGGCCGGCAGGTGCTCGACCAGCTTCAGCGCATGGGTGTGCGGCACGTCGGGATCGGCGAGGCCCTGGATGATCGTGACCGGGCAGTGCGTGTCGATCATGCCAGTCATCACCCGGTTCGCTCGGCCGTCCTCGAACAGCGCACGGGTGTAGATGTTGGGCTCGGGCGAGTATTCGGAATGCTCTTCCATATAGCCCTTCGTCTCGAGGTCGCGCCGATGCGCCTTCGACAGTTGGGGCTCCATCAACTCGACCGTGAAATCGGGCGCGGGTGCCAGCAGGAGAAGCGCGCCGACGCGGCTGCCTTCACCCGTCTTCTGCAACTCCTGCACCATGCGCAGTGCGACCCAGGCGCCCATCGACGAGCCGACGAGAACCTGCGGACCCTCGGTCCGGTCGCGGAAGACTGCAAGGCTCTCTGCCAGCCATTTCGAGATCGTCCCGTCGATGAATTCGCCGCCGGATTCGCCATGGCCGGAATAGTCGTGGCGCAGGCTTGCGCGGCCCTCCTGGTCAGCCCACGCGTCGAGGGCTTCGGCCTTGGTGCCGAGCATGTCGGAGCGGTATCCACCCAGCCAGACGAGGCCCGGCGCGCGGCCGCGACGGCGACGATAGGCGATGTCGATTCCGTCGACTTGCAGCGTGGCGGGCGCGGGGCGCTCCATGGTCGTCTCCTTGATATGCGGCCGTTTCGCGCCATCTGATAGCATGGGAAGACGACGCCGCCACTTTTTCGCGACCCCCGTGATTTTTCGCGTCATCTGTGCTATTGACACGCCCCGTGGCGCGGCGACAGAAGCGCAAGCTTGTCCGCGACAGATGATTTCAGACCCCGAACGTCAATGATTTGAGGAGACTACGACCATTCGCAGACCGTTCAAAGCCGCGGCGCCGACCAAGGAAGGCCCGCGCTCCAACCGTGACATCCGTGTACCGCAGGTGCAGCTCATCGATGCCGAAGGCCAGAATCGTGGCGTCGTGTCGATCAATGAAGCCTTGATCCTCGCCGAGGAAGCGGGCATGGATCTCGTGGAAATCTCGCCGAACCAGACGCCGCCCGTCTGCAAGATCACCGATCTCGGCAAGATGAAGTACGCCAACCAGAAAAAGGCGGCCGAAGCCCGCAAGAAGCAGAAGACCATCGAGATCAAGGAGATCAAGATGCGTCCGAACATCGACACCCACGACTATGAGGTGAAGATGAGAGCCGTGCGCCGCTTCTTCGAGGAGGGCGACAAGGTCAAGCTCACGCTGCGCTTCCGTGGCCGCGAAATGGCGCATATGGAACTCGGCATGAAGCTTTTGAACCGCGTTCGCGAGGAAGTCACCGAGATCGCCAAGGTCGAGGCCGAGCCCAAGCTCGAAGGCCGCCAGATGATGATGGTGCTGGCGCCGCGCTGATCGATTTCAACGCGCGGCGGAGAGTCTGACGAATCTCCGTTGCGCTTTTTTCGCCGCGCGTTTATAGACCGCGCGTTCGTGAGCCGTCCGGCAGGGCATGCCGTGTCGGCTCGAAATGCTTGAAGCTCACCCATATCGAGCGAAGCGAGAAGCAGCCGACCGGCTGCCGTCGACCATTCGACGCCCTCGCGGAGCTGCCGACGCAAGTCGGCGGGCGTGAGCGCACAATGATGGAGAAGCAAAATGCCCAAGATGAAGACGAAGTCTTCGGCCAAGAAGCGGTTCAAGATAACCGGGACTGGCAAGGTCAAGGCGGCTGCCGCAGGCAAGCGCCATGGCATGATCAAGCGTTCCAACAAGTTCATCCGCGACGCACGCGGCATGATGGTTCTCGCGGAACCCGACGCCAAGAAGGTGACCCGCAACTATCTGCCCAATGGCGGCGGCCTCTAAGGCCCTCGGACCGTAGAATTTAAGGAGATCATGACATGGCACGCGTCAAGAGGGGCGTTACGTCCCACGCCAAGCACAAGAAGGTTCTGAAGGCCGCCAAGGGTTTCTACGGCCGCCGCAAGAACACCATCCGCATCGCCAAGCAGGCAGTCGAGAAGTCGCTGCAGTATGCCTATCGCGATCGCAAGAACCGCAAGCGCAATTTCCGCGCGCTCTGGATTCAGCGCATCAACGCTGCCGTCCGCGAGCACGGCCTGACCTATGGCCGCTTCATCGACGGCCTGAACAAGGCTGGCATCGAGATCGACCGCAAGGTGCTGTCCGACATGGCGATCCACGAGCCTCAGGCGTTCGCCGCGCTCGTCGGCAAGTCGAAGGCATCGCTCGACTATCTCAAGGACACGACCCCGAACCAGTTTGAAAGCGTGGTTGCCTAACCAGCGCTTCCCGATTGTTCACGACTTGATTTGGGAAACCCGCGCTGGCATGGCTGGCGCGGGTTTTTCTTTGTGCGACGAACGGCCGGAATGTCCGGCAGGATAAATTGATGAGCGATCTGCAATCCCTTGAAACGAGCCTGATGAGCGACATCGCGTCGGCATCCGACGAGCAGTCGATCGAAGCCGTGCGCGTCGCGGCACTCGGCAAGAAGGGCTCGATCTCGGAAAAGCTGAAGACGCTGGGCGCGATGAGCGCGGACGAGCGCCAGACGATGGGCCCCGCGATCAATGGGCTGAAGCTTCGCGTCACCGACGCCATCACCGCACGCAAGAGCGAGTTGCGCGACGCCGCGATCGACGCCCGTCTGGCCGCCGAAAAGCTGGACGTCACGCTGCCGATCCGTCAGGCGCCGGCCGAGCGCGGCCGCATCCATCCGATCAGCCAAGTGATCGACGAGATCACGGCGATCTTCGGCGACATGGGATTTGCGATCGCCGAAGGTCCGGACATCGAGACGGATTACTACAACTTCACCGCGTTGAACTTCCCCGACGGCCACCCGGCGCGCGAGATGCACGACACGTTCTTCTTCCAGCCCGACGAGGCCGGGGAGCGCAAGCTGCTGCGCACGCACACCTCGCCGGTGCAGATCCGCACGATGGAGACGCAGAAGCCGCCGATCCGCATCGTCATCCCCGGCAAGACCTACCGGCAGGATTCCGACGCCACGCACTCGCCGATGTTTCATCAGGTTGAAGGGCTGGTCGTCGACAAGACCGCCAATGTCGCCAACATGAAGTGGGTGCTGGAGGAGTTCTGCAAGGCGTTCTTCGAGGTTCCGAGCGTCAAGATGCGCTTCCGCCCGTCCTTCTTCCCGTTCACCGAACCGTCGATGGAAGTCGACATCCAGTGTGACCGCTCGCGTCCGGGCGAAGTGCGTTTCGGCGAGGGCAATGACTGGATGGAAATCCTCGGCTGCGGCATGGTTCACCCGAACGTGCTGCGCGCCGGCGGGCTCGATCCGGACGAGTATCAGGGCTTCGCCTGGGGCATGGGCATCGACCGCATCGCCATGCTGAAATACGGCATGCCCGACCTGCGCGCCTTCTTCGATGCGGACGTTCGCTGGTTGTCGCATTACGGATTCAGGCCGCTTGACATGCCGACCTTGTTTGGGGGGCTGAGCAACGGATGACCCTCCACTCCGGCTCCTGCCGTTGCGGGCTGATCTCCGCTGAGGCGAGCGCAGACCCCTTCTGGCGTTCCTATTGCCACTGCCGCGATTGCCGAAAGCAGACCGGCGCGCCGGTGATGGCCTTTATCGGCTTTCACGACGAGCAGCTGACTTGGCACGGCGAACCGAAGACATGGCGTGCCGGGGGCGTGGAACGGCGCTTTTGCGAGCATTGCGGCAGCCAGATCGGCTATCGCGACGACAAGCTGCCGGGCGAGATCTACCTTTCGCTCGGCTTCATGGACGAGCCCGAGCGTTATGCGCCGACCATGCATGCATTCGAAAAGCGGCGCCTGCCGTTTCTCCACATCGCCGACGACCTTCCGCGCTTCGAAGGTTTTTCGATCGAGCGCTGACGATCCAACTGGACGAGACCTATGAAATTCACGCTTTCCTGGCTCAAGGACCATCTCGACACGAACGCCTCGCTGGCCGAGATCTGTGAGCGGCTGACCATGATCGGCCTCGAGGTCGAGGCCGTCGACGATAAGGCGGCGCTGAAGCCGTTCGTGATCGCGAAGGTGGTGAGCGCGGTCCAGCACCCTGATGCCGACAAATTGCGTGTGCTGATGGTCGACACCGGTGACGGGAAGCCGATCCAGGTCGTCTGCGGCGCGCCCAATGCGCGCGAGGGCCTCGTCGGAGCGTTCGCCGCACCCGGCTCCTACGTGCCTGGCATCGACGTGACCCTTTCGGTCGGAAAGATCCGCGGCGTCGAGAGCCACGGCATGATGTGCTCGGAGCGCGAATTGCAGCTTTCCGACGAGCATGACGGCATCATCGACCTGCCGGCCGATGCGCCGGTCGGCACGCCGTTCGCGACCTATGCAAAGCTCGACGATCCGGTGATCGAGATCAATTTGACGCCGAACCGGCCCGACGCGACCAGCGTCTACGGCATCGCGCGCGACCTGGCCGCCTCCGGCCTCGGCACGCTGAAGACGCAGCCTGTCGCTCCAGTTGCCGGCCAGGGCGAGATGCCGGTCAAGGTGTCGATCGCCGATCCCGACCTTTGCCCCGGCTTCGCGCTGCGCCTCGTCAAGGGCGTGACGAACGGCGCGTCACCGAAATGGATGCAGCAGCGTCTGATCGCGATCGGTCTGCGCCCGATCAACGCGCTGGTCGACATCACCAACTACATGACTTTCGATCGCGGCCGCCCGCTGCACGTCTTCGACGCCGCCAAGGTCGCCGGAAACCTCACGGTGCGTGCAGCGAAAGACGGCGAGAAAGTGCTCGCGCTCGACGGTCGTGAATATGAGCTCAACGCCTCGATGTGCGTCATCGCGGACGACAATGGCGTCGAATCCATCGCCGGCGTCATGGGCGGAGAGCATTCGGGTTGCGACGAGGCGACGACCGACGTCCTGATCGAATCCGCGCTCTGGTCGCCGCTCAACATCGCGCGCACGGGCCGCGAACTCGGCATCATCACCGACGCCCGCTATCGCTTCGAACGCGGCGTCGATCCCGAATTCATGGTGCCGGGGATCGAGCTTGCGACCCAGCTCGTCCTCGACATCTGCGGCGGAACGCCCTGCGAGACCGAAGTCGTCGGCTATGCGGGATATGACGCCAAGCGCATCTCGATGCCGGTTGCCGAGGTCAAGCGCCTGACCGGGCTCGACGTGGCGAAGACCGAATCGATCTCGATCCTCGACCGGCTCGGCTTCGCGCCGCAGGACGAGGGCGATGCGATCCAGGTTGCGGTGCCGTCCTGGCGGCCGGATGTCGACGGCAAGGCCGACATCGTCGAGGAAGTGATGCGTATTCACGGTGTCGACCGGATCGCACCCGCGCCGCTGCCGACCTTCGGCGCGGTCAACGGCAAGATGCTGACGCCGATCCAGATCCGCACCCGCTCGGCCAAGCGCGCGCTCGCCGTGCGCGGCATGATGGAGGCGGTCACCTGGTCGTTCATCCCTGAGGCGCACGCGAAACTGTTCGGCGGCGGCCAGCCGGCGCTCAAGCTCGCCAATCCGATCGCAGCCGACATGTCGGACATGCGGCCCTCGCTCCTGCCGGGGCTGATCGCCGCCGCGCAGCGCAATGCCGATCGCGGCATGGGCGACGTCGCACTGTTCGAGGTCTCCGGCATCTATGACGGCGATGGCGCCGACCAGCAGCGCCGCGTCGCCGCCGGCATCCGGCGCGGCACGGCGAAGCTCGACGGACAGGGCCGTCACTGGGCCGGCAGCGCCGGAGCCGTCGGCGTTTTCGACGCCAAGGCCGACGCCTTCGCGGCGCTGGAAGCTGCCGGCGCGCCGGTGGACAAGCTGCAGGTCGAGGCCGGCGCGCCGGACTGGTATCATCCCGGACGTTCCGGCACGATCAAGCTCGGGCCCAAGATCGTGCTCGGCACGTTCGGCGAGTTCCACCCGCGTACACTGGAAGCGCTCGACGCGAGCGGGCCGCTGGCCGGTTTCGAGATCTATCTCGACGCGATCCCAGAGCCGAAGGCGAAGCCGACGCGGACCAAGCCGCGCCTCGATCTCTCGCCCTTCCAGGGCGTGAAGCGCGATTTCGCCTTCGTCGTCGACCTGGGCGTCGAGGCGGCTTCCATCGTCAAGGCGGCAGCCGGCGCCGACAAGAAACTCGTGACGGACGTGCGTGTCTTCGACATTTTCGAGGGAGCATCCGTGGGCTCGGGCAAGAAGTCGATCGCCATCGAAGTCGCGATCCAGCCGACCGATCGCACGCTCACCGACGAGGATTTCGAAGCGCTCGCCGCGAAAATCGTCGCCAATGTCGAGAAGACCACGGGCGGTGTCTTGAGGACGTGATCACATCGTCCTGGTGACGCGTCGGCTGGTGTAGAAGATGTGGCGGCCGATCCTGGTCAGACGTGTCTTGCGGGCGCCCCAGGAGGGCATCACGCTGGTCGCGTGATAATGGGTGGCACGCGCGACGGCACCCGTCAGTGTGGCCATGCGGACCAGTTTGCGCGTCGCGGTGCAATCCGAGCCGCAAAGGATCTCGCCGGCGAGTTGTTTCGACTGCGCATAGGTCGCGCTCTCGCGCGGACGATCCGAGATGCCGTCGCACGCAAACGAGAACTGACAGGCGTTGCGCCGGTGCCTGTTCTGGTAGACGACGCCGCAGACCGTATCGGGATAGGCGCGGCTCTTCACGCGGTTGATGATGACCTGGGCGACCGCGATCTGGCCGGTGACGCTTTCGCCGCGTGCCTCGTGATAGATGGCCTGGGCGAGACAGGTCCTGTCAGCCGTTGGCCGACGCTTGGCAATCGGAATATCGAGCGCCGAGACGGCGGCACGGGCATGATAGGCAGGGTTCGCCGCTGCGGGATTGAACGGGAAAAGCATTGCGGTCAGCGCGGCAAGCGCGAGCGTTTTTCGGTTTCGCATGAGGACCCACTCCGTTAACGGAAGGGTAACGAAAGGCGCTCGCGTCTATTCCCGACTGCAAAGGAGAATGCGATGTTTCGCTGGGGCGTCCTGTCGACGGCAAAGATCGCGCGCGATCACGTGATCCCGGCCATCCTCGAATCCGAAAACGGCGTTCTGGCTGCCATCGCCAGCCGCGACGAGGCGCGCGCACGCGCCCTCGCGCAAAGGTTTGGCGCCCCGCACGCCTTCGGTTCATACGAAGCGCTGCTCGCCTCCGACACGGTGGATGGCGTCTATATCCCGCTCCCGACGTCCGATCACGTGGAATGGGCGATCAAGGCGGCCGATGCCGGCAAGCATGTGCTGGTGGAAAAGCCGCTGGCGCTGCGGGCGAGCGATATCCAGCAAGTGATCGACGCGCGGGACCGCAACGACGTCGTCATCTCCGAAGCCTTCATGGTGTTCTACCACCCGCAATGGATGAAGGTCCGCGAGCTGATTGCGACGGGCGCCATCGGACGGCTGCGGCATGTCCAGGGCGCGTTCTCCTATTTCAACCGCGACCCCGGCAACATGCGCAACAAGCCCGAACTTGGCGGTGGCGCACTGCTGGACATCGGCGTCTATCCCGTCGTCACGACGCGGATCGCGACCGTCACCGAGCCGCTTCGCGTGCGCGCGACGGTCGAGCGCGACGGCGATTTCGGCACCGACATCTATGCGAACGTCACTGCCGATTTCGGCACGTTCGACCTGTCCTTCTACTGTTCGACGCAGATGGCATTGCGCCAGGAGATGGTGTTCCACGGCGAGGACGGCTTCATCCAGGTCCAGGCGCCGTTCAATGCCGGCGATTTCGATCATCACCGGATCGAACTGCACGACCAGCGGCGGGTGGAGGCGCGCGTCTTCCGCTTTCCCGGCACCCGCCAATACCGGCTCGAGGTCGAGGAGTTCGCGCGGGTCGCATCCGGCGGCGACGGCCGGGTGTTCACGCTGGAGGAGTCGGTCTGCAATCAAAAGGTGATCGACGCCGTATTCGAGGCCGGCAAAGCGGATGGCTGGTCGAAAATCTGAGGATCACCTCGCTGTATCGAAAATCGCCGGTCGGCGTCACTTGCGCCAAAAATGACCCCTTCTTATATACGCCGCACGGTCGCACCGGGCCTTCGCAAAGGTTCGGGCGCGGCATTTTCCAACGAACAGGGGCCGTCGTCCGGAACGCCTCGCATTGGGTCCAGACGGCCTGCTTAAGCGGAGAGAAGAAAGAAAATGGCTAAAGTAATCGGTATCGACCTTGGAACGACCAATTCCTGCGTCGCCGTCATGGACGGCAAGGACGCGAAGGTGATCGAGAACGCAGAAGGCGCGCGCACGACGCCCTCCATCGTCGCCTTTACCGGTGACGGCGAGCGCCTCGTCGGCCAGCCGGCCAAGCGCCAGGCGGTCACGAACCCCGAGAACACCCTTTTTGCGATCAAGCGCCTCATCGGCCGCACCTTCGACGACCCGACGACGCAGAAGGACAAGGGCATGGTGCCCTACAAGATCGTCAAGGCCGCCAATGGCGACGCCTGGGTCAAGGCGGGCGACACCGATTACTCTCCCTCGCAGATTTCCGCGATGATCCTTCAGAAGATGAAGGAAACCGCCGAATCCTATCTCGGCGAGAAGGTCGAGAAGGCCGTCATCACCGTTCCGGCCTATTTCAACGACGCCCAGCGCCAGGCGACCAAGGACGCCGGCAAGATCGCCGGACTTGAAGTCCTGCGCATCATCAACGAGCCGACCGCGGCCGCGCTCGCCTACGGCCTCGACAAGAAGGACGGCAAGACCATCGCCGTCTACGATCTCGGCGGCGGCACGTTCGACATCTCGATCCTCGAGATCGGCGACGGCGTCTTCGAGGTGAAGTCGACCAATGGCGACACCTTCCTCGGCGGCGAGGATTTCGACATGCGCCTCGTCGAATACCTGGCGGCGGAGTTCAAGAAGGAACAGGGCATCGACCTGAAGGGCGACAAGCTGGCCCTGCAGCGCCTGAAGGAAGCGGCCGAAAAGGCCAAGATCGAGCTGTCTTCGTCCGCGCAGACCGAGATCAATTTGCCCTTCATCACCGCTGACCAGACCGGTCCGAAGCACCTGACGATGAAGCTCACGCGCGCCAAGTTCGAGAGCCTCGTCGACGATCTGGTGCAGCGCACCGTCGGCCCCTGCAAGGCGGCGCTCAAGGATGCCGGGCTCAATGCGGGCGAGATCGACGAGGTCGTCCTCGTCGGCGGCATGACGCGCATGCCCAAGGTGCATGAGGTCGTGAAGCAGTTCTTCGGCAAGGAGCCGCACAAGGGCGTCAACCCGGACGAAGTCGTTGCCATGGGCGCGGCGATCCAGGCCGGC
The DNA here is from genome assembly GCF_052435475.1 of Aliihoeflea sp. Lineage (NCBI taxonomy): Bacteria > Pseudomonadati > Pseudomonadota > Alphaproteobacteria > Hyphomicrobiales > Phyllobacteriaceae > Aliihoeflea > Aliihoeflea sp. The sequence continues at coordinate 136,996 of NZ_JBQVMV010000004.1, forward strand.
GTTCTGCAGGGCGACGTCAAGGACGTGCTGCTGCTCGACGTGACCCCGCTGTCGCTCGGCATCGAGACGCTGGGCGGCGTGTTCACGCGCCTGATCGAACGCAATACGACGATCCCGACCAAGAAGGCGCAGACCTTCTCGACGGCCGAGGACAACCAGTCGGCCGTGACGATCCGCGTCTTCCAGGGCGAGCGCGAGATGGCCGCCGACAACAAGGCGCTCGGCCAGTTCGATCTCGTCGGCATTCCGCCCGCACCGCGCGGCGTGCCGCAGATCGAGGTCGCGTTCGACATCGACGCCAACGGCATCGTCAACGTCTCGGCCAAGGACAAGGGCACCGGCAAGGAGCACCAGATCCGCATTCAGGCGTCGGGCGGTCTGTCCGACGCCGACATCGAGAAGATGGTCAAGGACGCCGAGGCCAATGCCGACACGGACAAGAAGCGCCGTGCCGCGGTCGAGGCGAAGAACCAGGCCGAAAGCCTGCTGCACTCGTCCGAGAAGTCGCTGAAGGATTATGGCGACAAGGTCTCGGCCGAAGACCGCAAGGCGATCGAGGACGCGATTGCGGACCTGCGCAGCGCGACCGAAGGCGACGATGCCGAGGCGATCACCGCCAAGACTAATCATCTGGCGGAAGTCTCGATGAAGCTCGGACAGGCCATGTACGAGGCCAGCCAGGCGGAAGCCGCTGAAGCCGACGCCAAGGCCGATGCCCAGAAGAGCGGCGAGGACGTGGTCGACGCCGACTTCGAGGAAATCGACGAGAACGACGACAAGAAGAAGTCGGCCTGACCTGATCGGCCGACGAAGCGGAAACCCGGCCGTGCGCCGGGTTTCTTCGTTTTTAGCTGCGCGCTGTTGCCGAAATGCGCATGGAGAACGGCGCCGCCTATGGCATACCGGCTGCAGGCTTCCTAAATCGGGCAACTAGGCGCCGCGCTTCGGCTTCGAAGCGGTCGCGCCATTCCTTCGCCCAATCGTGAGACTGAACCAGGGATGACCATGAAGGCCGACTATTACGAGACCCTCGGAGTGCAGAAGGGCGCTGACGAGAAGGAATTGAAGGTCGCCTTTCGCAAGCTGGCCATGCAGTATCATCCCGACCGCAATCCTGACGATCACGAGGCGGAGAAGAAGTTCAAGGACATCAACGAAGCCTATGAAGCGCTGAAGGACCCGCAGAAACGCGCGGCCTATGATCGCTTCGGCCATGCCGCGTTCGAACAGGGCGGGTTCGGCGGTGGTGGAGCGGGCTTCGGCCAGGCCGGCGGTTTCGCCGACATCTTCGAGGACATCTTCGGAGAGATGATGGGCGGCCGCCGACGCGGCGGCGCCAACAATCGCGGCGCCGATCTGCGCTACAATATGGAAGTCACGCTCGAGGAAGCCTTCGCCGGGAAGACCGCCCAGATCAGGGTGCCGTCCTCCATGGCCTGCGACGAATGCGCGGGCTCCGGCGCACGGCCGGGCACGCAGCCCGTCACCTGCTCGATGTGCGGCGGCGCGGGCCGGGTTCGGGCGCAGACGGGCGGTTTCTTCTCTGTCGAACGGACCTGCCCGCAATGCCAGGGGCGCGGCCAGACGATCCAGGACCCGTGCCGCAAATGCGCCGGCCAGGGCCGCGTCACCGAGGAGCGCGCACTCTCCGTCAACATCCCTTCGGGCATCGAGGATGGCACCCGCATTCGCCTTGCCGGCGAGGGCGAGGCCGGTTTGCGGGGTGGGCCGTCCGGCGACCTCTACATCTTCCTGTCGCTGAAGCCGCATGAATTCTTCCAGCGCGACGGCGCGGATCTTTACTGCAAGGTGCCGATCTCGATGACGACGGCTGCGCTCGGCGGCGCATTCGAGGTCGCGACGCTCGATGGCACGCAGACGCGCGTCAAGGTGCCCGAGGGCACCCAGCATGGCCGCCAGTTCCGCATGAAGGGCAAGGGAATGCCCATCCTGCGCCAGAACCAGGTCGGCGATCTCTACATTCAGGTCGCGGTCGAGACGCCGCAGAGCCTTTCCAAGCGCCAGCGCGAATTGCTGGAGGAGTTCGAGGAGCTGTCCTCGACCGAAAACAGCCCGCAATCCTCCGGTTTCTTCAGCCGCATGAAGGATTTCTTCGAATCGTTCGGCAACTAGGCTGAGTGCAATTGCGACACACGATCCCGTGTGAGCGACATGATTGTCCTTGTTCGGTCACGCTTAGCCTGTAGTCTCCCGCCACTGCCAAATGGAGGGACGACGCCGCGATGAAGACCGGGCTGCAGAAGCTGACGCGCCATTTCGACGAAGAACTGAAGTTCCTCAAGGGCTGGATCGACCAGCCGCGCGCCGTCGGCGCCATGCTGCCGACCAGTTCTGTCACCGCAAGGCGCATGGCCTCGGTCATAAATCCCGAATCAGGCCTGCCCGTTCTCGAACTCGGACCCGGCACCGGCGTCATCACCAAGGCGATCCTGGAGAGGGGCGTTTCGCCGCAAGACCTCTATTCGATCGAGTATTCGGCCGATTTCGTCGAACATCTCGAAGCCGAGTTTCCCGAGGTCAACATCATCGAGGGCGACGCCTTCGACCTCGATGCCACGCTCGGCGACAAGCGCGATCTGGTCTTCGATTCGATCGTCTCGGCCGTGCCGCTTCTCAATTTCCCGGTGCCGAACCGCGTCGCCTATGTGGAAGACCTGCTGAGGCGCATTCCATACGGCCGCCCGATCGTTCAGATCAGCTACGGGCCAAAGTCGCCGGTTCCACCCGGCCGCGGCAACTATACGGTCGAACACCACGATTTCGTGTTCCGCAACTTCCCGCCCAGCCAGCTCTGGCTCTATCGACGTCCTCTCGCCTGACACTTTGACAAGCACCGACGGGCGCTTTAATCGCCTTGTCAGCGATGAGAGGCGGCATGCAGGCAGCACCCAGAATCCTGGTCTTCGCCGGTTCGATCCGAACCGGCGCCTATAGCGGCCAGACGGCCGACGTGGCGCAATCCGAACTCGGCGCACAAGGCGCCGACGTCACCCGCCTCTCGCTCGCCGACTACCCGATGCCGATCGTCGACCAGGATCTCGAGCGGGAGCACGGCGTTCCTGAAAACGCGCTTCGGCTCGCGCGCCAGATCGCGGCTCATGACGGGCTGCTGATCGCGAGCCCCGAATACAATTCCTCGATCCCGCCTCTGCTGAAGAATGCCATCGACTGGGTCAGCCGCGTCCATTCCGACAGTGGCAAGCCGTTTCGGCCCTATGCGGGCAAGGTCGCGGGGCTTTGCTCGTCGTCGGACGGCAATTTCGCCGGCATTCGCGGGCTCTACCATTTGCGCGCCGTCCTGATGAATTGCGGTGTCGAGATCGTCACGCCGCAATGCTCCGTCGCGCGGGCGGGCGAGGCGTTCGACGAACATGGCCGCTTCAAGGACGAGCGCACGCGCAAGGCCATGGAAAATGTCTGCCGCACCTTGATCGACCGCGCGCGCCTGCTCTCGCCGAGGATGAGATGACGACAATCGACACCCGCCTCATCGTCGGTCTCGACATGCCGACGATCGCTGACGCCGAGCGGATTGTGCGCGATCTCGATGGGATCGTGGGTTTCTACAAGATCGGTTACCAGCTTGTCTTCGCCGGGGGGCTGGAATTTGCCCGCGACCTCGCCGCTGAAGGGAAACAGGTTTTCCTCGACATGAAGCTGCTCGACATCGACCACACGGTCGAGAAAGGTGTCGAGAACATCGTCAGGATGGGCGTGACCATGCTGACGTTGCATGCCTACCCAAAGGCGATGCGTGCAGCGGCGGCAGCGGCGCGCGGCAGCGAACTCACCCTTCTCGGTGTGACGGTCCTGACCTCGATGGACGCAGCCGACCTCGCGGAGGCCGGCTATCGCGAAGACCCCGAGACTTTGGTCGCCCGACGCGCCGAACAGGCGCGTGACGCCGGCATGGGCGGCATCGTCTGCTCGGCTGCGGAGGCGGCTCGGGTACGCAGTATCGTCGGCCCTTCGATGGCAGTGGTCACGCCCGGCATCCGCCCGGCCGGCGCCGACCATGGCGACCAGAAGCGTGTCGTGACGCCTGCCGACGCCTTGCGCGCGGGTGCGAGCCATCTGGTCGTCGCGCGTCCCATCATCGCCGCATCCGACCGCCGCGCCGCGGCGAGCGTCATTCTCGATGAAATGAAGACCATCCAAGGGAGATGAACATGGCCAAGGGTTACTGGATCGCACATGTCGATGTCCGCGATCCCGAGCGCTACAAGGATTACGTGTCGACCGCCAAGCCGGCCTTCGAGCGCTACGGCGCGAAGTTCCTGGCGCGCGGCGGCACCTACCACGCCATGGAGGGCAAGGGTCGCGGCCGCAACGTCGTCATCGAGTTCGCCTCGATCAAGGACGCGCTCGACTGCTACAATTCGGCCGAGTACCAGGCGGCGAAGGCGATCCGCCAGAAAGTGGCGGATGCCGAGATGACCATCATGGAAGGTTACGAGGGCTAATCAGCCCTCCAGCGCCTCGACAAGCCGTTCCGCGCCGTCGCGGAATGGATCGACCGCCGGGAGGCCCAGTCGTGCCTCGATCTCAGTGAGATAGGCGCGGGCGTCGGCCTCCGACATCGCCGCGGTGTTGATCGAGATGCCGACCACCTTGCAGTCGGGATTGACCATCTTCGCCATGGTCAGCGCGAGATCGCGCAGCGCTTCCAGCGACGGCAGCTTGTAGCCGGGAAGGCCGCGCATGTGATCGCGCGTCGGTTCGTGGCAGAGCACCAGCGCATCGGGCTGGCCGCCATGGATCAGCGCCAGCGTCACGCCCGAATAGGAAGCGTGAAACAGGCTGCCCTGTCCCTCGATCAGGTCCCAGTGGTCGGCATCGTTGTCCGGCGTCAGCCACTCGATCGACCCGGCCATGAAATCGGCGATCACCGCGTCGAGCGGCACGCCCTCGCCGGTGATCAGGATGCCGGTCTGGCCTGTGGCGCGGAAGGTCGCCTTGAGGCCGCGCTCGCGCATGACCTTTTCCATCGCGAGCGCCGTGTACATCTTGCCGACGGAGCAATCCGTGCCGACGGCGAGACACCGCTTGCCGGTGCGCTTGACGCCGTTTGCGATCGGATAGTCGACTGTCGGAATGCGCACGTCGATCAGCTTCGTGCCGTGGCGCTCGGCGGCTGCGACGAGTTCGAGCACTTCGGCAAGAAGATCGTGCAGGCCGGACGCAACGTCCATGCCGGCCTCGATCGCTTCCTTCATCACCGCGATCCAGCTTTTGGAGATGACACCGCCGCGATTGGCCGCGCCGATGACGAGTGTCTTCGCGCCGGCGGCCTTCGCTTCGGCAATCGTCATGTCCGTCAGTCCGAGATCGGCCTTGCAGCCGTCCATGCGGAACTGGCCGACCGAGAGGTCGGGACGCCAGTCCTTGATGCCATTGGCGACCTTGGCTGCCAGTGGATCGGGCGCTTCGCCCAGGAAAAGGAGATAGGGGGTCTTGAGCATTGCAGGCCTCGGGGTTCGCGACAGGCTCGTTGTCGCATCTCACCGGGCAGGCCTCAAGGGCGAGACCGGATCGGCTTTAGGGCCAGACATGCCATGGCCGGCGTTGCGCACCTTGGCAGCGCTGCCAATTATCAGTTTCCATCGCCTCCTTGCGATGTTACGAGGGTGGAAAGCAGGAGGGGAGGTCACGATGATCGATCTGACGGGTCGAACGGCGCTGGTGACGGCCGCTGGGCAGGGCATCGGCCATGCAAGCGCGCTCGCCCTGGCGCGGGCCGGCGCGACTGTCGTCGCCACCGACATCAATCTCGAGGGGCTCGCATCGTTCGACGGCGTGCCGCGGATTACCGCGCGTCGGCTGGACGTGCTCGACCCGGATGCCATCACGGCGCTGGCCGGTGAGATCGGCCAAGTCGACATCCTGTTCAACTGCGCCGGCGTGGTCCATGCCGGCACGGTTCTCGATTGCACGGAAGACGAGTTCGACTTCGCCTTCGCGCTCAACGTCAAGGCGCAGATCCGCATGATCAAGGCGGTGCTGCCGGGCATGCTGGAGCGTCGCGACGGCTGCATCATCAACATGGCGTCGGTCGCTTCGAGCGTGAAGGGCGTGCCCAACCGGTGCCTCTACAGCGCTTCCAAGGCGGCGGTGATCGGCCTGACGAAATCGGTCGCGGCCGACTATGTGGCGCAAGGCATCCGCTGCAACGCGATCTGTCCGGGAACGGTGGACAGCCCCTCGCTGCACGAAAGGCTGAGGGCGCAGGGCGACTACGAGGCGGCGCGCACAGCCTTCATCGCGCGCCAGCCGATCGGACGTATCGGAACGGCCGAGGAGATCGCCGATCTCGTCGTCTATCTGTCGGGGGCAAGCTATACGACCGGCGCGATCCACCTGATCGATGGCGGCTGGGCGATTTGAACAACAGGGAAGGGAACGACGCATGAAATTGCTGCGCTATGGCGAGCCGGGGAAGGAGAAGCCGGGGCTTTTGGATGCGGATGGACGCATCCGCGACCTGTCGGGCAAGATCGCCGACATCTCGGGCGACGCGCTGACGCCGTCGGGGCTTGAAAGCCTTGCCAAGATCGATCCGGCAAGCCTGCCGCAGGTCGATGGCAATCCGCGAATCGGCCCCTGCGTCGGTGATGTCGGCAAGTTCATCTGCATCGGCCTCAACTATGCCGACCACGCCGCCGAAAGCGGTGCCAAGGTTCCGCCGGAGCCGATCATGTTTATGAAGCCGCGCTCGGCGATCGTCGGGCCGAACGACGAGGTTCGCATCCCGCGCGGGTCCGTGAAGACGGATTGGGAGGTCGAACTCGGCATCGTCATCGGCAAGACGGCGAAATACGTGTCGGAAGCTGACGCACTCTCGCATGTTGCCGGCTACTGCGTCGTCAATGACGTGTCGGAACGCGAATACCAGCTCGAACGCCACGGCACCTGGGACAAGGGCAAGTGCTGCGACACGTTCGGGCCGATCGGTCCGTGGATGGTGACGGCCGATGAGATTGCCGATCCGCAGAACCTTGGCATGTGGCTGGAGGTCGACGGGCACCGCTACCAGGACGGCTCGACGAAGACGATGGTCTACGGCGTCGCCCACCTCGTCTCCTACCTTTCGCAGTTCATGACGCTTCACCCGGGCGACATCATCGCCACCGGCACGCCGCCCGGCGTCGGCATGGGCCAGAAGCCGCCGGTTTATCTGAAGGCCGGCCAGACGATGCGCCTCGGCATCGAGGGGCTGGGCGAGCAGCGTCAGGTGACGGCGGCCGACTGACCGGGACGAGACCCCGCATGAATGAAAAGGCCGGCGCATGGATGCACCGGCCTTTTCGCCGCTTCTCCTGGGAGGAAATCTATTCCTTCACGGCGCCCGTCATCGACGACACGTAGTAGTCGACGAAGAACGAATAGAGGATGACGACCGGCAGCGAGCCGATCAGCGCGCCGGACATCAGCGCCCCCCATTCATAGACGTCGCCGCGCACGAGCTCCGTCAGCACGCCGACCGGAACGGTTTTGTTTTCCGAGGAAGAGATGAAGGTCAGCGCGTAGATGAACTCATTCCACGACAGGGTGAAGGCGAAGATGCCGGCCGAGATCAGGCCGGGAATGGCCAGCGGCAGGACGATCTTGGTCAGGATCTGCCAGCGGCTCGCGCCGTCGACGAGCGCGCTTTCCTCCAGCTCGAACGGGATCGAGCGGAAATACCCCATCAGGAGCCAGGTGCAGAACGGGATCAGGAAGGTCGGGTAGGTGAGGATCAGTGCCAATCGCGTGTCGTAGATGCCGAACTGGAACACCATGAAGGCGAGCGGGATGAACAGGATCGACGGCGGCACGAGATAGGCGAGAAAGATCATCAGCCCGGTCACCCGCGCGCCGGTGAACCGCACCCTCTCGATCGCATAGGCGGCGAAGACGGACGCCGCCAGCGAAAGGATCGTCGAGAAGACCGATACGATCATCGTGTTCCACAGCCAGCCCGGATAGGACGTCTGGAACAGGAGATACTTGATGTGATCGAGCGTTGGTCCGACGACCCAGAACGGGCTGTAGTCGCGATAGTTCGTGAGCTGGTGGTTGGGCTTCACCGCCGTCACCGCCATCCAGTAGAACGGAAACAGCAGGACGAAGACGAAGACGAGGAGCGGCAGGTAGACGACGACGATGCGGCGCAGCAGCGTGTCGTACTGGTTCATGCCGACGATATCGTCTTCGGTGGCTTTGGCCTCGATTGCCTTGTCGGTCATGGTCATGTCCTCAATCGGCTCCGCCCTGCTGCCATTTGCGGCGTTGCAGGCCGAAGAAACTGAACAGGATCGCGCCGAGCAGGAACGGGATCATGGCGACGGCGATTGCCGCACCTTCGCCGAGCTGGCCGCCGGGTATGGCGCGCTGGAAGGAGAGCGTCGCCATCAGATGTGTCGCATTGACGGGCCCGCCGCGCGTCAAAACGTAGATCAACTGGAAGTCGGTGAAGGTGAACAGCACGGAGAAGGTCATCACGACCGCGATGATCGGCGTCAGAAGCGGCAGCGTCACATAGCGGAAGCGCTGCCAGGACTTGGCGCCGTCGAGCGCGGCCGCCTCGTGCAGCGATTGCGGGATCGTCTGCAGACCGGCCAGGAGACAGATCGCGACGAAGGGAATGCCGCGCCAGACATTGGCGGCGATGACGGACGCGCGCGCCAGGTTGGGGTCGCCGAGGAAGTTGATCGGGCGCTCGATCAGGCCCCAGTCCATCAGGACGAAGGAGATGATCGAGAATTGCGAATCGAAGATCCACCAGAAGGCGAGCGCCGACAGCACGGTCGGCACGACCCACGGCAGCAAAATGATGGCGCGAAAGAAGTTCTTGAACCGCAGATGCTGGTTCAGGACGAGCGCGAGCCATAGGCCCAGTACGAATTTCAGAACCGTCGCGACGAAGGTGTAGAGTAGCGTGTTGAAGACCGAGAGCCAGAAGACGTTGTCGTTCCACAGCCACACATAGTTCTCGAGGCCGATGAAGACGCCCGGTCGACCGATCGAGGTATCGGTGAAGCCGAGCCAGACACCGAGGCCGAGCGGATAGGTCAGGAAGCACAGGAGAAAGGCCGCCGCTGGCAGCATGAACAGGAGGCCGAGCCCGTTGCGGCTTTCGCTGAGCCGCGTCAGCATCGATGTTCTGGGTCGCGATACGGCGATTTTTCCGCCTTCCGGGGTCGTGGACATTGGCCGTTGATCTCCGTCACAGGGTCGACTTGGCCCGAATGGGAAGCACCGGGCTCACGCGAGCCCGGTGCCGACCGCGTCAGACGCGGTAGTAGCGGTTGATGCGCCGTTCGGCGTTTGCGATCGCGTCTTCGGGCGTGCGCTGGCCGGTCACGGCTTCGGCGAACATGTCGACGAGGACATAGTCGGCCATCACCGCCGCGGACGCATAGCCGAGTGGGCCGGGCCAGCCATTCGGGCGCAGGCTCGCCGACGCCTTCGAGTAGGGCTCGTGGATCGGCGAGGATGTCCAGACCGGGTTCGACTCATATGCCCGCAATGGCTGGCAGCAATAGGCGCTGGCGCCCTCGATCCACGCATTCATGTTGTCGGCTTCGTACATGAAGGCGAGATAGGCTTTGGCCGCTTCCGGATAGGGCGTGTGGTTGAAGATCGCCAGCGTCGACGTCTGGTGCAACTCGACCGATTCGCCGACCGGTCCGACCGGCAGCGTCGTGGTGCGGATGTCGTCGGCAATCTCCTGCATGGCCGGGTCGTTGCGGGCCGCGTAGTAGAGCGACACGCCATTGGCGACGAGCGAGCACTGTCCGGCCAGGAACGCGCGGTTGTTGTTGATGTCGAGCCAGCTTTCGGTGCCGGGAATGAAGGTCGCGTAGAGCGCACGCGCATATTCGATGGCAGCCAGCGTCTCCGGGCTGTTGATGGCCACGGCTCCGCTTTCGTCGACCATGCGTCCGCCATGGCTCCACAGCAGCCAGTGCGCATAGTTGTTGCCGTCGCCGACGGCTTTGCCGTGCGGGAAGCCTGCCGGTGTGCCATTGGCCTGCAGCGCCGTGCAGAGTTCCAGGAAACCGGCCGTGTCGTTCGGGAATTCCGAGAACCCAGCCGCCTCGACCTGGCTTGCGCGATAGCAGATCGCGTTGCCGATGGCGCACAGCGGCAGGGCGATGAAGCTGTCGTCGCGCCGGGCATATCCTTCGAGACCGGGATACCAGCCGCCATGCGCTTCGCCGAGCGCGGTGCCGAGTTCGGTCACGTCGACCAGCTTGTCGGGATATTGGTGCACGTCGTCGAACCAGCCCATGACGAGATCGGGGCCGGAGCCGATATTGGCGGCGACTGCCGCCTTCGGCCGCACGTCCTCCCAGCTTTCCTGGTCGATCCGGACCTCGACGCCTGTCGCCTCGGTGAAGGCGCGGGTGTTGGCGTTCCACGCCTCTTCCTCGGCCTTGACGAAAGGAACCCAGCGTAGAAGCCGCAGCGTCGCGCCGGATTCGGGCGTGTAGGTGGGAATGGCGTTTTGGGCGAAAGCGCGCCGCGGCATGGTTATGCCGCCGAGCGCGGCCGTTCCGATAAGTCCGGCGGCACCTGTCATGATCTGTCTGCGATTGAACGTCATGTCATCTCCTCCTTCTTGTTTCGGACGCATCGGGACCTCCGCCCTCCTCGCCCGCTCCTCTGCCTCAGTCCCTAAGTCGTATCCCGCTGCCCGCGTCGAAGAGGTGCACCGTGCGCGGATCGATCGACACGTTCAGCGTTTCGCCCGGCGCAAGCATCACCCGCTCGCGAAAGACGCAGGTCACCTGCGTTTGCCCGATGAGCCCGACGATCTGGCTTTCCGAGCCGGTCGGCTCGATGACCTGAACCTTGAGTTCGACCGGACCGCCCAACGAAAAAGATTCCGGTCGGATGCCGTAGACCAGCGCCTTTCCGCGTGCGGAAGCGAGATCTGTGGGCGCAGGAAGTGCCACGCCGTCATCGGTGACGAAGCGGGCCACGTCTGCCTCGTCGAGACGACCGTTGAGAAAATTCATCGCCGGCGATCCGATGAAGCCGGCGACGAAGAGGTTGGCCGGATTATCGTAGAGGTCGAGCGGCGCGCCGACCTGCTCGACGATGCCGTCATGCATGACGACGATCTTGTCGGCCATCGTCATCGCCTCGATCTGGTCGTGCGTGACGTAGACCGTCGTCGTGGTCAGCCTCTGATGCAGGTTCTTGATCTCGGTGCGCATCGACACGCGCAGCTTGGCGTCGAGATTGGAAAGCGGTTCGTCGAAAAGAAAGACCTGCGGATCGCGCACGATCGCCCGGCCCATCGCGACGCGCTGGCGCTGCCCGCCGGAAAGCTGGCGCGGGTAGCGGTGGAGCAGGTTCGACAGGCCGAGGATTTCGGCTGCGGGCTTCACCCGTTCCTCGATTTCGCTTTTCGAGGCTCCTGCGAGCATGAGCGAGAACGACATGTTGTCGGCGACGGTCATGTGCGGATAGAGCGCGTAGTTCTGGAAGACCATGGCGATGTCGCGCTCTTTGGGCGGCAGGTCGTTGACGATCCTGTTGCCGATGCGGATCTCGCCGGACGTGATGTGCTCGAGGCCGGCCAGCATGCGCAGAAGCGTGGACTTGCCGCAGCCCGACGGGCCGACGAGAATGACGAATTCGCCGTCCTCGATATCGATGCTGACGCCCTTGATGACGGGGTGATTTCCGAAAGACTTGCGTACGTCGTCGATTTCGACTGACGCCATTGGAGATCCTCCCTGATGTCCCGTTGCGCCTGCCTGTTCCGCGGGCGCGCTATCCGCGTCCGACGAACGGCATCGCGTTCGCCATGACGGTTAAGGTCAGTACGTTCGTGCCGAGCGGCAAACCCGCCATGTAGACGACCGCATCGGCGACATTGCGCGGGTCGATCGTCGCCTCGGCCTTGATGCTGCCGTCCGCCTGCAGGACGCCTTTCGAGATCGTGTCAGTCATCTCGCTCGCCGCATTGCCGATATCGATCTGGCCGCAGGCGATGTCGTGCGCGCGCCCCTCCAGTGACGTCGCCTTGGTCAACCCGGTGATCGCGTGCTTTGTCGCCGCATAGGGCGCCGAGTTCGGGCGTGGCGTCGTGGCGGAAACCGATCCGTTGTTGATGATGCGCCCGCCCTTTGGCGATTGCGTCTTGAAGAGGCGCACCGCGTGCTGGGTGCACAGGAATGTCGATGTGAGATTGGAGGCGACGACCGCGTTCCAGTCGGAAAAGTCGACCTCTTCCAAGGGCAAAGGCGGAGCATTTATACCGGCATTGTTGACCAGGAGATCGAGCCTGCCGTGAACTGAGACGATGTCCGCAAAGAGATTCTTGACCGCGGTCGGATCGGCGAGGTCCGCCACGATGCCGGTAACCGCCAGCCCTTTGCTGGCCAGCCGCGCGGCAGCGTCGTCCAGGATCTGGCCGCGCCGGCCGGTGATGACCACTTGCCATCCGGCTTCCGCCAGGGCCGTCGCGATCGCAAGGCCGACGCCAGTTCCGCCGCCCGTCACCAGCGCGACAGAAGAGGAATTCCGGTCATGGCTAACCATGCGGCAAAACCCGCACTGTCGGTGTCATAGCACTCCTCCCGGTACAACCTGACCGTTCACGAATGTGCGGGCGGGCAACCTGGAGCAAACGGGTAACGCATCGTCAAATTGCTGGCAAGTAATTTTTGGCAGCGCTGCCAAATAGTGGTAGCCGTGCCTGGACGTTGCGGTTAGGGTGTCGCCACCATGGACCAGGACGACGATCACAAGCACCGGAACGAGGTCACGCTGCGCGAAGTCAGCGCGGCCGTTGGTCTGGGAATGAGCACGATCTCGCGGGTCCTGCGCAATCACGGCTCCTTCTCGCAGGCGACCCGGGACCGCGTGATGAAGGCGGTCGAGGAACTGGGCTATGTGCCGAACCGGATCGCCGGAACGCTTGCCTCCTCGGGCTCCAACCTCGTCGGCATCGTCATCCCGTCCCTGCACAACATCGTCTTCCCGGACCTGCTGAGCGGAGCTGCGGTGACTCTCGATCCGATCGGCTTCCAGACGGTCATCGCGGTCACCGACTACGATCTCGACCAGGAGCAGAAGGTCATCCAGTCGATGCTGGCCTGGCGCCCCGGCGCCTTTCTGGTGGCTGGCCTCGAGCATACGCCGCGCACGCGCGCCATGCTGAAAAACAGCGGCGTGCGCATCGCCGAATTGCTGGATACCGATGGCGAAGGCATCGACATCGTCGTCGGCTTTTCGCAGCGCGAGGCGGGCGCTGTGAGCGCACGCCATCTCGTCGAACGCGGTTACCGGCGGATTGGATATGTCGGCCCGCAATTCGCGTGCGACCCGCGGGCGCGAAAACGCTTTGCCGGCTTCAGCGAGGTCCTCGCCGAGGCGGGCGCCAGCGTCGTGGAAACGGAACTCATCGGCCGGACGTCCTCGACGGAAGCCGGCCGTGCCGCGCTCGAGCGTATGCTGGCGCGCACTCCCGATCTCGACGCGGTCTATTTTTCGAATGACGACTTCGCGGTGGGCGGCCTGTTCCACTGTTTCGCCAACGGCATCTCCGTGCCCTCGCAACTGGCCATCATGGGCTTCAATGGCCTCGACATCGGCCGCTTCGCACCGCAGCCGCTGACGACCCTGCGCACGCCGCGCACCGAGATCGGCGAGATCGGCGCCCGCATGGTGATGGAGCCGGGAGGCGCGAAAGTCGTCGACGTTCCGTTCGAACTTGTCAGGGGAGCCACGACCTGAGCGCTCGATGCGGGGAGGCATCGGGCGCATCCGAATCATCACAAGGGAGGAAACCAAGATGATCGCAAGAACCGTTCTGGCACTGGGCGTCGCGCTTGCCGCGGCGGCGGGGACCATTCCCCATGCAGCCGCGCAATATCCGGACAGGCCATTGACCCTGATCGTGCCGTGGGGCGCGGGCGGCGGCACCGACGCCACAGCGCGCATCATCGGCGCGGGCCTCGAACGCGAGCTCGGCCAGCCGGTCAGCGTCGTCAACCGCACGGGCGGCTCCGGCGTCGTCGGGCACTCGGCCATCGCCGAAGCCGAGCCGGACGGCTACACGATCGGCATCGCCACGGTCGAGATCGGCATGATGCACTGGCAGGGCCTGACGGAACTGACCTACGCGAACTATACGCCCCTCGCACTGATGAACGAGGATGCGGCCGGGGTGCAGGTGCTGGCCGATTCCGAATACGACACGCTCGAAAGCCTCCTGGAGGCGATCGCCGGATCACCCGCCGGCACCTTCCGTGCCTCGGGAACCGGCCAGGGCGGCATCTGGCATCTCGCCATCGCGGGGCTTCTCAATGATCGCGGCATCGATCCGGCGAACGTGCCATGGGTACCGAGCGACGGCGCCGCGTCCGGCCTTCAGGATTTGATGGCCGGCGGCGTCAATCTCGTCCCCGTCTCGCTCGTCGAGGCGCGCGGCCTGATCGAGGCGGGCCGCGTCAAGTCGCTCGGCCTGATGGGGCCCGAACGCGCCGACCTGTTCCCCGACGTGCCGACCTTGTCCGAAGCCATCGGCTCGGACTGGCAGATCGGCGCATGGCGCGGGATCGTCGGCCCGCAAGACCTGCCGGAGGACGTCGCCACCCGCCTCATGGATGCGCTCGAGGCGGTCTACAACAGCGAGGACTACCAGAACTTCATGGCCGCCCAGGGTTACGGCGTGCGTTGGGCACGTGGTGATGAGTTCGGCACCTTCATGGAACAGGCCGACGCCTCACTCGGCGAGACGATGGAGGCCGTCGGTCTCGCCCAGTAATCCGATCGACGAAAGCCTGCCGGCCATCGGTCGGCAGGCGATCGCCACGCTTCCCATCGATCCGGCGGAGACCTTCATGCGGTTCAGCGACACGATGCTCGGCACCGTGCTCCTCTTTCTCGGAGCCGCGATAGCGGTTTACGCGCGCACTTTGCCCGCCGTGCCGGGACAGCAATATGGCGCCGCGGCCTTCCCGACGCTCATCGGGCTCGCGATGGTCGCATGCGCACTCGTCCTGTTCGCCAAGGGCTGGCAGCAGGGTCGCGTGGCGCTCGTCACACGTACCGAATGGACCCGTCAGCCGGGTGCGTTGCTCGCCGTTTTCGTTACGGTCGTTTGCGTCATCGCCTATATCTTTCTCGCCCGCCCTGTCGGTTTCGTGCCGGTTTCCTTTGCGATCCTGCTCGTCCTTTTTCGATTGCTGTCGGTCTCGTGGGGCAAGGCGATCTTCTTCGCCGTCGCGGCGACGCTCGTCACCGACTATGTCTTCCGCAGCCTGCTGCTGGTCCCATTGCCGTTCGGCGTCATGCCGCGGCTGCCCTGGTAGGAGGAGGTCGACATGGACGCGATACTCCAGGCATTCGGGCTCGTCTTCACCTGGCAGGTTCTGACGACGGTCACCGCCGCAGCCCTGTTCGGCCTCCTCGTCGGCGCGGTGCCGGGCCTGACCGCCACGATGGCGACGGCGCTTCTGGTGCCGCTGACCTTCTTCATGGACCCAATCCCCGCGGTCGGTGCGATGGTGACCTGCGCGGCGATGGCGATCTTCGCCGGCGACATTCCCGGCGCGCTGTTGCGCATGCCCGGAACCCCCGCTTCCGCCGCCTATACCAACGAAGCCTATGCGATGACGCGCAAGGGCGAGGCCGAAACCGCTCTCGGCGCCTGCGTCCTCTTCTCGGCGATCGGCGGCCTGTTCGGCACGATCGTGCTCATATTCGCGGCGCCGGCACTGGCCGAGTTCGCGCTGAACTTCTCGTCCCAGGAGTATTTCTGGATGGCGATGCTCGGCCTGACCTGCGCGACCTTCATCGGCGCCGCATCGCCGGTCAAGGGAATGGTCAGCCTGCTGATCGGCCTGCTCGTCGCGACGGTGGGGCTCAAGAACGCATCGGGCGTGCCGCGCTTCACCTTCGGCTCGACCGACCTGATGGCCGGCATCGACTTCATACCGGCCATGATCGGCCTTTTCGCCGTTTCCGAGGTCATGCGGACCATGGCGGCCGGCGCGCCATCCTGGGACAACGTTCAGGTCAGGGTCGGCAACATCTTTCGCGATTGGGGCGGCATGCTGACCCGCTACTGGCGCCAGCAGATACGCGGCAATGTCACGGGCACGGCCATCGGAATCCTGCCGGGCGCCGGGGCGGATGTGGCGGCCTATGTGAGCTATGCCGTCAGCAGGCGCTTTTCGCGTACGCCGGAAAAATACGGCACGGGTCATGTCGAGGGCATCGTCGAGGCGACATCCTCCAACAACGCCTCGCTGTCGAGCGCCTGGGTGCCCGCGCTCGTTTTCGGCATTCCCGGCGACACGATCACCGCGATCGTGATCGGGGTCCTCTACGTGAAAGGCCTCAATCCGGGGCCGACACTTTTTCTTTTCAACCCGCAGACGATCTACGCGGTCTTCCTGATCTTCATTCTCGCCAACCTCTTGATGATCCCGCTCGGCTGGATGGTGATCAAGCTGGCGCGAGGTCTCTTGCGCACGCCGCGTTCCATCCTGATGCCGATCATCCTCGTCTTCTGCATCGTCGGCGCTTTCGCCTCCAACAACGCGGCCTACGGCATCGTCATCATGATCGTTTTCGGATTGCTCGGCTTCTTCATGGAGGAAAACGACATCCCGATCGCGCCCTGCATCCTCGGCATCGTGATCGGTCCCATTCTCGAGCACAATTTCATCACGACGATGATCAAGTCGGACGGCTCGCTATTGACCTTCGTCAACCGTCCGATCGCCGCGGTTCTGGCAGTCGCACTGGCTCTGATCTGGGTTTCCGTAATCTACACGACGTTCCGCGGCAGGCGGGCAGAGGCGACTTGAGGACGCAAGGGTGTTGTGTCGACGTCTTGCGCATTGTACGAATGGCAGCGCTGCCAAAACTGCTCCGGCAGTTGTTGTCTGCGACCGTGAAGGGGAGGTTCAATCATGACGACGGGTGAAGGTGCAAAGCTGAGGTCGCGCGCTTGGTTCGACAATCCGCTGAACCCGGACATGACGGCGCTCTATCTCGAACGCTATCTGAACTACGGCCTCTCGCAGGAGGAACTGCAGTCCGGAAAGCCGATCATCGGCATCGCGCAGACCGGGTCCGACCTGTCGCCCTGCAACCGACATCACCTCGAACTCACCAAGCGCGTGCGCGAGGGCATTCGCGAGGCGGGCGGGATCGCGATCGAATTTCCCGTCCATCCGATCCAGGAAACCGGCAAGCGGCCGACCGCATCGCTCGACCGCAACCTCGCCTATCTCGGTCTGGTCGAGGTGCTCTACGGCTATCCGCTCGACGGTGTCGTCCTCAATATCGGCTGCGACAAGACGACCCCGGCCATGCTCATGGGCGCGGCGACCGTCAACATCCCGGCCGTCGCGTTGTCGGTCGGCCCGATGCTCAATGGCTGGTTCCGCGGCGAGCGCACCGGATCGGGCACCATCGTGTGGAAGGCGCGCGAGATGATGGCGGCCGGCGAGATCGACTATGCGGGCTTCATCAAGCTGGTGGCCAGCTCGGCGCCATCCACCGGCTATTGCAATACGATGGGCACGGCGACCACGATGAACAGCCTTGCCGAGGCGCTCGGCATGCAGCTTCCCGGTTCTGCCGCGATCCCGGCACCCTATCGGGATCGCCAGGAAATGGCCTATCTGACCGGCAAGCGCATCGTGGCGATGGTCGCGGAGGATCTGAAACCGTCCGACATCCTGACGCGCGACGCGTTCATCAACGCCATCCGCGTGAATTCCGCCATTGGCGGCTCGACCAACGCGCCGATCCATCTCAACGCTCTCGCGCGCCATGTCGGCGTCGAGCTGACGATCGACGACTGGCAGACCTATGGCGAGGAAGTGCCGCTTCTGGTCAACCTCCAGCCCGCCGGCGAGTATCTGGGCGAGGATTACTACCACGCCGGCGGCGTGCCGGCCGTCGTCGCGCAACTGATGGCCAACGACCTGATCGCCGCGGACGCGATGACCGTCAACGGACGGACGATCGGCGAGAACTGTCGCGAGGCCGCGATCGAGGACGACCGCGTCATCCGGCCGTTCGACAAGCCGCTCAAGACCAATGCCGGCTTTCGCGTCCTTCGCGGCAATCTGTTCGACAGCGCCATCATGAAGATGTCGGTGATCTCGCAGGAGTTCCGCGAACGCTATCTGTCCGATCCCGCGCAACCGATGGCGTTCGAGGGACGGGCGATCGTTTTCGACGGACCGGAGGACTACCACCACCGCATCGACGATCCGGCGCTCGGCATCGACGAAAACTGCATCCTGTTCATGCGTGGCGCGGGCCCGATCGGTTACCCGGGCGCCGCCGAGGTGGTGAACATGCGCGCGCCCGACTACCTCATCAAGCGCGGCATCCACGCCCTGCCCTGCATCGGCGACGGACGGCAGTCGGGAACGTCCGGCTCACCCTCCATCCTCAACGCCTCGCCGGAAGCGGCGCTCAATGGCGGGCTGGCGCTGCTCAGAACTGGCGACCGTGTCCGGATCGACCTGAAGAACGGCAAGGCCGACATGCTGGTGGACGACGCCGAACTGCAGGATCGCCGCACCGAACTCGCCCGCCGTGGCGGATATGAAATACCCGCCCACCAGACGCCGTGGCAGGAAATCCAGCGCGGCCTCGTCTCACAGCTCGAGACGGGCATGGTCCTTGAGCCGGCCGTCGCCTATCGCCGGCTCGCCCAGGGCGGCGTCGACGGCAAGCAGCCGCTGGTCCCGCGCGACAATCACTGATCGGTCGAAACGAAGGAGAGCGCCGATGCGCATACTGGTTCTTGGCGGCGCGGGCATGATCGGGCGGCGGCTGGTCGAATCGCTCGTGGCGGGCGGCGAACTCGGCGGAAGCCGGATCGAGGCGATCCACTCCTTCGACGTCGTCGAAGGCGGGGTGCCGTCGCCGCTGGTCTCGACCAGTGCCGGCGACATCGCCGATCCCGCGGCGATCTCGAGCCTCGTCGAGGCCCGGCCGGACGTCATCTTCCATCTGGCGTCGATCGTCTCCGGCGAGGCGGAGGTCGAGTTCGAGAAGGGCTACCGGATCAATCTCGTCGGCATGCAGAATGTGCTCGAGGCGATCCGCCTTGCGGGTGACGACTATCGGCCGCGCCTCGTCTTCACCTCGTCGATCGCCGTCTTCGGTGCGCCTTTCGAAGAGCCGATCCGCGACACGTTTCTTCATGCGCCGCTGACGAGTTACGGAACGCAAAAGGCGATCTGCGAACTGCTGTTGGCGGACTATAGCCGCAAGGGGTTTGTCGATGGCGTGGGCATCCGCCTGCCCACCATCGTCGTTCGTCCCGGCAAACCCAACAAGGCGGCGTCCGGCTTCTTCTCCGGCATCATCCGCGAGCCTCTGGCCGGCATCGAGGCGGTGCTCCCGGTCGGAGACGACGTGCGGCATTGGGTGGCAAGCCCGGCCGCTGCGGTCGGGTTCCTGCTGCATGCCGCGACGCTCGATACCGCAATTCTGGGCGACCGACGCTCGCTGACCATGCCGGGCCTGTCGATCACGGTGGGCGAGATGGTCGAGACGCTGCGCAAGATCGCCGGCAACGACACCGCGGCGCTGATCAAGCGCAGGCCGGACGCGGCGATCGTCAAGATCGTCTCCGGCTGGCCGCGCGACTTTTCGGCCGAACGTGCGACATCAGTGGGCTTCGTGGCCGATACCGATTTCGCGGCAATCGTGAAGGCGCACATCGCCGACGAGCACGCCCGAAAACAGGCGACCGAAGGAGATGCCGCATGACCAGCACAGGTGAACGGATCGGCATCGTCGGCGTCGGACTGATGGGGCACGGCATCGCCAAGAACATCATCGAGGCCGGCTATCCGATGACCGTCATGGGGCATCGCAACCGCGCCCCGATCGAGGATATGCGCCAGCGCGGAGCAGGCGAGACGGACACGGTCACCCAACTTGCGGCCGTCAGCGACATCGTCTTCCTGTGTCTTCCGGGCAGCCCGCAGGTCGAGACCGTCGTCACGCAGATATTGAAAGACAAGGGCGCCGTTCACACGATCGTCGACTGCTCGACCTGCGACCCCGTATCGACGCGCAGCCTTGCCAAGGCCTGCAATGAAGTCGGCATCGCCTTCGTCGATGCGCCGCTGGCACGCACGCCCAAGGAGGCATGGGAGGGCCAGCTCGACACGATGGTGGGGGCAGGCGAGGCGGACTTCGCTCGCGTCGAGCCGATCCTGAAATGCTGGGCGGGGCGCATCATGCGCGTCGGAGATGTGGGGGCCGGGCACACTGTCAAGCTCCTCAACAATTTCGTCGCGCTCGGCTACGCCGCGCTCTACGCGGAAGTGCTGGCGATCGGGGCCAGGAACGGCGTCGAGGCCGCGACCTTCCGCGGCATCATCGATGGCGGCCGCATGGATTGCGGCTTCTTCCAGACCTTCATGCAATACGCGGTCGACCGAAACCGCGACGCGCACAAATTCACCTTGCGCAACGCGCACAAGGACATGCGCTATCTGACCGGCCTTGCCAGCGAAAGCGGCATTGCCTCGCATATGGCGTCGAGCGTGAAGAACAGCTTCGCCACCGCCGAAGGGATCGGACGGGGCGACGACTACGTGCCGATGCTTGCCGACATCGTCGCCGAATTGAACGGCATCACTCGCAAGGAAGGAAGCGACCGCGCATGAACCGCATCGATCTTGAGGGACGCAAGGCCATCGTCACGGGCGGAGCGCGCGGTATAGGCTTTGCCACTGCCGAGCGGATGATCGCCAGCGGGGCGGCCGTCGAATTGTGGGACATCGATGCGGCAGCCATAGACGAGGCCATTCGTTCGCTTGGCGGAGAGGCCAGCGGCGCGGTGGTCGAACTGACCGATGAGAGCGCAGTCGCTGCTGCCGCGCGCAGGAGCTTCGAGGCGAGGCCCGTCGATATTCTGGTCAACAATGCGGGCATCACCGGCGGCAATGCGAAGACCTGGGACCTTGCGCCGGATGTCTGGCGGCGGACGGTCGAGGTCAATCTTGTCGCTCCCTATCTGACCTGCCATGCACTCGTGCCGCTGATGTTGAGCTTGGGCTATGGCCGGATCATCAACGTCGCATCGATCGCCGGCAAGGAAGGCAATCCCAATGCGTCGCACTATTCGGCTTCGAAGGCGGGCCTCATCGCCTTGACCAAGTCGCTCGGCAAGGAACTGGCGGGATCGGGCATATTGGTGAATTGCGTGACGCCTGCCGCCGCCCGCACCGCCATCTTCGACCAGATGACGCAGGAACACATCGACTACATGCTCGCCAAGATTCCGCTCAACCGTTTCGTCGAGCCTGCCGAGGTGGCGGCGATGATCGCCTGGCTCGCCTCGGAGGACTGCTCGTTCACGACCGGTGCGGTATTTGATATCTCGGGCGGACGGGCCGTCTACTGACAGCGCGCCCGCAACGCCGCGTCGTCATAGAAGTGTCATAAAACCCGGCAAGATCGCGATCGCTGGGGCGCTTCGAATTTAAGAGAAGATCGCGGCCCATGACGTTTTCCACATCCTCCGGCGCGTCCGCGCGCCTGCTATTGCCGACCCGCGAGTTGAAGGTTGCATCGATCATCCTGGCGGTGGGGGCAATGGCCAGTCTTGCGGTGCTGGCCGCAGACCAGTGGTGGGGGATCGACCATTACGATCTCGTCCGCGACCCCAACGCCATCGCCAACAACCCCAACTATTTCGGCCTCGTCTCAAATCTCGGCATCGTCCTGTGGATGGTCGGCGCTGTCGGCGCGCTGCAGGCCCACGTGGCGTTGAAGCGTCGACCCGGCCATAGTTTCGGCAGCCTCCTGCTTTTCGGGGGCGCCTTCTCCGCCCTGATGGGGCTCGACGATCTTTTCATGCTGCACGAATCGATCGCGACGTTCGGCATCCCCGAAATCGTCGTCCTCGTGCCGCACGCGCTGCTGCTGGCGATGCTGTGCCATCAGGCCTGGCTGCTCCGATCGGCCACGCCCTGGCTGCTGCTTGCGGCCTGCGTCTGCGCCTTCGGTTTTTCGATGGCGGTCGACGTCTACCCGGTTGATTTCGGCGGGCAGGTCTTCATCGAGGAAAGCTTCAAGCTTCTCGGCATCATGTTTCTTACAGCCTATCTCGTGATGACGAGCCAGAAGGCGCTGCGCGCTTAACGGGCCGCCACGAGTAATTCCGTATCCGTCCTGCCGTGCACGTTCGCATGGCGGACGGTCAGTTGGCCTGCCGCGTAGTAGATCAGGAACGAGCCGATCGTATAGGGATAGAGAATGTCGACCTCGACGAACGAGCGGATGAGAAGCAGTAACGCAAGCCCGAACAGGACGTAGGCTGCCTGATCGCTGGCGCGTGACAGAAGGCGCCCCAGATGGGCGAAGAGCACGCCGCCTATGAGGACGCAGATCAGTGCGAAGCCGACCGCGCCGAGTTCCACCAGGGCCTCGATATAGGTGTTGTGGAAGTGGAAGCCGGTCCGGGTTGCGATGTAGAATTCGGCCCATAGCCGTTCGGCCTCGGCAAAGCCCTGTACCCAGTAGCCCTGGTAGCCGACCCCCAAAACCGGCGCCTGCGCGATGGAGGCGAGACCTTCCGACCACAGATAGGTACGTCCCGTCAGCGTCGCATCCTTGCCGAAGATTGCCAGCACCGCATCGAGCGCGCCGGCATTGAGGGCGACGACGATACCCCCGGTGGCGACAATCGCCAGGGCGATGAAGAGCACCTTGCGTGCTGCAGGCGAGAACAGAAGCACCGCGCGCATGCCCGCCATCGCGGCGAGGGTCAGCACGATGCCGATGAGCGATGTCGCCGATTGCGAGGCGACGAGCGCATAGGCCGAGACGCCGCCAATTGCCGTCGCGACGAGCCGGGTGACGACGGCCGCGTCGAGCAGGAACACCGCCACGAAGGCGAAATAGACGCCGAGCGATGCGTAGAAACCGAGCTGGTTCTTCGAGGAGAAGGCGCCGACGAAACTGTAGGTGCCGTCGAGCGGATCGAAATGATAGCCGCCGAAGGCAAAGGAATAGGCAAGCACCAGCGCCGCACCGGCAAGGATGCCGAAGCTCAGCGTCCGCGCCCCGATGACACGCGCCGCGATCAGCGCGCAGACGATGTGCGTGGCGTATTGCACGCTCGCCCGCGCGCTCGTGCCGGGTGCCAGCGACCAGAAGGTGGACAGGCAGGCGAGCACGCCGAACGCCAGTATCCAGTGATAGCGCGCATAGTTGCCGAGCACCCGGCGATAGTCGATGAGGACGAGCGGCAGCCACAATGCGTAATAGGCTAGGACGGCAGCCGGGCCGAAGCGCGTCGAGTAGGCGAAGACGAACACCGACAGCGAAACTGCCACGACGCCATAGGCGAAATTGCGCTCCGGCGAGACGAAGGATGCCTTGGCGACCCGCATCCGCCCTAGCTTGGCTGCTCGACTGCGGCAGCCGCGACCGGCTCGATCTTCACCTTGACCACGTCGCCCGGCAGGACCGGCGTGTGCTCCTGCGCGGGCATTTCCTCCGGCTCGCCGTCGATCTCGCGCACGATGACGTAGCTGATCTCGGGCTCGGCGGCGCCGACCGCACCGGCGGCCTCGGGCGCGATCGACAGGGCTTCCTGCATCAGGCTGTTGCTGGTCAGGATTTTCAGATTGGCCGCCTCCAGATTGGCTTCGGCCTGCTGGAGTTCCTGCGCGACTTCCGCGTCGCGGTCATTGCGCAGCGCGTTGGCGTCCTGCGTCGCCTGCGCGATGTCCTGCTTGGCGCGCAGGGCGGCGGTTTCCATGTCGAGTACCCGGCCCTCGAGGTCGGCGACCGAACGGCCGATGGACAGCACGCGCTCGTTGACGACGAGACCGCGGTCGGCCAGGTCGCCGATGCCCGCAAGCTGCTCGCGCGACAGTTCGATCTGCTCGTTCTGGCTGGTGATCTTCCGTTCGAGTGCGACGATCTCGTTTTCGAGCAGTTCCTTGAGGTCGTCGATCGCGGCGAGCTGCCGCTCAAGCCGCTCGGCGCGGGCATCGCGGAAGGCGGTTTCGTCCTCGATCAGCTTCTGGCCCTGCTCGGTGCCGCTCAGTTCCTCGGGGAATTGAATCTCTGCGCTTCCTGTCGTCTCGGCTTCGAGACGTGCCTTTCGCGCGATAAGCCGCATCCGGTCGGCGCTGAGCACGTCGACGTCGCCGCTGGCATTGATGAAATCGCGCTCGATCCGCTGTCCGGTCTCGGCCGAACGGCGCATGCCGCCCGCGATGCTGACGGCTTTCAGCACGGTGAGGTTGGGATCGAACGGATAGCGGCCCGGCGTCGCCACGTCTCCCGCCAGGAAGAACGGCCGGTACTCGGCAAGCTCGACGGAAGCTTCCGGGCGATCCATGAGGCCGAGCTTCTGCTGCAGCGCGTCGCCGATCTCGGTCGCGACGTCCGCGGTCGTGCGCCCGTTCGCCTCGACTTCGCCGACGATCGGCACGGAAATGACGCCGGCGGGGCCGACGACATATTCCCCGCTGATCGACGACCAGTCGCGCACGGCACCTTCGGCCGTCTGCCATTCGACGATGCGGATGTTGAGCTTGTCCATCGTGCCGAGCGTGTAGCCTTCGGCGGTCGCGAACGTGACCGAACCGGAAAGGACGCAAAGCGCGCCGGCAAGGCCGCGGAATATCGAGGGGCGCATCATGATCAATAGCTTCCGCGCGCTGCCACCACGACGGGCACGGTCCTGAGGATGATCTTCATGTCGAAGACGATCGACCAGTTTTCGACATAGTGCATGTCGTAGGCGACGCGCTGCGCATAGGACACGTCGTTGCGGCCGCTGATCTGCCACAGGCCGGTGAGACCGGGACGCGACTTGAGATAGTAGCTCGCCGCCTTGCCGTAGAGCTCCAGCTCTTTCTTCACGACGGGGCGCGGGCCGACGATGCTCATGTCGCCGATGAGGATGTTGTAGATTTGTGGCAGCTCGTCGAGGCTGAGCTTTCGCAGGACGGTTCCGACGCGCGTGACCCGCGGATCGTCCTTCAGCTTGCGGGTCGCCAGCCATTCGTCCCGCGCCTCGGGACAGCGAACGAAATGCGCTGCGAGGACTTCCTCGCCATTGGGGACCATCGTGCGAAATTTCAGGCAGTCGAAGACCCGTCCGTTTCGGCCGATTCGCCCATGGCGGTAGAACACGCTGCCGCCATCCGACAGTTTGACCAGCATGCCGAGCATGAGGAAGAGCGGACTGAACACGACAAGCGCGGCGAGCGCGCCGAAGACGTCGAAGACCCGCTTCCACGCGCCGCCGATGGCAGGCGGCTCGTCACTGCCAAGCCGCCGCTTGTCTTCCCTGTTGGCCGTGGATGAAGCGAGTTTCATAAGGATCTCCAAATGCACGAACATGCGAAAGCCTGTTTCGCATTGCACCATAAACATGGGAGTGGAGATAAGCGCGTTGTGTGCCCACAATCGGACGGCAGGCAAATATTGAATCATAATTTGTGACGTGAGGATATTGTAAGGCATTCAGGAAATAGAAATTCGCAACCGAAAATTGAAACCATCCGACTGATATAAATCAGGCGCCTTACATCATAATCTATATATAGACTTGTACTTCTGGTTTTGCGGTCACCCGGCGAAAGCCGCAAATCAATACCGATATTGCGTTTGATGTCAGTGAGAAAATATCTATCGCAATGCAGCATAGGTCGGGCGCATCCGGCGCTTTTCATTGCATGGCCTCGACGAAGTGACTATAGACGATCAAGGCATGCGGGGGCGCGCAAGAGGCTTGGTGCCAAATCAGGCTAGGGGCCCTGCGCCGCGTTGCATGTCGGCTTGGCTTCTTGGGGTCGTCGATGTCGTTCTCGTTGTTCCTGCGTGGATTCTTGGTAGCGATCGCAATTTTTGCGGTCGTTACGTATTTCCTGACGCAGTCCGTCTGGACGACGGTCATCAACACGATCATCTGCGCGGCCTTGATCCAGATCGGCTATGTGATCGGCGTCCTTTGGATGGTCGGGCGCACGAAAGGCGCACCGGCCAATGACGCCCAGGATGAGCGGGCCGATTCGCCCGGCCTCGATCCCGCATCCTCCAAGAAGCCGGGGCGCATCGGCAGTGTCCCGGGCTCGCGGCACCCCTAACGTTCGTCCTAGACGCCCGCGGACAGCACCGTCTCGCCACAGTTCTGATCGATGTCTCGCCCTCGAATGAAACGAGAGGTGAGCCACTCGATGCCATCGCGCCCCAACGAGCCGATCGCTGCCGATGTCTGCGTCGTCATCGCTGCCATGAATGCGGCGGCCACGATCGGCCGCGCGGTTTCCTCCGCACTGAACGAGCCGCGGGTGAAGGAGATCGTGATCGTCGATGACGGATCGCGTGATGACGCGACCGTTCGGGCGGCGCAGGCGGCCGATGATGGCACCGGTCGGGTCAGTGTCATTCGACTGGACGAAAATCGCGGGCCCGCTCACGCGCGCAACGTCGCGATCGCCCGTTCGAAGGCGCCTTTCCTTGCGATCCTCGATGCCGACGATTTTTTCATCGCGGGCCGCTTCGACGACATGCTCGACGGAGAGGATTGGGATTTCGTCGCCGACAACATCGTTTTCGTCGATGAGCGCCAGGCGGGAAGCCTGCCCGAAATTCCCGCCTTCCAGGCCGAGCCGAGCTTCATCGGGCTCAAGGCGTTCGTCGACGGAAACATCTCCCGCAAGGGTGCCGAGCGGGGCGAGATCGGGTTTTTGAAACCGGTCATGCGTCGGTCCTTTCTCGACCGGCATGGCCTGCGCTACGATGAAAACCTGCGGCTGGGCGAGGATTTCGACCTCTATGCGCGCGCATTGGCGCTCGGCGCGCGTTACAAGGTGGTACGCCATTGCGGGTATGGTGCCGTCGTGCGCGCCGGGTCGCTCAGCGGTCGCCACCGGACACTGGATCTGAAGCATCTCTATGAGGCCGATCGCGGCATCCTGGCCTCGATCCGCCTCGGCGCGGCCGACAAGCAGGCGTTGCGCCATCATGAGCGCCATATCCGCGGCCGCTATGAATTGCGCAACTTTTTGGATCGGAAGGGAGAGGCTGGTCCCTTGCGCGCCGGGCTGGAACTGCTCGCACGACCATCGGCCATTCCGGCGGTCGTCGGCGGCATCGCATCGGACAAATGGCAGGCCGCGCGGAGCGGCGGAGCGATGCGGGCGCCGGCGCAGGTCGAGCAACCGCGTTTCCTGCTGCCGGCCCGCAAGGTCTCTCAGAAGTAGTCGCGACGGACCTCGTCGAGAACGGAACGGAGCCGGTCCTTGCGGGCCCGAAGGATAGCGCCGTCGCTCAGTTGCGGTTTGGCGCGGGCGGCGCGCCACAGCCCGAGCGCGGCCGGGCTCCCGAGCAGGTTTTTCGCTAGAGACCGCAGGCCCGCTGCCTGCGTTGTCTGCCGTTCTGCGAGCAGGAGATCGCCGCCGCCAACTGGTGCGTCGTGCGCCAAGCTCGAATAGTCGACACCCCAGAAGCGCGCGCCCTTGGTTATCGCCTCTGCGCGGGAGGAGAGCGCGATCCGGCGCGGCGCATAGGTCAACTCGAGCGAGCGCGCCCAGTCGTTCCACTTGAAGCTGTTGATGCTTGCCGATGTCGACACGGCAACCCACGGCACCCGGAATGCGTCGGCGAGGATTGCTGCATGCATGGATTCGGCGATCACCAGATCGGCGCCGGCGATCTGTTTGATCACACGCTTCGCTTCTCCGCACGGGTCGACATAGCCAATTCCGGCAAGGTCGCAAAGTTGCGGCCACAGTCCGCCAATGGTCGATTCCCAATGCGGCACGAACACCGTGCCGCCACTCTTCTCGATCGACCGGAACTCCGGCATTTCGGTCACCATCACTGCCGGGTCGATGATCCCGAGCGACGGATCGTGGCCGAGCTTTTGCGCAGTCAGCGGCCCGCGTAGCGCGCGTATGTCCCAATCGGGACCGGACATGTCCGGCATTTCGCCATAGCCGAAACCGCTGCCGATCACGAGCTTTCCTCCGGAGGGCGGCAGCAGCTTTGCGTTGAGCACCGTGCCGACTCCGACGAGGAGGACGTCGTCGGCGACGTCGCGAAAGCCCGGCAGCAGAAAATCCCAAAGCCACAGGTTCAAATCGTCGCCGAAATTGCCGTGCGCGGATTCCCAGTAGAAGGGGGTCATCGCTGACCGGCCTTCGGCAGAAACTTGCCGGCGGCAAGTCGCATCGCGCTGGTCAGGATGCGCGGGTCGCGCCAGGCCCAGCCGGCGAGCTGGCGAAATTGCGGCGTCTTGCGCTCGCGAAGCAACCGCGCCTGTCCCCACAACGCCTGCTGCCGAGCGGTCTGCTTGTAGGACGCGATCGACGCGCGATCCTGCGCATCGTGCGAAAACCGCGTCTCGAGCCTATCGAGCGCGACCCAGGTGTTGAACTGCTGTCTGAGGAACAGTGGCGACGCGCTGTCGACGCCGTGAAAGATGTTGACGCCTTCGCCGCGCGTCGCACCGATGGCGTCGGACAGGATAGTGCGTCGGGCGGTGCGCACGCATTCGTAGAAGAAGAGCACGTCCTCGGCTGCCAGCCGCAGGGCGGCCTCGAAGCGCGTGGAACGGAAAAGCGGCGCGCCGATCACCATCGCAGACAGGTGCATGAAGCTCCAGTTGCGCAGCATCACGCTGGCGATGTCGGGAATTTCCACGACAGGCGGGTCGTCGCTGAGGCGGGTGATTTCCGTCACGTCCGCAAGCGCGGAGACGCCGAAATGGTAGTGAAAGGCCTCGCCGCCGCAGATCGACGCGAAGTAACAGTCCGCCTCAAAACGTGACAGGTTTTCGACGGCGATCTTGAGATGATCGGGGGTCCACGCGTCGTCGGAATCGAGAAACGCGACATAATCGCTGTCGGCCGGAACGGCGTCGAGGCCCGCATTTCGTGCCGCGCCCGGGCCGGCATTCTTCTGGGTCACGACGCGGATGCGCCGGCGTTCCTCGGCACTTAGTCCGGCGAGTTCGGGCTCGAGCGGAGAAGGCGATTCGTCATCGACGATGATGATGTCGAAACATGTATGCGACTGCGCGAAAACCGTGGCCAGCGCCCGGCGCAGTATGCCCGCTTCGCGCTGGTAATAGGGAATGACCACGCTGCACTTCGTCATCTTTTCGTGCCTTTTCTGACGATGGAAGGTTCGCACGACGCGCGAATTTAGCCGCGTCTGGATGCCGATTTCACCGGACCTGCCTGACTGGTCCCACGACCAGTACGAAAGAGAAATTGCCGATGGCGCCAGTGATCTCGCTGCGAACGGTGACCAACAATGTCGGTTGGAGCATCCTCTCGAAGACCAGCACTTTCGGGCTGAAATTTGTCACGGTCCCGATCCTGGCCCGGCTCTTGAGCCCGGAGGAGTTTGGCATCGTTGCCGTCGCGCAGTTGGTCGTCCTGTTCCTGACCATGGTCGGCGGCGCCGGTCTGGCTGCCGCATTGGTGGTCGAGCGCACCCATGACGAAACGACGGTGCATTCGGTCTTCTGGACCAATTTCGCGATGGCGATTGCCATGGCGTTGGCGCTTTTCGTGTTCGCCGAACCGCTGGCGGCGATGATGGGCGCGCCGGGGGGCGGCGGTGTCGTCCAAATCATGGCGCTGATCATCCCGATCCTGCTTTGCGGCGACGTCGCCTATGCACTGCTCGCCCGTCGCATGGCCTTCGACAAGGATGCGTTCTGGAGCGTCCTGTCCGAATCTGCCGGGGCGCTGTGCGCCGTCGCGCTGGCGCTGGCGGGGTGGGGCATGTGGGCGCTGGTCGCTCAACTGTTCCTGTCGGCGATCCTGCGTCTCGGAGGTCTCTTCTACGCCACCGGCTACCGGCCGCGCCTCATCTTCTCGCTTGCCCGGGTTCGCGCCCTCTGGGGGTACAGTGCCGGCCTGATGGGGTCCGAAATCTTCAACCTCATCACGTTCCAGTCGCCGCTCGTGATCGTGTCGCGCTTTCTGGGCATCGCGGAAGCGGGGGCCTATTCGGCCGCAAACCGCTTTGCGAGCATTCCGAATCAGGTCGTCCTGGCAGCGCTGATGGGCGTGCTCTTCCCGACCTTCAGCCACATCGCCGACGACCGGGAACGGCGCACACGGGCGCTTTTCCTGTCGACGCAGGTCTGCAGCCTCGTCCTCGCGCCGATGATGTTCGGCATCTGGGCGATCGCGGAGCCGGGCATGTATGTGATCTTCGGCCAGCAATGGGCCTGGGCCTGGCCGGTGCTCGGCCTGCTGGCGCTGTCGAAAGGCATACTGGCGCCGTGCAGCACCTACATTCCCTATCTGAAGGGCGTCGGCAAAAGCCATGTGCTCTGGTGGGTCGCCGTCACCCGCGCCGTACTCGTCAGCGCGGCGGTGGCCTATGGTGCGATTTCGGGCGGGCTCGTCCATGCGATGATCTGGCTGTGCATCGCGAATGCCGCAACGCTCGTATTCTATTGCTGGACCGTGTTCCGGACCGACGACGTTCCTTTCCTGCGCAATTTTCTCGTGACATGCCGGCCGATGGCAAGCGCCCTCGTGATGGCCGTCGCTGTTCGGTTCCTCGTCGACCGATTGCGCGAATCGGATTTCGGACCCGTCGTCCAGATCGCGATCGGCGCCGGTGCCGGTGCTATGATCTATGCGGGGCTCATTCTCCTGACGGAACGGGCACTGCTTCGCGATTTATTCGGCATGGTCGCGAAATTCCGCAATCGGGCGCAACCCGACCCGGCATCCTGATTCACGTTACCGGACGCATGTCGCAGTGCAGCATGCAAATGCTGGATTCTCGCCGACAATGCGCGTGGCGGGCAGAGGGCGATACTAACGCGGCCTCACAATTCGTTATCCCGGCCGGCGCTGCTTTTGGGCGTGCAGCCACATTCTCATCCGTTCGCGAAGCTATTCGCATTGCAGCAAACGCTTCATCGGGAGGTTTCCGCAGCGGCCCTTGGGAGGGGGCGGCGAACGAAGAGGTAAAGGACCCATGGCTCACGAACCGACCCGGCTGCGCATCATCGCTGCTTCAACGATCATTTTCGCGCTCGCGTCAGGCACGACCATTGCCCATGCCGTCGAAGGTGGCGCCTCCTTCATCGAGGAATTCGACGATCTCGCCTCCGAACGCTGGTACGTTTCCGATGGCTGGTCGAACGGCGATCATCAGAACTGCACCTGGTCGAAAGATCAAGTTGCGGTGGAAGATGGCGTTCTGCGGCTCGGCTTCGCTGCCGAGCGTTACAAGGATCGCGAGAACGTCTGCGGAGAAGTGCAGACGAATGAACGTTTCGGCTACGGCACCTACGAGGTGCGGATGAAGGCGGTGGAGGGGTCGGGGCTCAATACCGGCTTCTTCACCTATATCGGTCCCATCCACGACCAGCCGCATGACGAGATCGACTTCGAGGTGCTCGGCAAGGACCCGTCGAAGGTTCAGGTGAACCAGTATGTCGACGGCGAGAATGTCGGCGACGAGAAACTGGTCGAAGTGACCGGCGGCGCGGCCGACGACTTCAACGACTACGCCTTCGTCTGGGAGGAAGGCCGCATCGCCTGGTACGTCAATGGCGAACTCGTCCACGAAGCGATCGATCCGGACAAGCTGCCCAGCCACGCGTCCAAGATCTATCTGAGCCTTTGGGGCTCGGACACGCTGACGTCCTGGATGGGTGCGTTCGAAGCGCCGGTCGAGCCGATCGCCGCGCAGTTCGATCGCGTCGCGTTCACCGCGCCCGGCGATGAATGCCAGTTCCCCGAATCCGTCGCCTGCGCGGACTGAAACCGGCATGCTTCACGTGCTCTATCTCGTTCATGATCTGACCGATCCTGCCGTCAGCCGACGCGTGGCGATGCTCGAGGCGGGCGGGGCGCGTGTGGCCGTCGCCGGGTTCCGGCGCGACGACCGCACGGCTCCGACGCGGCTTGGCGGGTCCGTCCCGATCGATCTCGGCGTCACGCGCGATGGCAAGTTCGCCCAGCGCTTAGCGGCCGTCGCCGCCGCTGCCTTGGCCTTGCGCGCAAGGCTCGCCGCCGTCGATCAGCCCGACATCATCATCGCCCGGCATCTGGAAATGCTGGCCTTGGCCGACCGTGCGAAAGGGCTTTTCCCCGCTCGCCCGGCCATCGTCTACGAAAGCCTCGACATTCACCGACTGCTATTGGCCGGCAATGCGGTCGGCCGTGCCATGCGCGCGGCCGAGCGTCGTTTCGCACGAAGCGCGCAACTACTCTTGACGAGTTCGCCGGCCTTCCTGCGCGACTATTTCGAGCCCAATGGCCAGCTCGACGCGCCGGCGATGCTGCTCGAAAACAAGGTCCTCGATCTGAACGGACTATCCCTGGCGCCAAAGCGCCCGGCCAGTGGCGAGCCTTGGAGGATCGGCTGGTTCGGCGCGCTGCGTTGCGCGCGGTCGCTCGACACGCTGATCGATCTGACGCGTCGTCTCGACGGCCGAGTCGAACTCTTCCTGCGCGGTCGTCCCGCCTATGACGCCATTCCCGATTTCGACGCTCTGGTCGAAGCCGCGCCTCATGTCGCCTTCCACGGCCCCTATCGAAACCCGGGCGATCTCGAGGCGATCTATGGCGA
Organism: Aliihoeflea sp.; assembly: GCF_052435475.1. Taxonomy (NCBI): domain Bacteria; kingdom Pseudomonadati; phylum Pseudomonadota; class Alphaproteobacteria; order Hyphomicrobiales; family Phyllobacteriaceae; genus Aliihoeflea; species Aliihoeflea sp. The sequence continues at coordinate 169,594 of NZ_JBQVMV010000004.1, forward strand.
GGTTCACTTCAACTGGGCCATCGACTTCTTCGAGGAAGGCCTGAACTCCGAATGGCTCCTGCCGAACCGTCTTTATGAAGGTGGTCGCCACGGCGCGATTCCCATTGCACGCGCCGGCACCGAGACCGCCAGGTTTCTCGCAGATCGCGGCATCGGTATCGTGCTCGACACATGCTCCGCCGACGAACTGGTGCGCGTCTTCTCAAACCTCGACGCGGCCGGGTTTGCGGCTCACCGCGCACGCCTCGATGCCATCGATCGCGCAACTTGGACGGCGACGCGCAGCGACTGCGAAGCCCTCGTGTCGCGGCTGTCGAGTCTTCGCCCGCAACCGGAATTGAGAGCGGCGGCATGACCTTGCAGGAACTCGCACAGCGGGTCATGACCGATGAACTTGGCACCGAAATGCCGCGCACGATGGTGGTCATCCCGTGCCTCGACGAGGCCGCCCATATCGCCGACCTCATCGCAAGATTGATGCCGTCGGCCGAGCGCCTCGACATGCCGATCCTGGTGGTGGACGGTGGCAGCAGCGACGGCACGGTGAGCCTCGTCGAAGACCTTGCAGCGCGCAACCCGCGCGTCCGGCTGATCGACAATCCACGCCGCATCCAGAGCGCCGCCGTCAATCTGGCGGTAGCCGATCATGGCGAGACCTACGACTACTTCATCCGCATCGACGCCCATGGCGGCTACCCGGACGATTACTGCGACAGGCTCGTCGAGGAAGCGGTGCGTACCGGCGCCGATTCGGTCGTCGTGGCGATGAAGACGGCGGGCGAGGTGCCCTTCCAGCAGGCGACGGCGCTGGCGCAGAACTCACCGCTCGGCAATGGCGGCTCGAAGCACAGGGCGGGCGCGACGGGCCGCTGGATCGACCATGGCCACCACGCCTTGATGTCGGTCGCCGCGTTCCGCGCCGTCGGCGGCTATGACAAGAGTTTCAGCCACAATGAGGACGCCGAACTCGACCACCGGCTGAACGTCGCGGGCTTCCAGATCTGGATGACCGACCGCACCTTCATGACCTATTTTCCGCGCACGACGCCGGATGCGCTTTTCAGGCAGTATTTCGCTTATGGGCGCGGGCGGGCCCGAAACGTCCTGAAGCACCGATCCGTCCCGAAGATGCGCCAGATGATCCCGCTTATGGTGGCGCCGGCCGTCGCCGGGGCCTTGCTGGCCGTCGTCAGCCTTGCCGCCATTCTGCCGGCCTTCGTCTGGATCGCGGCATGCCTTGCCTATGGCGGCTGGCTCGCCCTGTTCCGCGGCGAGCGAAACGGGATGTTGGCAGGCGTGTCGGCCATGATCATGCATCTCGCCTGGTCTGCCGGCTTCTGGCTTCAACTCGTCTCGCCCGAACGCAAGCGATCGGGTGCCCGATGACCGAAACGTTGTGCATCGACATCGCGGTCTGCACCTACAGGCGCCCGCAGCTTGCCGACACGCTGCGCTCACTTGGCGCGCTTGTGGTTCCGGACGGTGTGACGCACCGGTTGATTGTCGTCGACAACGACATCGAGGCGAGCGCCAAGCGCATCGTCGACGAGATGGCTGGGCGCTTGCCGTTCCCGACCGTCTATGTTCACTGCCCGGCGTCCAACATTTCGCTCGCCCGAAATGCCTGCCTCGACCATTCGCAGGCGGAATGGCTGGCCTTCATCGACGATGACTGCAGCGCGTCGCCGGACTGGCTGGCTGCGCTCGTGACCAAGGCGCGCCAGACGGGGGCCGACGCTGTTCTGGGCCCGGTCGCGGCGATCTATGCCGACGCGGCACCCGCCTGGATGCGGCGCGGCGATTTTCATTCGACGAATCCCGTTTTCGTTCGCGGCGAACTGTTGACCGGCTACACCTGCAACGTCCTGATGAACGTCGCGGCTCCGTCGCTCGAGGGTCGACGGTTCGACCTGGCTCTGGGCCGTACCGGCGGCGAGGACACCGAATTCTTCACCAACATGGTGCGCGATGGCGGACGCCTCGCATTTGCCGAGGCGGCGCTGGCGAGCGAACCCGTCCCCGCCGACCGGGCGCAGTTCGGCTGGTTGGCAAAGCGACGCTTCCGCACCGGCCAGACGCACGGACGGCTGCTCGCGAAGACCAGCGGCAGCACGAGCGGCAAGGCCGTCGCGCTCGCCGCAGCCAAGGCTGCCTTCTGCGCCGGTGGCGCCGTCCTGACCGGGCTTCGGCCCGTCTCGCGCAATCGATACGCGCTGCGCTCGATCATGCATGGCGGCGTGGTCAGCGGCCTTCTTGGCGTGCGCGAAATCACCCTCTACGGCGACGCCTCCGCCGGCATCGAAAGGAAGCGCGACCATGCAGCCTGATGTCAGTTTCGTGATCGCGGCTTACAATGCGGAACAGACCATCGCGCGCGCGGTCGAAAGTGCGCTTGCACAGAAAAAGGTGTCGGTCGAAATCATCGTCGTCGACGACGCGTCGGCCGATGCCACGCTCGAGCGCGTTCGCGCGATCGCCGACCACCGGATCGTGCTCGTCGAAAAACGCGTCAATGGTGGACCCGGCGCCGCGCGCAATGCCGGCTTCGCGCTCGCAAGAGGCCGCTACCTTGCCGTGCTCGACGCGGACGATACCGTGGCGCCGGACCGCAGCGTACGTCTCCTTGCGCGCGCCGAAGATGCCGGGGCACAGATTGTCCTCGACGACCTGCTCGTCATCGACGAGCGCGGTGCGCAACCTTCGTCGCGCCCGATGTTCGGACGCGAACGCCTCGAGGCGCAGCCGCCCGTGACGCTCGCCTCTTTCATCGCCGGCAATCTGATGTTCGACGCCGAGTTTTCGCTCGGCTATCTCAAGCCGATCTTCGCGCGCGATTTCATGCGCGCGCATGCCATCGTCTATGACGAAGGGCTGAGGATCGGCGAGGACTACCTGCTCGTCGCCGACGCGCTCGCGCATGGGGCGCGCTGCGTCGTCGAGCCCGAGCCCGGCTACCGGTATCACCTCGTCGACGGTTCGGTCTCGCGCGTCTTGAAGCCGCACCACGTCGCCGCGATCCTCGAAGGCGACGAACGCTTCCTGTCGCGCCACACGCTGGACGACGAGGCCAAGGCCGCCCAGGCGCGCCGCACGCGCAGTCTTCGCGAGGCGGCCACGTTTCTCGACATCGTCGCCCATCTCAAGGCGCGCTCGGCGCATCGAGCGGTGCAGGCGGCCTTTTCCGATCCGGCCGCGATCCGCCTCCTGAAGATGCCGATCATGGCCCGGCTGCGCCGCCTTGCCGGGCGGCGTTCCGCCATGGCGGCGGACGGATAGGAGTTCGAGGGCGACGAAACGGGCGGGGTGCTCAAACCGATGGAATGGAAGACAAGATGAAAAAAGTCAGAAAAGCGGTGATCCCGGTTGCGGGCCTCGGCACGCGGTTCCTGCCCGCGACGAAGGCGATGCCGAAGGAGATGCTGACCGTCGTCGACCGTCCCGTCGTGCAATACGCCGTCGACGAGGCGCGCGAGGCGGGGATCGAGCACATCGTCTTCGTCACCGGCCGCAACAAGCACGTCATCGAGGATCACTTCGATATCCAGCCCGAACTCATCGAAACGCTGACCCGGGCCAACAAGAACGCCGAACTGGCCGCGATCGAAGCGCTTCAAGTCGATGCCGGCCGCGTCAGCTTCACGCGCCAACAGGCGCCGCACGGTCTCGGCCACGCGGTCTGGTGCGCGCGCGACCTGATCGGCGACGAGCCCTTCGCTCTCCTGCTGCCGGACATGGTCTCGTTCGGCGTTCGCAGATGCCTTGCGACGGCGATGCAGCTTTACCGCGAGGCAGGCGGCAACGTGCTGTCGGTCGAGCAGTGCAGTCCGCTCGAGACGGCCAAATACGGCATCGTCGGCAAGGGCGGTCCCGTCGGCGCCGGTTTCGCGATCACCGAAATGGTGGAAAAGCCCGAACCGTCGCAGGCGCCGTCGAACTTTTACATCAACGGCCGCTACATCCTGCAGCCGGAAATCTTCGATCTGCTGGAAACGCAGGAGCGCGGCGCGGGCAACGAAATCCAGTTGACCGACGCCATGGCGCGCCTTGCGCGCGTCCAGCCCTTCCATGCAGCGCCCTTCAGCGGGCGCATGTTCGACACCGGTTCCAAGGCAGGCTTCATCGAGGCCAATGTGGCAATGGCGCTTGCGCGCGACGACCTCCGCGATCAGGTTCTCGGGCCGATCGCGGAGCTCGTCGCCTCCCACGCCGGCGCTGCTTCCCGCATCAACCGCTCGGCCTGAGCCGGGCCAGAAAGCGAGACGCGCCGCAGGCGCGACCCCTTATGCACCACAGCAATACCCCCCTGGATACCCGCCGGCTGACAAGGCCGGCGGATTCCGACCAGTTCATCGATCTCGATCGTCTGCTTGCGATGGCGCGCCGACGCCTGTCCCTCGTCGCGCTTTGTGCGGTGCTGGGACTGGTGCTGGGGGGCGTGTTCCTGCTGGTGACACCGCCGACCTTCACGGCCGCGACCCGCATTCTGCTCGACGAGAACCTGACCAAATTCACCGAGGAACGGGAAGCCCGGCCTGCACCCAGCCAGGCCGATTCCATGGTCGCCAGCGAGGTCGAGATCCTGAAATCGGCACGGCTCGCCCGCGGGGTCGTCGAAACGCTCGACCTGCACGACAATCCCGCGTTTCTTGATCCGCCGCAGTCTCCGCAGGGCTGGCTGCGCAGTCAGGTCCGCTCGCTCGCACGCCTGCTTTCAGGCAGTGCAGGTGCCGGCGAACCGTCTGACGAGGCGCGCATCGGCCGAGCTGCCGCGATCCTCCAGCAGAACCTGGTCGCCGAACGCGTCGGGCGCAGCTTCGTCATCGAGGTCAAGTACAGCGCCAAGGATCGCGAGATCGCCGGATCCGTCGCGCGCGCCTATGCCGAACAATATCTGTCCGACCAGCTCGACGCGAATTTCGACGCAACGCAGCTTGCCGTCACCTGGCTCCAGGGGCGTCTCGATCAGTTGCGCACCGACTGGCTGTCCGCCTCAATGGCGGCCGAACAATTTCGTGCGGAAAACGGCCTGACAGCCGCCCGCGGCGAACTCGTTTCGGAACAGCAATTGTCCGACCTCAACAACCAGCTCGTCCTGGCGCAGGCTGAGACGGCCAATGCGCGCGCCCGCTACGACCAGTACAAGACGATCATCGACAGCGGCGAGGAGAACGCTGTCGACAACGCCATCATCCCCACGGACCAGGCGCAAGGTTCTGTCCTGACCGACCTGAAGACGCGCTACCTGTCGATCACCGAGCGTGCACAGGAGATCGAGGCGCGGTTCGGCGAGGATCATTCGCAGGCCGTCGCTCTGCGCAATCAGGGCGGCGAGCTCCGCCGCCAGATTTTCCAGGAGCTGCGGCAGGTCACGGAAAGCTACCGGACCGAATTTGAGGTGGCGCGCACGCGCGAGGCTTCGCTGCGCGAAAATGTCGGGACGATGAGCGGTGAGAGTTCGGCGACCGGCCAGTCGATGGTCAAGCTGCGCGAATTGGAGCAGCAATCCTCCGCGCTTGGAAAGCTCTATGAGACGTTCCTCGCCCGCTACGAGGAGGCCTCGCAGCAGCAATCCTTCCCCATCGCCGAGGCCCGCGTGATTTCGCAGGCGAACAACCCGGTTTCGCCCTCGAGCCCCAGCAAGACGCTCGCCCTCGGTCTCTTCGCGACGCTGGGCCTGATGGCCGGGGCTGGCATCGGCGGTTTGCTGGAATTCCGCGAACGCTTCCTGCGCACCGGCGACGACGTCCGCGACGGGCTTGGCCTCGATTTCCTCGGCTACCTGCCGCTGCTGGGCTCGACCCGATCGACGCGGGCGCAACCCAGCACGCCGACCGGCGAGCCGAGCGCGCTCGACCATACTGGTTCGAGCCTCTTGAGGATCGCCGTCTTTTCCCCCGCCTCGCTTTTCGCCGACACCCTGCGCAGCGCCAAGCTGGCAAGCGACGTCGTGCTGCATGACAAGCCCTCGAAGGTCATCGGCTTCGTGTCCGTCCTGCCGCGCGAGGGCAAGACGACGGCGGCCGCGAACTTCGCCGGGCTGCTGGCGGCCAATGGCGCTCGCACGGTCCTAATCGACGGCGATCTGCGCAATCCGGGCCTGAGCCGCCGGCTCGGATCGCAGCCAAAGGTGGGACTGGCGGAAGCGCTCGTCGGACGCGTTGCCTGGCAGAACGCGCTTCTCGCGGACCAGAAGACGGGCCTGTCGATTCTGCCGGCGGTCCTCCGCGGAAGGCTGTCCCATACCAGCGAACTGATCTCCGGCCAGGCGATGGGCACGATGCTCGAGGAGATGCGCAGTCATTTCGACTATATCGTCATCGACCTGCCACCGCTCGGTCCCGTGATCGACGCCCGCGCCTTCGCGCCGCTCGCCGACGGTTTCCTGTTCGTCACCGAATGGGGCGGGACCCCTCGCGCGCTCGTGCGGCAGACCCTGCAGGGCGAACCGCTGATCGCCGCCAGGACAATGGGCGTCATCTTGAACAAGACGGACATGAAGCGCCTGCCCAAATACGGATCGGTGGGTGGCGCGGAGCGCTACTTCCATCGCTATGCCGCCTATTATGGCGAGCAGAGCGGCTAGTGGCGGTTCGAAAGAAAGCGCCCGCGATTTTGCCAGATGCGCAGCGCGGTCAGCCGCCCGGTCCTGAATGCGCCGGTGTCGAGATTCATCCGCCGGCCGATGCGCTCGGCCGTGTCGACCGGCGTGTGGCCGTGGACGACATAGCGCGGCAGACGGTGCGACGCCTCGTGGAACGCCTTGCGGATGAAGAGCAAATCGTCGTCGCGCTGGTCCTCGAGAGCGACGCCGGGCCGGATGCCGGCATGGACGAACAGGAAATGGCCGGTGTCGATCAGGATCGGCATCGCACGCAAAAGGTCCGCGTGATGCTCCGGGACGACCGCCCGCACCCTGGCGGTGATGCGTGCGGGATCGGAGCCCAGCGCGCGCAAATCGCCGGCTTCGATGCCGTAGGAGGCAAGCGTCGGCAACCCGCCGACCGTCAGCCAGTCGGCGAGCGCAATGCGGTCGTCGAGGAAATCGAGCATGAACCGCTCATGGTTGCCCATCAGGCAGACGCGGTCGAAGCCGGGCGGCGGCGGCCGCGACAGATGCTCCATCACGTCGCGCGAGCGCGGGCCGCGATCCACATAGTCGCCGAGCATGATGATCAGCTTTTCGCCGGCAAGCCGCGATGCGTCATCGGCGATGACCGCCTCCAGCGCCAGCAATTCGTCGAGGCAGCCATGTACGTCGCCGACGGCGTAGACGACGAGCCCCTCGATATCGAGGCGAAGCCGCGCCGGACCGCGCCTTTGGTCCGTTTCGGAAGATCCGGAAGAGAACAGCCTTGGCAGCTTCCAGCCTGTCATGCCTTCAACTCGCGCCCGGACACGTCCGCATCAGCCTGAGGCGCGGCTGGCCCATGCAAGACCGGAGAAGTCGATGCTGCAGACCCATCCTGTACCTTACGCCGTTCCACCTGTTTCGAACTCCATGTCGCAGCGTGTCGCGATCGCGCGAACGCTGTGCATCGCTTTCATGACCTTCGTCCACATGCAGCCCGGCATAGCCGAGAACGTCTACGATCGCGAGGCCGGGTTTTTCGACATCGTCTATTTCGTCCTCACGCGGCTGATCGGCCTGAGTTCCGTCTCCCTGCTTGGCATCGTCTCGGGCTATTTCATCGTTTCCAGCCTGGTCAAGGCGGGCCCGGCCCGCGTCGTCGCCGCCAAGCTGCGCACCCTCGTCGTTCCGCTTCTTTCGTGGAACGTGCTGATGCTCGCGCTGCTCGTCGCCTATGGCGTGCTTTCGGACAATTGGCGCGACCTGCCACAGGCGACGCCGCTCGGCATCGCCAATGCCTTTCTCGCGCTGACCGAATGGCCACTGGTCGTCCCGCTCTGGTTCCTGCGCGACCTGTTCGTCTGCTGTCTCGTGTCGCCGCTTGTGCTGATCGGCCTGCGCGGCTCGGCGCCGGCGGTGTTCGTGATGCTGGCCGCCTATACGCTGTTCGGCACAGACTGGTATCTCATGCAGCGACCGCAATTGCTGCTGTTCTTCGCCATCGGCATGTGGCTGCGCCTGGCCGATATCGGCGAATGGTCGCTCGACCGCGCGCTGCGGCCGCTCCTGGCGGGTCTCGCCATCATGGTGGCGATCTTCCTCGCCTTGCGCATCGGGCGCGTGTCGATCGGGGAGATGAACGAGACGCTGCGCATCGTGCTGGACACGCTGCTGCGCGTGACCATGGCCGCCGGATGCTGGCTTCTGACGGACGTTCTGCGCCGCTCGCGCATCGGATCGCTTTTGATCCGGTTCGAGCCTTACGCGTTCTTCCTCTTCTGCAGCCACGCGATCCTGTTCACCTTTGGCGGCATCCTGTTGCGACGGGTCTTCGGAAATTACGGCTCCGATCTGTTTGCGATCTCGTTCTTCCTTCAGCCCGTCCTTGCCATCGTCGCCACCATCGTCGGCCTGCAGCTCGTCAGCCGTTTCGCGCCGGCGGCATTTCTCTTCAATGCCGGCAAGCGGCCAGCGAGTGTCGGCAGGCCTGCCGCAGACCGCAAATCGGTCGCTCCGCAGATACGATGATCTCGAAGCAAGAGGGAAAGTGCACATGAACCTGTTCAAACCCTTCCGTAGCCGATCCGCCTCGCGTGACGACGACACGGACAGGCAGCGCTTCGACCGGCTTTCGGCGGCGATCGCGTCCCTTCGCGAGGAAGTCGTGCAGGAACGTGACGGCCTGCGTCGCCGCTACGAGCAGCGCCGCGACGATGCAGCATTCGCATTCGACGCCTTGGACCGAAAACCTTCGAGCGCCAGACTGGCCGACGAACTGGATCGCCAGAGCGCGGCATTGCTGAGCTCGGAAAAGCGCCTGAAGACGCTCGACCGGCAGCGCGATTTTCTCGACAGGTTCGACGAACTTCTGGCCGAGCTACGCACCGGCAAAACGCCGACAACTCCGGACGACTGAACTAATTGGAAGAAATGGCGCACCCGACAGGATTCGAACCTGTGACCTTCGCCTTCGGAGGGCGACACTCTATCCAGCTGAGCTACGGGTGCCAGGCGGCGCGCGGGGCACCGTAGGACAGGTTGGTCATAGCCGAACCGGTCGCGCGCTTCAACAGATGATTGGCGGCCGAATTCGTCCACCGAACAGCGGATGTTGGGCGCCCGGCGCGTCGAAAAGCCGCGCGCACCTTCCGGTTCGTCACGTTTTCGTCACCTGGGGTTCGGATTGCGGACGCATTGGCCTGACAAAAGCGCCGCGTCATCAACAAAACCAGAGCGACCATGCACCGACCGTTCGCAGCGGCGATTCTCATCGCCATCGCCGCCTTTAGCGCCCTTGCGCGCGCCAACGCAGCCCCGCTGCCCGAAAAGCCTGAAATTGCCACCGAGGCCCCAACCTATCGAAGCTACAACAAGGAGATCGAATGCCTGACGGCGGCGATCTATTTCGAAGCGCGGGGCGAACCGGTCCGCGGCCAGAACATGGTGGCTCAGGTCGTCCTCAATCGCGTCGCGAGCAGCTTCTATCCCGATACGGTCTGCGATGTCGTCTACCAGAACGCCCATCGCAAGAATGCCTGCCAGTTCTCCTTCGCCTGCGATGATCTGGCCGATGAGTTCAACGAGCGTGCCGCGCACCGCATGGCACAAAAGATAGCGGTGTTCGCCTTCAACTGCGACGACGCCTGCAAGGCTTCGCGCGGCGACATTGCCCAGTCGACGCACTACCATGCCGACTATGTCGCGCCGTTCTGGTCGAAGAAGCTGCAGAAGACGGGCAAGGTCGGCAGCCACATCTTCTACTATACCGCCTCGATGTAATCGCCGGCACGCAAAGATGACTGGCCTTTGCCGGCCGCGTCGGCCACCCTGGCGCGGACGGCGGAGGCAGAATTGGCGGGACGGATCGTGCTGGTGGGAGGTGGGCATGCCCATCTCCATGTCGTGGAAGACCTTGGTCGGGCGTGCCCTCCCGGTTGGGAGATAGTGCTCGTCTCGCCCGAAACCCGGGTCGTTTATTCGGGAATGGTTCCGGGCATCATTGCGGGTCATTATCGCCGCGACGAGAGCGAAATCGATCTGCCGCGCCTGTGTGAAGCATATGGCGTCGGGTATCGCCGCGCACGTGCCGCCGGCATCGACCGGCGGCAAAAGCGGCTCATGCTCGACGATGGCACGTCGCTTCCCTACGATCTTCTATCGTTCGACGTCGGAAGCGTGCCGGCGCTGGGCGATATCGAAGGGGCACGCGACCATGCCTTGCCGGTCAAGCCGCTCGGCGCGTTCCTCGGGAATCTCGACAGGGCTGTCGACGCGGCTTCGCGGCGCATCGCAATCGTCGGCGGCGGCCCGGCGGGCGTCGAGATCGCGCTGGCGCTTCGACACCGGCAGGAGGCGACCGCGATTGCGCTCGTTTCCGGCGGCGACCTCCTCGAATCCCAACCATCTTCCGTGCGCAGGCAGGTTCGCGGCATCCTGGCGGCACGCAGCATCGTGCTGCACGAGAACGTCGAGGTCATCCGCATCGCTCCGGATCATGTCGGCATCGCCGGATGCCCGCCGATCGCCTCGAACCTGACGATCCTCGCGACCGGAGCCGCGGCACCATCCTGGCTTGCGACGACCGACCTTGCGCTGTCGAGCGGGTTCGTCGCCGTCCATGCGACCCTGCAGACCCTGACCGATCCGGACATCTTCGCCGCTGGCGACTGCGCCGACATCGAGGGTATATCCCGGCCGAAGGCAGGCGTCTTTGCCGTTCGTGCGGGGCCGCCTCTCGCGGCCAATCTGCGCGCCCGCGCGCTGGATCGGCCGCTTCGACCATGGTCGCCACAGGCAAAGCATCTCGCCGTTCTCGCCACCGGGCCCAAACACGCCGTCGCCACGCGCGGCAGGCTCCATGTGTCGGGCCGCTTTGTCTGGTGGCTGAAGGACCGGATCGACCGAAGCTGGGTGGAGCGATTCCGAAAGCCTTGAACCATGTCGCTTGACGGCAGCGAGCAATCGCGCGACAAGTGGTATGACCACTGTAAGGCCACTGGGAGGAACAAGGTGCTTTCGGAGGGAGCGGAGGAACTGCTCGGTACGGAAAAAGTGTTCGCCTATTTTCGCGAACAGCTTCTTTCCGGTGCGCTCAATGCCGGCGATCGCCTGCTCGGCGAGCGCGAACTGGCGCTGCGCCTCGGCGTCTCACGCCCCGTGCTTCGCGAGACTCTGCGCTCGCTCGCCATGCTCGGCTTCCTCGACATCCGGCACGGCAAGGGCGCTTATGTGCGCCATGCGGACGTGTCGGTGCTCACTGACTTCTTCACCTTCTGCCTCGCCCAGCAGCCCGACATCCTCGATGACGTGATGGAAGCGCGGGTGGCAATCGAATGCCAGGCGATCCGCCTCGCCTGCGATCGCGCCAGTGCCAGCGACATCGAGCGCATCGGCGGACTTTTGCAGACGCTACGCGAGACGCTCCACGATCCAGTCGCCGGGGCAGAGGCGGATTTTGCGTTCCACATGGCGCTGGTCGAGGCGGGCCGCAGCCCGGCGCTGATCATGCTCTACCAGTCGATTTCCGAACTCCTGCGCCGCAGCCACGTGCAGCGCCGCCGTCAGACGACGGTCGTGCCAGACATTCGCGATTCTTTGTTCGAGGCACACCGCGAGGTGTTTCTGTCGATCGTCGAGCGCGACGGCGATGCCGCCGACCGCCGCCTGCGCGATCACTTCGCCATCGGCGATGAGCTCCGCCGCAAGAGCTACATCGCTGCGTTCACGCACTCTGCGGCGACCAGTCGAGACAAGACCATCTAGGGAGGAAGTCCAATGTTCCATACGCGTATCCTGAAACTGCTTGCTGCGACCGCCGTCGCGGTCGGCGTGGCGGCATCCGCCCACGCCGCCGAACTGCGCTACGCCCATGTCGGCGCCGAAGGCGACATCCAGACCATCTTCGCCACCGAGGCGGCGACCGGAATTGCTGAGGCGACGAGCGATGCGGTCACCGTCCAGGTCTATCCCGCCAGCCAGCTCGGCGGTGTCGCCGAAATGGTCGACGGCGTGCGCATGGGTTCGATCTCCATGGGCCACCACGATTTCGCGTCGCTCGCGCGCATCGTGCCCGAGGTCGCCGCATTCAACGCGCCGTTCATCTATCGCGACGGCGCGCACGCGCTGGCGGCGACCGATCCCCAGACCTCGCCCGCCCTGCAGGCGATCAACGAGAAGCTGGTCGCCGAAGGCGGCGTCCGGATCATCGGCCGCATCTATCGCGGCGCGCGCCACATCTCGTCGAATTTCGAGGTCAAGTCGCCGGAGGATCTGGCCGGAAAGCCGTTCCGCGCCGTGCCGCTCGATCTTTGGGTGTCGATGGTCAAGGGATTCGGTGCGACGCCGACGCCGGTCGAGGTCGCCGAACTGCCGACTGCGCTCATGACGGGTCTGGTCGTCGGCCAGGAAAACCCGCTGACGATGATAACCGCGAACAAGCTCTATGAGGTGCAGTCGCACATCGCGATGACCGGCCACATGCAGGCCGTGCTCGCCGTTTTCGTGAACGAGGAAGTCTGGCAGGGGCTGGAAGAAGAGCAGCGCCAGGCCATCACCGAGGTTCTGGAGCGCGAGGCGCAGGAATCGCTCGTCATGGCGACCGAATCCGAGGTCGAACTGGTCGAAGAGGTGAAGGGACACGGAATGACCGTCATCACCGAAGCCGAAGGTCTCGATCTCGAAGCCTTCCGCACCCAGGTGCTGGAGCAGATCCGAGCCGATTTCCCGTCCTACGAGACGTATATCGAGCAGATCGCCGCCGTCGAGTAAGGCGCGCTTGAAGTCGTGCCGGCGGCGGCATCGATCGCCGCCGGCTCTTCGGGAGGATTCGGGAAATGGTCATCGTCAAACGCGCATTGGGCGCGTTCTGCGTGTTCGTGCTCGTCGCGCTGGTCGCCGTGCCGTTCACGCAGGTCATCATGCGCGACGTGTTCGGCGCGGCGATCATCGGCGCGGAGGAGTTCACGCGCTTCCTGCTGATCGTGCTCGTCTTCACCGCCTTTCCGCTGGTCGTGCTCGATCACGAGAACATCGTCATGGCCGAGTTCCTGGACGCGATGCCGACACTGCTGCGCAAGACGCTGACCTTCGTCATCACGGCGGTTGCCGTCGCTGCCGCCGCGTTCGTCGCCTATGTCGCCTGGCAGACCATCTTCCGCAATCTCAACAATGCGACGCCGACGCTCAAGATTCCCTTCTGGCTGTTCCTCGGCGCGACCTTCTTCGGCTTCGCAGCCGCGACGCTCGGCCATCTGATCGACCTGCGCCATCCGCCGCGCGAAGAAACCAAGGTGCTCTGACATGGGTCTTGCAGTCATCGGCGCCTTCCTCGTCCTGTTCATCGCCGGGTTTCCCGTCGTCTATGCCATTCTCATTCCCTCGATCGCCTATGTGCTGATCGAAGGCCTGCCTTACGGACTGCTCGTCCAGCGCATCACCTACGCGCTCGACTCCTTTCCGCTGGTCGCGGTCCCGATCTTCATTTTCGTCGGCAATCTGATGAATTCGGCCGGCATCACCGATCGAATCTTCCGCTTTGCCGACACCGCCGTCGGTCGCTTTCCAGGCGGTCTCGCGCAGGTCAACATCTTCTCCAGCCTCATCTTTTCGGGCATGTCGGGTGCGGCGCTGGCCGATGTCGGCGGGCTTGGCCGCATCGAGATCGCGGCGATGAAGAAGAAGGGTTTCACGGCGCCGTTCTCGGCAGCCGTCACCGGTGCGTCCGCCGTCGTCGGGCCGATCTTTCCGCCCTCGATTCCGCTGATCGTCTACGGATCGGTCACCAGCGTCTCGATCGTCCAGCTTCTTCTTGCGGGCATCGTCCCGGCACTGGTCTGCGTCGCGCTGCTGATGCTGACGACCGTATTCCTTTCCTACCGGTACAACCTGCCGCGCGCCGAACGCTGGCCCACCCTGCGCGAACTCGGCGGCGACCTGCTGCCCGCGCTGCCCGCTCTGCTGGCGCCCGTCCTGATGATCGCCGGCATGCTGCTCGGCCTGTTCACGCCGACCGAGGCCGCCGCTGTGACCGTCGTCTACGTGCTCGCGATCAGCGCGATTTTCTATCGCGACCTTACCTTGGAGCATCTCTGGCAGGCGTTGATTCTGACCGTGAAGAGCACCAGCGCGATCCTGATCATCGTCGCGGTGGCGGCATTGTTCGGCTGGATTCTTGCCGTCGAGCAGATCCCTCAGGATTTCGCCCGCTGGATTCTCCATTTCTCGACCGATCCGATCGTGCTTCTGATCGTCGCGAACCTGATCTTCTTCATCGCCGGCATGTTCCTCGATTCCACCACCGCGACGCTGCTCGTCGTGCCGGTCATCGCGCCGCCCATGGTTCTGGCCGGCATCGATCCGGTCCACCTCGGCATCATCACCATCTTCAATCTGATGTTCGGCCTGCTCACCCCGCCGATGGGTCTGTCGCTGTTCCTGTTGTCGAGCATCGCCAATGTCTCGCTCAGGCAATTGCTGCGCGCGCTGGTGCCGTTCTATGTCCCGCTTCTCGCCACGCTCGCCATCATCACCTTCTGGGAAGGCCTCGTCCTGTGGCTTCCCTCGATGCTTCGCTAAGATCAAAACTGGAGTTCACATGCGCATCGTTATCGGCTCGGACCACGCCGGCTTCCCGCTCAAGTCCACCATCGTGGAATATGTCAAATCGCTCGGCCACGAGGTCCAGGATGTCGGCTCGTTCGACCCGAATCCCGTCGACTTCCCGGACATCGCGCGGCAGGTGACGGACAGGATCAACGCCGGAGAGGCAGAGCGCGGGCTGATGGTTTGTGGAACCGGCGTCGGCGCATCGATCGCCGCCAACAAGGTCAAGGGCATTCGCGCGGCCGTCTGCCACGACGTCCATTCGGCGCACCAGTCGGTCGAGCATGACGACGTCAACGTCATGTGCATCGGCGCGCAGATCGTCGGACCCTGGCTCGCCAAGGATCTGGTCGAATCCTATCTGAAGGCCGAATTCTCGACCGACGAGGATTTCCGCCGCCGGGTCGCCAAGCTCGCCGAAATGGACGCCTCTCGCTGATCATCGGATCGAGCGTCCTCCCAAGGGAGGCGCTCCGTTGCGGCGGCGCGAATTGGGGCCGCGCCGCCGCAACGTGCCTTCAGGCCCAGATGGTTCAGCGCATGGGTGCGAGCAGCGCCTGCTGCGGCACAGGTCGCGGCGCCGCCGTGGTCGCGACCGACCCCGCCATCGGCATGTACTGCTCGATGAGCTTTTCCATGTGCGAGTTTCGGCTCTTCGCCGTCTCGCCGCCCATCACCACCGCGACAAGCCGCCGCCCGCCGCGTTCGACGGACGTGGCCAGGTTGAACCCCGAAGCCCGGATATAGCCCGTCTTCAGGCCATCGACGCCGGCCACGCGGCCAAGCAGGTCGTTGTGGCCGCGAATGGTCTTGCCCGCATAGCTGAATTCGCGATTGGCGAAATAGTGGTAGTGGTGCGGGAAGCGCTTGTTGAGCGCGATGGAGAGCAGCGCCATGTCGCGAGCCGTCGTCTGCTGGCCGGCATCGGGCAGGCCGGACGCATTGCGGAACGTGGTGGAATTCATGCCCATCTGGCGCGCTCGCTGGGTCATCAGCGCCGCGAAATTCGGTTCCGTCCCGCCAAGGAACTCTGCCGTCGCCACCGCGACGTCGTTGGCCGAACGGATCACAAGGGCGCGGATCGCGGTGTCCACATCGATCGCCTCGCCCTGACGAAAGCCGATCTTGGTCGGGACCTGGCCGCGCGCATTGTCGGAAACCGGGATCAGCGTCTGCTTGCCGATGCGCCCGGAATCCAGCGCCTCGAACAGCATGAAGACCGTCATCATCTTGGTCAGCGAGGCCGGGTAGCGAAGCTGATCGGCGTGGACGGAATAAAGCGAACGCCCCGAACTGACGTCGACGACGATGGCAGCGTATTTCTCGGAGGGGATCGGCGGCGGCGGTTCGGGCAGGACCGAGGTCGAGCAGGCGGAAACCATCACCGCCAGCGCGAGAAGCGCCGCCAAGGGCGACCCGAACGCACGCCTCAACAACCCGCCCATCAAAAACGCTCCCGCAAAACCATGTCCCCGTACCATCGTTCTGCACGAGGCATGGTTAAGCGGCAATGAAGAATGACGTTACTTCGCGACCCCACCCCAGATCGCCTCGGCGGTCTCGACGACGAGGTCGAGCTTGCGGCGCTGGTCGTCGAAGGAGATCGAATTGCCTTCCTCGGTCGAGGCGAAGCCGCATTGCGGCGCGATGCCGAGCTGTTCGAGATCGGCATATTTCGCCGCCTCGTCGAATTTGCGCTTCAGGTCGTCGACCTTCTCCATCTCGCCGGTCTTGGTCGTGATGAATCCGGGCAGCACGCGCTTCTTGCCCTTCGGCAACAGGCGCAGCGGCTCGAGTCCGCCCGCGCGCTCGCTGTCATATTCCATGAAATAGATGTCGACGCCGGTCTGGTTGAAGACGGCATCCGCAGCAGGATCGTAGGCGCCCTCGGCGGCATGCGTGGAGCGGAAGTTGCCGCGGCACATGTGCATGCCGATGACCATGTCGTCAGGCCGGTCCTTGATCGCGTCGTGCATCATCTTCGCATACTGCTCGATCAGCCAGTCGGGATCGGTGCCCTGTTCCTTCTGCGCCGCGCGGTGCTTCGGGTCGCACAGATAGGCGAAGAAGATGTCGTCCATCTGCAGGTAGCGACAACCGGCATCGTAAAAGGCCTTCACGGCCTTGGCGTAGGTCTTCGACAGGTCGGCGAAGAGCGCTTCGGGGTCGTCGCGATATTCTTTCGGAAGAATGTCGTCCTTGGCCGTGCGGAAATGGCAGCAGCTCGGGCCGGGGATCGAAATCTTCGGCATGACCTTCGTCTTCGATGCGACGTAGCGGAAATGGTCCAGCATCGGGTGATCGTCGGGGAAGTCCAGCTTGCCGGTGATCGTCGGGAAGACGGGCCTCAGCTTGACGCCGGCAAAGGCAACGCCCTTTTCGGGCGCACGCTCTTCCATGTCGAACCCTTCGAGCCCGCCCATGAAATCATAGTGCCAGAAGGAGCGGCGGATTTCGCCGTCGGTGACGGTCGGCAGGCCGGCCTCCTCCTGCATGCGGATCGCCTCGTCGATCGCGGCGTTCTCGATCTCCTCGAGTTCCTCGGCGGCGATCGCCTTGTCCTCGTAGAACCGCTTGCGCGCATCCTTGACCGCCTGGGGCCGCAAGAGGCTTCCCACGTGGTCGGCACGAAAGGGCGGGTTGGCTGTCGCAGTCATGGCAGTCCTCCAATTTCAAATCCTGGGCGCGCTTGGCTACCATGCGAAAGTGGTGTCGGCCAGCCGCTTCCATGGCGGAAAGTTCTATCGTATAACAATCATGGGACATGCAGGGAGGAACCCATGTTGAATTGGAAAGCACTGGCTGCCGGCGCCGTTGCCGTGGCAGCTTTTACCACCGTTGCCGCCGCGCAGGAGACGACGCTGCGCCTTCACCAGATGCTGCCGCCGCAGGCGACCATCCCGGCCGAGGCCCTGAAGCCCTGGGCCGCCAAAGTGATGGAGGAGTCCGGTGGACGCCTCAAGATCGAGCAGTATGACGCGATGCAGCTTGGCGGAACCCCGCCGCAGCTCGTCGATCAGGTCACCGACGGCGTCGTCGACATGATCTGGACCGTCATCGGCTATACGCCCGGCCGCTATCCGTCGACGGAAGCCTTCGAGCTTCCCTTCATGGTGACGACCGGCGAAGCGACGTCGAAGGCCTTCCACGAATATTGCGAGAAGTACTGCACCGAGGAATTCTCGGGCATGAAGGTCATCGCCTGGCACGCGCATGGTCCAGGTCTGATCCATTCGAAGAACCCGATCGCGACGCTCGAGGACATGCAGGGCGTCAAGATCCGCGGCGGCTCGCGCGTCATCAACCAGATGCTTGAAGCACTGGGCTCGACTCCGATCGGCATGCCGGTTCCGGCCGTCTCGGAATCGCTGTCGAAGGGCGTCATCGACGCCACGACCATTCCGTGGGAAGTGACGCCGTCGCTGCGCGTTTCCGAACTCGTCAAGAATCACACCGGTTTCACCGGCGACGAGGGCCTCTATACGCAAACCTTCGTCTTCGCGATGAATCAGGCCTCCTATGACGCGCTTCCTGACGACCTGAAGGCCGTCATCGACGCCAATTCGGGCATCGAGGCCGCCGCCATGTTCGGTCGTGTCATGGATTCGGGCGACGAGAAGGGCCTGAAGATCGCGCAGGACCTCGGCAACAACATCATCACCCTCGACGAGGCAGAGACCCAGCGCTGGAAGGACACCGCCGCGCCGCTCATCGACGCCTGGATCGAGGAGATGAACGGCAAGGGCATGGACGCCAACGCCATGGTCGACGACGCCCGCGCGATGATCGCCAAGCACCTCGGCTCCTGATCTCGTATTTCGACAAGAAACCGGCCGCGAGCAATCGCGGCCGGTTTTTTTAATTGCGGAAGTTCGATCCTTCCTCGTCGAGGATCGACTTCAGTTCTTCCAGATGGCGCTTCGCCGACGCGACCGGATAATTATCCATCTGCGTCGCGACGCGCTCGGCGATCTCGTCCGACAGATGGCGGATCTGCTGGCCGGTCCACAGCGCCTTGATGTAGGTCTCGCAGGCGCGCTCGAAATAATAGAGCCGGTCGAACGTGTCGCCCACCGTCTCGCCGATGATCATCACGCCGTGATTTCCCATCACCATCACCTTGGCCTTCGGGTCGGCGAAGAGCCGCGAGCAGCGCTCGCCCTCTTCCTCGAAGGCGAGCCCGCCATAATGAGCGTCGACCACCTGGCGGCCATGGAACATCGCCGAGTTCTGGTCGATCGCGGGCAACAGCGAATTCTCCAGCGAGGCGAGCACGGTCGCGTGCACCGAGTGGACATGCATGACGCAGCGCGCATGCGGCACGTTGCGGTGGATCGCGCCGTGCAGGCCCCACGCCGTCGGATCGGGCGCATCGGGCCGCTTCATCGTGTCGGGATCGTTGGCGTCGATCAAAAGCAGGTCGCTCGCCTTGATGCGCGAGAAATGCATCAGGTTCGGGTTGATTAGGATCTGCGTCCCGCCCTCATCGACGGCGAGCGAGAAATGGTTTGCCACCGCCTCGTGCATGTTGAGCCGCGCCGTCCAGCGGAAGGCCGCGGCGAGGTCGCAGCGCTCCTCGTAGAAGGGCAGGTTCGGGCGGCGCGTGTCGGCCAGTTGGGTGACGCTCATCGGGCGCTCTCCTAATTGTTCAGGCCACAGCATGTCGCGCCGGGCCGCAAGGCGCAACCGTCAGGACGCCTGCCGCAACTGGTCCAATCCACCATTCTCGACGAGAAAATCGACGATCTCGTCGACACCCTTGCTGCGCGAAAGATCGGTGAAGGCGAACGGCTTGCCGACCCGCGCGTTGATCGCGTCGCGCTCCATCTGTTCGAGGTCGACATTCACGTAAGGCGCGAGGTCGGCCTTGTTGACGACGAGGAAGTCCGACCGCGTGATGCCCGGTCCGCCCTTGCGCGGAATGTCACCGCCTTGGCAAACCGAAATGACGTAGAGCGTCAGGTCGGCTAGGTCGGGTGAGAATGTCGCCGCCAGATTGTCGCCGCCCGATTCGATGAAGACGATGTCGAGGCCGGGAATGCGCGCGGTGAGCTGGTCGATGGCCTGAAGGTTGATCGAGGCGTCCTCGCGTATGGCGGTGTGCGGGCACCCGCCCGTCTCCACGCCGACGATGCGGTCTTCGGACAGCGCCTGCAGGCTCACCAGCGCCATCGCGTCTTCCTTGGTGTAGATGTCGTTCGTCACGACTGCCACCGAGTAGCGCTCGCGCATCGCCTTGCACAATTTCTCGGTCAGCGTCGTCTTGCCGGAGCCCACCGGCCCGCCAATGCCGACCCGCAAGGGTCCGTTGGAAGAAGTCATGAGCGGAACAGCCTCGAATATTGCGTTTCGTGGTTCATGGCGGCGATTTCGGCGATGAAGGCCGAACCGCCGAGATCGTCGAGCGTGGACCCGGCCGCCCGCGCGGCGACATCGAGGATCGTCGTCTCCATCTCGCGTAAGAGCGTCACGCCGCGCTCCTGGCCGAGAATGGAAAGCCGGATTCCGGCTTGAATCTGATTGGAGACGAAGGCCTGCAGATAGGCCGCGATCGTCTCTTCGTGTGGCAGGTCGTTGAACCCAGCCGATGCACCGAAGACGACGGGGTAGGGTGAGGTCGCAGGCAGGGCGAGTCCTTCCGTCCACCCCGCAACTGCCTTCGCGAAAGCCTGCCCCTGCGCCATCGTCTCCAGATGCCGCTCGGCCGAGCCCGCCATCGCCTCGGCAAGTTCGGCCAACTCGCCAAGATCGCCGCCGTCGCGCCCGCGCCGCCACGCCTCGGCCACCAACACCGCGTCGTTCCAGCCGGTGCCGTGCCGCATCAGCCCGTCGAGCCATGCGGCGAAATCGCCGACATGCCCGTCCGCAACCGCCCGCTCCAGCCCATGGCTGTAGCTGAAAGAGCCGACTGGAAAGGCTGGCGACAGCCAAGCCATCAGCCGTAGCGCGTGCGCCGCCTCAGCCATGGTCGTGGCCATGTGAATGCTGGTGGTCGTGCCCATGCGCCTTGCCGGAATAGGCGCCGCGCACCGGCTCGAAGCCTGTGCGAACAGGCGCGATGGTCGCGCCCAACCCTTCTAGCATCGCCTCGATCACATGGTCGCGCAGGATGAGGATACGGTCCGCGTCGATCTGCGCCGCCAGATGGCGGTTGCCGATATGCCAGGCGAGTTCGACGAGATGCAGCCGGTCGCGCGGGCGGATCTCGATCAGGTCCTCGTCAGCGGCCGTCACTTCGGCAAGCGCGCCATTGTCGAGCAGCAGGCAGTCGCCGGCATGAAGCGCTACAGGCTGCGGCAGGTCGACCAGCACACGTGCGCCGTTCTGAAGGATCAGAAGCTTGCGTCGCAGATGCCGCTCGTCATGGGCGAGCGCGACCGTGCCGACCACGTTTCGGTCGCCACGCGCTTTCGCCTCCACCACGCCGTTCGCCCGATACATCATGTAGCCGCCACCTCCTTTTCACGGGCCTGCGCGCGGGCCAGCGCCGGTCGGGCCAGAACGCGGTCGAAATAGGCGTTGACCCGTTCCGAATCAACTACGAACTTCGCCCCGCGCGCCCATTGCCCGCAATGGCCGAGGATGATGTCGGCAGCCGTGAAGCGGTCGCCGAGCGCGAATGCGCGGTCGCCGAGGCGCTTGTCGAAATTGCCGATTTCCGTCGCGAATTCCGCCTTGCACCAGGGGCCGACCTCGGCGCGCAACTCGTCGGCCAGCCGGAAGGCGTGCTTCAGCCGGTTCCAGAGCGGCGCTTCGAGTTCGGCCTGCGCAAAGAACATCCACGAGGCGATCTCTGCGCGCTCCGCCGGCGTGGTGCCGCCCATACCCTGATCGGCGTGCTTGTCAGCCAGATAGAAGACGATCGCGGCCGAATCCGTTACGACCACCTCTCCATCGGCCAGAGCCGGCATCTTGCCGCTCGGA
This sequence comes from Aliihoeflea sp., assembly GCF_052435475.1. Classification (NCBI taxonomy): domain Bacteria; kingdom Pseudomonadati; phylum Pseudomonadota; class Alphaproteobacteria; order Hyphomicrobiales; family Phyllobacteriaceae; genus Aliihoeflea; species Aliihoeflea sp. The sequence goes on from NZ_JBQVMV010000004.1 coordinate 191,186, forward strand.
TTGTAGCGCAGCATCGTCTCGGTATGCATCTTCGCCATGACGATCTCGTAAGGCTGGCCGAGTTCTTCCAGCATCCATGTGACCCGCGTCAGCCGCGAGCCGGGCGATCCAACAGCCTGATACATCAATGGTTCTCCACCTTTTCCGGGTGGACGATCTCGATCTTCCGCTCGATCAGATGCGGCGCGCTCGCTTCCCGCCAGGCGGCGACATGCGCGCTTTTGGCATGAACCGAAAGCGCCTCGCGCGTCTCCCATTTCTCCACGAAGACGAGCCGCTCGGGGTTGGCGATGTCGGCGTGGAGGTCGTAGGCGATGCAGCCATCCTCCTTCAGCGTCGCCTCGCGGCAGGCGCGCGCCGGCGCGCGCAGATGGTCGAGCGCGCCGGGTTTTATGGTGAGCGTGGCGAAGACGTAGATCATGATACCTCCCTTGTTCGACCGGGAAGCTAGAACAGAAAGTACCGCTGCGCCATCGGCAGCACGGTCGCCGGCTCGCAGGTCAAGAGTTCGCCATCGGCGCGCACTTCGTAAGTCTCCGGATCGACGTCGATATGCGGCGTCGCATCGTTGAGGATCATCGAGCGCTTGCCGATCCCGCCGCGCGTGTTCTCGACGGCGACCATTTGCTTCTCGACGCCCAGCCGTTCCCGAAGACCAATGTCGAGCGCCGCCTTCGAGACGAAGGTAACGGAGGAATTGGTGATCGCCTTGCCGAAGGCGCCGAACATCGGCCGATAGTGCACAGGCTGCGGCGTCGGGATCGAGGCGTTGGGATCGCCCATCGGCGCCGCCGCGATCGTCCCGCCGACCAGCACCATGTCCGGCTTCACGCCGAAGAAGGCCGGGTTCCAGAGCACGAGGTCCGCGCGCTTGCCGATTTCGATCGAACCGATCTCCTTCGACAGCCCATGCGCGATTGCCGGGTTGATCGTGTATTTGGCGATGTAGCGGCGCACGCGGAAATTGTCGTTGTCGCCCGCCTCCTCCTTCAGCCGTCCGCGTTGACGCTTCATCTTGTCGGCCGTCTGCCAGGTGCGGATCGGCACCTCGCCGACGCGGCCCATGGCCTGTGAGTCCGACGAGATGATCGAGAACGCGCCCATGTCGTGCAGGATGTCCTCGGCCGCAATGGTTTCCTTGCGGATGCGGCTTTCGGCAAAGGCGACGTCCTCGGGGATCGACGGCGACAGGTGGTGGCAGACCATCAGCATGTCGAGATGCTCGGCGATCGTATTCACCGTATAGGGCCGCGTCGGGTTGGTGGAGGAGGGGATGAAATTGTCGAACCCGCACACCTTGATGATGTCCGGCGCATGGCCCCCGCCTGCGCCTTCGGTATGGAAGGCGTGAATCGTCCGCCCCTTGATCGCGTCGATCGTGTTTTCGACGAACCCGCTTTCGTTCAGCGTATCTGTGTGGATCATCACCTGGATGTCGTGATCGTCGGCGACCGTCAGGCAGCAGTCGATCGCCGCCGGCGTCGTGCCCCAGTCCTCGTGCAGCTTCAGCGCGCAGGCCCCGCCCAGCACCATCTCCTCCAGCGCCTTCGGCCGCGAGGCGTTGCCCTTGCCCGAAAGGCCGATATTCATCGGGAACGCGTCGAAGCTTTGGATCATCCGCGCCATGTGCCACGGTCCTGGCGTGCATGTGGTGGCGAGCGTGCCGTGCGCGGGTCCGGTGCCGCCGCCCAGCATCGTGGTTATGCCCGCCGTCAGCGCTTCCTCGATCTGCTGCGGGCAGATGAAGTGGATATGCGCGTCGAAGCCGCCCGCCGTGACGATCTTGCCCTCGCCGGCAATCGCTTCCGTTCCGGGGCCGACGATGATCGTCACCCCGTCCTGCGTGTCGGGATTTCCCGCCTTGCCGATCGAATGGATGCGCCCGTCCTTGAGCCCGATATCGGCCTTGTAGATGCCCGTATGATCGACGATCAGCGCATTGGTGATGACCGTATCGACCGCGCCTTCGCTACGCGCGAGCTGGCTCTGGCCCATGCCGTCGCGGATCACCTTGCCGCCGCCGAACTTCACCTCTTCCCCATAGACGGTGAAATCGCGCTCCACCTCGATGAAGAGTTCGGTGTCGGCGAGCCGAACCTTGTCGCCGGTTGTCGGTCCGAACATGCGGGCATAGGCGGCGCGCGAGAGGCGGCTAGGCATGGATGGCTCCTGCGAATTCAATGATGCCAAGGGCTTGGTCAGGCCGGGACATGCTCGCGTCACATTGCGCACGGTCTCGCCACGAAATGACCAGCGAATGACCCCGTTCGGTGCGCAACCGAGCGGCCGGTTCGACATTTCCCTTCCAGCCGCCTGAGAGCGGCGATCGTGAGCAAGGGACAGATTTCAAATCGAACCGAAAAGGACTTTCACGATGAAACGGATTATTGGACTGACGACCGCTGCCCTGATGGGCGCTTCGATGATGGTCGCTCCCGCGCTTGCCCAGACGAGCGTCGGCGGCGGCGCAACGGGCGGTGTCAATGCCGAGACCGGCGTTACCGGCGGCGTCGGTGGTGCCGGAGCGGATGTCGATGCCGGTGCCAGCGGCAGCGCGGGTGCCGATACGACTACCGGCACGATGACCGACACCGAAACCGATGCCGGCACGACCGCCGCGATCGGCGCTGATGCGACCTTCGACGGCGCCCTGGCGGCGATCGAGGGCAACGCGACCAGCACCGCCGCAATCGACACGATGACGGAAGTCGGAACTGTCGAGGTGGTCAAGATCGGCGAGCTGGAAGGTGCGGACATGACCGCGCTGGAAACCGCTACGACCGAGCGTGAGGCCGAGATCACCGAGCTTCAGGCTGCTCTCGAAGCCAACACGGCCGTCTCTGCGGCGCTCGAAGCCGAGGACGTTTCGGCCAATGAGGTCGTTGCGGCCCAGATGGGTGCCGGTGGAGAACTCGTGATTTACGTCGAGTAACGCGTATTTCGAGTAGCGACAAAGCGGCGCGGGCTTGGACCCGCGCCGTTTTTTTGTGCTAGGGAGAACGCGCTTCGCAGTTGCGGTAGAGGCTCTGGCAAGCCAAATTCCCGCAGTAACCCGATTCCGACCCTGATCCGCAGCCAGACCAAAGGACCGTTCAAGATGGCTCAGATGTTCCGCAATTCCAGGCCTCTGGCGCTCGTTCTGGCCGGCGCGTTCGGACTGGCGGCCCTCCCGGCCCTGGCGCAGGGCCTCGACAGCGAGGGCGCCATCGATACGATCGTCGGCAGCGATGTGAAGACCGGCGAAAAGAGCGCCGTCGACGAATCCGAGCGCGTCATCGCCGCCATCGAGGCGACGATGGACAATGCGCAGCTCGTGCGCCGTGCGTTCAACATCGACGAGGTCGAGATCGTTTTCCTTCCCGAGGTCGGCGAGGGCGACAGCGGCATCACCGAAAAGCGCGAGGAATTCGCCGACCAGATCGTCGAGCTTCAGCAGTCGATCGAAGGCAGCGCCATTTTCTACCATGCGGTCGATTCCCGCCAGATTCTCGTGCGCGACATCGTCGCCGTCGAGTTTGGCGACGAAAACCGCACGGTGACGATCTTTGTCGCAGGCGCCGCTCCGGCCGGCGCGGCGCCCGAAGGGGACACCCTGGAAGACGAAGCGGTCCCCTCGGAAGCCGACAACGACGCCGCAGACTGAAGTCGGCCCATTACAGCTCGCCCATGATCTTCTGCTGGAAGCCGAAAATGCGTCGGCTCCCGCCGATCGGAACGAGCATCACGTCGCGCTCCTGCCCCGGCTCGAACCGCACTGCCGTTCCGGCGGCGATATCGAGCCGCATGCCTCGCGCGGCTTGGCGGTCGAAGACCAGACCTTCGTTGACTTCATGAAAATGGTAGTGACTGCCGACCTGGATCGGCCGGTCGCCTGTGTTGGCGACCTTAATGACGATCGCTTGCCTGCCTGAATTGAGCTCGATCTCGCCTGCGGCCGGGATGATTTCTCCGGGGATCATGGAGCGCTCCTAGCCGGCGACGAATACGAGGGCGCCGGTAAAGGCGGTGACGGCGCCGAGGGCACGGACGGGCAGGTCGCGCTGGTCGAGCCGAGACAGGGCAGAGGCGAGCCGGATGCCGGCGGCGTGCAGCGCGATCGTCGCGATCAGGAACCCGGCACCATAGGTCAAGGCGCTCGCTTCGCCCATTTCCGAACCATGCGCATGGCCGTGGAAGGTCGCGAACAGGCCGACGAGAAGGGCTGCCGGCACAGCGGGCAGGCGGATCGCGGCGGCGACGAGGAGGCCGAGAACGACCACGGAACCGAGGATCATCGGCTCGACATAGGGAAGCGGCACGCCTGCGACCGCCAGCGCAAAACCGGCGGCCATGAAGCCGGCGAATCCGGCGGGAACCAGCAGGATCGAACGCCCGCCGAGCGAAGCCGCCCAGAGCCCCACGGCCACCATGGCCAATATGTGGTCGAGCCCGGTGATCGGATGCAGAAGGCCTGAAAGGAATGAGTGGTCGGCTTCGGATGCGTGGCCCGGATGGGCGAGCGCCGGTGTGGCTGCGGCCATGAAAACCAGGGTGGCGAAAAAGCGTGTCGGCATCGGCCGTCGTCCTTGTTGCATCGTCGGTTCAGCGGATCGGCTCGTGAACCGTCACGAGCTTGGTTCCATCGGGAAAGGTCGCCTCGACCTGCACGTCGTGGATCATCTCGGCGATGCCTTCCATGACTTGCTCTCGCGTGATCACGTGGGCGCCGGCCTCCATCAGGTCGGCGACGGAACGCCCGTCGCGCGCGCCCTCGACCACGAAGTCGCAGATGAGTGCGATGGCCTCCGGGTGATTGAGCTTGACGCCCCTCTCAAGACGCTTGCGAGCCACGATCGCAGCCATGGCGATCAACAGCTTGTCCTTCTCGCGGGGTGTCAAATTCATCGCGTCGCTTTCAACTTGTCCAAATCTTGGGCAGGCCTGCCTGTCCATTAAGCAGACCGACGAGCGGCATCAGCCGCGCCCTCAGGGCGTAGCCGTCGGTCGCGACAAGTCTGGCAAGAAGCTTGCCAGTCGACCCGATCCGCCAGTGGCTCGCCCCACCATGTTCGCCGATGATCGCGCGTGCCGGTTCGAGCATCCGCTCCGCCCCATCGCCGATCATCAGGAGAGTCGCGACGGCCCGTCCGCCGCCAGCCACCGCCGGGCCCGCAAGTTGTGTCGCAATGGCGGGGCCGATCCGGAAATCCTCGGCATGGATTAGAGAGCCCTCGACGCGCACCCGCCAGCGATCGGAAAACATTGCCGTTTCGACATGTTCGCCCATGGCCGCGCGACCGAAGATGGTGGCTTCGAGAAGAAGGATGCCGGCCCCCGGCGCAAGATCGACATTGAGCCTGCGCCGGAGCGCCGAGCGATCGAACAGGATCGTCTCCTGCGGCAGCCAGGCGATCCGGGCATCCGCGCCGGCCTTCAGTGACACAGAGATTTCGGCGTGTCCGCCCGCAGCCCGATAGACTTTTTCACAGGCCTGCGTGGTGAGCGTCAGACGGGTTCCGGTTGCCGCGTTGATGGTCCAGTCGACGGTATCGCCCCCGGTCAGCCCGCCGGCAGTGTTGATGAGTACCGCCTCGATCGCCGGGCTTTCCGGCGCAGGAAAGCGGATTTTCGCCGCGCCTTCCTGAAACAGCCTGTCGATCCGCGTCCGGCCATCGGAATGCTTGACCGAAAGCCGCCCGGTCGCGCGCACGCGCTGGAGGGCCGGATGGTCGGTGCGGATCGTGGTCAAGTCGCGCGCTCGCGGCAGGAGTGGCTGGTCGCCATCGGCCGAGCAACCTGCATGCCAATTTCGCGCCGTCAGTGCGGCGTCATCCCCCGCATCCGCTCGGAGCGTCGGCGCAGGAGTTCGATCGTCGTCAGGAGCGCGATCGAGAACAGCACCAGCACGGTCGCGACGGCGAGGATCGTGGGGCTGATCTGCTCGCGGATGCCCGACCACATCTCCCGCGGGATGGTGCGCTGCTCGACACCGGCGAGGAAGAGCACGATGACGATCTCGTCGAACGAGGTGATGAAGGCGAAGAGCGCGCCGGAGATCACGCCGGGCAGGATCAGCGGCATGGTGATCTTGCGAAACGCCGTCGCCGGCGAGGCGCCGAGACTGGCGGCCGCGCGCGTCAGCGAATGGTCGAAGCCGACGAGCGTCGCGGTCACGGTGATGATGACGAAGGGCGTGCCGAGCGCGGCGTGGGCCATGATCACGCCCGGCAGCGTTCCGGCAAGGCCAATGCGCGAATAGAAGAAAAACATGCCCGCCGCCGAAATGATCAGCGGCACGATCATCGGCGAGATCAATAGCCCCATGATCAGTCCGCGGAACGGCATTTCCCGGCGCGACAGGCCAAGCGCGGCGAGCGTGCCGAGCACCGTCGCGATCAGCGTCGCGAAAACGCCGATGATCAGCGAATTGCGGATCGCCGTCATCCACGCCGCGGAATTCCAGAAGGCGTTGTACCAGCGCAGCGAATAGCCGGCCGGGTCGAGCGTCAGCATCTCGCGCGTGTAGGTGAAGTAGGGCTGCACGTTGAAGGAAAGCGGGATGATCACGAGGATCGGCGCCATCAGGAAGAAGAAGATCAGCCCGCAGAAGATGCGGAACGCGTAGTACCAGGTGCGTTCGAGCGGGCCGGCATAGGTGGGAAGCGCCATCGTCTCGTCCTCAGCCCAGCTTCACGTTGTCGATGCCGACGATGCGATTGTAGACCCAGTAGAGGATCAGGACGCCGGTGAGAAGGATCGTGCCGAGCGCGGCGGCGAGGCCCCAGTTGAGCGAATTCTGCATGTGGAAGGCGATCAGGTTCGAGATCATCTGGCCGCTCTGCCCGCCCACCAGCGCCGGGGTGATGTAGTAGCCGATCGAGATGATGAAGACGAGGATCGCGCCCGCGCCGATGCCCGGAACCGTCAGCGGCACATAGACCTTCCAGAACGCCGTCCAGTTGTTCGCGCCGAGCGAGCGTGCCGCGCGCACGTAGGAGGGCGAGATGCCCTTCATCACGCTGTAGAGCGGCAGCACCATGAACGGCAACAGCACATGCGTCATGGCGATGATCGTCCCGACCGCATTATGGATCATCGGCAACCGGCCGCTGCTGGAAATGATGCCGGACCAGACCAGCAATTCGTTGATGACACCCTGCTGCTGCAGGAGAACGATCCAGGCCGTCGTCCGCACAAGGAGCGAGGTCCAGAATGGCAGGAGGACGAAGATCATCAGGAGGTTCGACGTACGCATCGGCAGCGACGCCAGCAGGAACGCGATCGGGTAGCCGAGCAGCAGCGTCGTGCAGGTGATCGCGACGGACAGTGCCAGCGTGCGCAGGAAGAGTTGCACGTAGACGCGCTGCGTTGACGGCTGCCTGACGAGTTCGCCTTCGGCATTGTACTGCATGTCGATGGCCGAGACGTAGTGGGCGGTCGTGTAGGGCCGGCCCTCACGCTTCAGGATGGTCCAGATCTGCATCTCGCCCCAGCGGCGATTGTCATCGATCACGGCCTCGCGAAACGGGGCCTCGAGTTCGTCCGCGCCCCGCGCGAGGCCGGCGACCAGACTGCGCGCGCCCGAAAGTTCGTAGTTCAGCCGGATCGCGAGCTGGCCGACCGAACGGTTTTCCTGCGCGGTCGCAAGATCGGCGACGAGCGCGGCATAGGTTTCCTCGCCGGGCAGGTCCTCGCCGTCCCAGTCGGAGAGCGTTTCCATGGTCTGCGGCAGGACGGCGACGATCACCGGATTGTCGACGCTGCGCCACATCATCTGGCCGATCGGGATGATGAAGGTGATGACGATGAATGCGAGCAGCGGCGCCACGAGCAGGAAGGCGGTGATCTTGCGGCGCCGTTCGGCGCGCTTCAGCGACGTCTTCAGCGGCACGCCATCGGCCGTCACCATGTCCCGCGCCATCGGGTCGGGGGAAGAGGCGGCCGGAGCGAGCGCTGCCTGTGCCATCGGAATGCAACTCCTCGCGGCGACAAGCCGCGTCATTCGTCGGAAGGGAGGCGGGCGGGCACCGAAGCGCCCGCCCGCTGGTTCGTCTACTGCAGCATCCAGCTCGCGTAACGCTCGCGCAGCTCGTCGCCGTAGTCGGTCCAGAAGTCGTTGTTGAGCACGATCGGAGCCGTGTAGTTGTCCGGGTTGGTCGGCATGTGCGGCGCCATGTCGATGCCCAGATCCTCATGCTGGCCGACGAGCGGCGCGGACGAGGCGCGGGCCGGGCCGTACGAGATGTACTTGGCCTGATCGGCAAGGCGCTGCGTGTCGGTCGCCCAGAACAGGAACTCCTTCACCGCTTCGACATTGCTGGTGCCGGCCGGCACGACCCAACCGTCCCACTCGACGAGCTGGCCGTCCCAGATGATCTCGAAGGGCTGGTTCTCGGTCTCGGCGGCAGCGAAGAGACGGCCGTTATAGCTCGTCGCGAACGCGGCTTCCTTGTCGGCGAGAAGCTGCGGGCCCTGCGCGCCCTCGGTCCAGAAGATCAGGTCCGACTTGATCGTGTCGAGCTTGGCGAAGGCGCGGTCCACGCCTTCCGGCGTCTCGAGCGTCTCGTAGATTTCGTCGAGCGGCACGCCGTCGGCATAGAGCGCCCATTCGAGATTGCCGGCCGGGCGGTCCTGGATGGCCCGCTTGCCGGGGAACTCTTCGGGATTGAAGAAGTCGGCGATCGTCGAGGGCTCCTTGCCTTCGTCGAACATTTCCGTGTTGTAGCCGATCACGGTCGAATAGACGATCTGCGGGATGAAGCAGTCGCCGAGCGAACCGGGCAGGAAGTCTTCCGAAGCGGGCGTGCCATCCGGGGCCGGCGCCAGCCATTCGTCGGCATCGATTTCCATGATGATGCCCTCGTCGCAGGCAAGCTGCGCGTCCGACGGCAGCATGTCGACGAGATCCCAGGTGACGTTGTTGGCCTGCGACTGGGCGCGCAGCGAGGCGAGCGCGTTGGCCGATCCGTCATCGTTGAGGAAGCGGATGCTGGGGTTTTCTTCCATGTAGGGGTCGAGATAGGCGCGCTGCTGGCTCTCCGAATAGGCGCCGCCCCACGAGACGACGGTGAGCGAAGTCGGGTCCTGCGCGTAGGCGCCGAGCGCGAGCAGGCTGACCGCCGCTCCCGCGCCGACGACCTTGAAACGTAGATGCTTCATGACGTTCTCCTCTGGTTTCGCCGATGGTTCCTGCATCGGCTTCGTGCTCTTCCACGCCGTTTGAAACGGCGATTCTTGTCCACGCCGCAAAGACGGCGTTTCTTGTCAGGCGTCGAGCGCCCGGCAATCTTCCGCGGCCCAACCCACGCGAACCGTCTCGCCCGTGGCGAGTTGGTCGTTGCGCGCGGCGTTGGGCACCTTGATGATGAAATCGGGATTGCCGCACACGCTGACGCGCGTGCGGATATGGTCGCCCAGATAGATGAGTTCCTCGACCCGCGCGTCGAAGCTGTTGGCGAGGCCTTCGGGCGGGGCGATGCGAACGCGTTCGGGACGCAGCGACAAGGTGGTCTTCTCGCCGGTGCCCGCGACGTTGACGGGCAGCGCCTGCACCAGCGAACCATCCGTCAGGCGCACCGCGCAGCTCTTGCCATTCATCGCCTCGACCTTGCCGGCCAGCTTGTTGTTTTCGCCGATGAAGGAGGCGACGAAGGCGTTGTCGGGCCGCTCATAGAGATCGGCCGGCGCCGCGAGCTGCTGGATCACGCCGTCCTCGAAGACCGCGATGCGGTTCGACATCGTCAGCGCTTCGGATTGGTCGTGCGTCACGTAGACGACGGTGACGCCCAGATCGTCGTGGATATGCTTGATCTCGTACTGCATCTGCTCGCGCAGATTCTTGTCGAGCGCGCCGAGCGGCTCGTCCATCAGCACCAGCGTCGGCTCGAAGACGAGGGCGCGCGCCACCGCGACGCGCTGCTGCTGCCCGCCCGAAAGCTGCGCCGGCATCCGGTTGCCGAGCTGCCCGAGCTTGACCATGTCGAGCGCGCGCTTGACCCGCGCCGTGATCTCGGCCTTCGGCTTGGAGCGTACCTTGAGTGGAAAGGCGAGGTTCTCGGCCACCGTCATGTGGGGAAACAGCGCATAGTTCTGGAAGACCATGCCGATGTCGCGCTTGTGTGGCGGCACGTTGTCGATGCGTTCGCCCTTGAGTCGGATTTCGCCGTGGGTGGCGCTCTCGAAGCCGGCGAGCATCATCAGGCAAGTCGTCTTGCCCGAGCCCGATGGCCCGAGCATGGTCAGGAATTCGCCCTGCGCGATGTCGAGGTTCAAATTCTTGACAACCAGAACTTCGCCATCATAGCTCTTCTGGACGTTTTGGAAGCGAACGAATCCGGGCTCGTCCGCGCCATTGCTGACGCTTACCATGAACTCAACTGTTCCCCTGTTGTCCTTGGCCTCATGACCGGACAGTCTTTGCTTTGGCCCTAGGATCACCATATCCGGGCAAATTGCAACAGTGGCCAGCACTGCTTGGTCCAGTTTGCCTGTTTGCGTCGCGCGCTGGTCTTTTCGCGCTGCAATATACATCGCAACAATTCGATTTGCGGCTATCGCCGGTGCGCGCCCTCGCGCTATCTGGAGCACACGAAAGCGATCGAAGGAGACGAAGATGATCGAGAAGACCGAATTCTACATCGATGGACGCTGGGTCGCGCCGAGCGCGCCGAAGACCCTCGACGTGATCAATCCCGCCGACGAGCAGCCTTTCGCCATCATCTCGCTCGGCTCGGCCGCCGATGTCGACAAGGCCGTCGACGCCGCGCGCCGCGCCTTCCCGTCCTGGAGCGCGACGACAAAGAAAGAGCGCGTCGCCGCGCTGGAGCGTCTGCTCGAAGCCTACAAGGCCCGCGTCGCGGACATAGCTAAGGCGATCTCCGACGAGATGGGCGCGCCGATGAAGCTTGCGATGGAAAGCCAGGCGGCCGTCGGCGTCAGCCACATCAAGACCTTCATCCGCACGCTGAAGAACTTCGAGTTCGAGCACGCACTCGACGAGCGCAATCCACAGGAGCGCATCGTTCATGAGCCGATCGGCGTCTGCGGCCTGATCACGCCGTGGAACTGGCCGATGAACCAAGTCACGCTGAAGGTCGTGCCGGCGATCGCCGCCGGCTGCACGGTCGTCCTGAAGCCCTCCGAGGTCGCGCCGCTCTCCTCCATCGTCTTTGCCGAGATCATGGATGCCGCAGGCTTCCCCGCCGGCGTGTTCAACATGGTCAATGGCGACGGACCGACGGTCGGCGAGGCGATGTCGCGTCATCCGGGCATCGACATGATGTCCTTCACCGGTTCCACCCGCGCCGGCATCGCGGTCACCAAGGCGGCGGCCGACACGGTCAAGCGCGTGACGCTGGAACTGGGCGGCAAGTCGCCCAACATCGTCTTCGCCGACAGCGACCTCGAAGCCGCCATCGTGCGCGGGCTCGATCACTGTTTCGAGAACACCGGCCAGTCCTGCAACGCGCCGACCCGCATGCTCGTCGAGCGCTCGGTCTATGACCGCGCCGTGGAGCTGGCCGGCGAACATGCGAAGACCGTCAAGGTCGGCAGTCCGGCCGAGGATGGCGACCATATCGGCCCGCTCGTCTCGCAGGCGCAGTTCGACAAGGTGCAGGGACTGATCGACGTCGCGATCAAGGAAGGCGCGAAAATCGTCGCCGGCGGCGCGGGCCGTCCCGAGGGCTTCAACCGCGGCTACTATGTCCGCCCGACCATCTTTGCCGACGTCACCAACGAGATGACCATCGCCCGCGAGGAGGTCTTCGGCCCGGTCCTGGCGATGATCCCGTTCGAGGGCGAAGACGAAGCGGTCGCCATCGCCAACGACACGCCCTACGGCCTGTCGAGCTACGTGCAGACCGGCGACGCCGAACGCGCCCGCCGCGTCTCGCGGCAGTTGCGCGCCGGAATGGTGCAGGTCAACGGCACAAGCCGCGCTCCCGGCTCGCCCTTCGGCGGATACAAGCAGTCGGGGCTCGGCCGCGAAGGCGGCAAGTTCGGGCTGGAAGACTTCCTTGAAGTCAAGGCCGTCGCCGGCTGGCCGCAATAGGACCGTAACCTCTGCCGGACCCGGTAGGGGTAGCAGGCAATTGGCCACGAATCAGAAGCCGCGTCCGATAAGGGCGCGGCTTTTTTGCCATTCGGTTTCGGCCAACCTAGCGGCCCGTTCCGCCGCTAGGGTCAAGTGTGCTCAGCCGGCCATCGTCGGATGGCATTTGTCCGCGACCGTTCGAGCACGCAATCATCTCATATGGTTAACGGCCCTTAACCCGCGGCAATGCCCGGTTTGCAGGCAATATTGTGTGTGCGGATTGTCACAGCGGGCCAGTCCCGGATGTGGGTAATGCGCGCGTCGATTGACAGCATCGATCACCCGACCTTAACCTTTTGTTAACGACACGAAAAACGTGCGCAATCGGGGTTTTGGGCGAATGGGTGGATCTTCGAGATCACTGCGATTGCTTGCGGTCGCGATTCTGGCAGGCGCTCTCGCGCCGGCCCTGCCGGCATCAGCGATGCCTGGCTCGGGCGCCGCGATGCAGGTCGGCGGCCTCACCTCGCAGCCGATCGGCCATTACGATCTGTGCCAGCGCAGCCCCGGCGAGTGCTCGATCCGTCCGATCGATCGCGGACCCTTGCCGGTCGACAATGCGCTGTGGCGCAAGATCGACCACATCAACCGCTCGGTCAACGAAGCCGTTTCGCCGCGTAGCGACCTCGAAATCTACGGGCGCGACGAATGGTGGGCCTATCCGGTCAACGGCGTCGGCGACTGCGAAGACTACGCGCTCGAAAAGCGCAAGCGTCTGGCCGAAGCCGGCGTCTCCTTGTCCAACATCCTCCTGACCGTCGTGCGCAAGCCCGACGGCGAAGGCCATGCCGTCCTGACCGTGCGCACCGATCGCGGCGATTTCATCCTCGACAATCTGAACAATGACCTGCGCCCCTGGTACTCGACGGGTTACAAGTTCCTGAAGCGCCAGGCGTCGAACCATACCGGTCACTGGGTCACGCTGCGCGAAGACCGCAACATGCTGGTCGGCGCGCTGCAATAGGGGCCCATCCGGGATGGCTTCCAGCGCGATCCGACGAAGCGGGCATCCGATCCGGGTAACCGTCCTGATCGACCGCACAACGCGAACCCCGTCCGGTTCGCGCCCTTGTTCTGAACCGGCATCTGCCGATAGGGCATCGCGTTGCGGCACATCCGCCAAACACGACACCCGCCGCCCGCTTCGCGCTCTGTGACCGATGCGCATTTTCCGGAGGAAACAGCCGCAGACGGTCGTCACCGGCCGCGCGGCTGGGTGAGCCAGATAGCGCTGTCAAAGACAACTGTCGCGCAGCGCTACCCCACCCTGGCGGGCTCCGAGCGGGTGCCTATCAGCGTGACCTGTTAGGTTCCTCCCTTCGTCAACACCGCGCCGCCACGGCCAACTACGCCGCAGCCGCCAGCCTTTCTCCGGCCATCCGGTAGGAAATCGCTTCTGCCAGATGGATGCGCGCGACCGTCTCGGCGCCGTCGAGATCGGCCAGTGTGCGCGCGACCTTGAGCACGCGATGATAGGCGCGCGCTGAAAGGTTGAGCTTCTCACTCGCGTCTCGCAACAGCGCGGCGCCGGCTGCGTCAGGCGCGGCGACGCTCTCGATCAAGCCGGCGCTGCAATGTGCGTTCGTCGTCGCCGACGGGAGCCCGAGCGCGGCGTAGCGCTCCGCCTGCAATCGGCGCGCGGCAGCGACGCGCGTCCTGACCGCTTCGCTCTTCTCGGCCCGCCCGGGCGCGATCAGGTCGGAGGCACTGACGGCCGGTACGTCGATCCTCAAATCGATGCGGTCGAGGAGAGGTCCGGAAATCCGCGCCTGATAGTCGGATTGGCATCGCGGCCCGCGGGCGCAACGATGGCCCGGCTCGCCCGCCATGCCGCACCGGCAGGGGTTCATCGCCGCGACGAGCTGGATGCGCGCAGGATAGGAGACGCGGTGATTGGCGCGCGCAATGACGCTTTCGCCGTTCTCGATCGGCTGGCGCAGCGAATCGAGCACCACCGGCTGGAATTCCGGAAATTCGTCGAGGAAGAGAACGCCATTATGCGCCAACGAGACCTCGCCGGGCCGCGCTCGCAATCCGCCGCCGACCATCGCCGCCATCGAGGCCGAATGATGCGGGCTGCGAAAGGGCCGCCGATCCGAGAGCTTGCCGCCGGCCAGTTCCCCGGCGATCGATGCGATCATCGAGACCTCCAGCAGTTCCTTCGGCGCCAGCGGCGGCAGGATCGATGGCAGGCGCTGCGCCAGCATCGACTTGCCCGAGCCGGGCGGCCCGATCATCAGCATGCTTCGCCTGCCCGCGCCACCTGGGTCGCATGGCGTCATCGCATCGAGTTTGGGGGTATCCGACTCAAGGGCACGTCGCTGCGGAAGTCCAATCGCTGCCGGAATGGCCGCTTTGTAGCTCCGCCACCCAGAAGCGGTCAGGCAGGAAATCACCCCGAAGACGCCGGTTCTAAGGAGAGCTAGACCGCAAGGTCTTGCCGCGACGCTATGGCCAGCGCTGATACCAGCTCATTGGGGATAGGTTTCGTAGGTGAGAACGTCACCGGTCTTCGATGCTTTGAGGCCTGCCGCAGCTATTTTCTCGCGATGACCGGCAATAGCGCCTTTCGTAACGTAGAGACCGCACTGTTTGCTGAACGCACCATAGCCCGCGATGATCCTGTTCCCGGAACTGAAGCCAGGCATCCCATACTGAATGACTTCTTCAGCGTCCGGAAGAGTACGCTTCAACTCCCCGCGAACGTGCGCAAGCTGTGATCGGAGAGCTTCCGGGGCAGCGGCGATGTAGGCATCGTGGTCAAGAAATTCGGTCATGCCTGATCCTCCGCGAAGGGTCGCGCTGTCGCAAGCCCGGCGGTGTTTGCTTTGGCGCATATGCCTTCCAGGACCCGCCAGTCCGCTGCCCACCACGGTCTTGCCGTTGGCGCCTCACGGTCGTCGGTCTAGGAAATGATTTTCTAAGGCCCGTACGGGGCCGACTACGGACGGTCCGTTTCTGGTCGAGGGGAACGCCGACAATCGGTCTATAACCCTATTGTTGCCGTTTCGGCCGCTAGCTATGGCAGGAAGCGGCCCGCGGGGAGAAATAGTAAAATTCTCTTTGAGGGTTAGAAGAGCTCTTGAACGCGCACTCCTGCCGACTGCTCCAGACGGACACGCCAGAAGGCGTGAAGTCTGGTATTTTGCGATGATCTGGTACGCCGTTCGCCCGTTTCTAAGAGATGGTCTTTGTGTATCCGCTCCAAAAAGGGATGGTCTGCTGTACGCTCGGGCTCTGAGCTTTCGATGAGGCTGCTGCCGAGGCCGTTACTGACTTGTGGGATGTTTGCCGTGATGAAAATGTCTAGCCGCATCCGCGCTGCTTTGGGCGGTGTCGCGCTCACCTACTGCATCTTCGCAGCGGCGCCAGCTGCCACCCAGGATGACGTCGTGCATTGGCGCATGAACAGCCTGCTCTATCCGAAGCTTTTCGGCGAGGCGGGAGAACGCTTCGCGGAGATAGTGCGGCGTCTGTCAGGCGGCAGCTTCGTCATTGAGGTGCACGACCGTCTCGTGCTCGATCAGGACACGTTCGATGCATTGGAGGCGGGCCTGGTTGATGCGGCGTGGGGATCAGCCGGCCATCACGGCCGCGAAGACTCGGCGCTGACGATTTTCACCGGATTCCCCTTCGGCCCTGATCCCGCAGGCTTTACGGCCTGGATGCAGATCGGAGGCGGCGCCGAGGCGCTCCAGGCCATCTATGATCGCCACGGCATGAAGAGCCTCTATTGCGGAATCCTTCCGGCGGAAGGCGGTGGCTGGTTCCTCGCTCCGATCGAAAGCGTCGATGATCTTGGCGGACTGTCGATACGCAGCTTCGGCTATGGTGCGCGCGTGCTGCAAAGGCTCGGTGTTGTGCCGTATGAGCTGCCAGCGCAGGAAATCCGGCAGGCATTCGAGACCGGTCTGATCGATGCCGCAGAGTTCTCCCTACCATCGATCGACGCGGACCTCGGCATCGCGGAGGTTGCGAAACACCTTTACTTTCCAGGCTGGCAGCAGCCTGTCACCTCGCTGGAGATCCTGATGCCAGAGCGGCGGTGGGAAGTGCTTTCGGATCGTCACCAGGCGGTGATCGAGGCCGCCTGCGGCGACATGCTGTCCTGGACGGCACCGGCGGCGGTGGAGAAGCAGATCGAGGCTCTCCAGCAATTTCGCCAGATGGGTGTCGAGTTCCACCAGTGGCCGGACGATGTACTCGTGGAAATGCGCGAGGCCTGGGAGGACATCATCGCGGAGGATGTTGAAGGCGACCCGCTGCTGGCCGGTGCGTGGAGCGACTATCTGGACTTCCGCGAGCGCTATGGCGACTGGCAGTCGCGCTCCTCGACGGGCTGGACCGGCTCAGCCCGGCATGCCAGCAAGCCTCAGCCCCTCAAGGACTAGGTCAAGACCCGCCTCTTCGGCGAAACCGTCGAAGGATTGCGCCACAGCGGCCAGGCTCTGTTCGGGACGATGGCGGTGGGCGGCTCTTACCACCCCGGTGGCCTCCTCGATCCGGCCAGCGTGGGCAAGGCTTGCGGCAAAAAGCCAACCCGACCACCAGCGCGCATGGGCAAACGTCCCGGCCCCGTGAAGAGGACCCAGCATTTCTGCCGCAAGAGCCGCCTGGCCTGACAACAAATAGCTGAGCCCCGCAACCTGGCGGTGCCATTCTGGGGGATTTGCCGTCAGGCGCAAGGCCTGCTCCACCGTGGCTACCGCCTCCTTCGGTCGTCCCGTCAACGCCAGCGCCTGGGCCAGAACCGCGAGATTGTCAGGGTTGGCAGGGTTGATGGTTACGGCCGCCCGCGCGTTCGCAAGCGCATCGATCGGTGATCGCAGCTCCTGGAAGGGTGCCAGCAGCCGCATCTCCGCCAGCAGACGATGGGAGCGGTCGCTTCCGCCCAAGGCGACAGAGCGCTCCACGAGTTCGAGAGCCCGCACCATCTCCCGGCGTCCACCTCCCCAGGCCAGATGCTGAACTTCAAGCCAGTAGGTGAGACCGAGGCTAGCGAGCGCGTTCGGCTTGGCGGGATCCTCCGCCACCGCCTGCTCGAGTATCCGTCTTGCCTGCTCATTGTCAGCGCGTCGCCGCCAGTCGCGTGCCGCGAGCAAGGCCTCTGCCTGTTCGAGAAGCGGAACGGCCCCGGGTCCTGCATCGGGTACATGACGATGGGCAGCCCCCCACACAC
Organism: Aliihoeflea sp.; assembly: GCF_052435475.1. Lineage (NCBI taxonomy): Bacteria > Pseudomonadati > Pseudomonadota > Alphaproteobacteria > Hyphomicrobiales > Phyllobacteriaceae > Aliihoeflea > Aliihoeflea sp. The sequence continues at coordinate 208,438 of NZ_JBQVMV010000004.1, forward strand.
CTGCGGCGGCTACGAGCAATCCCGCCGCCAATCCACCCGCGAGCAATTTCCAGGCTCGCTTGGAAGGCGGCGCCGATGACGTCCGCGCTTTTTCCGGAGCAATTAGAATGTAGCCTCGTCGCGGCACCGTGCGCAGCAGCCGCGGCCCTTCCGCTCCGAGCGCACGCCGGATGTCCGTCACGCAATGTGCAAGCGAGTCATCGGAAACAAAGACGCCTGGCCACGCCTTTTGGACAAGCTCATCCTTGGTGACCAGCTCGCCAGGACGCTCGCACAAAAGTTCCAGCACCCGATAGGACTTCGGCCGGAGGAAGTGCTCAGCCCCCGCCTCGTCCTCCAAGCAGCCGCGCCTGCGGTTCAGAACAAATCCTCCGAAGCGCGTCTTTACGCTATCAATCATGTCGGCCTCCAAGGCCGTTCACATGACGAATTGTAGCACATTTTCAGCCATCATTCAGGGTTCTGTCATGACTTGATGCACCGCTCGGCAGACGCTCCTCGATCAACACAGTAAACAGTCGAGGATGCCGCCGTGCGCATTGTTGCCGCCATACCCGTCGTCGCCGCTTTGTGGTTCGCCACCACCGCACACGTCACAAGCGCCGAGGTCAAACTACCGCCTTCATTGCTCCACGTCATCGAGATGTGGCTTTCCGCAAATTTCGACCTCCCACCTGCGGCGAACGCTCCTGGCCTCGCAACGCTTCCGGCCTCCAAGCTCGTAGAAATCCGCTACGGTCTTGCCAGCGGCGTTGCACCCGGCGATGTGGTCGCTGCTTATGATGACGCCAGCCGCACGATCTTTTTCCAGGACGGCTGGAGCGGCTACAGTCCTGAAGAGCTGTCCGCGCTCGTCCACGAGATGGTCCACCATTTGCAGGCATCGGCCGACATGGTTTTCGCCTGCCCTGGTGAGAGGGAAGTGCTGGCCTACCGGGCACAGGACGCATGGCTCCGACTCTTCGGCACTGATCTTGAGAGCGCCTACAGCATCGATCGGGGAACCGTGCTCGTTGCCACCGCTTGCACGCATTGAGACGGTGCGAACCACCAAATCTTACTTTGCAAGGCGACGAGCGATAAGTATTCAGCGTCTAAGCACGTCTATTTGCTTACCCAGCTTCATTAACTCTGCAGGCACAGCTGCGCAGTGATTGCCGTACAGCCGCGAGCCCATGGCAACGACCAAGGCATCGTCCGCCTTAGGATTTCGGGCGGAGAGGACGGGCCCACCACAAGCCAAGAGCGACGGCGACCGTCGAGACCGCAGCAATCAATGCGACGGCGCGGAGCCTCATTCGATGCATCCAGGATCGCTCGTGCTCCAGGTTGCAGCGCTTTTCTGGCCCGAACAGGTCAAGCCGCCCTCGCCAGCACGCTGAACTGGAACGCCTGCATCAACCCCGAAGGGGTCTGATGCTCATGACGCACACCGTTCACGAGCCTGAACCATGGCCCCAGCGTCTCGACAAGGGTCTCAGGGCTGTAGCGCTGCACTGGCAGCCCGCTGCAACGTTTCGGGCCGTCAAGGGCGAAGGTCGCGATGATGGCGTGTCCGGTATCTGAAAGAGCGGCGTCGAGCGTCTCGACATAGGCGGCGCGGTCCGCCTTGTCGGTGAGGAAGTGGAAGGCTGCGCGGTCATGCCAGACGTCATATCGCCGTCCGGGCTCCCAGGTCGTTACATCGGCAACGATCCACTCGACGCGATCGGCCTCGCGGCCCATCGCAGCCTGGGACCGGACAATCGCCTCGGCAGAAAGGTCAAGGACAGCGACGTGCCCGAATCCCAGCCGAAGAGCATGGGCGGCGAGGCGTGCCGCCCCGCCACCCACGTCGATCAATGAATCCTTCGGTCCCGGCAAGACCTTGATCAGATCCAGCGAGACCGTCGGTGTCTCCTCGAACCAGCTGACGCCGGCCTCGCCCTTTTGGACATAGGCGTCGTCCCAATGGTGGCGGTCGATGGGATCGCCGGCGTTCACACCAAGTCCTCCTAATTGCCGTTCTTCTCCAGCCAAGCCTGCATTTCCGCGATCTCGCGTTCCTGCGCGCCGATGATCGCCTCGGCCAGAGCCTTCGTTTCCGGGTCGGTGCCATGTTCGAGCGCGACCTTCGCCATATCGATCGCACCCTGGTGATGGGGGATCATCTTGAGGCGGAAGTCGACGTCGGCATTGCCCGTGTATTCGACGGCCATGCCCTGCATCATGTCCATATCGGCCTGCTTGTAGGCTTTGGTGGATTCGGAGTCGTCCTCGGCGGGCATCATCGATTCCATCATGGACTGCATCTGGTCCATGTTCATCATCATGCCGCCCCCATGGGCACCGTGGTTCATCTGCGCCCAGGCGACTGCTGCCACCGTGGTCAGCGCGGCTGCCGCCGCGATCGTCTTCAACGTCTTCATGGTAGTCTCCTTCGACATCCTGCCGGGGACCGTCGGCGATACGCGCGGGCGGGCCTGGACTCCGTCCGGGGGACGGCATGTGACCAATGTCCGCCTTCCAGCAAGTGGAAGGTCAAGCCCGAGATAGTGCTTGACCTTCCAGTGACTGGAGGCGCGAACGTACGCCAACTGGAACCGGAGGCAACGATGATGCCCTCTCACGGCCACCATGCCCATCACGCAGCTGCGCCGCACGCCGAAGGAGAGATCGTGCGCGATCCGGTCTGCGGGATGACCGTCGACTCGGCCGCCGGCAAGCCGAGCGCCGAGCACGGCGGACGCATGTTTCACTTCTGCAGCGCTGGCTGCCGCACCAAGTTCATGGCCGAACCTGACGCCTATCTGACTGCTACCGATCCGGTCTGCGGCATTGACTGGGATCGCGCGTCCGCCAGACATTTCCATCGCCACGACGGGGACAAGTTCTATTTCTGCTCGGCAGGCTGCAAGGGCAAGTTCGAGGCCGAGCCGGCGCAGTATCTCGGTGATCGGCCCGCCCCGGTGCCGATGCAAAAGGGCACGCAGTACACCTGCCCGATGCACCCGGAGATCGTACGCGACAAACCCGGCTCCTGCCCGATCTGCGGCATGGCGCTCGAGCCGATGGGCGTGCCGACGGGCGACGAGGATCCGAACCCGGAACTCATCGATTTCACGCGCAGGTTCTGGGTCTCCGCTGTCCTGTCGCTGCCATTGCTCGTCATCGCCATGGGGCCCATGATTGGCCTCGCTGTGCGCGACTGGATCGGCGAGCCGCTGGCCGCATGGCTGGAGTTCGCGCTTGCCACGCCCGTCGTGCTGTGGGCCGCCATACCCTTCTTCCACCGTGGCTACGAGTCCTTCATCAACCGCAGCCCGAATATGTGGACGCTGATCTCGATCGGCGTCGGCACCGCCTATCTCTACAGCGTAGTCGCGACGTTCTTCCCGGACCTCTTCCCGCACCAGTTCCGCGGGCATGGCGGCTCAGTGCCGGTCTATTTCGAGGCGGCTGCCGTCATCGTCGCGCTCGTCTTCCTCGGACAGGTCCTGGAGTTGCGGGCACGCGAGCGGACCGGGTCGGCGATCCGCGCCCTGCTCGACCTCGCGCCGAAGACCGCGCGCCGGATCGCCGCTGACGGGTCCGAATCCGACGTTCCGCTGGACGAGGTCAAGCAGGGAGACCGCCTGCGCGTGCGGCCTGGCGACAGCGTTCCCATCGACGGCAAGGTCGTCGAGGGCCGCACGTCGATCGACGAATCCATGATCACGGGCGAACCGGTGCCCGTCGAGAAGACACCAGGCGACGCGGTGACCGGAGGAACGCTCAATCGCAACGGCACGCTCGTCATCACCGCCGAGCGTGTCGGGTCCGAGACCATGCTGTCGCGGATCGTCGAGATGGTCGCCAAGGCGCAGCGCTCGCGTGCGCCGATCCAGGGGCTCGCCGATCGTGTTTCCTACTATTTCGTCCCCACCGTGGTACTCGTCGCCATCCTCGCCTTCGTGGTGTGGGCACTGTTCGGTCCCGAGCCCAGCATGGTGTTCGCTATCGTGTCGGCGGTGTCCGTCCTCATCATTGCCTGTCCCTGCGCGCTCGGTCTTGCCACCCCGATGTCGATCATGACCGCGACCGGGCGCGGCGCTCAGACGGGCGTGCTGATCAAGGACGCGGAGGCGCTGGAACGCTTCGCGAGCGTCGACACGCTCATCGTCGACAAGACGGGCACGCTGACAGAAGGCCGCCCGAAGCTGACGGACGTCGTTGTGGCCGAAGGATTCGATGCAGGCCAGCTTCTCTCGCTTGCCGCCTCGCTCGAGCGCGGTTCGGAGCACCCGTTGGCCGAAGCCATTGTTGAAGGCGCGTCGGAGCGCGGTGCTGTGGTATGTTCGGCATCCGACTTCGAGGCGGTCACGGGCAAGGGCGTCAGCGGCACGGTCGAGGGTCGGAAGGTGGCGCTTGGGAATGCTGCCATGATGGCGGAGCTTGGCGTCGGCATCGACAGCCTCGCCGAGCAAGCCGATGCCATGCGCGCCGAGGGCAAGACGGCGATGTTTGTCGCAGTCGACGGCACGGCCGCCGGCTTCGTCTCGGTAGCCGATCCGGTCAAGGCAACGACCGTGGAAGCGATCCGTGCGCTGCACGACACGGGCCTCCGCATCATCATGGCCACCGGCGACAATGAGCGAACCGCAAGGGCCGTCGCATCGAAGCTCGGCATCGACGAGGTGCGCGCCGACATGCTGCCGGACGGCAAGCAGCAACTGATCGAGGAGCTACGGGCAAAAGGTGCGAAGGTCGCAATGGCGGGAGACGGCGTGAACGATGCGCCCGCGCTGGCAGCCGCAGACGTTGGCATTGCCATGGGCACGGGCGCAGACGTCGCGGTCGAAAGCGCGGGCATTACTCTCGTGAAGGGCGACCTCAACGGCATCGTACGGGCGCGTACGCTTGCCCAGGCGACGATCCGCAACATCAAGCAGAACCTCTTCTTCGCCTTCGTCTACAACGCGCTCGGCGTGCCTGTCGCGGCGGGCATCCTCTATCCCGTCTTCGGCACACTGCTCTCGCCCATGATCGCGGCGGCCGCGATGAGCCTCTCGTCCGTATCCGTCATCGCCAACGCGCTCAGGCTGCGCACCGTGCGGCTCGGCTGAACCCATCAAGGAGAACCCGCCATGAACATCGGCACCGTCTCGGTAAAGTCCGGCCTCCCGGCGAAGACGATCCGCTACTACGAAGACATCGGGCTGATCACGCCGGATCGCCGCGACAACGGCTATCGCGACTATTGCATGGAGGACGTGCATCGCCTGCGCTTCCTTCAGCGCTCGCGCAGCTTGGGCTTCTCGGTGGAAGAATGCCGCCAGCTTCTATCCCTCTACGGCGACGGTGAACGTGAGAGCGCTGAGGTGAAAGCCATCGCCACGACCAAGCTCGGCGAGATCGAACGGAAGATCGCCGAGCTTCAGGGCTTGCACGACATGCTGCAGCACCTCGTGGCCACCTGCTACGGCGATCACCGGCCCGAATGCCCAATCATCGACGGCCTGTCGGGCCGGGCTCATGCTCACTAGCCGTCGCACTGGTGAGAGGTAAGGCACAATGATGCACCAACAGGACGGGAGCCAGTCTGCAGTGAACAGGCGTCGCTCGCTCTCGAACACCCCGGAGCTCCCAGCGGCGACGTTCTCCTTCCTGTTGCACTTCGTCTGGGAGTTCCTGCAGGTGCCGACCTATGCGGGCATGGCGGAGATGGCGCACTGGCAGGGCGTCAAGCTCTGCACGTCCGCGACCATCGGCGACGTCGGTTTTGCCCTGACAGCATTCTGGACTACCAGTCTCGTCGCGAGGACACGTCACTGGATGGGCAACCAGGTCGTGCTTCCGGCTCTCGTCTTCCTTGGGACGGGGATCGCGCTGACCGTCGGCTTCGAGTTCTACTATACCCAGGTCACCCAGCGCTGGATCTATTCGGACCTGATGCCGCTCGTTCCGCCATTCGGGACGGGCCTGAGCCCGCTCCTCCAGTGGATCGTGATACCGCCGGTGGTCTTGTGGCTCAGTCAACGATACCTGGCGGGCGGCGCTGCACCCCCGATCCGAGGAGGGACCCGATGATGGAAAACGGCATGAATGGCAGCATGATGTGGGGCATGGGACTGTGGGGCCTCGTCGGCCTCGTGGTCGTCGCGCTCGTGATCGCCGCCCTCGTGAAATACGTGTTCTTCAGATAGGAGACGACGATGAAGACATTCAACAGACTTGTCCGCGCCGCGGCCTTCACAGCCCTGGCGCTGATCAGCCAAGCGGCCTTGGCAGCGGGATCGATCGAGGTCCTGAAGTCCGCCTCTTGCGGATGCTGCGTGGCGTGGGGCAATCATATGAGGGAAGCGGGGTTCACGGTCACCGAGCGCGACCTGCCGCTGGCGGACCTCAATGCCGCAAAGGTGGAAGCTGGACTGAAGCCCGGCCAGACGTCCTGTCATACGGGTATGATCAACGGCTACGTCATTGAGGGCCATGTGCCCGCGCGCGACGTCAAGCGCCTGCTCGAAGAGCGCCCGGATTCGATCGGGCTGACGGTTCCCGACATGCCTTTCGGTTCGCCGGGTATGGGCGACATGGCCGATGCCGATCCGTACGACGTGCTCCTTCTCAAGCGGGACGGCTCCACGGAAATCTATGCCAGTTATCGCTGAGGCGGTAGCGACGCCGCTCCCGCCCAGCGGGCATAGCCTAAGCCTCAGCGCATTCCCCAGCAGCAAGCGCCCGTTCGACCCTGCGGATGCAGGACGCGCAGGTCATGCCGTCGATTGCGATGGTGTGCACTCTGGCGTTCTCGGTCAGGTGAAGCGGCGCGTTCATCGGCATTCCTTTCCGGTCGGATTCCTTGGTCACCGTGACAGATGGGCTTGCCAGCCCGCTGGAGGGACAAGGTCAAGACGATGAAAAATCATGCTTGACCTTCCAGAGACTGGAAGGCGGATGAAGGGCGCATCTGCTCAAGCCATGAAGGAGACCGAGATGCGATTCCACATCGAGAACATGACCTGCGGCGGCTGCGCCCGGAGCGTCACGAAGGCCGTCGAGAGCGTCGACCCGAAGGTGAGGGTCGACGCCGATCCCGTCACGAAGACGGTGACAGTCGAATCCTCTGCCTCGACCCACGCCATCTCCAGGGCGCTCGCCGACGCCGGCTACCCCGCGTCAGCGGCGTGAAAGCCAGTTCCGTCCCGTCCGGAACTATCTCCGCGGACGGTTTTTCCCGAACGAAAGGATACCTGAATGTCATCCGCTGCCGCACGCAAGGTCGAACTCTACCGGATGGTCACTCCCGAGCACACCTGCCCATGGGGCCTCAAGGCCCTCGACCTCCTGAAGCGGGAAGGATTCGCGGTCGAGGACCATCACCTGACGTCCCGCGCCGAGACCGACGCCTTCAAGGCCGAGTACAAGGTGGACACCACGCCCCAGACCTTCATCGGGGGTCGCCGCGTCGGAGGCTACGACGATCTGCGGGCTTGGCTCGGCAAGGAGGTGAAGGACAAGGACGCTGTCACCTATACGCCCGTCATTGCGCTCTTCGGCATGGCGTTTGCCATGGCCCTGGCAGCCAGTTGGTCGGCATACGGCAGCTTCGTGACCGTGGCTGCCGCCGAGTGGTTCGTGGCCTTCGCCATGTGTCTGCTCGCACTCCAGAAGCTGAAGGACGTCGACGGGTTCGCGACGATGTTCCTCAACTACGACCTGCTTGCGCAGCGCTGGGTTCCCTACGGACGGGTCTACCCTTTCGCCGAGGGGCTTGCAGGCGTGCTCATGGTCTCCGGCGCGCTGATGTGGGTATCGGTCCCGGTCGCGCTCTTCATCGGCGGCATCGGCGCGGTGTCGGTCTTCAAGGCCGTCTATGTCGACAAGCGCGAACTGAAGTGCGCTTGCGTCGGCGGCGACAGCAACGTTCCCCTCGGGTTCGTGTCGCTGACCGAAAACCTGATGATGGTCGGCATGGCCATCTGGATGATCCTCAAGCCCGCGGGTCTGGCGCACTGACATGGAGAAGACCGAAATGGAGCAAGATCACCGGAAACACGAAGACCGCGGCCACGGCCGCCCGTACCTCATGTTCTGGGTGAACATGATCCTCGGGCTCGTCGTCATGTACGTCGTGATGTTCACGATGATCGACGGCACGGGCGACTTCAGGAACAACCTGAACATGTTCTACATGGCGGTGACCATGTGGGCGCCGATGGGCATCTTCATGCTGGCGACCATGCCAGGCATGTTCCCGAACCGACAGGCGAACGTAGCGCTTTATGTCGCCTTCGCGCTTTTGACAGTTGGCTCCTTCGGGGCGACGCGCTCGCAGGCATTGATCGACGACCACCGGTTCATCGCCTCAATGATCCCGCATCATTCTGGCGCGATCCTGATGTGCCGGGAGGCCAGCCTTTCTGATCCGGAACTCGTGACACTCTGCGACGAGATCACGAAGGCGCAGCGCGAAGAGATCGACCAGATGGAGGCGATCGCATCGCGGCTGCGCTGAGCTCTTCCCGCGCAGCGCCGGGCGGCCGACTGGAGCTGACAGACTACGTTTAGCTGTCCGAGGTAGGGGGTCTATGCCGCCCGTTGTTGATAACGGTCCAGCGTCCCTTCTTGGGTAAAGCACTTGCTTGTGGGCGCGTCCCGCCTTCGGGACGCGCCCCTGGCCGCCACGTGCACCGCACCAACGAAATGGGGCGCATACCGTTGGAACTCGTTGATCCTCAGGGTCGCTTTCCCAACATAGATGCCAGAACCTGTCAGTTCGTTTTCCAACCCGCCATGACGCGGCGGCGAGCAAGCGGACTGGCAGCTTTTGGAAACTCGACAAAGCCACTTCAACGGCGGGAATGTGGGCGCCTTGCGGACATCGGCTTGGCCTGTGATATTTTAGAAAATCATTTCCCACAGGGCATAGCAGCAAACCGTTTCGCTGAAATGAGATGGCGCATATGAGTAGCATTTGGACTAGTCGCATTTGACGAGCCAACCCTCGTATCGCCTTGGATCGGGTACTCACGACGGTTGCCCCTTCGACCGATCAATCTTTTCGCCACTCCGTCAGACGATGCAGCTAGGCACGCTTATAGATGCTCGCGTCCAACGTGGTGCAACATTGAAAAACGGCGTTGGCGTCCCGCATCGACCTCGACAACGAATGACTTGCTGTCCGCCCAAAGACGAGCGGAGAACATTGCCTTAAGTGCGCAAACCGAGATCGATCACGATTAATGTAGCACAACGTCAGGAGGTTGTGCCCGCCCGCCGCGGCGACTTCGAGCGCGCGCTTGGCGCTTTCCTGCCCCTTGATGTCGGCGAGATCGGGCAGGTTGCCGGATTGCGGCTCGATCATCGCCTCGGGCCGGCCGAGCACCTGCGTGCCGCGAAAATGATTGGCCATCGCGATCAGGCTGCGCGGCGCGAGAATGTCGATCTCGGCTCCCGCCCAGGCCGCCTCCGATCCGCAGGCCGATGGGCAGATCAGCCCGCGTCCCATGGCGTTCGCGCCCATCGCCGCGGGCAGCACGCCGGCGACCGGCGCGATAGTCCCGTCGAGCGCGAGTTCGCCGAGCACCACATAGGCTTCCAGCGCGTCGGACGGGATCGCCCCTAGCGCCGCCATCAGCCCGAGCGCGATCGGAAGATCGTAGTGACTGCCCTCCTTGGGCAGGTCCGCCGGCGCCAGGTTGATCGTCACCTTCTTGGCCGGCATCGAGAGGCCGGAGGCGTGCAGCGCAGCCTGCACTCGCTCGCGACTTTCAGCGACCGCCTTGTCACCGAGCCCGACGATGTTCATGCCGACCTTGCCCGGCGCGACCATCACCTGGACATCGACGGCCACCGTTTCGATGCCTTGGAACGCGATCGTGCGGACCCGTGAAACCATGTCTTGCTCTCCTTGCGGAAACACAAGCATGGTTTCGAGATCAAATCAAGAACATGAAGCGAACAAAAAGGAGCATAAGTTGTGGTCGGGTTGTGCCGGGTTGTGCAGGCGGAACATCAGCCCCGCTTGGCTTCCGCCGCATCCCAGAACAGCGCGGCGATATCGGCTCCGCCGAACTTCTTCACCTCGCGCACGCCGGTCGGCGAGGTGACGTTGATTTCGGTCATGTAGTCGCCGATCACGTCGATGCCGACGAGGATGAAGCCGCGCTCCTTCAGCGACGGCCCGATGCGCGCGCAGATTTCGCGCTCGCGCGTTGTGAGTTCTGTCTTTTCGGCCCGGCCGCCGACATGCATGTTCGAGCGGGAATCGTGCTCCGCCGGGACGCGGTTGATCGCGCCGACCGGCTCGCCATCGATCAGGATGATGCGCTTGTCGCCCTTGCGCACGTCCTTGAGATATCGCTGGACGATATAGGGCTCGCGGAACATCTGGCCGAACATTTCGAGCAGCGAGGCGAGGTTCCGGTCCGCCTCGTGCAGGTGGAAGATGCCCGCGCCGCCATTGCCGTAGAGCGGCTTGACGATGATGTCGCCGGCCTCGCGACGGAAATCGGCGACTTCCTGCGGGTCCTTGGTGATCAGCGTTTCGGGCATCAGATCGGCAAATTCGGTGACGAAGATCTTTTCGGGCGAATTGCGCACCCAGGCCGGGTCGTTGACCACCAGCGTCTTCGGATGGATGCGTTCGAGCAGATGCGTCGTCGTGATGTAGTTCATGTCGAAGGGCGGGTCCTGGCGCAAAAGCACCACGTCCATCTCGGCAAGGTTCACGCGCTGCAGTTCGCCGAGCATGAAATGCGCGCCCTTGACGTCGTCCACCCGCATCGTCTCCACGCGGGCCGTCACGTCGCCATTGCGCATGGAAAGCCGGTCCGGCGTGTAGTGGAAGAGCTCGTGACCGCGCCGCTGCGCCTCGAGCGCCAGCGCGAATGTGGTGTCCCCCGCAATCGAAACGGTCGAGACGTGGTCCATCTGGAAGGCGATCTTCAGGCTCATGGAAGGCTCCGGTCGGGGGCGCTGCAGGCGGGCTGGTCCTTGCATCTAGTCGCTTCGCGCTGCCTTGCCAATCGGCCCGGCGACAAAGGGCGGGCATGATACCTTTCCGAAAGCTTTTCCGTGGCAGTTTCCCGCACGACGACAAGACAAGTGGGGGAAACGGCGACCGTGTTGGCGGACAGGGCGGAAACCACGCGATCGACCGGACAGATGACCGATCGGCTCACGGGCCTCGGCACACGCGCGCGTCTGGAGGACAAGATCGCACGCCTGATCGCCGAGCGTGAAGAGGACCCCGCACCCTTTGCCATCGCCATCATCGACCTCGACGGCTTCAAGCCGATCAACGACCTGTACGGCCGCACCGCAGGAGACGGCATCCTGAAGCAGGCAGCGCTTCGACTGCGCGCCGCCATCGACGATTCCTCGATGGTCGTGCGGCTCGGTGCCGACGAGTTCGCCGTTCTGGCGCCGCTGGTCTTCAGCGCGGCCGCTGCCCGGCATCTCGCCTCCACGCTGATCGAGGTTCTGTCGGCGCCCTACGATATCGGTGCGCGGTCCGTCCGGCTCACTGCATCGGTCGGATCGTCGATATACGAGCATGCGGACGAGACGACGGAAGCGCTGATCGGGAAGGCCGAGACGGCGCTCTACGAGGCGCGCCGCACGGGGCGCAACCGCGTCGTCTTCTATTCGCCCGAACTGGTGGAGGCGACGCATTCGGTCACCCGCATCGAGCAGGCGCTGCGCCGCGCCGTGTCGAATGGCGAAGTCGAGCCCCATTTCCAGCCCATCGTCGCGCTCGACAGCGGCCATCTTCTGGGATTCGAGGCGCTTGCCCGCTGGACCGACCACGATCTCGGGCCGGTCTCCCCCGGCCTGTTCATCCCGCTCGCCGAAGAGCGCGGCATCATGCCCGATCTGTCGCGTCTGGTTCTGGAAAAGGCGGCCGATGCGGCGCGCAACTGGCCGCGCCATCTCTTCCTCGCCTTCAACCTGTCCCCCGAGCAGCTCGTCGACCAGTCCACCGCGCGCGAGGTTCTGGAGATTTCGGCCCGCTCCGGGCTCGACCCGCGCCGGCTCGAAGTCGAGATCACCGAAACCGGCCTGATGTCACAGCCCGAGACTGCGGCAGCGATCATCGGCGAATTCAAGCGCGCCGGCGCCCGGATCGCGCTCGACGATTTCGGCACCGGCCAGTCGTCGCTCGGGCGGCTGCGCGATTTCCCCTTCGACAAGCTCAAGATCGACCGCAGCTTCATCGCCTCGATCATGGAGGATCGCGCGTCGGAACACATCGTCAGGGCGATCCTGGCCATGTGCACCGGGCTTGGCATGGGGGCCGTCGCCGAAGGCATCGAGGAGCGGGCGCAGGCAAGGCGCCTCGCCGAACTCGGCTGCCGCATGGGGCAGGGGTTTCTTTATGGTCGCGCCGAGCCGGCCCTCGCCACGGCCGAATTCATCCATTTGCGGGAAAGCCGCAGGCTCGCCTCGCTGAAGCGGACCTGACCGAACGTCTCAGCCGACGTCTTCCAGGCAGATCTTGGTATGGCCGGCATTGATGAAGCCGAGCTTGTTGGCCGCGCCGCGCGACAGGTCGAGCACGCGTCCCTTGGTGAACGGCCCGCGATCGTTGACGCGCACCACCACTTCCTTGCCGTTGCGCTGGTTGATCACCTTGATCTTGGTGCCGAAAGGCAGGCTGCGATGCGCCGCGGTCATTCCGTCAGGGTTCATCCGCTCGCCCGAGGCCGTCTTGGAGGTCAGCGCATACCAGGAAGCGCTGCCGCACTGGGCATTGGCGATGCCGGCCGAAAGGCCAAGAGCGATCGTGCCAGCCAGCGCAATGCCGGAGGAGCGGAGGAAGCGAGCCGTCATGTCGGTGGTCCATACCCGTTGAAGATATTATGGCGGGTAGGAGGCGAATGGGGCGCCGATGGGGTAGCACAACCCTCGCGCGAACACTTTTGGAGTCCCGGCGAAACATTGCCCGCCGAGCCGCTGCGGCAATGCACCTTGCGGTTGCCGCTTTTAGGCGCGGGTCAGAGCGGGCGTCTCGCCGGAGCCGATGTCCCAGTAGAGCCCGGCCATCATCTCCAGTCCTTCGCGCAGGAGATGCGGCGGCAGATGTTCGTCCGGGGCGTGCTGGGAGCAGCCGGCATAGGAATGCGGCACCCAGATCGTCCGCAGGCCCAGAATGTCGGCAAAGGCGTCGTTGGGCAGAGATCCGCCGAGATTGGGCAGGATCGCCGGGCGTTGCCCCGTCGTCCGCTCGATCGAGCGCGCCGCAAAGCCCACCCAGGGATCGGCAGGGTCGAGCCGCGTCGCTCGGAACATCTCCTCGTCTGCGACCGTGACCTCGACATGGCCGAAACCGGCTGCTTCGAGATGGCGTCTGACCGCCGGTACGACGCCTTCGGGATCGACGCCGACGACGAAGCGCAGTTGCAGACGTGCGAAGGCATGGCCCGGAATGGCGTTGACCGGCGCACGGGGCTCGCCCGCCTCGAAGGCGAGGATTTCGAGCGCGCACCAGCCGAACACCTTTTCGGCCGCCGAAAGCCCCGGCTCCCCCCAGTCCGGGTCGATGCGCGGGCCGCCGGCGGCGTCGACGACCGGGCAGTCGGCCAGCGCTTGGCGCACGCTGGCGGGCAGTTCGGTCGGCTTCAGCTCCGGCACCAGAATGCGGCCCTCCGGTCCGATCAGCGCTGCGATGGCATGCGCAAGCTGCACGGCGGGGTTCGACAGAAGCCCGCCCCAATTGCCCGAATGATGCGCGCCCTCGCGCGCCTTGATCCTGAGGTCGAACGAGATGCCGCCGCGCGAGCCGAGGAAGAGCGTCGGCCGGTCCGCCGAGAGGCGCGGCCCGTCGGACGCGATCATCAGGTCTGCGCGCAGTGCCTGCTTCTCCGCCGCGCAAAGCTCCCGCAGTCCCGGCGAGCCGATCTCCTCGCCCATCTCGATCAGGTACTTGGCGTTGAATCCGAGCGTCCCGCGCGTCTCGAGAACGGCGCGCAAGGCAGCGATGTTGATCGTATGCTGCCCCTTGTTGTCGGCGATGCCGCGCCCGTACCAGCGGCCGTCCCGCTCGGTCAGCGCCCAGGGCGACAGCCCGTCCCGCCAGCGTTCCGCCTGCCCGCGTGTCACGTCGCCATGGCCGTAGCCGAGGACGGTCGGCAGCCCCCGGTCCTCGATCCGTTCGGCGATCAGGAGCGGTCCCCGCGCACGCTCGTGCCGGACCGTGCGGCACGAAAAGCCGAGCGCTTCGAGCTCCGGACCGACTTCCTCGGCGATGTAGCGATCAAGCTCGCCGGCGGCATCGGGTTCCTGGCTTTCGGTTGCGATGGCAACGCGCCGCGCCAGCACATCGCGGAAGGTTCCGCCGTCGAAATGCGCCCGCGCCCGGGCAATGGCGTCTTCGCGGCTCATGAACGCTAACCCCTGCCGACGAACGGCATGTTCGTTGCCATCACGTTGAGGAAAAGGATGTTCGCCTCCGGCGGCAGCGTGGCCATGTGGACCACCGCGTCGGCGACGTGCCGCACGTCCATGCGCGGCTCGGCCATGCGCCGTCCATCGGCTTGCAGCACCCCGCCGGTCATGCGCTGCGTCATGTCGGTTGCCGCATTGCCGACGTCGAACTGGCCGCAGGCAATGCCGAATTCGCGTCCATCGAGCGCCGTCGCCTTGGTCAGCCCGGTGATCGCGTGCTTGGTCGCCGTATAGGGCGCGGAGTGCGGCCGTGGCGTCGTCGCGGAGAGCGACCCGTTGTTGAGGATGCGCCCGCCGCGCGGGTCCTGCCGCTTCATGATGCGGAATGCCGCTTGCGTACAGAGGAAGGCCCCGGTGAGATTGGCGCCGACCACCGCGTTCCACTGGTCGACGGTGAGATCCTCGATGGGGACGGCCGGCGTATTGGTGCCGGCATTGTTGACGAGCAGGTCGAGCCGCCCGAACTGCGCCTCCACGGTATCGAACAGGCGGGTCACGGCGGCGGCGTCGCCGATATCGGTTGGCACCGCGAGAACCTGGCCCGGATCGCCGCCCATTTCGCGCGCCGCCGCTTCCAGCACGTCGGCCCGACGCCCGGCGATCGCGACCTTGAACCCGGCCTGCACAAGGCCGGCGGCGATCGCCTTGCCGATTCCCGTCCCCGCGCCCGTCACGATGGCGGTCCTGTCTTCGGCTTTCATAGGCATTCCTTTCGATGGCGGGGATTTGGACGTGCCGCGTGCAATCTGTCAACTTTCTTGATAACTATGCGAAATTCGATGCGGAGGAGAATGTGGTGCAGATGCAGGAAAACCGCTTCAAG
The DNA here is from genome assembly GCF_052435475.1 of Aliihoeflea sp. Taxonomy (NCBI): domain Bacteria; kingdom Pseudomonadati; phylum Pseudomonadota; class Alphaproteobacteria; order Hyphomicrobiales; family Phyllobacteriaceae; genus Aliihoeflea; species Aliihoeflea sp. The sequence goes on from NZ_JBQVMV010000004.1 coordinate 223,670, forward strand.
GCGGCGCTGGCGGCCGGCCGGCCGCAAATCGGTCTCTGGTGCAGCCTGACCAGCAACGTAGCCATCGAGCCTCTGGCGGGCGCAGGCTTCGACTGGCTCCTGATCGACACCGAGCACGCACCCAACGAATTGCCGACGGTCCACGCGCAGCTTCAGGCAGTGTCGCATTCGACAGCGAGCGCGATCGTTCGCCCCGCCTGGAACGACCCGGTCGCCATCAAGCGCTTCCTCGACATCGGGGCGCAGACCCTACTCGTCCCCTTCGTCCAGAACGCCGACGAGGCCCGCCAGGCGGTCGCGGCCATGCGCTACCCCCCGCACGGAATCCGGGGCGTTTCGGTCAGCACGCGCGCCAACGGTTTCGGCCGGGTGCCGGATTATTTCGCCCGCGCGAACGACGAGGTCTGCCTGCTCGTCCAGATCGAGACACGCGTCGCGCTCGACAACATCGAGGAGATCGCAGCGGTCGATGGGGTCGACGGCATCTTCATCGGCCCGTCGGATCTTGCAGCCGATCTCGGCCATCTCGGCAATTCGGGACATGATACGGTCCGCACGGCGATTTCGCAGGCGATTGGCCGTATCCGCGCGGCCGGCAAGGCCGCCGGCATCCTCGCGCCCGTCGAGGTCGACGCGAAACGCTGGCTCGACGAAGGGTGCCTCTTCGTCGCCGTCGGCAGCGATCTCGGCCTTCTCGCGCGCGGCAGCGACGCCCTTCGCGCCCGCTTCGCCTGATCCGCCATCCATTCGAAATTCGGAGACATTTGATGATCGATCTCTACACCTGGACGACGCCGAACGGCCGCAAGGTCTCGATCGCGCTCGAGGAAATGGCGCTGCCTTACGAGGTCCATTCCATCGATATCGGCAAGGACGAACAATTCGCGCCGGACTTCCTGAAAATCTCGCCCAACAACAAGATCCCCGCGATCGTCGACCGGGAGACCGGCCAGTCGGTCTTCGAATCCGGCGCCATCCTGATCTACCTCGCCGAAAAGACCGGCCGCTTCCTGCCGACCGAGGCGAAGGCGCGGATGAAGGTGCTGGAATGGCTGATGTGGCAGATGGGGGGCTTCGGTCCGATGCTCGGCCAGGCCCACCAATATCTGAAGTTCAATCGCGGCAAGGCGCCCTTCGCCGAAGAGCGGTTCACCAAGGAGGTCCGCCGCCTCTACGGCGTTCTCGACGGCCAGCTCGGACGCGAAGCGCATGTTGCCGGCCCCGACTATACGATCGCCGACATGGCAATCTGGCCCTGGGCGTCCCGCCACGAATGGCAGGATGTCGACCTCGAGGATTTCCCGAACGTAAAGCGCTGGTATGTCGAACTTGCCGGCCGCGAGGCGGTTCAAAAGGGCTATCATGTGCCCAAATATACGCAGGACATTCCGATCCCGGCGTGACGATGGCCGCGCAGGTCGAGGAGGAGCGACATGACAGGAAAAGGAACCGCGCCCGGAGTTATTGCGATCCATGAAGATTGAGATCACACCGGCCCGCCGCGAAAAACTCGCCGACAATCTTTACGGCCAGCTTCTCGAGCAGATCATGCTGGGGCGGCTGAAGGAAGGCGAGCGCCTGCCTTCCGAATCGGAAATCTGCCGCGCTTTCAAGGTGTCGCGGCCGGTCGTGCGCGAGGCGTTGATGCGCCTCCAGGCCGATGGCCTCGTCTATGCACGGCGCGGCTCGGGCTCCTTCGTCAAGCAGCGCCCGCCCGCCCGTCTGACCGATTTTGCGGCCGTGTCGGACGTCGCCAGGCTGCTGCGCGGCTACGAGGCGCGCATGGCGCTCGAACCGCAGATCGCAGAACTGGCCGCCGAGCGCGCCACGGAGGACCATCTCGAAAAGATCGCCTCCGCGCTGGCCGCGCTGGAGGCCAGCGAGAACGACCGCGACGAGGATTTCGCTTTTCATCGCGCCATCGCCGAGGCGACCGGCAATGACATCTTTCCCGCGCTCCTCGAATCGATGCGCGAACTGATGCTGGGCGGCATCGACGTCGCCGTCAGCCTGACCCGCGTCGGCTCGCAGGCGCGTCGGGAGCGCGTCCTCGCCGAACACCGGCAGATCTTCGACGCGATCGCCTCGCGCGACCGTTCGGGTGCGGGCATCCTGATGCACTATCACCTGATGCAGGCGCGCAGCCGCACGACGGACTACCAGCGTCACCCCTGACGCGGATCAGCCTCGATGAAGTCGAGCGGCCCAGACAGGAGAGTGTTTTCCTGGGCGACGAGATAGCCCGCCTCGCGGCTCATTTTCCGATAGGCGACCCAGTCCGGGTCCTTTTCCATCGCCGCGCGTCGCGCCTCCCGGTCGGCGGCATTCTCGAACGACCAGAGATGGACGTATGAGTTGAGCTTGCCCGTCTCGGTCACCGCATAGACCAGCGGCGTTCCGAGATGCCGCTTTTGCACCGGATATCCATGCTGGCCATAGAGCTCGAGATGGCTTTTCAGCGTGCCGGCGCGACACGTATAGGTGCGCAGGTCGTAGATCATGCGCGTCCCTGTTCGATAGGGTCCTTGGGGGCGTGGGCAGGCACTTCGAGCATGTCGCCCGGCGCGACCGGCGAATGATCCGGCGCCTCGACATGCCCGATGCTCTGCTTTTGCGTGCGCGGCGGCAGTTCGGCCGCCGGCCATTTCAAATTGACGGCGATGCCGGCAGCCGCAAGCGCCAGCCCGATCGCGTCGGTCACGAAGCCGGTCTTGATCAGCGACAGGGCGGCGGCGAAGAACAGAAGCCGCGTGATCCAGCTTGCCGGCTTGATGAAATAGCCGGTCAGCGCTCCGGCCAGAAGCGTGACGCCGATGGTTGCCGAGATTGCGGCGAGCACGATGTCGGGCCAGTCGCCGATCATCAGAAGCGCCGGGCCGAACACGAACATGAACGGGATGATGTAGCCGGTGAGGCCGAGCTTGACCGCGTCCCAGCTCGTTTCCCAGATGCCGCCGCGACTAAGGCCCGCCGCCGCATAGACCGCGATGGCGACCGGCGGCGTGATGGCCGACAGGATGGCGAAGTAGAAGACGAACATGTGCGCGGCCTCGACCGGAACACCGAGCCTGACCAGCGCCGGCACCAGAAGCGCCACCTGCACGATATAGGCGGGCGTCGTCGGCATGCCCATGCCGAGGATGATGCCCGCGACCATGGTCAGGAGCAGCGCCGGCAGGAGCATGTTCTGCGCCGCGGCGCGTACGATGCCCGTGAAGGTGAGACCGAGCCCGGTCTGGGCGATGACGCCGATGACGATGCCGGCCGCCGCGCAGGCGAGCGCGACGATCACGGCGTTGATCGCACCCGATTCGAGGCCGTCGACGAGCTTCTGGATCGAGAACTCCGCCCGCGTCGTCTTGCGCAGCAGCACGACCGGGACGATGGAGAGGATGCCCATCAGAGCCGAGAATTGCGCCGACCGTCCGATCATCAGCGCGCCGATGATGAAGAACAGCGGCAGGAAAAGGTGCCCGCGTTCGCTGAGCACGGTCCAGACGCGGGGAAGATCTGCCTTGGGAAGGCCTTTGAGCCCCTGCTTCTTGGCCTCGAAATGGACGGCGAGGAAGACCGCGAGATAATAAAGGAAGGCCGGCAGCAGCGCGTAGGTCGCGACCGTCAGATAACTGACGCCCATGAATTCGGCCATGACGAAGGCGGCCGCGCCCATGATCGGCGGCATGATCTGCCCGCCGGTCGAGGCCACTGCCTCGACCGCGCCCGAAAACGATTTCGGATAGCCGATGCGCTTCATCAAGGGGATGGTGAACGTGCCGGTGGTCATGACATTGGCGACGGCCGATCCCGAGACCGATCCGAACAGGCCCGACGTAACCACCGCCACCTTGGCGGGACCGCCGGCCGTGTGACCCGTCAGCGCGAGGGCGAAGTCGGTGAAGAGTTTGCCGATGCCCATCCGCTCGGCCAGCGCGCCGAAGATGACGAAAAGGACCACATAGGTCGCCGAAACCTGGGCGGGAATGCCGAACAGGGCATCCGTCGTCATGTATTGATATTCGAGCAGCCGCAGGATGCGGGTGTTGGTGAAGAACACCTGGTAGCCGAGGAACAGGAGCGCCGTGATCGGCAGGATCGGTCCCATCGCGCGGCGGGCGGCTTCCAGCACGACCAGGATCATCAGGATCGCCATGGCCTGGTCGGTCGTCGAGACCGGGCCGACATAGGCCATCCGCGTGTTGAAGTATTGCTGGTAGAAGATCGGATAGGCGCACGCGACGATGGCGCCGATCACGAACAGCCAGTCGAGCGGACCCGGCGCCTTGCCGGCATTGCGGCTGAACAGCGGCAGCGACAGATAGGCCAGCACCAGTGCGAATCCGAAATGGGTCGCGCGCAGGGTGAATGCGTTCGGCGGTCCCGCATAGGCGACATAGAGGTGAAACAGGCTCATCGACACCGCCACGAATGTCACGAGCTTCTTCATCAGCGATTCGTAGCGCATCATGGCACCCTCCTCGGTGTCGTCGGCCTGTCTCGAAACTGCACGTGCAACCGGGCGGACACGGTTCGGCCGCGTCCGCCCGTCAGTCGCGATTTACTGGGCGACGCCGTTCGCCTCGTAGAAGGCGGTCGCGCCTTCATGCATGGGAACGCCGATATCCTGCGCCATTTCTTCCAGCGACAGGTCGGCCATCACCGAGGCGATGGCGGCGAGATCCTGCCGGTTTTCCCACATCTGGGTCAAAAGCCCCTCGACGATCTCGGCCTCGAGGTCGCAGCGCGCGACGATATGGGTGGCGTAGCCGACCGCGTTCACATCCTCGTCCTGCCCGGGATAGGTGCCGGCCGGGATGGTGAGGCTCGTGTAACCGGGATTGATCTCCGCGCGCATCCTCTCGACGAAGGCCTCGTCGAGCGGGATCACCGTCAGGTCGGCGCTGTTGGCCAGATCCATCACCGCCGAGGAGGGGATGGTGGTGCCCAGCGCCAGAATGTCCGAATTGTTGTCCTGAACGAGCGAGACGCCGTCCGAATAGGAGACGAAGTCGACGGCGGACATGTCGTCATAGCTGAGGCCGGCGGTCTGAAGCACCGCGCGCACCACCTGCTCGGCCGTGTTGCCGACGGGCTGGGTGTTGAGGCGCTTGCCCGCGAAGTCTTCGACCGTCGCGATACCGCTCGCCTGCGTCGCCACCATCTGGAAATACTGCGGATAGAGCGTCGCGACGTTGCAGACATTGTCGGCTTCGGCCTCAAAGGGCTCGCGGCCTTCGATCGCGTCGACGGTCGAGATCGAATTGCCGAAGCCGAGATCGGCATCGCCGTTCTGGACGCCCTGGACATTGGCGATGCCGCCGCCCGGCAGGACCTGGATCGAGGCGAGGCCCGCATCGCTGGCCATCGCCTGCATGGCGCCGCCGAGCGGATACCACGCGCCGCCCTGCGGCCCGGTCATCAGGTTCAGTTGCTGCGCCTGCGCCGGTGCGGCGACGGCCGCCACTGCAAGCACGGTGAGTGCAGTCAGCATTTGGGTCTTCATCGTCGGTCTTCCTCCCTGTTGGACCTGTCGAATCTGTTAGGGCGCCTGCGAAGCGTCAGCCCGGCACCGCCTCCTCTTCCAGTCGGAACGCGATGTCCGCGCGCCTGCAGATGTCGCGCAACTGCTGCCCGAGCTTGTGCGGCAGCGGAATTCCGTTGGCGCGTCGTTCGTCCTCGCAGCGATATTCGGGGTCGCCCGCGACCATGACGGGCGCATCGGCATCGCTCGGTGGCGTTTCGCGAAGGCCCTCGACCATGCGCGCCATGTCGGCGGCGAATTCCTCCCGCGATCCCCGCAAAAGTGCGGGGTCGAGCGCCATGACGAAATGGCCGACATCGTGATGGCCCGCCGGCGATCCGCGCAACGGTGTCATGGCTGCACCTGACAGCGTGCTTGACAGGATTTCGACCATGGTGGCGAGCCCGTAGCCCTTGTGGCCGCCGAGCGGCACGAGAAGCGTGTCGCGCAGCGCTTGGGCCGGATCGAGCAGCGGTGCGCCCTGCCGGTCCAGCGCCCAGCCGGCCGGTATCGGCTTCTCCGCCCGTTCCGCGAGCTTCAGCTTGCCGATCGCCGCCGTCGATGTTGCCATGTCGAGAAGAAACGGACGCTGCCCGGCGCATGGGGCGGCAAATGCGATCGGATTGGTGCCGAGCCGCGGCTCCAGCCCGCCCGTCGGAACGATGGCCGAACGCCAGACCGACGAGGTCGACAGTCCGATGAGACCACGCTCGGCCAGCCTGCGTGCATAGATGCCGGCGGCCCCGTAATGATTTGAATTGCGGATCGCAACGGCCGCGATGCCGAACTTCTCCGCCCGTTCGGCCGCCATCTCGACGGCCATTGCCGATGGCACCTGCCCGAAGCCGCCATCCGCGTCGATGAGCGCGACGGCCGCGTGGTCGTGGACGATTTCGATGACGGGCCGCGGATTGGCGCCGCCTTCATCGATCTGGCGTTCGTAGAGCGCGAGCATGGCGACGCCGTGGGATTCGATGCCCATCAAATCGGCTTCGGTCAGGATGTCCGCCGTCGTGGCGGCGTGGTCCGCGCTCAGGCCCCAAGCCGACAGGATGTCGGCCGCCTGGCGACGCCAGATCGCCGCGGGGACGTTCGACCCCGGTTGCGTCACGCTCTTCCTCCCAGATGCAGCCCCCGGTTTCGTGCCTCCCGAGGTTGTCGCTTTGGACCGGAGCGCACCATGAAGCTCAACCAGTTGTCAAGACACTTTACAGCCTCGCCGCGTTTCACCATCACGGCCGGCATCCTTCAGGACGCCTTTCGAACGCTCAGCCCCGCCCGCTCCAGAAATGCCTCGAGACGCTTGTGCTGAACCGCCGTCAGCGGCCAGGCGGATGGCGGGCGGCATGGGCCGCAATCGTTTCCGGTCAGCGCCAGCGCTGCCTTGACGCCAGTGACGTTGGTGCCGTTCATCTCTTCTGCGCGAACGGCCTCGAATTCCCGCATACCGGCGATGAGATCGCGGGCGCGCGCATAATCGGATGCTTCCAGTGCCTCGAAGATCGCCATCGAGCGCTGCGGCCAGACATTGATGAGGCCCGAGGTGAAGCCGCGCGCGCCGACGGCGTAGAAGACCGGCGCCCAGACCTCGGCCAGCCCGCCGACCCAGACGATATGGTCGGGCGCCGCATCCATCGCCTCGGCAAGACGCATCGGATTGGGGGTTGCCCATTTGACGCCGACGACGCCTTCGATGCTGCAAAGCTCTGCAATCGCGGCCGTGCCGATCGTGTCGTTGCGCAGATAGATGACGATCGGCAGGTCGGCCGCGTCACGCACGCGCTTGACATAGTCGCTCACGCCGCGCGGCGCCGCGAACGGATCTGGCGGCTGGTGGATCATCAACCCGGCCGCTCCTGCTTCGGCGGACGTCCTCGCCAGCCGCTCGGCGTCCTTGACCGACCGGCCGATCCCGGCCAGCAGCGGCACGCGTCCGTCGATCTTCTGCGCCGCCATCCGCACGAAATCCTCGGCCTCTTCCGGCGCCAGCCCGTAGAACTCACCCGTGTTTCCGTTCGCGACCAAAACATGGATTCCGGCCGTGACGGCGCGGTCGACGATCGGCCCAAGCGGCCTGGCGTCCAGCCTGTCCTCACGGTCGAAGGGGGCGACGAGAATGCCGGAGATTCCTGTGATCGCGCGGGCGAGGGGGTTGGGATTCATTGTGCGTCTCCGCTTTCGGGCGGTTTCAGGAAGGGCCGGGCACGAAATAGTCCGGCCGGGAACGGCTGAGTTCCTTTGCGATGGTGATCGACTGCGAGAGGTGAAACGCCATCGCGGCATCGGCGCGGTCCGGCGCTCCGGCCGCAATCGCCTCGATGATCGCGCGATGCTCGTCGAGAATCCGCTTCGTCTTGTCGCCCATCGGCAGATGCAGGGCGCGCAGGCGATCGATATGGACGCTCTCGCGGCGGATGACTCCGTGCAGCCGCATCAGGCCTGCCGCGTCGAAGAGCGTGCGATGAAATGTCAGGTCGAGGCTCGCGAAACCGGCGAGATCGTTCGCGGCTTCGCAATCGATTTGCAGGGCGGTGATATGTTCGAGCTTGCGAACGAGCTCGCCATTCCGTTCGCTTGCCAGCCGCCGCACGATGCTCTGTTCGACCGAACTTCGCAGGAAATGCGCTTCGCGCGCGTGGCCGAGATCGATCCGGCTGACGAGGGTCCGCGATTGCGGGTAGATATCGACAAGCCCCTCCTCCTGAAGCCGCAGCAGCGCGTCACGCACCGGCGTGGAGCTCAGCCCATAGGCTGCCTGCAATTCGCTCCGCGACAACTGGCTTCCGGGCGGCAGGTCGAGTGACAGAATGCGCGCGCGCAGGTCGCCATAAACGTCCGTCGCACTTTCCGCGCCGGTTGGGGCCGTCGCTCGCATCGATCCCATTCCTCCGAAGGCGCCGCGTGCTGATACATTAGTGCAGCATGGGCGCCCACGGTCAACCCGGTTCGTGAGCGCGGAACACAGCCTCGCCCGGCGTCGTCCGTGGCTGGAAAGCGTCCGGCTCCAAGAGGAGCTGCTGTTCCATGAAGATCACCGCCCCGGCCACGTGCCGGCGCAGCATTGCCTCGCCCGCGGCCGCGTCCTGTGCGGCGATTGCGTCCAGGATCGCCTTGTGGTCCTGAACCAGCATCGGAACCTTTCCGCCCTGCGGCGCCTGCAGGAAGCGAATTCGGTCGAGCTGCGCCTTGCGCGAATGGATGACCGACCAGATTTCGCGCAGGCCGCCGAGCTCGAACAGCGACTGATGGAAGAGATCGTCGAGCGGCATGAAGGAGGCGAACTCCGTATCCGCCATCATGACCTGCTGTTCGACGAGGATCGCGCGCGGCCGCGACAGGTCGAGGCCCGGCGTGGCGCAAAGCTGGCGGATCAGCGGGATCTCGAGATTGCTGCGCAGGAAATGCGCCTGCCTTACCGCGCGCACGTCGATGCCTGAAACGAAGGTCGCGTGCTGCGGGGCAATCTCGACCAGCCCGTGATCGGCCAGTCGCAGGATCGCTTCGCGCACCGGCGTGCGACTGACCGCGAACCGGTCGCACAATTCCTTCTCCACCAGGGTTTCTCCCGGCTTCAGCTCGAGCGTTACGATCATGCGGCGAAGCTGATCGTAGATCTCGTCGGCGAGCGAACGGCGGCGCACTGGTTGCAGCATATGGGACCCCTTGCAACCGGTATAGCGCTCCACGCGACATGTTCCAATCCGGGACACTCGCGATTCGGCGGTTGCACACCGCTTTCAAATATACTAGCGCAAGAGGCAATGTGAGTGGTCATTGTGGAGGACGATGATGACGAAACGGAAGAGCCTAGGCGAATTGCGCAGCGCGCGCTGGTTCGCGCCGGACGATCTGCGCAGTTTCGGCCATCGCTCGCGCATGATGCAGATGGGCTTTGCCAATGAGGAGATGGCCGGCCGGCCCATCATCGGCATCATCAACACCTGGTCCGACCTCAATCCCTGTCACGCACATTTCCGCCAGCGCGCCGAAGACGTGAAGCGCGGCGTCCTGCAGGCCGGCGGCTTCCCGGTCGAGCTTCCGGCGCTGTCGCTGTCGGAAAGCAACGTCAAGCCTACGACGATGCTCTATCGCAACCTCCTCGCCATGGATGTCGAGGAACTGATCCGCTCGCACCCGCTTGATGGCGTCGTCTTGATGGGCGGCTGCGACAAGACAACGCCGGCATTGCTCCTCGGCGCAACGAGCGCGAACCTGCCGGCCGTTTTCGTCCCCGCCGGCCCGATGCTGCGCGGCAACTGGAAGGGTCGCGTGCTGGGCTCCGGTTCGGATGCCTGGAAATACTGGGACGAGCGCCGCGCCGGCAACATCACCGATGCCGACTGGCAGGGGCTCGAAGGCGGCATCGCCCGCTCCTACGGCACCTGCATGACCATGGGCACGGCATCGACCATGACCGGCATCGTCGAGGCGATCGGCATGACGCTGCCCGGCGCATCCTCCATCCCCGCCGCCGATTCCAACCATATCCGCATGGCATCGGCTTCCGGCCGCCGTGCCGTCGAGATGGTGTGGGAGGATCTGAAGCCCTCCGACATCCAGACGCGCGGGGCGTTCGAGAACGGCATCGCGGTCGCGATGGCGATGGGCTGCTCCACCAACGCCATCATCCACCTGATCGCGATGGCTCGACGCGCCGGCGCCGATATCGGGCTCGACGATTTCGACCGCGCCAGCCGTACCGTTCCGGTCATCGCCAACATTCGCCCGAGTGGCGAAAAATACCTGATGGAGGACTTTTTCTATGCCGGCGGCATGCCGGCGATGATGGCGCAGCTCGGCGATCATCTCCATTCCGATTGCATCACCGTCACCGGCCGCACGCTGGGCGAAAACATCGCCGGGGCCGAAGTCCACGATGCGGACGTCATCCGACCGCTCGACGACCCGATCTACAGCGAAGGCGCGCTCGCGGTCCTGAAAGGCAACCTCGCGCCCGAGGGCTGCATCATCAAGCCGAGCGCCTGCGAGCCGCGCTTCCAGCGCCACATCGGCTCGGCACTCGTCTTCGACGACTATCCCTCGATGAAGGCGGTGATCGACAGCGACGATCTCGACGTCACCGCCGACCATGTGCTGATCCTCAGGAATGCCGGTCCGCTCGGCGGGCCGGGCATGCCCGAATGGGGCATGTTGCCGATCCCGAAGAAGCTCGTGCGTAAGGGCGTGCGCGACATGGTCCGCATTTCGGACGCGCGCATGAGCGGCACCAGCTACGGCGCCTGCATCCTCCACGTTTCGCCCGAATCCTTCGTTGGCGGTCCGCTCGCGCTGGTCAGGACAGGCGACCTGATAAGCCTCGACATTCCCGCCCGCTCGATCCGCCTCGAAGTCGACGACGCGGAACTGGCATCCCGCAAGGTGGCATGGAAAGCGCCGGAGCCACGCTACGAGCGCGGCTATGGCTGGATGTTCTCCAAGCACATCCGCCAGGCCCATGAAGGCTGCGACTTCGACTTCCTGGAAACCGAATTCGGCCGTCCGGTGGACGAGCCCGCGATCTACTGAGGAGCATCCCATGGCCCTGTCGACCGAAACCCGCGACAAGCTAAAGACCGTCTCGACGGCGACGCTCTGCACGGCGCTCTACAAGCGCGGCCTGCGCAACCAGTTCATTCAGGACGTCCATCCGCTCGATCCGTCGAAGCCCACCATGGTCGGCGAAGCCTTCACGCTGCGTTACATGCCCGCCCGCGAGGATCTGAACGGGCTGGAAGTCTTCCGAAACCGCGCCCATCCGCAGCGCAAGGCGATCGAGGATTGCCCGCCCGGCGCGGTAATGGTCATCGACAGCCGCAAGAACCCCCGCGCCGCGTCCGCCGGAGGCATTCTGGTCACCCGGCTGATGGTGCGCGGCGTCGCCGGCATCGTCACCGATGGCGGCTTTCGCGATTCTGCCGAGATCGCCGACCTCGCCATCCCCGCCTATCACACCCGCCCCTCGGCCCCGACCAACCTGACTCTGCATCAGGCGATCGACATCAACGTGCCGATCGGCTGCGGCGACACGCCGGTCTTCCCCGGCGACGTCGTGGTTGGCGACAGCGACGGCGTCGTCGTGCTCCCCTCCCATCTCGCCGACGAACTCGCGACAGAAGCGGTCGAGATGACTGCTTTCGAGGATTTCGTCACCGAAGAGGTGCAGAATGGCCGCTCGATCCTCGGCCTCTACCCCGCGACCGAGGACAAGACGCTGACAGACTTCGCCGCCTGGCGGAAAATCAGCGGCCGCTAGGCGCCCACGCGACCGGCTCCGCATCGCGCGCCAGCACGTAGAAGCCGTCAGCCGAAACGCGCGCCCAGTCGCCTTCCGAACCATCCGGCCAGATGACGCGGATTTCGGCCTCGTCCAGATCGCCGAGCCCGAAATGCCACCAGCCGGTTTGCCCGCTGACGTGCCCGCCGCCGGACGTCGCCTCGCGCCGCATGGTAACGTCACCGCGCCTGACCTCGATCCACGCGCCGATCGCGTCTCGATTCGGGCCGGGTTGCTCGATCTTCACCTGCACCCAGCGCCCGGCATCCGGGCTCGCATTGCGCCAGATCTGCATCTTGTCGTGCCGGTTGACGACGACCAGATCGACTAGCCCGTCGAGGTTGAAATCGGCCAGCGCAGCTCCCCGGCCCGTCGACATGCTGGCAACGCCGGCCGTGTCGCCCGCCTCGAGGAACGTGCCGTCCGGCTTCTGGATCAGGAGATTGTTCGGGTCCTTTTGCGCGAAATCCGGCATCTCCCAGACATTGCCCTTGGCGACGAACAGATCGATCAGCCCGTCATTGTTGACGTCCTCGAATTGTGCGTGCCAGGCCGTGCTCGGCTGGATCTCGCCGCCGACATACGGCCGGTGCGCCGTTACGCCCTTGGCGAAGGCGATATCGTCATAGCGCGGCAGCAACTCGCCCGTCTCGGGCCGCACGAGCCGCTGCAGCTTGTTGTCGGCCATGCTCGTCAGGAAATAGTCCGGATAGCCGTCGAAGCCGAGATCGTAGGAGGCGATCCCCATGCCCCAGATGCGCAGCCGCTGCCAGCCTTCCTCGGCCGTGTAGAGCGCCGGCGCCTCGCCAGGCGCAACATGCCAGAGCTGCTCCTGCCCGCCCTTGTAGTATTCGCGGTCGTTCGAAACCCGCAGGCTCGGCGTGCCCGATCGGTTCCAGTCGGTGAACAGCATCGAGAGCGTGCAGTAGCTTGGCGTCAGCGGAAGTGGCGCGGCGAAACGGCGCTCGCCCACCGCAGGCCGGTGCAGCCAGTTGTCGGTACAAGATCCCCAAGGAAACATCTGCTCGTTCCGGTCGACATAGTTGCCGATGGCAAGTGTCGGAAAATCCGCGCCTCTTTCCCATGTCGCCGCGAATGCGGTCGACCAGCCATCGCCGCCGTCGAAACCCCAATCCTCATTGGCGCGCTCGAACCGGCATTCGCCAAGCCCGCGCAGGACGACGTTCTCGCCGACGCGCAGGAGAACGATGTCGGTGATCCCATCGCCATCGATGTCCAGCGGATAGGCGCCTGCGACCGCGTCGAGCTCCGCCCCGCTCTCCGTCGCCTCGAACCGCAGCGCGCCGCCGACCTCGCTGACGTTGCGATAGAATTTCGCCGGTGCCGAGCCGCCCGCCAAAAGCATGTCGGGAAACCCGTCATTGCTGCAGTCGAACACGGCGACCCCGCCGCCGACCATGTACTCCCACTCACCCTGAAAGACGCTGTCGATCCCTGCCGCGTCGGTTTCCTCGACGAAGCTCGGAATCTCCTGCGCATGTGCGCCCGCGACGCTGGCGGAAAGCGCGACCGAAAGCGCGATGGCCAAGCGCATGGCCTACTTCACCGTCTTCAGCGCGGTCGCGTGGGCGCCGATGCAGCGACCCTGGTCGAGCCCGCGCTCGATCGCGGCGCGAAAATGGATGCCGCCGTAAAGCCGCGACATCGCCGCCTCCTCCGCCGCCGCCCAGAAGTCGGGAAACGCGCGTATCGCGAGCCCCTCGTCTTCGTGGGTCGCATCCTTGAAGGCGAAGCCCACGCCGAAATGCGCCGTCAGCACCTCTGCTGCCGCGCCGGACTGCGTCGAATGCCCGCTCGGATATTCGGGGAAGGGCGGCGTGATCAGGATCGGCTGCCAGTTCGGGTCGATGAAGCGGCGGATATACGTGACCGGGCGGATCAGGTCGTATTCGTATTTCGCATGCCAGCAGCCGATGAAGGAATCGGCCAGCGCCACGCCGAGCCGGGTGAGAAGATCGGCGCGCTCCGCGACGTCCGCCTTCTTCTCCTGCAGGATTTCCATCGCGATGAAAATCCAGTGGCCGGGCGGCGTCGGCGACAGCATTGGATCGTCCGACCAGAACCGCGCGATCGCCGTCTGTTCCGGCGTCAGCGCCTTCGAGGTCTCGTAGACCTCCAGCGCCTCGGCATGGAAGTCGGAACCCGCCTCCTCGCTGTAGGAAGGCGGCGGGGGCAGGGGGCAGGAGGCGCCGGTCGGCATGGCGAATGCCCGGTTTTCTCCCCATTTCGGCAAAAGCGGCGCCTGCTGCTGCACGACAAGGCTCGTCGGTGCCCAGGCGCCCGGCCGGTCGGTCAGTGCATGTTCGAAGGGAAAGCCCATATTCTCGACAACGGCGCCGCCATCTTCCATCGACCAGTCAAGGACATGCGCACCCACCGCCTCGCCATAGGCGATGCTTCGCGCAACGACGTCTTCGGGCAGCCCGGCAGCCGCAAGTATCGAAAGTTGCGCCTCCATCGCCTTCATCGCACGCTGCCCGGTCGGACCGGTATTTCCGAAGAAATTGCGCACGCCGAACGCCATCGCCGCCTGCATGACGACCGCTTCGTCGTAAAGCGCACCCGACTCGCGTTCGGGTGCAGGCGTCAGTGCGTTCAACTGTCCCGCAAGCGAAGCAAGCCCGCCGCCGCTCGCGGTGGCCTCGTAGGCGGTGACGCCGAGATAGGCGAAGGCGCGACTGGCAACCGGCGGCGAATAGGTCGGCGTATGCCGAACCAGTTCCAGCACCATGTGGTACCAGTTGTGCAGCACCTGGTCGGCCCCCGGCTTCTCCTGCGCGAATGCGCCGGTCGCGGGCGCCGCGAGCAAAATTAGAACAGCCAGAATCTGACGAAATCGGTTCACGCGAGCCTCGACTTACGATGCGGATGATCAGTAAGCATGGAGGCTCAATCGCCTGCAAGCCATCTCGACGGACGGAGGGGGACAAGAGCGAACATGAAGATTTCACGGCGATATCAGGCCGCGACTGCGGCCCGGGCTTTCGCCCGCCCCATCGGAGGCGTGAGCGAAGCGAACTGCCGTGAGATAGAAATTGGTGGAGCCAAGCGGGATCGAACCGCTGACCTCCTGCATGCCATGCAGGCGCTCTCCCAGCTGAGCTATGGCCCCAAACCGACGGTATCTGCCGGTGCGAGGCGGCTTCTAGCGCCGCCTCGGATCGATTGCAAGCCCAAAAGCGCGGGAAAGAATGCTTCGGGCAGGCGACCTGACGTCAGTGGTCTTCGTCGTCGTCGCCGACGCCGATGATGTCGTCGAGGCCGTCATCGTCCTCGTCCTCGTCGTCGGCGAGGAACGTGTCGTCGTCATCGTCGTCGAGTTCGACGTCGTCGTCATCTTCGTCGACGTCGGGAGAGTCGGAACCGCCCTTGGTTTCCTCGTCGGCTTCCTCGAGCGAAACCGTGTCGGCATCGCCCTCCTCGACCTCGTCGACTTCCTTCTCTTCGACCTCTTCCTCTTCCTCGACCGGCGAGCCGCTCTCGAAATAGGATCGCGGATAGGACTGTCCGGTATAGGGCGAGACGACCGGGTCCTTGTTTAGGTCATAGAACTTACGGCCCGTCTCGGGGCAGATTCGCTTGGTGCCAAGTTCGGGTTTAGCCACGGTGAGCCTCATCGTGTCTTCGGGCTTCGACGCCGCCCGCATGGTCCCGGTCGACGGGATGGGGCAAGACGGTCGCGTTCGGATGAAAAAGTGCGGTCCCCATAACTACTGAATGACCGACTGTCAAAGCCTATGTCAACGGGCAATCGCCGCGTCGGGCCGCACAGGGATGACCGGCGCGAAAACGCGTGTTAGGAAGCCGCCATCCCATCTGTCCGGCTTCCCGCCCCACCTGTCTCGAAGAGTCACGAATGTCCGCACCAAGCCAGCCCAGCCCAGCGACCGCCCGTGCCGGCCATCCGCTTGCCGGAACTGTCCGCGTGCCCGGCGACAAGTCGATTTCGCACCGCTCCTTGATGTTCGGCGGCCTTGCGGCCGGCGAAACGCGCATCACCGGCCTGCTCGAAGGCGAAGACGTGCTGCGCACCGGCGAGGCGATGAAGGCGATGGGCGCCGCGATAACGAGGACCGGAAGCGAGTGGATCGTCCGGGGCACCGGCAATGGCGCGCTTCTCGAGGCCGAGGCCCCGCTCGATTTCGGCAATGCCGGCACCGGCTCGCGCCTCACCATGGGCCTCGTCGGCACCTACGACATGGAGACGACCTTCATCGGCGACGAGAGCCTGTCCAGGCGACCGATGAAGCGCGTGCTCGACCCGCTGCGCGAGTTCGGTACGCAGATCGTCTCCTCCGCCGAGGGCGATCGCATGCCGCTGACGCTTCGTGGTCCCCGCCGCGCCGCGCCGATCACCTACCGCGTCCCGATGGCCTCGGCGCAGGTCAAGTCCGCCGTGCTTCTCGCCGGCCTCAACACGCCCGGCATCACCACGGTCATCGAGCCGATCATGACCCGCGACCACACGGAAAAGATGCTGAAAGGCTTCGGCGCCGAGCTCGACGTCGAGACGGATTCGCAAGGCGTCCGCCACATCCGTCTGGTCGGCGAAGGCAAGCTGACGGGCCGCACCATCGCCGTCCCGGGCGATCCCTCGTCAGCCGCGTTCCCGCTTGTGGCGGCGCTCATCGTGCCGGGTTCGGACATCACCATCGAGAACGTCCTGATGAACCCGACGCGCACCGGGCTGATCGACACGCTGCTCGAAATGGGCGCCTCGATCGAGCTTCTGAACCGCCGCGATGCCGGCGGTGAGGACGTCGCCGACCTGCGCGTGCGCTATTCCGAACTGAAGGGCGTCACCGTGCCGCCCGCCCGCGCACCATTCATGATCGACGAATATCCCGTCCTCGCCGTCGCCGCCTCGTTCGCCGAGGGCGAGACCGTGATGGAAGGCGTCGACGAATTGCGCGTCAAGGAAAGCGACCGCCTGACGGCGACCGCCGACGGTCTCAAGGTCAATGGCGTGACCTGCGTCGAAGGCCACGATTTCCTGCGCGTCACCGGCCGTCCGGGCGGCAAGGGCCTCGGCGGCGGCATCGTCAAGACCCATCTCGACCACCGCATCGCCATGGCTTTCCTGATCTTGGGCCTTGCCGCCGAAAAGTCGGTGACCGTCGACGACCGCGCGATGATCGCGACGAGTTTCCCCGAATTCATGGATTTGATGGCGTCGCTGGGCGCGGAAATCGAATGACCGGCCCGACCGACCTGCTCGTCATCGCCATCGACGGCCCCGCCGCGTCCGGCAAGGGCACGCTCGCGCGTCGTCTCGCCGACCATTACGGCCTCCCGCATCTCGATACCGGGCTGACCTATCGCGCCGTCGCCCGCGCGCTGTTGATGGAAGACCTCTCCCTCGACGACGAGAACCTGGCCGAGCAGGTTGCTGCGGCGCTCGACCTGTCGGCGCTCGACCGCGATCAGCTTTCCGAATACGGCGTCGGCGAGGCGGCTTCGCGCGTTGCGGTCATGCCGACCGTGCGCCGTGCGCTCGTCGCCAAGCAGCGCGATTTCGCCTCGACCCCGCCCGGCGCCGTGCTCGACGGGCGCGATATCGGCACGGTCGTCTGCCCGGATGCCGACGTGAAGCTCTACGTGACGGCGTCTCCGGAGGCCCGCGCGCTGCGCCGCCATCAGGATGCGCCGGAGGTCTCCTACGACGACGTTCTGGCCGATATCGCACGTCGCGACGCCCGCGACATGGGCCGGACGGATTCGCCGCTTCGCCCCGCCGACGACGCGCACTTGCTCGACACGACGCAAATGGATATAGAAGCGGCCTTCCAGGCTGCGAAAATCCTGATCGATGATCGGCTCGCAGCCCGGGCGAAGTCCTGAAGATCGGACGGCCTGCCTCGCGACCCTCCAAAAGGTCGTGACCGTGGGCATTCCGCTTTTCGCGTAAAGAACCGGCCCCGTCGCATCCTGCGCCGAACTTTCGATCCTGAGGGATCGATGCGACAGCGGGCCTTGTCAACACCAACCCCGGCGCCGCTCGTGGCGATGCCCGAGCTTCCAGGAGCTTAAATGTCAAACGCAAACCCATCCCGTGACGATTTCGCCAGCCTTCTCGAGGAGTCCTTCTCCGAGAACCATTCGGCTGAAGGGTCCGTCGTCAAGGGCATCGTCACGGCCATCGAAAAAGACATGGCCATCATCGACGTCGGCCTGAAGGTCGAAGGTCGTGTCCCGCTGAAGGAATTCGGCGCCAAGGCCAAGGACGGCCAGCTCAAGGTCGGCGACGAAGTCGAAGTCTATGTTGAGCGCATCGAAAACGCGCTGGGCGAAGCCATGCTGTCGCGCGACAAGGCGCGCCGCGAGGAAAGCTGGGTTAAGCTCGAAGCCAAGTTCGAGGCCGGCGAGCGCGTCGAAGGCATCATCTTCAATCAGGTCAAGGGCGGTTTCACGGTCGATCTCGACGGCGCCGTGGCGTTCCTGCCGCGCTCCCAGGTTGACATCCGTCCGATCCGCGACGTCACCCCGCTGATGCACAACCCGCAGCCCTTCGAAATCCTCAAGATGGACAAGCGCCGCGGCAACATCGTCGTTTCGCGCCGTACGGTCCTCGAAGAGAGCCGTGCAGAGCAGCGTTCCGAGATCGTCCAGAACCTCGAAGAGGGTCAGGTCGTTGAAGGAGTTGTCAAGAACATCACCGACTATGGCGCGTTCGTGGATCTCGGCGGCATCGACGGCCTGCTGCACGTCACCGACATGGCTTGGCGCCGCGTCAACCACCCGACGGAAATCCTGTCGATCGGCCAGACCGTCAAGGTCCAGATCATCCGCATCAACCAGGAAACCCACCGCATCTCGCTCGGCATGAAGCAGCTCGAGGCGGACCCGTGGGAAGGCATCGGCACGCGTTACCCGATCGGCAAGCGCGTTACCGGCAAGGTCACGAACATCACCGACTACGGCGCGTTCGTCGAGCTGGAGCCCGGCATCGAAGGCCTCATCCACGTCTCCGAGATGTCCTGGACCAAGAAGAACGTCCACCCCGGCAAGATCCTGTCGACGACTCAGGAAGTCGACGTTGTCGTGCTCGAAGTGGACCCGCAGAAGCGCCGCATTTCGCTCGGCCTCAAGCAGACGCTCGAGAATCCGTGGGAAGTGTTCGCCCGTACCTATCCGTCCGGCTCAATCGTCGAGGGCGAGGTCAAGAACAAGACCGAATTCGGCCTGTTCATCGGTCTCGAAGGCGATGTCGACGGCATGGTTCACCTCTCCGACCTCGACTGGACGCGTCCGGGCGAGCAGGTCATCGAGGAGTACAACCGCGGCGACATGGTGCAGGCGCAGGTTCTCGACGTCGACATCGAGAAGGAGCGCATCTCGCTCGGCATCAAGCAGCTCGGCAAGGATGCGATCGGCGACGCCGCCGCTTCCGGCGAACTGCGCAAGGGCGCGATCGTCACCTGTGAAGTCACGGCCATCAAGGACGGCGGCATCGAGGTCAACCTCGTCGACCACGACATCGAGAGCTTCGTGAAGCGCTCGGATCTGTCGCGCGACCGCGACGAGCAGCGCCCCGAGCGTTTCTCGGTCGGCCAGAAGGTTGATGCCCGCGTCACCCAGTTCGACAAGAAGACCCGTCGTCTGTCCGTTTCCATCAAGGCGCTCGAAATCGCCGAAGAGAAGGAAGCGGTCGCACAGTACGGTTCGACGGACTCCGGCGCTTCGCTCGGCGACATTCTTGGCGCCGCGCTGAAGAAGCAGAACACCGACAACTAAGCCGCAAGGCTCCGTTGAACGGACAAAAGACCCCGCCGGAGCGATCCGGCGGGGTTTTTCATGTCAGGGAATCGTCGTCGAGGAGTTGCCGGTAGTCCGTCGCGCCGTGGATCACGCGAACCACGTGAACATGCGCGGCATGAACTTTGTAGAGAATGAGATAATTGCCGTGGACCCGCCGGCGGATGCCCTGCCGCTCATAGCGAGGCACGAGTTGGAACCGTGCGGCAAGTTTCGCCAATCCGAGGCAGGCCGTTCGTCGTTCTGCAACGAAACTGAGCGACCGGGCCGGATTTGTCCGCGCGATCCAGAGACCGATCTGCCGGATATCCGCTCTTGCTGCCGACTAGACGACGGCCTTCACGAACGGGCCGCGGCCATTGCCCGAATTTCAGCTTCCAGTTCGTCAAATACGTCCTCTGCGGCATGAACGCGACCGGCATCGATATCCGCCAACCCCTCTGCGACCATCGCGTCCAGAACCGCCAGCTTCGCCTCGCGCTCCTCCAGCAAACGCAAGCCGTCGCGCAAGACTTCGCTTTTCGAGTTGTAGCGTCCGGACGTCACCAGCTTGGCGACAAACTGCTCCAGATGCGGCCCAAGTTCGGCGCTGATCGCCATGGCGAACACTCCATCCAATAATAGTTATTGAATGTGCGCCGCCATCGATCCGAATTCAAGTCCGCCATCGCGAGGAACATCACCGGCTCTTCCACGTTAGCCATGCAGGACGGCAACGACCCGTCACCAAGGTGCAGAACGAGGAAGGAATACGCCATGAATTGGAATCAGATCGAAGGCAATTGGGAACAGTTCAAGGGCAAGGCCCAGCAGCAGTGGGGCAAGCTCACCAATGACGATCTCGATGTGATCAAGGGCAACCGCAAGGAGCTCGCAGGCAAGCTGCAGGCTCATTACGGCAAGTCGCAGGAAGAAGCCGAGCGCGAAATCGACGACTGGTCGGCTCGCCACTGACCGGTTCTCCCGGACGACGACTGGCCCGCTCGCGTAACTGAGCGGACCCGGTCCGGCAGAAGGCCTCGCTTTCGAGCGGGGCCTTTTTCTTTGGCCGCTCTAGGCTGGCAGAGGCGCGGTTGAGCCGCTACGTTCGGCGCAGACCACCTATGCAAGGCTCTCGATGAAAACAATCTTCTCTCCCCGCCACGCAGGCCATTCCGGCAATCTCGAACTGATCGACGGAGCAATCGTGCCTGCCTTCGAAATGCCGTCGCGGGCCGAGTTCATTAAGGCGCGTATCGAAGAGGTCGGCCTCGGCCCGATTTCCGAACCTACCGAGCACGATCTGACGACGGCGAAGAAGGTTCACAAGCCGGCCTTCATCGACTTCCTGCCGCAGGTCTATCCAGAATGGGAAAAGACCGGCCGCACCGGCACCGCGATGCCCTTCACCTGGCCGACCCGCGGCCTGCGCGGCGATGTCGAGCCGAAGACGATCGATGCCCGCCTCGGCTTTTATTCCTTCGACGGCGGCGCAACATTCGTCAAAGGCACATGGGACGCGATCAAGTCCTCGCACGACACCGCGCTCACCGCCGCCTGCCTCGTCCAGGCCGGCGAACGTGCAGCCTTCGCGCTCTGCCGCCCCCCCGGCCACCACGCCGGCTCGAGTTTCATGGGCGGATACTGCTTCATCAACAACGCCGCCGTCGCCGCGCAATGGTTCCTCGACAATGGTGCGAAGCGGGTCGCGATCCTCGACGTCGACTATCATCACGGCAACGGCACGCAGGAAATCTTCTATGCCCGCGTCGACGTGCAGGTCATCAACCTCCACGCCGATCCGATGGTCGAGTACCCGTTCTTCCTCGGCCATGCCGACGAGACCGGCGACGGCGCCGGCGAAGGTTGCAACCACAACTTTCCCATGCCCTTCGGCACGACTTACGACCAGTGGGCCGAGGCGCTCGAGGAAGGCTGCCGCCGCCTAGCCGCCTATGCGCCGGACGTCGTTGTGGTCTCGCTCGGCGTCGATACGTTCGGAGAAGACCCGATCTCGAAGTTCAAATTGACCACCGACGACTACCCCAGGATCGGCCACCGCATCGCGGCACTCGGCCTGCCGACGCTCTTCGTCATGGAAGGCGGCTACGCCGTCGCCGAAATCGCGGTCAACGCCGTCGGCGTCCTGCAAGGGTTCGAGGACGCCTGAAATTGCGGGAGGCGGTATCCGCCTCCCGCTTTCGCTTCTATCGCGTCGTGAACTCGAACCCCTTGGTCAGGCGCAGCCCGACCACATGCGCTTCGATGTCGTCGGCGCGGGCATAGGCGTAGCCGAGACTGACGTCGAACCCGTTGTCGAACGCATATCCGGCCGAAACCTGCGCCAGGAGGTCGGACTGATTACCTCCATCGCCAAAGTCGAGGCGACGGATGGTTCCGGCCAGTTCACCGTGCCAGGGTCCGTTTTGAAGGGACACGCCGGATGTCAGGTAAAGCGCGTCGTCCGCCGAGCCGAATGCGCTGTGGAGGAACGCCGCTTCGCCGTTGATGCCGAGCGTCATGCCGTTCGCCAGTTCCGTTTCGCGCGCGAGTCCCGCGACGAAACCGTTCTCGTCGTGATCGTCGCCGAAGCCGGCGCTCAAGTGGCGATAGCCCAGATGGTAGGAAACGCCGTCAAGCCCCGGCATGTCGGAGCCGTCAAACGTGATCGAAAAATTGTCGAGCCGGCCCGTATTCCCCGCACCCCCGTCGAAGCGGGACAATCGCCCGCGATTGGTGAAGGCCGATTCCGACAGGACCGAAGTGTCGGCGGTGAACACGTTCGCGCCGAGCGTGTGTGTGCCGAACCCCGTCGCGAACGCATGCAAAAGCCCGAAGCCGAGTTGTTCGGAAAGTTCATAGTCCTCGGCAAAATCCGTTCCGTAGACGCCGGGCGTCACGTCCCACGCCGTGCCGAAGCCGGGTCCGAACTTGCCCGCCAGAAATGTCGTCGTGCCGTTCGAAAGCTCGAGATTGAGCGTATCGACATAAAGCCCGATGTCGCCGAACGCGCGATCTTCGAACGGCGCCGGGTCCTCGACGGACTCGGCGGTGATCCCGAAATTGATCGCTGCCAGCGGCGTCAGGAACACTTTCAGCCCAAGCTCGCCCTCGAAGAAGAGGTCGTTGACCTCGCCGGCCGGATCGTCGGACGAGACGACGAAATCATCGCCGATCGTGATCTCGCCGGCCCCTTCGACATAGGGATAGGCGGCCGGCTCGGCTTGGCTCTCGGCAAAGTCGGCGGCCGTCGCCGCTGACGTTGCGGCCAACATCGCTGCGATCGCTGCCGTCCCTGCGGCCCGTTTGGGGGCGGTTCGTTTCATGCCTGTGCTCCAGTATTGCGTTTGAGATTATCTTGTCGACCGGCCGTCAAGCCGCCGGCCGCGTCCAGCTTGGAAACGGATCGGGCAGGCCCTTCCACAGATCCGGCATGAAGATCGGCGCATCGACCAGACACGCGTCGAGTTCGGCCCGGATGCGCACCTCGTTCATCGGGTGCGTGCCGATGAAGACGATCTCCTGCCGGCGGTCGCCCCAGACGGGGTCGAGATAGTCCGCCATCGCCGCATGCCATTCCGGGTCCTGCGGCCAGCGCGCTTTTGGCACCGCGGCCCACCACCAGCCACGCTTCTGCGTGCGCACCAACGCTCCGGCCTGGCTGATTTCGCCGACGAAATCCGGCCGCGTCGCGAGCCAGAAAAACCCCTTGGCGCGGATCACGCCCGGCCACTCCCGGTTGACGAATGCCTGCAGCTTCGCCGGCTGGAAGGGTCGCCGGGCCCGATAGACGAAGGAGCGCACGCCATATTCCTCCGTCTCCGGCACATGGTCGGCAAAGCCGTTAAGTTCCTTGAACCACAGCGGATGCGTTTCGGCCTTGGCGAAGTCAAACCGTCCGGTATCGAGGATGTCGCCAAGGTTGACACGGCCGAAATCCGTTTCGATCACATGTGCGTCCGGGTTCAGCGCGCGGATGATGCTGCGCGCCATGTCGCGTTCGCCCGCCCGTGCGCTGCCGACCTTGTTGAGAACGATCGTGTCGGCGAACTCGATCTGCTCGACCAGAAGGTCGACCAGCGCCCGTTCGTCGCCGTCGCCCGCCGTCTCGCCCCGGTCGCGCAGGAAGTCGGCCGACGAATAGTCCTTCAGGAGATTGGCCGCGTCGACCACGGTCACCATCGTGTCAAGCCTGGCGATGTCTGAGAGGCTCTTTCCGGCCTCGTCACGGAATTCGAATGTGGCGGCGACTGGAAGCGGCTCGGAGATTCCGGTCGATTCGATCAGCAGGTAATCGAAGCGACCTTCGGCTGCCAGCCGGCCGACCTCGGCCAGAAGGTCGTCGCGAAGGGTGCAGCAGATGCAGCCATTGGTCATCTCGACCAGCTTTTCCTCGGTGCGCGAAAGGTCCGATCCGCCGTCACGCACCAAAGCCGCGTCGATGTTCACCTCGCTCATGTCGTTGACGATGACGGCGACGCGTCTGCCCTCGCGATTGTTGAGGACATGGTTCAGGAGCGTCGTCTTGCCGGCACCGAGGAAGCCGGAAAGTACGGTGACGGGAAGGCGGGGATCGTGCGCCATGAAGGCTCCTTGTTATAACATAACATCAATGGGCAAAAAAGGGGGCGGGCCATCGGTCCGCCCCCACGCGCAGGGACGTCTGCCTCAGCCTTCGCTAAGACAGGTCGTCAGGGAGGTGGTGAGGTTGCCGATCAGCTCGAAATAGAGCTCGGGCCCGTCTTCGATGTCGGCCCCCAGCGGATCGAGAACACCGGCCTTCGCCTCGGTTCCTTCGGTGATGACGGAGACGAGGCGCGGTTCGAACTGCGGTTCTGAGAAGACGCAGGCCGCGCCGAGTTCTTCTACGCGCGCCTTGATCTCGGTCAGTCGCTGCGCCCCGGGCATCACGTCCGGGCTGACGGTGATGGACCCGGCCGCCTCGATGCCGAACCGGTTCTCGTAATACTGGTAAGCGTCGTGGAAGACGACGAAGCCGCGATTATCGATGACGTCGACGGCATCCTGCGTTTCGGAGAGCAGCGCGTCGAGCCGTTCGGTCGTGGCGGCAGCGTTCGTTGCATAGGCTCCCGCATTGTCCGGGTCGGCGGCGCTCAACGCGGTTTCGATCCCGCGCACCATGATCTTGGCGTTCTCCGGGTCGAGCCAGAAATGCATGTCGTGGGCGCCATGCGCGTCGCCGTCATGCTCTGCTTCGTGGTCGTGCGCGTGATCGTGTCCGGCCTCGGCATCCGCGTCCGCATGGCTGTCGTCGTCATGATCATGCGCATGGTCGTGCGAATGATCGTCCTCGTCCGACGCCTCTTCATGTTCGTGCGCGTGCTCGTCGCCGGTGTCGTCTGCTGCAGCACTGGCCTCGTGGTCATGTTCGTGGTTCTCGAATGGGCCGCCCTCGCGATAGGAAAGCCGCGTCAGCCCGTCCGCCTCGCCAAGCTCGACGACCGTCGCATTGCCTGCGAGCGTTTCGAGCGGGCCGTCGAGGAACATTTCGAGGTCGTGCCCGACCCAGAAGATCACGGACGCGCTTTCGAGCATCTGCGCCTCCGAGGGGCGCATCGAATAGGTGTGCGGCGATCCCGCGCCGGAGACGAGCAAGGACGGCTCGCCGACATCGCCCATCACCGCCGCAACCAGCGAATGCACCGGCTTGATCGAGGCCACCACGCCATCGAATGCGCTTGCCGGTCCGGCCGGGCAGGCGGCGAGGGCCGTTCCGGCCAGAAGCGTGGCTTGAAATCTCGTCATCAGGGTCTCCGCAGATGTTACGATATTACATTCATTGCGTTACGCTATAACGTGCGATATACCGGCCTGGCAACCCGTTTCGAAACGAATGCCGAACACGATCCCATGCTGAACACGATCGACAGGACGAGCGAGCCGCTCGTGCGGCTGGCCGGCGCCGGCGTCCAGCGCGCCGGGCGCTGGCTGGTGCGCGGCGTCGACATGGACATCCGCCCCGGCGAGATCGTCACCCTGATCGGCCCCAACGGTTCCGGCAAAAGCACGACCGCGAAGACCGCGATCGGCCTCATGAAGCCGCAGGAGGGGACGGTCACGCGCAGGCCCGACCTCAGGGTCGGCTACGTGCCGCAAAAACTCGCCATCGACTGGACGCTTCCCCTGACGGTCGAGCGCCTGATGAAGCTCACTGGCACGCCCTCGCCATCCGAGATCGCCGAGGCGCTGGAGGCGACAGGCGTTGCCCATCTCGCCGGCGCCGAAGTGCAGGCTCTATCCGGCGGCGAGTTCCAGCGCGCCCTGCTCGCCCGCGCCATGGTGCGCAAGCCCGATCTCCTGGTCCTCGACGAGCCCGTCCAGGGCGTCGATTTCACCGGCGAAGTGGCGCTTTACGAGCTGATCCGGAACATCCGCAACCGCACGGGATGCGGCATCCTCCTTATCTCGCATGATCTGCACGTCGTCATGGCCGACACGGACACGGTCATCTGCCTCAACGGCCATGTCTGCTGCCGCGGCACGCCGCAGAACGTCGTCGCGAGCCCGGAATATCTGAGGCTCTTCGGCGCGCGCGCCGCCGAGACATTGGCGATCTACCGTCACCGGCACGACCACACCCATCTGGCGGACGGCCGCGTCCAGCACGAGGACGGCACAGTGACGGATCACTGCCACCCGTCCGACGGCCATCACGATCACGCCCACGACCATCATCACGGCCACCCCCATGCTTGACGGCTTCTTCACCCGTGCACTCGTCGCCGGCATCGGGCTTGCGCTCACGGTCGGCCCGCTCGGCTGCTTCATCGTCTGGCGGCGCATGGCCTATTTCGGCGATACGATGGCCCATTCGGCGCTGCTCGGCGTCGCGCTCGCCTTCCTGTTCCAGATCAACCTGATGGCGGGCGTCTTCCTCGTCGCCTCGCTGGTCTCCGTCGCGCTCCTGCTGCTGCAACGGCGCGGCGCGCTGTCCACCGACGCGCTGCTGGGCATCCTGTCGCATTCCACGCTCGCGCTCGGCCTCGTCATGGTGGCCTTCATGAGCTGGGTCCGCGTCGATTTGATGGGCTTCCTCTTCGGCGACATCCTTGCCGTTTCGCGCACCGACATCGCGCTCGTCTATGGCGGCGGCGCGATCATTCTGGGCCTCATGGCGTGGCTCTGGAAGCCGCTTCTAGCCGCCACCGTCAACGAGGAACTGGCCGAGGCCGAAGGCATGGCGCCCGAGCGTTCGCGCTTCGTCTTCATGCTCCTGATGGCGCTCGTCATTGCGATCGCGATGAAGGTCGTCGGCATCCTGCTCATCACCTCACTGCTCATCATTCCCGCCGCGACCGCGCGGCGCTTTTCCACGACGCCTGAGCAGATGGCGGTCCTCGCCTCGCTCATCGGCGTCGTCGCGGTCGTCGGTGGTCTCTACGGCTCGCTCCACTTCGACACGCCATCGGGGCCATCGATCGTGGTGGCCGCGCTGGTTCTTTTCCTGCTAAGCCTCTTCTCCTTCACCCGGCGTCCGGCGGGAGCCCTGCAATGACCACGCACGACCTGACCAAGAACCAGGAAATGGTGCTCGGCGCGCTGTCGGCAGCCGATGGCCCGCTTTCCGCTTACACGATCCTCGATCGCCTCCGCGACCGCGGCTTCCGCGCGCCCCTGCAGGTCTACCGCGCACTCGAGAAGCTTCTCGACTACGGCCTCGTCCACCGGCTTGAATCGATCAACGCCTTCGTCGCCTGCGCCCACCCGCATTGCCACGGCCACGGCAGCATCGCCTTCGCGATCTGCGAGAAATGCGGTCAGGTCGAAGAATTTTCCGACGCCACCGTCCAGTCCCGCCTCGGCGACTGGTCGCGCGACCACGGCTTCAAGCCCTCCAAGACCGCCATCGAAATCCGCGGCACCTGCGCCACCTGCCTGGCGGCTTGATCGAAGACGTCGGCGTCATCCCGGAAGCCGCATTGAGCGAAGCGAAAGGCGGCTATCCGGGACCCATTCCGTGACGCCGAAAAATATTCACCCGCCCCGCGAAACCTTCCCCCGCCGCCTGCGCCCATAAAGCTCCAGCCGGTGGTGCACGATGTCGTAGCCGAGTTCGCGCGCGATCTCCTGCTGCAATTCCTCGATCCGCTCGGAGTGGAATTCGATCACGTCGCCCGTATCGAGGTCGATCAGGTGGTCGTGATGCTCCACCCCCGCCGGCTCGAAGCGTGACGGCCCGCCCTCGAACGCATGCCGATGGATCGCGCCGACGCCTTCGAGCAGCTTCATCGTTCGGTAGACCGTCGACAGCGAAATCCCCGAATCGATCTCCACCGCGCGCTTGAAGATCTCCAGCGCGTCCGGGTGGTCGCCCGCATCCGCCAGGATCGACAGGATCACCTTGCGCGGCCGCGTGATCCGCACCCCCGCCTTGCGCAGTT
Organism: Aliihoeflea sp.; assembly: GCF_052435475.1. NCBI lineage: Bacteria > Pseudomonadati > Pseudomonadota > Alphaproteobacteria > Hyphomicrobiales > Phyllobacteriaceae > Aliihoeflea > Aliihoeflea sp. The sequence goes on from NZ_JBQVMV010000004.1 coordinate 251,619, forward strand.
CGCCTTCATAATCGGGTCGGATCGGGGTCGTCTGGTTCATGCCGTCAATTATGCGTCAGTTGGGAATGCGATGCAAAGACGGGTTCGCAACTAAACATTTCAGTTGCAAACGATTTGCAATTGCATTGACGTCCGAGCCTGCTGACGCTACGTATGACCCAAAGCAATCTCTCGGAGTCTCTTATGACCCTCCTGCGCCGCCTCGTCCTTGCCGTCGGCCTCGTCGTCGCTGCGGCCCCCGCACAAGCGCAGGACGACCAGTTCAAGGTCGTGACGACCTTCACCGTCATCGCAGACATGGCGCGCAACGTCGCTGGCGATGCCGCCATCGTGGAATCGATCACCCGCCCCGGCGCCGAGATCCACGAATACCAGCCGACGCCGCGCGATCTCGTCCGCGCGCAGGACGCCGACCTCATCCTCTGGAACGGCCTTAATCTCGAGCTCTGGTTCGAGCGCTTCTTCGCAAACCTGTCCGACGTCCCCAGCGCGGTCGTGACCGACGGCATCGAGCCGTTGGGCATCGGCGAGGGCCCCTACGAGGGCCAGCCCAACCCTCATGCCTGGATGTCGCACGACGCCGCTCTGATCTACATCGACAACATCGCCGCCGCCTTTTCCGAGCACGATCCGGACAATGCCGCGACCTACGAAGCGAATGCCGAGGACTACAAGGCAAAGATCGATGCCATGGTCGCACCGATGCGCGAGGCGCTGGCCGAAATCCCCGAGGAACGCCGCTGGCTCGTCACCAGCGAGGGCGCGTTTTCCTATCTCGCCCGCGATCTCGGCCTGAAGGAGCTCTATCTCTGGCCGATCAACGCGGACGCCCAGGGAACGCCACAGCAGATGCGCCGCGTCATCGATGCGATGCGCGAAAATTCCATCCCCGCGATCTTCTCCGAAAGCACCGTCTCGTCCGCCCCGGCCGAGCAGGTCGCGCGAGAAACCGGCGCGGCCTATGGCGGCGTCCTCTATGTCGATTCCCTGTCGGAGGAGGGGGGCCCGGTGCCGACCTATCTCGACCTGCTGCGCGTCACCACCGAAACCATCGTCGAGGGCTTGTCGGAATGAACGTCGAAGGCCGAAAACCCGTCGCCGCCGCACCGGACGGGCTCACAGTCTCCGGCGTGACGGTCACCTACCGCAACGGCCAGACGGCCCTGCGCGACGCGTCCTTCGCCATCCCGCGCGGCACCATCACCGCGCTGGTCGGTGTCAACGGCTCCGGCAAGTCGACGCTCTTCAAGGCCATCATGGGCTTCGTCCCATCCGGGCCTGGCAGCGTCACCATCATGGGCGAGCCGGCCGGCCGTGCGCTCAAGCGCAACATCGTCGCCTATGTCCCGCAGGCCGAGGAGGTCGACTGGAACTTCCCCGTCCTCGTCGAGGACGTCGTCATGATGGGCCGCTACGGCCATATGGGCTTCCTGCGCATCGCCTCTAGCGAAGACCGGCGCATGGTCGACGCCGCGCTCGCGCGCGTCGGCATGTCGTCCTACCGCAAGCGCCAGATCGGCGAACTCTCCGGCGGCCAGAAGAAGCGCGTCTTCCTCGCCCGCGCGCTGGCGCAGGAGGGCCAGGTCATCCTGCTCGACGAGCCCTTCACCGGCGTCGACGTCACTACCGAGGAAGCGATCATCAAGCTCCTGCAGGAATTGCGTGCCGAGGGCCGCATCATGCTGGTCTCGACCCACAATCTCGGCTCCGTGCCCGAATTCTGCGACCGCGCGGTGCTCCTGAACAAGACCGTCCTCGCCGCCGGCCCGACCGAGGAGGTCTTCACCCACGAGAATCTGCAAAAGGCTTTCGGCGGCGTGCTGCGTCATTTCACGCTCGGCGGCTCGGACCTACACGACGATGCCGACGCGCGCAGCGTGACCGTCCTCACCGACGACGAGCGCCCCTTCGTGCTCTACGGCGACGAGGCGAAGAAGATGCGCGGGCAGGGCGAATGATCGAGGCCATCTTCGAGCCCTTCACCTATTCCTACATCTTCAATGCGATGTGGGTGAGCGCGCTGGTCGGCGGCACCTGCGCCTTTCTCTCGGCCTATCTCATGCTGAAAGGCTGGTCGCTCATCGGCGACGCGCTCTCCCATGCCATCGTTCCGGGCGTCGCCGGCGCCTACATGCTCGGCCTGCCCTTTGCGGCGGGCGCGTTCCTGTCGGGCGGGCTCGCCGCCGGCGCCATGCTGTTCCTCTCGGCTCAGACCAAGCTCAGGCAGGACGCGGTGATCGGGCTCATCTTCACCTCCTTCTTCGGCCTCGGCCTCTTCATGATTTCGCTGTCGCCGGCCTCGGTCTCGATCCAGACCATCGTCCTCGGCAACATCCTCGCCATAACCCCGGCCGACACGCTCCAACTCGTCCTCATCTCCGGCATCTCGCTCGCGATCCTCATCGCCAAATGGCGCGACCTGATGGTCGTCTTCTTCGATGAGAACCACGCCCGCTCGATCGGCTTGCGCCCGAACGTGCTGAAAACAGTGTTTTTCACGCTGCTCGCCGCCTCCACGGTCGCCGCGCTCCAGACGGTCGGCGCCTTCCTCGTCATCGCCATGGTCGTGACGCCGGGCGCGACCGCCTACCTCCTGACCGACCGCTTCCCGCGCCTCATCGTCATCGCCGTCGCCATAGGCTCGCTGACGAGCTTCGTCGGCGCCTATGCGAGCTTCCATCTCGATGGCGCGACGGGCGGCGTCATCGTCGTCCTCCAGATGCTCGTCTTCATCGCCGCCTTCCTGTTCGCGCCGAAACACGGCCTCGTCGCCGGTCGCCACGCCGCGCGTATCGAACGCGAGGCGGCGCGATGATCGACACGCTCCTGATGCCGTTCCAGTTCCCCTTCATGGTTCAGGCGATGCTGATCGCGGTGCTCGTCGCCCTGCCGATGGGCCTTCTATCGCCCTATCTCGTGCTCAAGGGCTGGTCGCTGATGGGCGACGCCATCAGCCATGCCGTCCTGCCGGGCATCGTGCTCGCCTACATCGCCGGCCTGCCGCTGGCCCTCGGCGCCTTCGCCGCCGGCCTCTTCTGCGCCATCGCCACCGGCTTCCTGAAGGACAATTCGCGCATCAAGGAAGACACTGCCATGGGAGTCGTGTTCTCCGGCATGTTCGGCCTCGGCCTCGTCATGTTCGTCGCGGTCGAGACGAGCGTCCACCTGAACCACATCCTCTTCGGCGACGTCCTCGGCACCACCTGGCGCGACATCGCCGAAACCGGCGCCATCGCAGGTGCGACCGTCCTCGCGCTGGTGATCTTCGGCCGCGATCTGATGCTGTTCTCCTTCGACCCCGGACACGCCCGCACGGTCGGCCTCAAGGTCCGTCTCCTGCATTACGGCCTCCTGACGATGCTCTCGCTCACCATCGTCGGCGGCCTCCAAGCAGTCGGCATCATCCTCGCCATCGCCTTCCTCATCGCGCCGGGTGCGACCGCGTTTCTCTTGACGCGCACGTTCCGCTCGATGGTCGTCGCCAGCGCCATCATCGCCGTCCTCTCCGCCGCGACCGGCATCTACCTCTCCTTCTTCATCGACTCCGCCCCGGCTCCGACGATTGTGCTGGTCATGTCGACGGTCTTCGTCATGGCGTTTGCGTGGTCGCAGGTGCGGGACGCCGGGGCGTGGCGATCGTCGTTGGGCTGAAAGAGGGTTTTCCGAAGAGGACCCCCACCCTCTATCCCTCCCACAAGGGAGAGGGAGACGTGACCATCGAGTTGATCCTTCAGTGCGACATCAAGCAAGTCGGGCGCAACGCTGGCGAACTCCCTCCCCCTTGTGGGGAGGGATAAAGGGTGGGGGTCCCCACTAAGACTCGATCAACGCAAAAAACGCCCCATAAGGCCCAAGCCTGATCTCGCCTCTCTCGTAATCCCCGGCGAACCCATGCTCATCGAGCACGGAAAGCCTCAAATCCTCCACCGCCAACGACACCCAGCCCGAACCGAGATTGAATGCGCACAGCATCCGCTCTTCCGCGTCGCGCCGCTCGAACACCAGCGCATCCCCTTCCGCGACGAGAAAAGTGATCGACCCCTTCACCAGCGCCTTGTGCTGGCGACGGAACGCCAGAAACCGGCGATAGTGCTCCAGCACCGAATCCGGCCGCCCGACCTGCGCCGAGACCGACAGCGGCCCATGCGCGGGTGAGACCGGCAGCCACGGCACGGCTTCCGAGAACCCGGACGCATGGTCGCCTTCTTCCCAGACCATCGGCGTCCGGCAGCCGTCGCGGCCGCGATATTCGGGCCAGAAGCGGATGCCATAGGGGTCGCGTAGGTCCTCGAACGCGAGTTCGGATTCGGGAAGGCCGAGTTCCTCGCCCTGATAGAGGCAGACCGAGCCGCGCAGCGAGAATAGGAGCGCCGAGACGATCTTGTTGTAGGCGACCGGATCGGCCTCGCCTTCGCCCCAGCGCGAGGCGTGCCGCGTCACGTCATGGTTCGAAAACGCCCAGCACGACCAGCCGGTCCGCGCCACTGTCTCGAACTCCTCCAGCACGCGCCGCACGTTCGGCGCGGTGATCTTCATCGGCTGCAGGAAGTCGAAAGCGTAGCACATGTGCACGCGCTCGTTGCCCGCCGTATAGGCCGCGACGATGTCGAGCCCGCGCTGCGCATCCCCCACTTCGCCCACCGCGGTCGTCCCCGGATATTCGTCCAGCAGCGCCCGGAACCGCCGCAGGAAGTCGAGGTTCTCCGGCTGGCTCTTGTCGTAGAGATGGTCCTGGTAGTTGTAGGGGTTCACCGACGGCGCGATGGAATCGTTGCGATGATCCTCGTGCAGCGGCGGATTGTCCTCCAGCCCCTTGGAGTGGAAGTAGAAGTTGATGACATCGAGCCGGAAACCATCGACGCCGCGCTCCAGCCAGAACCGCACGATGTCGAGCAGTTCCTCCTGCACTTCCGGGTTGTGGAAGTTCAAATCCGGCTGCTCGGCGAGGAAATTGTGCAAATAGTACTGCCGCCGCGGCGAGTCGAACTGCCAGGCCGAACCGCCGAACATCGACAGCCAATTGTTCGGCGGCGTGCCGTCCGGCTTCGGGTCGGCCCAGACGAACCAGTCCGCCTTGGGGTTGGTCTTGTTGACCCGGCTTTCCAGAAACCAGGGGTGCTCAAGCGCGGTGTGCGACATGACGAGGTCGATCATCACCCTCATGCCCAGCCGGTGCGCCTCGGCGATCAGTGCGTCGAAATCGTCGAGCGTGCCGAACATCGGGTCGACGTCGCGATAGTCCGAGATGTCGTAGCCGAAATCGCGCATCGGCGACTTGAAGAACGGCGAAATCCAGATCGCGTCGACGCCGAGCGAGGCGACATGCGGCAGGCGGCGCACGATGCCGGCAAGGTCGCCGATCCCGTCGCCGTTCGAATCCTGAAACGAGCGCGGATAAATCTGGTAGATCACCGCGCCGCGCCACCAGTCGGCATCCGGAAGGTCGGTTTGCGCGGGCGAAGGGTGAGCGAGGTTCGCTCTCACATCATCCATCTCGGGTTCCGTTGGTTGGGACAGGGCGACTGCCCGAATGGGCGCGTTTGCGCAGCAGAGCTAACAAATGTGAAGTTTTGATAGCAACCCGCTCAATGGCAGGCGGTGAGGAAAAGAACCGGCCCCAGCGAGAACAGCGTCGATGCCAGGGCGGCCCATGCCGCCATCCACGCCGCCGTCTCGATGAAGGGGCGAAGGACGAGGCCCGTTCCGCCCGCCGCCCGCCGCCGCTCCGCCGCGATCCGCACAACCCACCATCCTGCGATGAGCGAGATGACGAGCAGCCCGACCAGCACCGCTCGCTGGACCGAAATCGGGCCGAGAAAGGCCTCGTCCCAGCCGAACGCGCAGCCGATCGAGAGCATCGAATAAAGCGCGACGAACGCCGCCGACCAGACGATGAAGCCGGCAAGCAGCCACATGATCCGGCTCGCAGGCACACGTTCCGAAACGATCATTGCCCGCCTCCCTGGATAGCGACGATGAGCGGCATGACGAGAATGAGCGCGATGCCCGCGACCCCCGTCAGCGCCGTATAATCGTGCCACAGCTTGCCGATCCTCAAGTCGAGGCTGCGCCGCGCGGAAACGAATCCGTTCATGATCCGCCATGCGCCGTAAAGCGCGAAGACGATGCCGAGCGCCGAATGGATCGCCGTATAGGCGAGCGTCACGAACGCGGTCGCCGCATAGGCATGGCTGGTCGGCTCGGGCAGCGCCGTGTTGATGAGGTAGAGCAGCAGCCCGACCGTGACGACATGCGCGCCGGCGGCACACAAGAGCAAAGGCAGCGCCCCGCCCCCTCCGGCATTGGCCGCCACCGCCATGCGCGAGAGCAGCGCCGCTCCGACGACGGCGATCACGGTCATCAGCGGCAGGATCAGGCCCGTCTCGACCAGTTCGGCCGGCGGCCAGCCCGGCGCAACGAGCCAGAGGAAGAACACCGCGAAGATCAGCGAGGCATAGAGCGTCCCGTTGCAGGCGAGCAGGAACACCATCCCCCACCAGGAAGGCGGACCATCTGCCTCGTAATGCGGTGGCACACTGATGCCGTTGCCGATGTCGAGTTCGCCATGGTCGTGGCGCAGCCCCGTCACGTTGGTCCAGGCAAGGCAGAGCACGAGCGTCACCGCCAACGGGACGAGCGACAGCCAGTAGAACTTGAACAAAAGGCACAGCACGAAAAGGCCGATGGCGATCGCCGTATAGAGCGGCAGGAAAGTCCGGTTCGGCAGCACGATCGTCTGGTCCGGCCGGCCCGTCGTCATGTCGACGCCCAGCGTCTCCTGCCAGCCGTTGCGCGCAAAGCCGAGATAGCCTTTGCCGGCCGCAAGATCGTTGCCGATCGCGTGCGGGTCGAGCGTGTCCGCCCGTCGGTCGACCAGCGGCAGCGAGGCGAAATTGTAGCTCGGCGGCGGGTTCGGCTGTGCCCATTCCAGCGTCCGCGCGCCCCATGGGTTGCGCCGATACGGCTTGCCGAAGCGAAATTGCAGGATGATGTCGACCAGGATCAGCGCGAAGCCCATCGTCAGGATGAAGCCGCCGATCGAGGACAAGAGGTTCAGCCAGTCCCAGCCGACGCCCGACGGATAGGTGTGAACCCGCCGCGGCATCCCGCGCAGGCCCGTCAGGTGCATCATGAAGAAGGTCATGTTGAAGCCGACGAAGATCAGCCAGAAGGCCGGCACCGAGATCTTGTGCATCGTCAGCCGCCCGGTCACGTGCGGCAGCCAGTAATAGGCGGCCGCCAGCATCGGAAAGACGAACCCGCCGACGAGTACGTAGTGCAGATGTGCGACGACGAAATAGCTGTCGTGGACCTGCCAGTTGAACGGCACCATAGCCAGCATCACCCCGGTCAAACCGCCCAGCACGAAGACGAACAGGAAGCCGAAGATATAGAGCATCGGAACGTCGAAGCGCGGCCTGCCATGCGCCAGCGTCGCCAGCCACGCGAAGATCTGAACCGCGGTCGGTATCGCCACCAGCGCGCTCGCCGCCGAGAAGAAAGCCAGCGCCAGATGCGGGATGCCGACGGTGAACATGTGGTGCACCCACAGCCCGAATGAGAGGAACGCCACGGCGACGATCGCGACGATCACGGCCCGGTAGCCCATCAGTTCACGCCGCGCGAAGACCGGGATGATGGTCGAGACCGCACCCGCTGCCGGCAGGAAGATGATGTAGACCTCAGGGTGTCCGAACAGCCAGAACAGATGCTGCCACAAAAGCGAATCCCCGCCCCGCGTCGGGTCGAAGAAAGGCAGGTCGAAAGCGCGCTCGAGTTCGAGCAGGATCGAGCCGAGGATCAGCGGCGGAAAGCCAATCAGCATCATCCCGGCGGTCACCAGCAGATACCAGGCGAAGATCGGCATCCGGTCGAGCGACATGCCCGGCGCGCGCATCTTCAGGATCGTGACGGTGATCTCGACCGCTGCCGCGATGGCCGAAATCTCGACGAAGGTGATCCCGAGCAGCCAGACATCGGCATTGATGCCCGGCGTGTAGGTCGACGACGACAGCGGCGTGTACATGAACCAGCCCGAATCCGGCGCCACGCCGGCAAGCATGGCGACGATCAGGATCGAGCCGCCGAAAATGTAGCAGTAGAAGCCGAGCGCGGTCAGCCGCGGGAAGGCGAGGTCGCGCGCGCCGAGAAGCTTGGGCAGGAGATAGATCGCGAACCCCTCGAACATCGGGATCGCGAACAGGAACATCATCACCGTGCCGTGCATGGTGAAGATCTGGTTGTAGACCTCGGGCCCGACGAAGGCCGTGTTCGGCGTCGCCAGTTGCGCCCGGATCAGCATCGACAATATGCCGCCGATGGAGAAGAACACGAAGGCGGCGATGATGAACCGGCGGCCGAGGATCGTGTGGTTGACGGCGGCGAGCCGCTGCAGCCCGCGCGGCGTGTGCCAGATTTCGTCGAGTTCGCGGTGCAGCCGCACGGCGTCGGTCTTGCGCGTCTCGCTCATCGGCCGGCCTCCGCAAGCGCGGTCTCGCGCGCATTGTCGTAGTCTTCGGCCGCGTGCGCGACGACGGTAAAACGCATGGTCGTGTGCCCGTTGCCGCAAAATTCCGCGCAGATGCCGCGATAGCTTCCCGGCCGGTCGGCCTCGATCCGCAGCACGTTCTCGTGGCCGGGTATGGCGTCGATCTTGCCGGCAAGGCGCGGCACCCAGAAGGAGTGGATGACGTCTTGCGTCGTCACCACGACATCGACGGGTTGCCCGGCCGGAATGTGGAGTTCGCTCGTCGTCGCATCGCTGTCGTCATAGCCGAAGCGCCAGTCCCACTGGTAGGCCTGGGCGTAGACTCTCAGCGGCGGGTCCTCCAGCGGCCGCGGGATCATGCGTTCGCCGAGCACGAACGCGGCGGCGACGAGCCCGACGAGGACGACGCTCGGCATCACCAGCCCCCCGCCGACGAGCCACTGGCTGACCGAAAAGCGTGCGAGCAGCGCCGGCCGATACCAGGCGAGCGCATAAAGCGCCCCGACCATCACGAAGAGTGCCGCCGCGCCCCAGAACATGATCCACCAGAGCGTCGCCACCGCATTCGCCGCCGGCCCGGCCGGATCGAGCGTCGAAAGCGGCCCGGAACAAGCGGCCAGAAGCGGCAGGGGCGCAAGCACTGCAAGGCGCCACTCGACAGCGCGTCGCCGCGCGCTAGAATCGGTCTGTGCGGAACGGGGCAGGGTCGTCTCCGTTGGGGATGAAACCGAGGGCTGGGCATGAACGAGACGCGCGACCGGGGCAATCCCGTCATCGAGGAAGTGGTCGAGGAGGAGATTACCTCTACCGTCGCCATTGCCGGCCATCCGATCCACGCGATGAGCGTTCACTTCCCCATCGCACTCGTCTTCGGCGTTCTGGGCTGCGACGTGTTCTACTGGTGGACGGGTGATCCGTTCTGGGTGCGCGTCGGCATCTGGGCGGCCGGATTCGCCTTCTTCACCGGCATTGCCGCCGGCATCGTCGGCACGCTCGAACTCCTGCTCGTCGCCGGCATCCGCATGCGCGTGGCAAGCTGGACACACGCGGTCGCCGCGATGACGCTCATCGCCATCGCCGGCACGAACTGGGGCCTTCGGCTGGTCGATGAAGGCGCGATCCTGCCGCACGGCATCCTGCTTTCGGCACTCGCGGCCTTCTTCACCGGGCTCGCCGGCTGGCATGGCGGGAAACTGGTTTTCGATCACGGTGTCGGCCTCATCGTGACAGCCAGGGAATGAAGTCGCCGACGATGTCGCGCAGCGCGCCCGGGCGCATCCATTCGGCGGGCACCCAGTCGAAGTGAAGCGGCGGCTTTGCCAGAACGACGGCAAGGATGGCGAAAACGACCAGCGTCGTGACGATGGTGACGGCGACGAACCGCCAGGCCGGGTACATCTCGCCCTTTTCGAACAGGCGGATGATGACGAGCCCGGTCAGGATGTGGATCACGACCAGCACCCCGACGAACGCCATCTTCAGCGAGAACCATTCGACGAAGGTCGATTGCAGGAAGATGAGGGCGATGCCGGAAGCGACCGCGACGAAGGCCGCCGGCGAGATCAGCGACACATAGGCGAAGCGCACCAGTCCCTGCAGGCGGTAGAGCGCATCGTCGTTCTCGACGGTGTGGCGCTGCGCGTAGAGCCCGGGCAGGCAGATCAGCCCGGCACACCAGATCGAGATCGCGGCCAGATGGACGAATTTCAGCCAGACCATCAGCGCGTCTTCGGCGAGCTGAACGGCTCGGCGCGCCCGAAGAGCTGCCACGCGATGACGAGCGCCACCGCCAGATAGGGAAGAGCTGCCGGCACCCACATCATGAGCCCGGCAAGCTGCTGGTCGCCGAGCGGCGTCAGCCCGTAGGGCAGGGTGGTCGTCGCATGCGCCTCATAGAGCGGCCGCGTCGCGAACGTCAAAAGCGCGCCGAGCATGCCCATCTGCACGATCGAGCCGAGCAGGGCGGAGAGCGCTGGTCCGGCTCGTGCTGCAAGAATCCCCTGCCACATCGCGAAGGCCGAGAAGAACAGCGACACTTCCATCAGCCAGTAGACGGGCACGGAAGACAGCGCCCATTGATAGGGGATCGGCGCATGCCAGACCCACATCACGAGCGTATGCGCAAGGAATGTCGCCGAAAGCGGCAGCCGCGCGAACCGCGTCGGCAGAGCCAGCGCCAACAGGGGAGCTGCGGCCGCGACGAGCAGGAGGTGGTGGACGATGCGGGCGGAAAACAGCGCCGAAGCGAGCGCACAGATCGGCGAAACGAAGGCGATCAGCAGAACCAGCAGGGCGAGCATGCCATAAGGCGACCGTGCCGCCTCGGCCGCGCTCTTGCGCGACATGGCGAGCGCGCCCGCAGCCATCACCGCGAAGACGGCGATCAGCAGCTGGTCGAAATTCCAGCTCGACCAGAGGTCGGCGGGCAACGGCGCCGGCCCGCAATAGGGTATCTGCGTCGGTTGCAATCTGGTCTCCCCGGTCGTCCCACCGCTTCACTGTATCGAATTTCCCGGCCGGCGACAGCCGCCCTCAGACGATCAGCTTCTGATAAAGCCCCCAGCGCCGCGTGATCTTTCCCCTCGGCAAGGCGAGCGCGACCAGCAGCAGCCCGGCAACGATTGCCGACGCGATCTCCGCCCCGCTCGCCTCGACGAAGATCAGCGAACCGATCAGGATCGCGCCGAGAGCGACATTGACGTAGCGCGCCGGCCGCCCCGTTTCCGCCAGTGCGATCACCGCGAAGGTCAGTGCCAGCGCGCCGATCACATGGTTCACGTTCGCCATGCCGCCTTCCGAGCCAAGCGTCAGCGGCGTGAACATCAGCCACAGCGCAACCAGCATCGACAGGCCCAGCGTCCACGGAAAGCCCATCCCGCCGCCGAAGAACGACGAGACGACCTCGTTCGGCGCCAGTTCGAACGTGCGTCGCCCGGCAGGCTTCGCCTCGCCTTCGTCCGTATCGCCGGTGAAGAAGATGCGGATGACCGGTTCGCCCTTCTTCCACTTGCGGTAGAGGAACTCCGACGTCGCGACGAGTTCGTCGAGCGAATAGGGAATCTGCAGGAGCATCGCCGCCGCGCCGATCAGGCACAGCGTGCAGAACGTGCCGATGACGATCGGCTGGATGATGATGAAGCCGATCGAGACGATGCCGAGCGGCACGATCAATATGCCGAAGGCGATCGTCACCCAGGGCATCGTGCGCCAGCGTCGCTGCGAGCCAACGAGCCCGATGACGATCTCGATCAAATAGACCGCCGCGCCCATGCCCGCATCGGGGATCGGGAACGCTTCCGATACGGTCGAGGTGACGACGTCCTCGCTGCCGTTCAGCCCCTCGCGCGTCCCGCCGAAGAACGGGTCCCACGCCGCGTCGATATGGCCGAGTTGGTAGGCGGCGAGATAGCGCGAGAAATAGAGCCCGACGAAGGCGAGCAGGATGATCGGCATCCGCTGCAGCCAGCTCGACGGATTGTAGGTCCAGCCGGGCGGCACGTCCGGCCCGGTCATCTGCGCGATCGGGCTGACGCCCGGTTCGGGCCTGACGCACAGCGCCAGCGCCATGACGAGCGTGCCGACCAGCGTCCCGTTGAGATAGCCTGCCGCCGAAGGCGTCCAGAAGACGAGCGGCGCGAACAAGATCCAAAGACCGACCGCCGCCGTAGCGAACCGCACCATCGACAATCGCCACGAAAGCGACAGCAGCCCGAGCGCGAACAGCGCGACGCCCGACGCCATGTCGCTCCAGCCGAGCCAGCTATCCGCATAGCCCATCGTCGCCGGCGAAAAGATCATCCACGTGCCGAGCGCCGCATTGGCGAAATGCGCCCAGATGAAGCGCGCATGCTCGTCGCGCACCGTCTCCTCGTGCCGCGAGCGGATGTCCTCGGGGTCTTCGCCGCGCGCGTCGGCCGTCTTCAGCCAGTCCGGCGGCGTCAGCCCGTTCTTCTCGTACCAGACGGCCGGGTCGCCCTTCAGCTTCGCGACGATGGTCGACAGCGACGTGCGGATCGAATGGCGCGGCTCCCAGTCGAGCTGTTCCTTGGCCCGGGAAATGTCGAGCGCGTAGTGGTCTTCCGCCATGTCGATCATGAACGGGCGGATGAACGGCTTTTCACCCTTGTCGATGTCGTCGGGAATGAGCGGCTCGGCCTTCACCTCGGCGAAGGCGCCGATCTTGGCGATCGGCTTGGGCACCGAAAAGGTCTCCCACTCCTCCTCGCCATGGATCAGCCGCCCGATCAGCGCCTGAAGCTCGTCATAGGGCACCGCATCGGCTTCGCCGGCGAGGATCACGCACTCTTCGGGCAGCGCGTTGCGCTTGTCGACCGCGAGCTTGAACAGCGCCATCATGTCGTCGCGATGGATGAAGGACTGCCCCGCCTTGACGTCGCCGGAATATAGATGCGCCTTCATGTCGCGCTCGTAAATCCGCGCGATCTGGTGCGCGAGCGTCGGCACGGAACTCTCTTCGTCGTAAAGCCCGGCGAGATGCAGCAGCAGGATCGGCATCGTCCCGCGCTCCTGCCGGATGACCTCTTCCGCCTTAGCCTTCGATTTCGGGTACGCCCATTTCGGCGCGATCGGCGTCTCCTCGTCGATCGTCTCACCAGCTTCGCCTGCTTGGTGCACCAGCATTGTGCCGGAATAGATGAAGCGCTCGACCGAAACATCGCGCAGCGCCCGCATCAGGTGGCGCGTGCCGTCGATATTGACCTTCTGATAAAGCGGATGTTCCTCTCCGGAAAAATCGAAATAGGCGGCGAGATGGATGACGGCTGCAAGGCTGTCACCAAATTCCTCGGTCACCTGGGCGATTGCCTGACGCGTCGAGTCTTCCGACGTCAGATCGACCTCGAAAAGCGGACACTCCGCCGTCTTGCCTTCGACGTCGAGCCCGACGACCCTATACGAATCCGCAAGTTCATCAGCCAGCGCCCCGCCGAGATTTCCCGCTGCACCGGTGATCAGGACGACGGGCTTGTTTTCAGTCGACATGAACGCGCGTTTCCCCCTGGCCATTCACTTCGTGAACGCCAGCCCGCGCGCCATGTTCCATGCGAATTTGCTGAAATGTGGAGAGGTCGCAGCACCCCCACCCTTTATCCCTTGTAACTTCCCTGCTGCCGCATCGTGTATTGTTTTCGATGCGGTGGCGGATGTGAGATCGATATTCCCGAGGGACGCCAAGCCCGT